>CALPYF020000001.1 GCA_943327755.2 Deinococcus hopiensis KR-140
GGTGGAACTGCCCGAAGGCGTGGAAATGGTGATGCCTGGTGACAACATCACGTTCGTGGTGGAACTGATCAAGCCGATCGCGATGGAAGAAGGTCTGCGCTTCGCGATCCGCGAAGGTGGCCGCACCGTCGGCGCCGGCGTCGTCGCCAAGGTCCTGGAGTAATAGACATGGTTGCCCCCAAGATCCGTATCAAACTGCGTGGCTTTGACCACAAGGCGCTGGATCAGTCCGCCAGCAAGATCGTGGACACCGTGCGCCGCACCGGCGCCGACGTGAGCGGCCCCGTGCCCCTCCCCACCCGCATCCGCCGCTTCTGCGTCCTGCGCTCCCCCTTCGTGAACAAGGACAGCCGCGAGCACTTCGAGATCCGCACCCACAACCGTCTGGTGGACATCATGAACCCCACCAAGAAGACGATTGACAGCCTCATGACCCTCGACCTGCCCACCGGTGTGGACATCGAGATCAAGACGGTGGGAGGCCGCGCATGAAGGGCATCCTCGGCACCAAGATCGGCATGACCCAGATCTGGAAGGGCGACAAGGCCATTCCCGTGACCGTCGTGCTGGCCGGCCCCTGCCCCGTCGTGCAGCGCAAGAGCAAGCAGACCGACGGCTACGAGGCCGTGCAGATCGGCTACGCGCCCAAGCGCGAGAAGAGCGTCAACAAGCCCGAAGCCGGTCACTTCAAGAAGGCCGGGGTCAGCCCCGTGCGCTTCCTGCGTGAATTCCGCGACTTCAGCCCCGAAGGCGACACCGTCAGCATCGACATCTTCGCCGAAGGCGAGAAGATCGACGCGACCGGCACCAGCAAGGGTAAAGGCTTCCAGGGCGTCATGAAGCGCTGGAACTTCAAGGGCGGCCCCGCCAGCCACGGTTCCAAGAAGTGGCACCGCCGCCCCGGCTCGATCGGCCAGCGCAAGACGCCCGGCCGCGTGTACAAAGGCAAGCGCATGGCCGGCCACATGGGCATGGAGCGCATCACCGTCCAGAACCTCGAAGTGGTCGAGATCCGCGCTGACGAGAACATCATCCTGGTCAAGGGTGCAATCCCCGGCGCCAACGGTGGCCTCGTTGTCCTGCGTCAGGCCGCCAAGGGAGGCAAGTAACACATGGCGCAGATCAACGTCATCGGCAAGAACGGGGGCCGCACCATCGACCTCGAACTGCCGGAAGTGAACAGCGGCGTCCTGCACGACGTCGTCACCTGGCAGCTCGCCAGCCGCCGCCGCGGCACGGCCAGCACCAAGACCCGCGCGGAAGTCAGCAAGACCGGCAAGAAAATGTACGGTCAGAAAGGCACCGGTAACGCCCGTCACGGCGACCGCAGCGTCCCCAGCTTCGTGGGCGGCGGCGTGGCCTTCGGCCCCAAGCCCCGCAGCTACAGCTACACCCTGCCCCGCAAGGTCCGTCAGCTGGGCCTCGCCATGGCCCTGGCCGCGCGCCAGGAAGCCGGCAAGCTGATCGCCGTCGACGGTTACGACCAGGACGGCAAGACCAAGAACTTCGTCGCCTGGGCCAAAGAAAACGGCATGGACGGCAGCGAGCGCGTGCTCATCGTGACCGATGACGCCGCGACCCGCCAGGCCGCCCGTAACGTCGCCTGGGCCACCGTGCTGCCCGTCGCCGGCCTGAACGCCTACGACATCCTGCGCCACGAGCGCCTGGTGATCGACGCGGTCGTTCTCGAGCCCGCGCAGGAAGGGGAAGAGGCATGAGCCACTACGACATCATCCAGGCCCCCGTGATCAGCGAGAAAGCCTACGCTGGCATGGAACGCGGCGTGTACTCCTTCTGGGTCAGCCCCAAGGCCACCAAGACCGAGATCAAGGGCGCCATCCAGAAAGCCTTCGGCGTGACCGTGATCGGCATCAGCACCATGAACGTCCCCGGCAAGCGCAAGCGCGTCGGCCGCTTCATGGGCCACCGCGCCGACCGCAAGAAGGCCATCGTGCGCCTCGCCGACGGCCAGACCATCGCCGCCCTTGAAGGCCAGGCCTAAGGAGAGATTGAACATGGCCGTCAAGAAATACCGTCCCTACACCCCCAGCCGTCGCCACATGACGACTGCGGACTTCAGCGGACTGACCAAAAAGCGCCCCGAAAAGGCGCTCACCGAGGCGCTCCCCAAGACCGGTGGCCGTAACAACCGCGGCCGCATCACCAGCCGCTTCATCGGCGGCGGTCACAAGCGCCTGTACCGCATCATCGACTTCAAGCGCCGCGACAAGGCCGGCGTGCCCGCCAAGGTCGCCGCGATTGAGTACGATCCCAACCGCAGCGCCCGCATCGCCCTGCTGAACTACGTCGACGGCGAGAAGCGCTACGTGCTTGCGCCCGAAGGCCTGCAGGTCGGCGCCATGGTGAACGCCGGCCCCGAAGCCGAACCCAAGCTCGGCAACGCGCTGCCCCTGCGCTTCGTGCCCGTCGGTGCCGTCGTGCACAGCGTCGAACTAATCCCCGGTAAGGGCGCCCAGCTCGCCCGCAGCGCCGGCACCAGCATTCAGGTGCAGGGCAAGGAAGGCGACTACGTCATCCTGCGTCTGCCCAGCGGCGAACTCCGCCGCGTGCACAGCGAGTGCTACGCCACCATCGGTGCCGTCGGCAACGCCGAGCACAAGAACATCAACATCGGTAAGGCCGGCCGCAGCCGCTGGCTCGGGCGCAAGCCCCACCAGCGTGGTAGCGCCATGAACCCCGTGGATCACCCCCACGGCGGTGGTGAAGGCCGTACCGGCGCGGGCCGCGTGCCCGTCAGCCCCTGGGGCCAGCCCGCCAAGGGCCTGAAGACCCGCAAGAAGCGCAAGAACAGCGACCGCTTCATCATCACCCGCCGCGGCGGGAAGTAAGGGAGGGTAGGACATGCCCCGTAGCCTCAAGAAGGGCCCGTTCGTGGATGACCACCTCCTGAAGAAGGTCGACGTCCAGAACGAAAAGAAGGACAAGCGCGTCATCAAGACCTGGAGCCGCCGCTCCACCATCGTTCCCGAAATGATCGGTCACACCATCGCCGTGCACAACGGCAAGCAGCACGTGCCCGTCTTCGTGAACGAGCAGATGATCGGCCACAAGCTCGGCGAATTCAGCCCCACCCGCAACTACCGCGGCCACGGCGCTGACAAGAACGCTAAGGGGAGCAAGAAGAAATGACCGCTCCTGAATTCCGCAACAAGAAGCAGCGCAAGCAGCAGCAGAAGCTGCGCACGCCCGGCAAGGCCATCGCCAAGTACGTCCGCATCAGCCCCCGCAAGGTGCGCCTGGTCGTCGACGTGATCCGTGGCAAGAGCGTCCGTGACGCCGAGGACCTGCTGCGCTTCATCCCCCGCGCCGCCAGCGAACCCGTCGCGAAAGTCCTGAACAGCGCCAAGCACAACGCGCTGCACAACGACAACATGCTCGAGGACCGTCTGGTCATCACCGCCGCGTACGTGGACGCCGGCCCGACCCTCAAGCGCCTGATCCCCCGCGCCCGTGGCAGCGCGAACATCATCAAGAAGCGCACCAGCCACATCACCATCGTCGTGGGCGAGAAGGGGAACAAGTAATGGGTAACAAGATCAACCCGAACGGCTTCCGCCTGGGCATCACCCGCACGTGGAACAGCCGCTGGTACGCCGGTAAGAAGCAGTACGCCAGCCTGCTGAAGGAAGACGAGAAGATCCGCAAGCTCGTCCAGCGCAAGCTGAACGCCGCCGGCATCGCGCGCATCGAGATCGAACGCGCCGGCCAGCAGGTCAACGTGATCATCAGCGCCGCGAAACCCGGCATCGTGATCGGCAAGGGCGGGGAGTCCATCAAGGAACTCCGCCAGGACATTGAGCGCCTCGTGTCCGCTGGCACCGTGGCCGTGAACGTCGCCGAGATCCCCAACCCCAACATCAGCGCGCCCCTGGTCGCCCTGCGCATCGCCGAGCAGATCGAACGCCGCTTCGCGTTCCGCCGCGCCATGAAGCAGGCCGCCCAGCGCGTGATGGAATCCGGCGCCCGCGGCGTCAAGATCATCCTGTCCGGCCGCCTCGGCGGCGCCGAGCAGGCCCGCACCGAGATGGTCCGCGAAGGCCGCGTGCCCCTGCACACCCTGCGCGCCGACATTGACTACGGCACCGCCCGCGCCGAGACCACCTACGGCAGCCTGGGCATCAAGGTCATGGTCTTCACCGGTGAAGTCATCGGCGGCAAGACCGAAACCTACGCCCGTCCCCAGCGCCGCAACGACGAGCGCCGCCGTGAAGACGGTGACCGCCCCAACCGCCGCCGCCCCGCCGCGCGGCGCCGCCCCGGAGGTGAGTGATGCTTCTTCCCAAGCGCACCAAGTTCCGTAAACAGCACCGCGGCCGGATGACCGGTGACGCCAAGGGCGGCGACTACGTCGCGTTCGGCGACTTCGGCCTGATCGCCCTGGAACCCGCGTGGATCAAGAGCAACCAGATCGAGGCGTGCCGCATCGTGATGAGCCGCCACTTCCGCCGCGGCGGTAAGATCTACATCCGCATCTTCCCCGACAAGCCCGTCACCAAGAAGCCCGCCGAAACCCGAATGGGTAAAGGTAAAGGCGCCGTGGAGTACTGGGTCAGTGTCGTCAAGCCCGGCCGCGTGATGTTCGAAGTGTCCGGCGTGACCGAAGAGCAGGCCAAGGAAGCCTTCCGCCTGGCCGGTCACAAGCTGCCCATCCAGACCAAGATGGTGAAGCGCGAGGTCTACGATGAAGCTCAGTGATATGCGTAACCTGCAGGCCGCCGATTTCGCCAAGGAAATCGACAGCCGCAAGAAGGAACTGATGGAGCTGCGCTTCCAGGCGGCCGTGGGCAACCTCGCCCAGCCCCACCGCGTCAAGCAGCTCCGCCGTGAAGTGGCTCAGCTCAACACCATCCTGAGCGAGCGCAGCAAAGGGGAGCAGGCATGAAGAAGACCTTTACCGGCGTCGTCGTCAGCGACAAGGCCGACAAGACCGTCAGCGTGAAGGTCGAACGCAAGTTCGCCCACCCCCTGTACGGCAAGGTCGTCACCCGCAGCCACAAGTACGCTGCGCACGACGAGAACAACGAGTACAAGATCGGTGACCGCGTCGAGATCATCGCCGTGCGTCCCATCAGCAAGACCAAGACCTGGAAGGTCACCAAGCTGATCGAGCGTCCCCGCGGCATCGAGACCACCGCCGTGGAAACCGAGGGGGGTAAAGCATGATCATGCCCCAGTCCCGCCTCGACGTGGCGGACAACAGCGGCGCCCGCGAGATCATGTGCATCCGCGTGCTCAACAGCGGCATCGGCGGCAAGGGTCTCACCACCGGCGGCGGCGGCAACAAGCGCTACGCCCACGTGGGTGACATCATCGTCGCTTCCGTCAAGGACGCCGCCCCCCGCGGCACCGTCAAAGCCGGCGACGTCGTCAAGGCCGTGGTCGTGCGCACCAGCCACGCCATCAAGCGTGCCGACGGCAGCACCATCCGCTTCGACAAGAACGCCGCCGTCATCATCAACAACCAGGGCGAGCCTCGCGGCACCCGCGTCTTCGGGCCGGTCGCCCGTGAACTCCGCGACCGCCGCTTCATGAAGATCGTGTCCCTGGCCCCGGAGGTGCTGTAATGCCCCGTCCCAGCGCTGGTAGCCACCACAACGACAAGCTGCACATCAAGAAGGGTGACACCGTCATCGTCCTGAGCGGCAAGCACAAAGGCAAGACCGGCAAGGTTCTCCTTGCCCTGCCCCGCGACCAGAAGGTCGTCGTGGAAGGCGTGAACCTCGTCACCAAGAACGTCAAGCCCAGCCCCGCCAACCCCCAGGGCGGCCAGGAACAGCGCGAGCTGGCCCTGCACGCCAGCAAGGTGTCCATCGTGGACCCCGAGACCGGCAAGGCGACCCGCATCCGGAAGACCATCGTGGACGGCAAGAAAGTCCGCGTGGCCGTCGCGAGCGGCAAGAACATCGACTGACCACTCCGGGCCGCCGCCCACCACCACCCGGTGGGCACGCGGCGGCCTGAGCGGCGCTCTCTGAAAAACTGGGAGACCGCTCGAAGGAACCCACCATGCAGCAACTGAAAACCAAGTACAACGAGCAGGTCCGCCCTGCGATGATGCAGCAGTTCGGCTACTCCAGCGTGATGGCCGTGCCCCGCATCGAGAAGATCGTCGTCAACGAAGGCCTCGGCAGCGCCAAGGAAGACTCCAAGGCGATCGACAAGGCCGCCAAGGAACTGGCGCTGATCACCCTGCAGAAGCCCATCGTCACCAAGGCGAAAAAGAGCATCAGCAACTTCAAGCTTCGCCAGGGCATGCCCGTGGGCATCAAGGTCACGCTGCGCGGCGAGCGCATGTTCGTGTTCCTTGAAAAGCTGATCAACATCGGCCTGCCCCGCATCCGTGACTTCAAGGGCGTGAACCCCAACGCCTTCGACGGCCGCGGCAACTACAACCTGGGCATCAAAGAACAGCTGATCTTCCCCGAAATCACCTACGACATGGTCGACAAGGTGCGCGGCATGGACATCACCATCGTGACCACCGCGAAGACGGACGAAGAAGCCCGCGCGCTCCTGCAAGCCATGGGCCTGCCCTTCCGCAAATAAGGACGGATGAACAATGGCTAACACCTCGAAAGTCGTCAAAGCTGCGCGCGGCCACAAGTTCGCCGTGCAGAACTACAACCGCTGCAGCCGCTGCGGTCGCGCCCGCGGGTACTACCGCTTCTTCGGCCTGTGCCGCATCTGCATCCGCGAGATGGCGCACAAGGGCGAACTGCCCGGCGTGAAGAAAGCCAGCTGGTAATCAGCTGACACCCCCCAAGGCCTCCCCACGCGGGAGGTCTTTTGCGTTGGCCCGCGCGGCCATCCAGACTTGTGCGTCCCGTCTTGTGGCGGCCGCCCAGACCTGATACACTCCCAAGTTGCCGTGCCTTGAAAAAGGAACGGACGCAGTGCCCCCCGGATACGAACCTGTCGCCTTGAGAGGTCATCGTCCGGTGGTGGTGAAGACCCAACAGAAGAGACGCGCCACCTTGTGGCCCCCGCTTCCACTTGGGGAGAACCGCGCCCGACCGCCAGCTTGCCTGGGGCCGGGCCACCTGCCGGGACCAGGCCCCTACGGGGAACCAGCCCGGATCAACACCAGCCCATGGAGGCTACATGTTGAGTGATCCCATCGCCGATATGCTCACGCGCATCCGCAACGCGACGCGCACCCACAAGGAGACCGTGGACGTCCCGGCCTCCAAGTTCAAAGAGCAGCTGGCCAAACTGCTCGTGGCCGAAGGCTACGTCGCCAGCTACGAGCGTCTGCTGCCCGAAGGCCAGAAGTTCGACGTGCTGCGCCTGACCCTGAAGTACGGCGCCAAGCGCGAGCAGGTCATCAAGCACATCGAGCGCATCAGCCGCCCCGGCCGCCGCGCGTACGTGAGCGCCGAGAACCTGCCCCGCGTGCAGCGTGGCCTGGGCCTGGCCGTGGTCTCCACGAGCAAGGGCCTGCTGGCCGACCGCGACGCGCGCAAGCAGGGCGTCGGCGGCGAAGTCATCTGCGTCCTCTGGTAATCCCCACAGGGATTCCCGGCGCGCGAGCATCTCACCTGACCCCTCGGCCCCCACAGCGGGCAGGCCGAACTTAAGGAAGAAGGAGGACAGACCATGTCCCGAATTGGCAAACAGCCCATCGCCGTCCCGAACGGCGTGACCACGAGCGCCCAGGACGGCGTCTTCAAGGTCAAGGGCCCCAAAGGCGAACTGACCGTTCCCTACAACACCGAACTGACCATCAAGCAGGACGGCGACCAGCTGCTCGTCGAGCGTCCCAGCGACGCCCAGCGCCACCGCGCCCTGCACGGCCTGACCCGCACGCTCGTGGCGAACGCCGTCAAGGGTGTCAGCGACGGCTACACCATCAACCTGGAGCTCAAGGGCGTCGGTTTCCGCGCCAAGCTCGCCGGGAAGGCCCTGGAACTGACCATCGGTTACAGCCACCCCGTCGTGATCGAGCCCCCGGCCGGCGTGAGCTTCGCCGTGCCCGAACCCACCAAGATCGACGTGAGCGGCATCGACAAGCAGCTCGTCGGTCAGGTGGCCGCGAACGTCCGTAAAGTCCGCAAGCCCGACGCCTACCACGGCAAGGGTGTGCGCTTCGCTGGTGAGAAAATCAGCCTCAAGGCCGGTAAGGCTGGCGCCACCGGCGGGAAAGGGAAGAAATAATGGCTGCCCAGACGACCGTGCGCCGCAAGCTCCGCGCCCGCCGCAAAGTGCGGCAGGCCGCCGGAGATCGCCTGCGCCTCAGTGTGTACCGCTCCAGCAAGCACATCTACGCCCAGATCATCGACGACAGCAAAGGCGTCACCGTGGCTGCCGCCAGCAGCGCCGCTGTCAAGACCGGCACCAAGACCGACACCGCCACCGCCGTGGGCAAGGCCCTCGCGGAAGCCGCTCTGGCCAAGGGCGTCAAGAAGGTTGTTTTTGACCGTGGTCAGTACCGCTACCACGGACGCGTGAAAGCGCTCGCCGACGCGGCGCGGGAGGGTGGCCTTGACTTCTAACCGACGTAACGACCGTATGGACCGCGAAAGCAGCGAATTCGAAGAGAAGATGCTGTTCGTTAACCGTACGAGCAAGACTTACCAGGGCGGCCGCCGCTTCCGCTTCGCTGCACTCGTGATCCTGGGCGACCGCAACGGTCGCGTGGGCATGGGCATCGGCAAGGCGAAAGAAGTGCCTGTGGCCATCGAGAAGGCCAAGAGCATCGCCCGCAAGAACATGATCCAGGTGCCCGTCGAGAACGGCACGATCCCCCACGACATCGTGGGTGTGAACAGCACCAGCCGCGTGCTGCTCAAGCCCGCAGGCCCCGGTACCGGCGTGATCGCGGGCACCGTGCCCCGCAGCATCGCTGAACTGGCCGGCATCACCAACCTGCTGTCCAAGGAACTGGGCAGCCGCAACAAGGTGAACGTCGCCTACGCCGTGTTCGACGGCCTGAAGAACCTCCGCACCGCCAAGCAGGTCCGTGCCCTGCGCGGCGAGGTGCAGCCCACCGGAGGCGCCCAGTGAAAATCACCCTGAAGCGCAGCGTCATCGGTCGCCCTGGCTACCAGGTGAAGACCGTCCAGGCGCTCGGCCTGAAGAAGATCGGCCAGACCCGCGAGGTCAGTGACACCCCCGCCGTGCGCGGCATGGTGAACACCGTCAAGCACCTGCTGGAGGTGCAAGAATGAAACTTCACGAACTCAAGCCCAACGCCGGCAGCCGCAAGAACCGCAAGCGCGTCGGTCGCGGCCCCGGTGGCACCGACAAGACCGCCGGTCGCGGTCACAAGGGCCAGAAGAGCCGCAGCGGCGCTGGCAAGGGTAGCTTCTTCGAAGGTGGCCGAAGCCGCCTGATCGCCCGCCTGCCCAAGCGCGGCTTCAACAACGTCGGCGTGACGTTCGAAGTCGTGAACCTGGCGCAGCTGGCGAACATCGAGGACGCTACCATCGACCGCAACGTGCTGGAACTCGCGGGCCTCGTGCGCCGCAAGAACCGCCCCGTGAAGCTGCTCGGCAGCGGCGACATCGCCCGCGCCGTGACCATTCACGTGGACGCTGCCAGCGAAGGCGCCGTGAAGGCCGTGGAAGCGGCCGGCGGCAAAGTCATCCTGCCCGAAGCGAACGAAGCCGAGAAGGCGGAGTAAATGCTTCGCGCCTTCCGCGACGCATTCCGGATTCCGGATCTTCAGCGGAAGATTGTCTTCACCCTGCTGCTCCTCGCCGTGTACCGGCTGGGGAGCAGCATTCCCACACCAGGGGTCAACAGCGCCGCGCTGAGCAGTGCCACCGGCGGCGGTCTGTTCGGCCTGATCAGCATGATCTCGGGAGGCAATCTTTCGCAGTTCTCGATCTTCGCGCTGGGCGTCCTGCCGTACATCACGGCGAGCATCGTCATCCAGCTGCTGACCACCACGCTCCCCCCGCTGGAGAAACTCTCCAAGGAAGGCGAGGAAGGCCGCAAGAAGATCAACCAGTACACCCGCTACGCCGCCGTGGCCCTGGGGACCTTCCAGGCCGCGTTCTTCGCGTCGTTCATCAACGCCAACCCCAGTTACCTGGCGGTCGGCTGGGAGCCGGGCCTGTTCACCATCCTGGTGATGGTCCTGACCCAGGTGGCGGGCATCGCGTTCACCATGTGGATCGGGGAGCGCATCACGGAAGTGGGCGTCGGGAACGGCATCAGCCTGATCATCACGAGCGGCATCATCGCCATGTACCCGCGCGAGATCGCGGCAACCGCCGCGCTGGTGCGTGAATCCGCGGACGCACCGTGGCTGCTGCGCATCGTGGCGTTCGTCGCCGTGATTCTGGTGACCATCGCCGGGATCGTGTACGTGTACCAGGCCGAGCGCCGCGTGCCCGTCACGTACGCCCGCGCGCGTGGCGGCGCGGCCGGACAGGCCCGCAGCGCCGGTCAGGCCACCTGGCTGCCCATCAAGGTGAACCAGGCGGGCGTGATCCCCGTGATCTTCGCGTCGGCCATGCTGATCATTCCCAACCTGATCCAGCAGGGCACCGTGACCCGCGCGCCGCAGGTGAGCAGCTGGATCGCCACGTACCTGACGTTCGGGCAGCCGCTGTACATCGCGCTGGAAGCCCTGCTGATCTTCGGCTTCACGTACCTGTACAACAGCGTGCAGTTCGATCCCAAGCGCATCGCGGAGCAGCTGCGCGAGGCTGGGGGCTTCATTCCCGGCGTTCGCCCCGGCACGCCCACCGCGGAGTTCCTGGGTACGATCAGCAGCCGCCTGAGCCTGTGGGGCGCCATCTTCCTGGTGATCCTGACGGTGCTGCCGCAGATCGTGCAGAAGGCCACGAGCATCACGACCTTCCAGTTCAGCGGCACCGGCCTGCTGATCATCGTGGGCGTGGCGCTCGAGACGCTCAAGCAGCTCGAAGCGCAGCTGACGGTCCGCCGCTACGACGGCTTCATCAGCAAGGGCCGCATCCGCGGCCGCATGAACCGCGACAGCTGACCTCAGCCCTGACGCGCGCCGCCCTCCCACCCGGGGAGCGGCGCGTTTCCTGTTCCCAGGGTGGGGACAGCCGCACCCTGGGCAGGGCGGCCCCAAGGGGACCTTCAGCCTCTATGCTGAGGGGTGAACGGAGGACTACAGTGACTCAACCCAAACACAACGTCGTGATCTTCCTCGGGCCTCCCGGCGCGGGCAAGGGCACCCAGGCGGAACGACTGGCGCAGGACAGGGGCCTCGTCAAGATCAGCACCGGTGACATCCTGCGCGACCACGTGGCGCGCGGCACCGACCTGGGGCAGCAGGTCAAGCCCATCCTGGACGCCGGGCAGCTCGTGCCGGACGACATCCTGATCGCGCTGATCCGCGACAAGCTGGCCAGCATGGACGCCGTGCGCGTCATCTTCGACGGTTTCCCCCGCACCGGCGCGCAGGCCAGGGAACTCGACGTGCTGCTGGAAGAGCTTGGCGCGCCCGTCAGTGCCGTGCCGCTGCTGGAAGTGCCGGATCAGGTGCTGATCGACCGGATCGTGGACCGGGGCCGTCAGGCCGCCGCGCGTGGTGAGGCGGTGCGCAGCGACGACACCGAGGAGGTGGCCCGCCGCCGCCAGGAGATCTACCGCGAGCAGACCCAGCCCCTGATCGACTACTACAGCGCGCGCGGTCAGCTGACCCGCGTGGACGGCGTGGGCAGCATGGATGAGGTCTACGGCCGTATCCTGGGCAGCATGAAGTAAAGGCAGCTGCGAGGGGGCGGGTGGTTCTGGCTGAGGCTGGACTCACCCGCCCCCTTCGTGTGCCCGGCAGTGCTCTTGGGTCGGCGCGCTTGAGTCGGCCCGCTTGAGTCGGATGGGGGAATGCACTACATTACGCTGGCAGCGTAACAACTGGAAGGATGCCCCATGACGCCCACCCCCGACCCCATCCTGACCCTGGCCCCCGACGCGGGCAGCGCCGCCAGCGCCCGTAAGCTTGCCACGCCCGCCCGCTGGCCCGACCTGCACGCCGGACCCACCCACCTGTGGGGCCACTGCCAGGGCAGCGGCGCGCAGCCCTACCTGACCGGGGTGGACCGCAGCGGCCCCGACGCCCCGGCCTTCAAATGCTCCTGCCCCAGTCGCAAGTTCCCCTGCAAGCACGCCCTGGCCCTGCTGCTCCTGCACGAAGCGCACCCGCAGCACTTCGGTACGGACCCCGCCCCGGACGCCATCCGGACGTGGCTCGACGGCCGCGCTGCGAAACACGCCCCACCCGACCCCAGCCCAGCCGACACCGACCCGGCAGGGGAGACCCGCAGCGGCCCCGACCCCGCCGCGCAGGCCAGACGCCGCGCCGCCCGCGAGAAGAAAGTCAGCCTGGGCCTGGACGCCCTGCAGACCTTCCTGAAGGACCTCGTCCGCGACGGACTGGCGCAGGCCGCCGCGCGACCTTACAGCGACTGGGACACCCAGGCCGCCCGCCTCGTGGACGCCCAGGCCCCCGGTGCCGCGCGACTGGTCCGGATGATCCCCGAAGTCCTGCCCCACCCCGACCGGCTGCTGGCCCACCTGGCCCGCCTGTACCTGCTGACCGAGGCGTGGCCCCGCCGCGACACCCTGACCGCCCCGCAGCAGGCCGACCTGCGCGCCGCGCTGGGCTTCCCGCTGGACAGGGCCGCCACGGTCGCCGCCGGGGGGACCGACACCCGCTGGCTGATCCTGGGCCACACCGTCAGTGACGAGGAGCACGTTCGCACCCGCCGCACTTGGTTGCACGAAGGCGGCACCACCGCGCTGCTGCTGGACTTCGCCGCGCCCGGCTGGCCCCTGCCACCCCCCCTGCCCGCCGGGGGCAGCGTCCGCGCCCGCCTGAGCCCCGCCCCCGGCACGGTCCCCCAGCGGCACGTCCTGGACGGCGAGGCCACGAGCAGCGCCCCCGCCCCCCTGCCCACACCCGTCACCCTGGATGGCCTGCTCGACGCGCACGGCGCCGCCCTGGCCCTGAACCCCTGGCTGGACCGCACCGCGCACCACCTCGGGCCCGTCACGGTCCACCCGCCCACGCGGGACGGCGACCCCTGGCGGGCCGGGGACGCACGCGGCAGCCTGCCGCTGGGCGGCAGCGACACGGCCCGCCTCACCCTGCTGGCCCTGGGCGGCGGGCACCCGCAGACCTTCACCGCCGAATGGGACGGCCAGAGACTCACGCCCCTGTGCGCCGGGCAGGACGGCACCCTGCACCCCCTGCACGACCCGGAGGACGAATATGGCGTCTGACCTCCCGGCCCTGCTGAGCGCCGCGCTGATCGGCACCGAACGCGCCCCCCTGCCCACCCCCGGCCCCGACGCCACCGGACAGGCCGCCGCGCGCATCACCCGCGACGACTCGGAGGGCACCCTGCTCGCCCGCGCCGCGCTGCTGACCCTCGCCGCGACCGCCGGACGGCAACCCGACCCGCCCGCCCCGGTCCCCACCCCCGCCCCCACCGACCCGCGCCCGGAAGCGCCGGACCGCGCCGCGCGGCACCTCCCGCATCTGGGCGGCCCGCTGCTACACGAGTGGCTGACCCTGTGCCACAAGCACGGCTACCGCGTCCCGGCGCTGCACCTGCCGCGCCTGCTGACCCTCGCCACGCAGGACCGCAGCCTGCGCGTCCCGCTGGCCCGCGTGCTCGGCGAGCGGGGGCGCTGGCTCGCGCACCACGCGGACAGTCCCGCCCTGGCCCACGCCGACGCGCCCGACGAAGCCACCTGGGCCGCGCTGAGCGACACCGACCGCGACACCCTGCACCGCGTCCTGCGAGCCCTCAACCCTGACGCCGCCCGCCACCTGCTGCGCACGCACTTCGACACGGAACGCGCCACCAGCCGCAAACGCCTCCTGAGCGCCGTGCTGGAGACCCTGAGGGACGCCGACCACACCCTGGACCCCCTGCTGGAGGGTGCGCTGGACGACCGCAGCCCCGACGTGCAGACCCTCGCCCGGCAGATCCTCCAGCGCCTCCCGCGCAGCGCCATGAACGCCCGACTCGCCGGGGCGCTCCACGACCCCGGCACGCCCCCCAGCCCCCGCGACGGCCTGAGCGGCGGCCCCCAGGCCCGACTCGGCCACGTCCTGCGGCACACGCACACCGACGCGCTGCTGCGCGCCACGCCCGGCGGACCAACGGCCCTGATCACCCTGGCGCGCGACCACCACCTCCTCGACGACCTCGTGGCAGGCACCCTCACGCACCGGCACCAGCCGCTCGCCCAGGCGCTCCTCCCGCACGCGCCCACCCCCGCCCTGCGCGCCCTCGCCGACCCCACCCGCACCCTGCGTGACGGACTGACCGCCCGCGACCCCGACCTCATCCTCGCCGCCCTGACACACCTGCCCACCCCCTGGACCCCCGACGACAGCCACGCCATCCTCACCCTCCTCCAGGACACCCTCCGGCACGTCGACCACCCCTACCAGTGGCCGCAACGCTGGCGCACCCTGCACGACCACGCCCATCACCTCCACCCCGACACCACGCCCCCCCCACTCCTGCCACCCGACGCCCCCCACCACGCCCAGAGCGTCTGGCACGACCTGATGGACACCCTCGACACTCGCAGGCAGATCCAGCACGACTTCAAGGAGCACCCATGACCGAGCAGACCATCGATTGGAGCACCCCGCACGCCCAGCACATCCTGACCAGCGTGCGCAACAGGCGACTGCTGCCCGCCCGGATCATCCTGACCGTCACGCTCATCACCGCCCTGCTGCACCTCGCCCTGACCGGCACGCCTGCACTCTTGATCGCCGCAACCCTGCTGCTCGCCCTGCACCTCTGGACGACCCACACGCACGCTACCCGCCAGCGCCACGCCGCCCACGCCAGCGGCCCCACCACCTACCAGCTCAGCGACGACGGCACCCTGCACGTCCACAACAACCTCGGACAATTCCGCATCCCCGCCAGCGAACGCCAGCGCACCCGGCGCTACCCACAGGCCATCACTGTGACCTACGCCGGACACTCCACCCTGACCCTCCCCAACGGCCCCGTCCGCACCGCCCTGGAGCACCCATGACCACCCCTGACGCCACCGTCCTGCGCCAGCACGCCGAGCAGCAGTACGCGCACGAACTCGAAGCGCTCGCCGCGCACGACACCCGCCCCCGCCCGCCCCGCTGGAACCTCAGCCCGCACGCCGTCCTCACGTACCTGCTCGGCGGCACCCTGCCCGACGGGACCGAGATCACCGCCAAGTACGTCGGCGAGCGCCGCCTCATGGAGATCGCCGTCGCCACGCTCGCCACCGACCGCGCCCTCCTGCTGCTGGGCGTGCCCGGCACCGCCAAGAGCTGGGTCAGCGAACACCTCGCCGCCGCCATCAGCGGCGACAGCACCCTCCTCATCCAGGGCACCGCGGGCACCGCCGAGGACACCCTCCGCTACGGCTGGAACTACGCCCGCCTCCTCGCCGAAGGCCCCAGCCCCGCCGCGCTCGTCCAAAGTCCCATCCTGCGCGCCATGCAGGGCGGGAAGATCGCCCGCCTGGAAGAACTCACGCGCGTGCAGAGCGACGTGCAGGACACCCTCATCACCATCCTGTCCGAGAAAACCCTCCCCGTCCCTGAACTGAACACCGAAATCCAGGCCGTGCAGGGCTTCAACCTCATCGCTACCGCCAACACCCGCGACCGCGGCGTCAACGACCTCAGCAGCGCCCTCAAACGCCGCTTCAACACCGTCATCCTCCCCGTTCCCGACACCCTCGACGACGAAGTCCGCATCGTCACCGCCCGCGCCCAGGCCCTCAGCGCCGCCCTCCAGATCCCCGCCCAGCCCCCCGCCCTCGAAGAAGTCCGCCGGATCGTCACCGTCTTCCGCGAACTCCGCTCCGGCACCACCGAAGACGGCAAAACCCGCCTCAAAACCCCCAGCGGCAGCCTCAGCACCGCCGAAGCCATCAGCGTCGTAGGCCAGAGCCTCAGCCTCGCCGCGCACTTCGGCACCGGCACACTCACCCCCCATGACATCGCCGCCAGCCTCATCGGCGCGATCATCAAAGACCCCACCCACGACGCCCTCATCTGGCGCGAATACCTCGAAACCGTCACCAAAAAACGCGACGACTGGAAAGATTTCTATAAAGCCTGCCGGGCGGTGAGTTGAACATGGAACATCCCAACGGATTCTGGGATACAGCTTCTCTCGACTATCAATTGAAGAACTACATTGAGCCGCAACCAACACCTGAACTGATCGTCTCGGTTGAGTATGAACTCGGGTACAGGCTGCCTGAGAGTTACATCCGACTGATGCAAACGCAGAATGGAGGATGCCCAGTCAACACGTGCTTCCCCACAGCAGAGGCAACCTCCTGGGCGGAAGACCATATCGCCATTACTGGCCTTTTCGGCATTGGGCGCGAGAAGATTTACAGTCTTTGCGGCGACCTCGGCAGTCAGTTCATGATCGACGAGTGGGAGTACCCGCCCATCGGTATCTATTTCGCAGACTGCCCTTCAGCAGGTCATGACATGGTTGCGCTGGACTACCGTGAATGCGGGCCGGAAGGTGAGCCCTGTGTCGTACACGTCGATCAGGAAGGTGATTACCGGATTACTTGGCTCGCGCCGAACTTTGAGTCCTTTATTCAGGGACTGGTTAATGAAGACACTTACGCCGAAGACCCAGAGGAAACGGCAGCCGACGAACTGGTCAGCGTGCAGGAGAAACCGTTCGGTAGTCTCCTCCAGTCACTGTGCGACGCCTTCCCGGACGACACCCTACCTGACAGCATCCGCGTGCTGGCAACGAAGATCGTGAAAGAGAAAGGCTTCTTTGCGCTTCACGCTGACCAACTCTCTCACCTGATGTACGACGTGCAGTTTCTCCTCTACAGCCATTCCCACGTAGTGAAGAGCGAACAGGACTACACCGATGCCAAGGAGGGTTACCGGGCCATCATTGCCCTAGCCAACGGGTTTAGCACAGGCGGCTACGCTCCAGGATTCGTCAGCGACTGGATGAAAGAGGCCAGGCAAGAGGGACGGATCGTTGAGACGGATCACGGGCTCAAATTCACGCCCGCGGCGCGGGCTGAAGTGCTACAGGCGTTGCTCGATACGGTCACAACTACAGAATGACCGTTTCCATCTTCCCGATTCGTCATCACGGGCCCGGCTCGGCGCGCAGCCTTGAGCACGCGCTGTCGCAGCTCAATCCGGATGTGGTGCTGGTCGAGGGGCCGTCCGATGCGGATTCCGTGCTGCCGTTCCTGGCGCAGGCGGACCTGACGCCGCCCGTGGCACTTCTCGGCTACGTGAATGATGATCCTTCTCGCGCGGCGTTCTGGCCGTTCGCGGTGTTCAGTCCGGAGTTCGTGGCGCTGCGGTGGGCGGCGCGGGCGGGGGCTGTGGCGCGGTTCGTGGATCTTCCGGCGGGAGTGGTGCTGGCCGGGGAGCGGGACGCGCCGGAGGATGAGTTGCGGGATGATCCGCTGGGGGTGCTGGCGCAGGCGGCGGGTTTCGCGGATTTCGAGCGGTGGTGGGAGTCGCTGGTGGAGGCGCGGGGCGATGAGTTCGATGTGTTCGCGGCGGTGAACGAGGCGATGCGGGCGGTGCGGGCGGATGCGCTGGGGCCGGTGGGTTGGGAGGCGCAGCGGGAGGCGTTCATGCGGCAGGGGATCCGCGCGGCGCTGAAGGAGGGCTTCGCGCGGGTGGCGGTGGTGTGCGGGGCGTGGCACGCGCCCGCGCTGGATGTGACGGCGTTCCCGGTGAAGGGGGACGTGGCGCTGCTCAGGGGGTTGCCGAAGGCGAAGGTGACCCTGACGTGGGTGCCGTGGACACATGGTCGCCTGAGCGTGGCGAGCGGGTACGGGGCGGGCGTGCGCTCACCGGGGTACTACGAGCACCTGTTCACGTCGCGCGGCGCGGTCGCGGAGCGGTGGTTCGCGCGGGTGGCGCGGCTGCTGCGCGCGGAGCGGTTGGAGGCGAGCAGCGCGTCGGTGATTGAGGCGACGCGGCTGGCGAATGCGCTGGCGGCGCTGCGGGGCCGGGCGCTGCCGGGCCTGGAGGAGCTGAACGAGGCGGCGCTGAGCGTGTTCGGCTGGGACGGGGACCTGCCCCTGCGGCTGATCGAGGAGCGGCTGGTGGTCGGGGAGGCGCTGGGCGTGGTGCCGGACGGGGTGCCGACGGTGCCGCTGGCGCGGGACGTGGCGCGGCAGCAGAAGAGTTTGCGCTTGAAGGTGCTGCCGGAGGAGCTGGATCTGGAGCTGGATCTGCGGTCGGACAACGATCTGGCGCGCAGCGTGCTGTTTCACCGCCTGAACCTGCTGGGTGTGCCGTGGGCGAAGCACCGTGGATCGGGTGGCCTGGGGACGTTCCGCGAGGGGTGGCAGTTGCGCTGGCGGCCGGAGTTCAGCGTGCGGCTGGTCGAGGCGAGTCGGCTGGGGCAGACGGTGCGGGACGCGGCGACGGCGTCCGCGCTGGAGGCCGCGCGGGGTGCGGGGACGCTGGCGGAGTTGACGGGTCTGCTGGAGGTGCTGCGCCTCGCGGACCTGCCGGGGGCGTTGCCGGTGACGCTCGCGGCGCTGGATGAGCGGTCGGCGCTGGGCGCGGACGTGCCGGACGTGCTGCGGGCGCTGCCGCCCCTGGCGCGACTGGCCCGGTATGGGGACGTGCGTGGGCGCGGCGCGGCGGGCGCGGGTGGGGGAGAGGTGGCCCCGCTGGAGACGTTCCGGGCGCTGCTGACCCGCGCGGCGGTGGGGCTACCGCTGGCCGGGGTGGGCCTGGGAGACGACGCGGCGGCCGGGGTGAGGGACGCGGTGCGCGGGGCGGACGCGGCGGTGCGCCTGCTGGACGACCCGGACGTGACCGGGGAGTGGCGCGCGGCCCTGCGCCGGGCGGCGGACCGGGAGGACGCGCATCCGCTGCTGCTGGGGGACGCGCTGCGCCGCCTGCGGGACGCGGGCGTGCTGGACGCCGGTCAGATCGAGGCGCGGCTGGGGTCGGCCCTGAGTGACCCGTCGCCGCTGGCGGTCACGGCGTGGCTGGACGGGTTCCTGGGGGACACCGGGGCGCTGCTCGTGCACGACGCGGGCCTGCTGGCACTGGTGGACGGCTGGCTGTCGGCCCTGGATGCCGAGGTGTTCCAGAGCGTGCTGCCGCTGCTGCGCCGGGTGTTCGCGCGCTTCGAGGCGCCGGAACGCCGCGCGATCGGCGAGGCGGTGCGGGGAGGGACGCCCGCGTCGCGTCTCGCGCCGGTCGCGGTGGATGACGCGCGGGCGGCGCGGGTCGTTCCGGTCGTGCTGGGGCTGCTGGGGGTATCCCAGGAATGATAAGAAAATGAGATTTATTGCCGGGTATCTTGATCGGGTCTTATGCTGACTTCCCGCCTGCGCGCGCTGCTGCTTCCCCTGGCCCTGATCTCCGGCGCGGCGTGTTCCCACGCCCAGGCGCGCCCCATGGTGCTCGTGTACCACCAGGTCGGGGCGGGCAGTGGGGCGTCGCTGGGCATCGCGCCGCAGGCCCTGCGGCAGCGGGTCGAGACCCTGCGCCGCCTCGGGTACCGCTTCGTGACCTCCAGCGAGGCCGCGCGCGCCGCCCCGCAGGAGAAGGTGGCCGTCATCCAGTTCGACGACGGCTTCGAGAGCGTGTACCGGCTGGCCTTCCCGGTGCTGCGGGACCTGGGGGTGCCCGGCACGGCGTACGTGATCTGGTCGCGGCTGGATCAGCCGGGCAGCCTGAGCCGCGCGCAGGTACGTGAACTGCGCGTCGCCGGGTGGGAGATCGGCACGCACTCGCACCGGCACGCGGCGCTGGCCGACCTCGCCCCGGCGGGCCTGCGCCGCGAGCTGAGCGTTCCGGACGGCGAGGCGGCCCGCTGCGTCGCGTACCCGCTCAACCGCCACGACGCGCGGGTACGCCGCGCCGCGAGCGAGCAGGGGCTCTCGTGCGGGGTAGCCGGGGGCCCGCCCGCGCTGGGCCGCCCGGATCCGCTGGCGCTGCCCGCGCCGGCCATCACGCCCTGGGACGACACGCTGCTGCCCCTGCGGGCCCGCTGGGGGCTGGACGCCCGCGCGCCGCTGCTGCTGGCCGGGGTGACCGAACCTGTGCTCGACACCCTGCTGGGTAAGGGGGCGGGCGAGGCCCCGGCGGTCGAGCCGCCCCTGACCTGGAACCCGGCGCATTACGAGCTGCTGGGGAACGGACTGATCAGCGTCGCGTGGCGCGGCGAGCGTGAGACGCGGCTGGCATGGCGCGAGGGCCGCTGGAGCGTGAACGCCGCCGCACGCCGGGGGGTGGGACGTGTGGACGGCGCGTATACCGGGGGCAGCGTGGCGTTCAACGTCGCGCCGGTCACGCTGGCCGCCGGGTGGGACGGCAGCGGGGCGCTGCTGGCCGGCGCGGTGTCCCTGGGCGGGTACGGCGAGGTCTGGGGGCGGGCCAGTCGGCTGGGTGACGCGTGGACGTGGGGTGCGGGCGCGACCCTGATTCCGGCGGATTACGTGCAGATCAGCGCGGCGCACGGCGCGTCGGGCACGCAGCTGGGCCTGCGGGCCGCGCTGCCCTGGCAGGACGGCGAGGGCCGCCCGCTGCGGCTGGGCGGCGGGTACCGCTGGGGCGAGGGGGCCGGGCCCTTCGCGGAGCTGGAGTACCGGGTGGGCAGTTACAGCCTCACCGCCGAGGTGAGCGGCGCGGGCCGGTTCGGCGTGAAGTTCACGTCCGTCTGGTAAGCAGGCGGGCAGAGGGAGGGCAGCGATGACCATAGAGGAACGCACGCGCCGCTGGCGGCTGGTGCTGGGCGGCGGGGACGCCGACGGGCTGGGCGCGCAGGAGGGGACCGAGGTGCCCCTCACGCTGGAGGACCGCCGGATGGACGCCGCGCTGGCCGGGCTGTACGACCCGCCCGAGGGCGAGCGGCGGGGTGGACTGGGGGGGAGTGCGCCGCGCGTGGCGCGCTGGCTGGCCGACCTGCGCGAGTTCTTCCCGTCGGACGTGGTGCGGGTGATGCAGGCGGACGCGATCGAGCGGCTGAACCTGCAGCAGCTGCTGTTCGAGCCGGAGATGCTGGACGGTGTGGAGCCGGACGTGCATCTCGTGGCGACGCTGGTATCCCTGAAGGGCGTGATGCCGCCGTCGGCGCGGGACGCGGCCCGCGCGCTGGTGCGGCGCGTGGTGGACGACCTGACGCGCCGCCTGGAGGAACCGACCCGCGCGGCGGTCACCGGGAGTCTCAGCCGCGAGCAGCGCA
Source organism: Deinococcus hopiensis KR-140 (assembly GCA_943327755.2). GTDB lineage: Bacteria > Deinococcota > Deinococci > Deinococcales > Deinococcaceae > Deinococcus > Deinococcus hopiensis_A. The sequence continues at coordinate 21,189 of CALPYF020000001.1, forward strand.
CGCGCCGCCCGAAGGCCGCCGAGATCGACTGGCCGGGTACGATCCGCGCGAACCTGCGCACGTACCGGCCGGAACTGGGTACCCTCGTCCCCGAGCGGCTGGTCGGGCATGGGCGGCGGCGGCGGAGCCTGCGGGACGTGGTGCTGTGCGTGGACCAGTCGGGCAGCATGGCGGGCAGCGTCGTGTACGCCGGGGTGTTCGGCGCGGTCCTGGCGAGCCTCCCGGCGCTGAGCACGCGCGTGGTGGCGTTCGACACGGCGGTCGCGGACCTGACCGAGCACCTGGGCGACCCGGTGGAGTTGCTGTACGGCCTGCAACTGGGCGGCGGCACGGACATCAACCGGGCGCTGGCGTACTGCCAGGGCGTGATCGAGCGGCCCGAGCAGACCGTGCTGGTGCTGATCAGTGACCTGTTCGAGGGCGGCAACGAACGCGAGATGCTCGCCCGGGCCCGCGCGCTGCGCGAGAGTGGCGTGCTGGTCGTGGCGCTGCTGGCCCTGTCGGACGACGGCGCGCCCAGCTTCGATCATGGCGTGGCGCGCGCCCTGGCGGGCCTGGACATCCCGGCGTTCGCGTGCACGCCCGCGCACTTCCCGGGTCTGCTGGCCGCCGCGCTGCGCGGGGACGATCCGGGCGCGTGGGCGGGCGATCAGGGACTTGTGGTCCGGGGCGGCGGCATAGGGTGAGCGTATGACGCAGCGTCTGGTGGTCGCGGGTGGGAGCGGGTTCCTGGGTCGGGCGGTGGCGCGGCACTTCACGGTGCTGGGGTGGGAGGTCGTGATCCTGTCGCGCTCGCGCCCGGCCGTACCGACGCCGGGGCGCTGGGTGGCGTGGGACGCGCTGCGGCAGGGCGAGTGGGTGCGGGAACTGGACGGCGCCTCGGCTCTGCTCAACCTCGCGGGCCGCACCGTGAACTGCCGGTACAGCGCGGCGAACATGCTGGAGATCTACACGTCCCGCCTGGACAGCACCCGCGCGCTGGGCCGCGCCCTGAGCAGCGTGGACCGCCCGCCGCGCGCATGGCTGAACGGTTCCACGGCGACCATCTACCGGGACGCGCGCGACCGCCCGCAGGACGAGCTGGGCGGGGAACTGGGCACGGGCTTCAGCGTGGATGTCGCCCGCCGCTGGGAGGCCGCGCTCATGGAGGAGGACCTGCCGCACACGCGGCGCGTGGCGCTGCGCACCGCGATGGTGTACGGGGTGGGCGCCGGGGGCATCATGGAGACGACCGACCGCGTGGTGCGGCTGGGCGCGGCAGGCGCCATGGCCGGGGGCGGGCAGATGGTGTCGTGGCTTCACGAGCGGGACTTCTGCCGCGCCGCGCAGTTCCTGATCGACTCGCCGCCCGAATCGGCTCTCGCCGGGCCGGTGAACGTCAGCGCGCCGCAGTCCCTCCTGAACGCCGCGTTCCTGCGCGCGTACCGCGACGCGTGGGGCGTGCCCTTCGGCGTGCCGTCCACCGCCGCGCTGATCGGCCTGGGCGCCGCCGTGATGGGCTCCGAGGCCGAACTCCTCCTCAAGAGCCGCTGGGTGGTGCCCACGCGCCTGCTGGATGCGGGCTTCACCTTCGAGCATCCCGCGTGGCCGCAGGCGATCCGGGATCTGGTCGCGCAGGCCCGCCGCGAGGGGCACGCCGGACACTGACCCCAGCGGGTGGGTCTTCACGTCGCCTGCGGGTGCGACATTCAGAAGACTGTCAGCCGCGCGCGCCTATGGTGGGCGCAGGAGGCAACCCGCCCGTGGATCACCCTGCCCTGCCCGTGCCCGCCACCCGCGCCGACGTGGACCGCCTGAACGACGCGGCCGACGCGGTGCTCATGACGTCCATGCAGCAGGCGCAGGAACTGGCCCTGCAGGCCCTGAACCTGGCCACCCGGCTGGCGTACGGGGCAGGCGAGGCGCGCGCGCGGATGCTGCGCGGGTACGGGCATTACTACCTGTCCGAGTACCCGGAGGCGCTGGCGGCATTCGGGCAGAGCGAGGCCCTGGCGGCCCGGCTCGGGGAGGTCGTCACGCAGGCGCGCGCGGTGAACGGCCAAGCGATCACGCTGGTCACGCTCGGGCAGTACGGGGCGGGCATGAACCGGCACCTGCACGGCCTGCAGCTGGGTCAGGCGAGCGGGGACCGGGTGGCGCAGGCGCGCACGCTGAACAACATCGGGAACCTGTACCTGGACCTGCGGGATTACGAGTCGGCGCTGGCCTACCATCAGGACGCGCTGACCATGGCCCGTGAACTCGGGCATGACCTGATGGTGTCGAGCGCGTCGATCAACGCTGCGCTCGATTCCCATTACCTCGGCCGTTTCGAGGACGCGCTGGCCCTGAACCGCGAGACGCTGAGCCGCGCGCAGGCGCAGGGGTACCGGCAGCATGAATTCCTGCTGCGGGCGAACATGGCCGCGAACCTGCTCGGGCTGGGCCGCCCCGGGGAGGCGCTGGAGCAGGCGCAGCAGGCGGCGCGCGGTTCGCAGGACCTCGGGGACCGTGAGAACCTCTGTGACGCGCTGGTGCTGCGGGGGCAGGCGCTGCTCGCGCTGGGCGACGGGGCCGCGCGCGCCGCGCTCGAACAGGCCGCCGCACTCGCCGACGACCTGGGCGTGATCTTCCGGCAGATCGAGGCGCATCAGGCGCTGTCGAACCTGCTGGAAACCGAGGGGGACGTGGCCGGGGCGCTGCGCTCGGCCCGCGTGGCCGCCGAGCTGGAGCGGCAGGCGCTGACCGACGTGCTTCAGCGCCGCACGCAGGTCACCGCCACGCAGATGAAACTCGAGCAGCTCGCGCACCGGGCCGAGCAGGAACGCGTGCGCAGCGCGCAGCTCAGCAGTGCGAACGTGGCGTTGCAGGAGGCGCAGGCGCGGCTGGCGCATCAGGCGCGGCACGACGCGCTGACCGGGCTGCTCAACCGCGCGGCGTTCGAGGCGGAACTGCAGCGCGCCGTCACGGCGCAGGCGCGGGTGGGCGTGCTGTTCATCGACCTCGACCACTTCAAGCAGGTGAACGATTCGCTGGGGCACGACACCGGGGACCAGCTGCTCGTGCAGGTGGCTGAGCGGCTGCGCTGCGCGGTGCGAGAGGGTGATCTGGTGGCCCGGCAGGGCGGCGACGAGTTCACGGTGCTCCTGCGGGGCGTGCGGGCCCACGAGGAAGCCGAACTGGCCGCGCAGCGCCTGCTGGGCGCCCTGTCCGCCCCGGTGACGCTGGCGACGCGGACGCTGACGGTCACCGCGTCCATCGGGGTGGCGGTCTTCCCGGACGACGGGCAGGACGTCCGCACCCTGCAGAAGAACGCGGATCTGGCGATGTACCTCGCCAAGCAGGACCGGCACGCGGTGCGGCGCTTTCACGCCACGCTGGGCGAGTCCGCGCTGGAACGCCTGGAGCTGGAGCAGGCGCTGCAGGGCGCGCTGGCCCGCCAGGAGTTCTGCCTGCACTACCAGCCGGTCGTGGGCGCCACGAGCGGCGAGGTGCGGGCGCTGGAGGCGCTGCTGCGCTGGCAGCATCCGCAACTGGGACTGGTGCCGCCCGGGCGGTTCATTCCGCTGATCGAGGGCACCGACCTGATCGTGCCGCTGGGCGCCTGGGTGCTGCGCGAGGCCGCGCGGCAGTTGCAGGTGTGGCGGCGCGAGCGGCCCACGCTGCGCGTGTCGGTGAACGTGGCGCCGCGTCAGCTGGCGCAGCCGGATTTCGCCGAGGTGGTGCAGGCCGCCCTGGACGAGTTCGGCCTGGACGCCGGGGCCCTGATGCTGGAGGTGACCGAGGGCGCCGTGCTCGGCCAGGACGGCGAGGCGCACGTGGCGCGCGTGGCGGAACTCGGCCTGCCGCTCGCGCTCGACGATTTCGGCACCGGCTATTCCAGCATCAGCCGCCTGCACCGCCTGCCAGCGCGCTGGCTGAAGATCGACCGGTCGCTCATTCAGGATCAGGACGCCCCGCCGCCCGCGCGGTCCTCGCGGCCGATCGTGCGGGCGCTGATCACCTTCGCCCACGAGGCCGGGGTGCAGGTCGTCGCCGAGGGCGTCGAGCGGCCCGAGCAGTGGCGGGACCTGCGCGACTGGGGCTGCGACCTCATCCAGGGGTTCGTGGTGGCGCGCCCGGCCGCCCCGGACGATCTGGTGTGGGGGCCCTGGCCGCTATCGTCAATCCAGGCGGACTGACCAGCCGGCCGGCGTGACCTGGACGGCATCCCCGGGCAGGTCGACGGTCAGGGTGGGCGTGCGGATCCGCCAGCGTCCCCCGTGGGCCGTGGGTGCGGGCAGGCCGCGCAGCGTGACCTCGTGCACGTCGAACAGGTCCGGGCCGCGCGTCAGGACGGGGTGGCCCACCGTGAGCAGTTCCGCGTCGGGGCCGCGCACCTGAACGTGCCGGGCGTGCAGGAACATCCCCGGTCCCACGGCGTGCAGGTTCATCGGGTCGAACCCGCCGAGCCGCAGACGGCCGGGGCTGCTCAGGTGCAGCGCGGGGCCGGGCTGGGCGTGGAAGGCCGCCAGTCGGGCGCTCAGGTCCGCGTCGTGCGTGTCGGCCGCAGCCTGCGCGGCGCCTTCCAGGTCCGGGTGGGGCGCGGCGGGCAGGGGAGACCCGACCTGTCCGGTCAGCAGGTCGGCCAGAGGGTGCCCGGCCAGTACCCCGCCGGTCCATGGGGTGCCGGTCCGGTCGAGCAGGTGCGCCAGGGCCGCGCCGCTGCGGTAACTCCAGAAGCGCGGGGTCTGCCGGGGCGCCGCGGCCGGGTCAAGGTCGGGGTGGTCCGCCAGGAAGCGCGTCTCGACGTACAGGGCGAGGCCCTCGGTGGTCTCCATGCGCGTCTCGAACGTGCGGTGGTCCGCGTCCAGCTGCGCGTGCCGCCGGGCGCGCCAGTGCAGCGCGTTCCGCGTCGGGGTCAGCCAGTCCCCGTCTCCCGCGCGCAGGGCTACTCGCAGCCAGTGGGTCTCCTCGGCGCGGGCGTGGCGGACCTCCGCCCCGGCGGGGTAGGTCAGGGCGGCCAGTTCGGGGGCGGGCCACGCGGGGGACGGCGTGGCGCCCTGGTACACGTGGAAGGCCTCGTGGATCAGCGTGGCGGCCAGCGTCCGCGCCGCCTGATCGGGGTCGCCTGTCAGGGGCAGGTCGGGCAGCAGCACGCCCGCCGCGCCCAGGCCGCCCGGTAGGGTGATGGCGGTGTGCGCGCTCAGCGCCGGGTGGCGGCCCGGCCACACCCACGCGCCGTCCACGTGGGCCCAGCCGTCCTCACCCGGATCGGCGTGGTTCAGCCACGTGTGCGTGCCGTCGAAGGTCAGCAGCGGCGTGCGCTGCGGCGCGAAGCCGGGCCAGAGGGTGGGTGCCCGGGCGATCAGGGTCAGGGCGCCGGTCAGCGCGGCGGGCGGGTGCATGCCGTCAGCGTGACACGCGGTGGGGCGGGGGCGCGGCTCATACGGACTCCGGTTGAAAGGTTTGCAAAAACTTTCAACCCGAGCGGACGCGAGGAGGAGAAGAACGGGTTCCGGGCGTGGAGTTGACGGATCGGTGGTGTTCCGATCTGTCAACGAAACAGACGGAATCCGTATCAGGTGCCGGCCCCCACGGTGGCGGGTGGTCCGGTCAGGCGGCCCTGGGCGCTCTGGCTCCGACCGGTGGCGGGGGTCAGGGTGCCGGCGCGGCCCAGGCCGAAGGGGGGCATGTCCACGTACATGGTCTCGTACGCGCCGGGCTGGATCAGGTACGTCTCGTGCCAGATGCCGACGGCGCCCGGGTGGCGCCGCGCGGCCTGGTTGAAGGCGCGCCACGCGGGGAGGTGGGCGTGGTCGCGGGCGTGCGCGTAGGCGTGGAGGTGCTCGGCGCTGCGCCAGTACTGGATCAGGGTGCTGCCGTGCGTCTGGCCGCCCAGCAGGCCCAGTTCTGGGTGGGCCTGGAGTTCGCGCAGCATGCGCGGCATGGCGCGGAACACCGGCAGCCACGCGGGGACGTTCCAGGGCTGGTTCACGCGGGCGCCGATCAGGAACACGGCGAAAGGTCCGTCGAGTTCGGCAGTCAGGCGGCTGGCGGGGTGCTGCGGGGTCGCGCTGCGGGTCATGACGCCTCCTGACCATCCAGGTCAAATGGTCTATTCTGGATGGTCTGAGCTGATGGTACGCTTCAGTCATGCCGGACGCAACCCTGGGCCCCTCCGCGTTCATCGTGCTGGGCTTCCTGAATCACGCGGGCCCCGCCACCGCCTACGACCTCAAACGCTGGGCGGACGAGTCGGTGGGCTTCTTCTGGACCTTCCCCCGGTCGCAGCTGTACGCCGAACCGCAGCGCCTTGTCACGCTGGGCCTGCTCACCGAGACGCAGGAGGACACGGGCCGTCGCCGCCGCCTGTACTCGGTCACCGACGCGGGCCGCGCCGCGCTGGAGGGGTGGCGCCGCAGTCCCGCCGGGATGCCCGAACTGCGCGACCCGGGCCTGCTGCGGATGTTCTTCACGCCTGAAGACGATCACGCCGCCCTGCGCGACCTGGCCGCCGGGCAGCTGCGCCAGCACCAGGAGCGGCTGGATACCTACCACGCCATGATGCAGGCCGACCCCTGCGAGCTGCCCGACCGCCCCCGGTTTACGCGCACCCTGCGGATGGGGGAACTGTACGAGCAGGCCTGCCTGACCTTCTGGCAGGAAGTCCTCGATACCTTGCGTCCCGAATAGACGAACGCTTCTGGGGCCACTGATGAACCCGCCCGGCCGACGCCCGCTGCGGCCTTGCCGTTCCGTGAGGGGTCATGATACCTTTACGTTTGGCTTGTATCAGGCCTGGAGGTTGCGTGGCGAGACGAAAGATGCCGGAACAGCGGGAAAAGCGTAAGAAGGAAGAGTCCGATACCGTGCGGGCCGAGGGCGTGGTCGAAGAGGCGCTGCCGAACACCACGTTCCGCGTGAAGCTCGATACTGGGCATGACATCCTGGCTTACATCAGCGGCAAGATGCGGATCCACTACATCCGCATCCTGCCCGGGGACCGTGTGGTTCTGGAAATCAGTCCCTACGACACGACGCGCGGACGCATCGTCTACCGCAAGTAAAACCCGGGCCGAAGTACCCAACAGATTCCCCGCCCGCAGAGGTGGGAGGGGGGTCGAGCGCTGCCAGCCGCGCACCCATGATGGGGCGCGCGGCGCGGCGGCGCGAGGAGGAAGCAATGAAAGTTCGTAGCAGTGTCAAAAAGATGTGCGACAACTGCAAAGTGATCCGCCGCCATGGTCGCGTGCTGGTCATTTGCTCCAACGTCAAGCACAAGCAGAGGCAGGGTTAATCATGGCGCGTATTGCTGGCGTTGACCTGCCCCGCGAAAAGCGCGTCGAAATCGCGCTCACCTACATCTACGGCATCGGCCTGACCCGCAGCAAAGAAGTTCTGGAACGCACCGGTATCAACCCGGACACCCGCGTCAAGAACCTCAGCGAAGGCGAGCAGAGCACCCTGCGTGAAGCCATCGAGAAGACCTACAAGGTCGAAGGTGACCTCCGCAGCGAAGTCGGCCAGAACATCAAGCGCCTGATGGACATCGGCGCCTACCGCGGCCTGCGTCACCGCCGCGGTCTGCCCGTGCGCGGCCAGCGCACCAAGACGAACGCGCGCACCCGCAAGGGCCCCCGCAAGACCGTCGCCGGCAAGAAAAAGGCCACGAGGAAGTAAGCCATGGCGAAGAGCACCAAAGGCAAGACCCCGCGCCGCGCCCGGCGCAACATCAGCGCTGGCCGCGCGTACGTGCACGCCAGCTACAACAACACCATCGTCACCATCACCGACCTCGACGGCAACAGCGTTGCCTGGAGCAGCGGCGGGACGATCGGCTACAAGGGCAGCAAGAAGGGCACCCCCTACGCCGCCCAGCTGGCCGCCGCTGACGCCGTCAAGAAGGCCCAGCAGACCTTCGGCATGAACATTGTCGACGTGATCGTGCGCGGCAGCGGCTCCGGCCGCGAGCAGGCCATCCGCGCCATCCAGGCGTCGGGCATCGAAGTGAAGTCCATCATGGACGACACCCCCGTGCCGCACAACGGCTGCCGCCCCAAGAAGAAGTTCCGCGCCTAAAGCGCACGCGCGCGCCCACCTGCCCCGCCTCCACCGTCCCACGTGACGTAAGCCCCACCACAGGCAACGGAGGCGGGCAACAGAGGGCCGCAGACCCGGCCTCCCCCCCAGGGGAAAAGCCGCAAGGAGAGTAAGACATGGGTCGTTTCCGTGGTTCCATTACCAAACTCAGCCGCCGCGAAGGCATCAACCTCGCGGAGACCGAAAAAGTCCAGAAGTACCTGGACAAGCGCCCCTACGCGCCCGGCCAGCACGGCCAGCGCCGTGGCCGCGGCCGCCCCAGCGACTACAGCGTGCGTCTGCGCGAAAAGCAGAAACTCGCCCGTCTGTACGGCATCGGGGAAAAGCAGTTCCGTAACCTCTTCGAGGAAGCGGCCAACGTTCCCGGCGTGACCGGCACCGTGTTCCTGCAGCTGCTCGAACGCCGCCTGGACAACGTCGTCTTCCGCATGGGCTTCGCGAGCACCCGCCGCCAGGCCCGCCAGTTCGTCGGCCACGGCCACATCCTGGTCAACGGCAAGAAGGTCGACATCGCCAGCTACCGCGTCAAGATCGGCGACGAGATCAGCGTGTCCGACCTTGGCCGCAAGATCGGCTTCATCCAGGAAAACATGGAAGCGCAGAAGCGCCGCCGCGTGAGCCCCTGGGTCGAACTGGACGCCGAGAACTTCAAGGGCACCTTCTCCCGCCTCCCCGCGCGTGAAGACCTCGCCCTGCCCATCAACGAGAACTTCATCATCGAGTACTACTCGCGCTAAATCAGGAGGCCCCAGTGGATCAAAAGCGCCCTCAACTCAAAGCCCGTGTGGACGGCGACTACGGCGAGTTCGTCCTGGAACCGCTCACCCGCGGCTACGGCGTCACCATCGGGAACCCCATCCGGCGCATCCTGATGTCCTCCATCCCCGGTACCGCTGTCACCAGCGTGTACATCGAGGACGTCCTGCATGAGTTCTCCACTATCCCCGGCGTCAAGGAAGACGTCATCCAGATCATCCTGAACCTCAAGGAACTCGTGGTGAAATTCCACGCGACCGGCCCCAAGACCCTCACCCTGCGCGCGCAGGGCGAAGGCGTCGTCAAGGCCAGCGCCTTCGAGGTCCCCAGCGACGCCGAGATCGTCAACCCTGACCTGGTCATCGCCAACCTCGCCGAGGACGGCAAACTGGTCATGGAAGTGCGTGTCGAGGAAGGCGAAGGCTACGTCCCCGCGGACAAGCACGCCACCAAAGACCGCATCAACTCGATCCCCGTCGACGCGATGTTCTCCCCTGTGCGCCGCGTGGCGTACCACGTCGAGAACACCCGCGTGGGCCAGCAGACTGACCTGGATCGCCTGATCCTGCGCGTCTGGACCGACGGCAGCACCAGCCCCCAGGACACCCTGGACAAGGCTGTTGAGATCCTGCGTGATGAACTCACGGTGTTCGGCAACGTGGAGACCCTCCCCGCCGCCGCCCCCGAGTATCAGCAGCCCGTCTACACCCCCGCGCCCACCGCGCCGAACGTGTACGACCTGCCGCCCAGCACCGCCAGCCTGAACCTGAACCCCGGCGATTACCCCGCCGAGATGGACACCCCCCGCGTGACCCTCGAGGGTCTGGGCCTCACCACCCGCGTGCTGCACTCCCTGAAGGAAGAAGGCATCGACAGCGTGGACGCCCTGTGCGCTCTGTCCGACCGCGACCTGAAAAAGGTCCCCGGTATCGGCGAGCGCAGCCTCGACGAGATCAAGCAGCAACTCGCCCAGTTCGGCCTCGCCCTGCGCGACTGAGCCGACTGAACCCCAAGGAGATACCCTATGCGTCACGGTAAAGCCGGTCGCAAGCTCAACCGCAACAGCAGTGCCCGCACCGCCCTGGCCCGCGCCCAGGCGACGGCCCTGCTGCGCGAGGGCCGCATCCAGACGACCCTCACGAAGGCCAAGGAGCTGCGCCCCTTCGTCGAGAAACTGATCACCACCGCCAAGGGCGGCGATCTGCACGCCCGCCGCCTCGTCGCCCAGGACATCCACGACAACGCCGTGCTGCGTAAAGTCATGGACGAAGTGGCCCCCAAGTACGCCGAGCGTCCCGGTGGCTACACCCGCATCCTGCGCGTGGGCACCCGCCGCGGTGATGGCGTCACCATGGCCCTGATCGAACTGGTCTGACCCCAGACCCCCGTGCCCGCCCCACCACACCGGTGAGGGCGGGCATGTTCTGTTCCGCGCGCCCCCTTACCCAGGAGAGAGGCCCGACGTCCCACACCGGGAAACGTCGGGCCTCTCTCCTGAGGGCTGCGGCTCAGGGGCCGTCGGTGTACACGCGACTGGAATAGTAGTACCGCTGGAGCATCAGCTTGCCCAGCGCAACCAGCGGCACGGCCAGCAGCGCACCCGCGAAGCCCAGCAGCGACGCTCCGATCAGGATGGCGACGAGCACCGTGATCGGGTGCAGGTCCGTCGTGCGGCTCAGGATGTACGGACTCAGGAAGTTCCCCTCGATCTGGTTGGCCGCCACGAACACCACGATCACCAGCACGATCTTCAACAGCGCGCCCGGTAGCGTCAGTGCCAGCAGGATCGCCGGGGTGGCGCCGATGATCGGCCCCAGGTACGGCACGATGTTGAAGGCCCCCGCCAGGAACCCGATCGCAGCGGCGCTGGGAATCCCCACGATGGTCAGGCCCAGCCACACGAACACTCCGATGAACGAGGCGATCAGCAGCTGCCCGCGCACGTACCCGCCGACCGCCGTGCCGACCAGATCGCTGAACTCCTGCACGCGCGGCTGCCAGGGCCGCGGGAAGACCCGCAGCAGCGCGGCGTTCACGCGGCTGTAGTCGATCATCAGGTAGATGCTCATCAGCAGGATCAGCAGGATCTGACCGACCATGCCGCCGATCGACACCAGCCCGCTGAGCAGCGTGCCGGTCGAGGACAGGGCGTTCTGCAGGATCGGGACGATGTTCTTCCCGAGATTCTGCACGTAGTCCTGCGCGGCTGTGATCAGCCGCTCACGCGAGTCGGCCAGGCCCGGCACGCCCCGGTCGGTCAGCCAGGAGGTCACGCGGTCCAGCACGTCCCCCAGCGAACCGATCTGGTCGGGCAGTTTCTGCAGCAGCGTGATCAGCTGCCCAGACACGGTGGCCAGCAGCACCCCCGCAAGACTGAGCAGCCCCGCGAAGATCAGCACCACGAAGAACACCCCCAGCCCGCGCCGCACCCGCCCACGCTCCAGCCAGTTCAGCAGCGGATTGGCGAGGTAGGCGATCAGGAACGCCACCACGAAATCGACCAGCACCGTCTGGATCAGGCCCACGAACCGCCACAGGACGTAGAAGGCCAGCAGGAAGACGATCAGGCGAACCCAGGGGCTGCGCCACGCGTACTGGAAGGCGTTGGCACGGGCCGGGGGGACCGGCGTGACAGGCGGACGGACAGGTGGTGGACTCACGCATCTACTCTAGATCAGCGCGCCGGGGCGCCGCTTGAGGTTCCCTTGCCCCTCCGGCTCCCGCTCCGGGCGGGACGGAGTGGCACAGGCGGTGGCCATCCGCCCGCCGCAGGTCCGGATCAGAATGTCCGGGTCACCACCTGCCCGGCCTGCCCCAGCGGTTGCCCGGGCGCGCCGTTCACACTGACGTTCACTGCCGCCGCGTTCCCTGTGCGGATGGTCACGCCGGCCGCGAAGGTCTTCACGGTGCCAGCAGCCGGGGTGCCCTCGAAGACGATGCGGCCGCCCGCGTCCGTCACGCGGGTCCAGGACGGCCCGCTGTACGTGATCTTCACGGCCGGCGCCGTCTGAGCGGCCGGCTTGGCGGGGCTGGTTGAGGTGCCCGTACCCTGTGGGGGGCTGGTCTGTGCGGCACTGGTCTGTGGGGCACTGGGCCGGGCAGCCGTGGGGCGGGCCGGGGCGACCTGCGCGGCGTCACTGAGGACGCTGGGCGTCCCGGTGGGTTTTAGGATCACGCGCAGATCACGGCTGCGGCTGAGATCCACCGTCTGACGCAGCGCCTGACGTCCGGTCAGTTCCACGCGCAGTTCTGCCTGCGTCCGGGCGTCGGCCGGGAAGGCCAGCACGGGCGCGGCGCCCAGGTCGCGGTTGTCCAGATACACCCGCGCGCCCGGGGGGGTGACCTTCACGGTCAGGCGTACCGTGCGGGCCGCCGGCGTGGTGTCGGGCGTCACGGTCGTCTCGCTGGGGTCGGTGGCGGTCGGTGCGGCGCGGCTCTGTAGCACGTACCCGCCCAGGGCCGCGCCCAGCAGGGCCACGCCGAGCAGCGCCAGCAGGGGGCCGCGCCCGCGGCGCGGCGATGTGGACCGCCGGCTGCGGGCCGGGTGGGCCGGCGTGCGCGGCCCGGCACTGCCCGCAGGGGCAGGCATCACCCGGTCGAAGTCCGCCAGGAGCGGCGCGGGATCCAGGCCCAGTTCCCGCGCGTACCGGCCCAGGTACGAGCGGGCGAAGGTGCGTTCGGGGAGCGCCGACAGGTTCCCGTCCTCCAGGGCCAGCAGGTAGTCACCACGGATCTTGGTACGTAGGGCCACGTCCTGTGTGCTGAAGCCCAGGTTCTCGCGGGCCTGTCGAAGGGCGGCTCCAAAACTGGTCACAGTACGGTCCAGAGTAGCGCATCCGGTCGTACCGGACCCGCAACGGCGCGACCGGGAGCCTGCCGCGCAGCAGACTCCCGGTCGGGGTGGTGCGGTGTGCTCTACCCGTCGTAGGGGCGGCCCAGCGCCTTGGGCGCGCGGCTGCGGCCCGTGAAGATCAGCGCCAGGATCGTGATCAGGTACGGCAGCGCCTGCACCAGCGTGCTCGGCAGCAGGTTGGTGCCGCCCAGCACGATGCTCAGGGCCTGCAGCAGGCCGAACAGCAGCGTGGCACCCAGCACGCCCAGCGGTTTCCACTGCCCGAAGATCAGGGCGGCCAGCGCGATGAAGCCCGCGCCCGCGCTGATGTTGCGCACGTACGAGTCGAGGTTCCCGATGCTCAGGAACGCTCCGGCGGTGCCGGCCAGCACGCCGGAGAGAATCACGGCGCTGTAGCGCATGCGGCGCACGTTCACGCCCATGCTGGCGGCCGCGCCCGGCTGCTCACCGGTGGCGCGCAGGCGCAGGCCGTACGGCGTGCGGTACATCACGTACCACGTGATCGCCACGGCCAGGAACGCGAAGAACACCGGCGGCGAGAAGCGCAGTTCGCCCGCGCCCCACAGCGGCAGCGCGTACTCGACCTTGGGACTCTCGTTGGACACGCCGTACAGCGCGGTCAGGACCACGGCGGGCACGCCGGTGGCGAGCAGGTTGATGGCCGTGCCGCTGATGACCTGATCGGCGCGGTACTTGATGCTCAGGACCGCGTGAATCCAGGCGATCAGGCCGCCGACCAGCATCCCGGCCAGCCAGCCCACCCACGGTGCAGCCTGTCCCAGGCTGGGGGTCAGCAGCTGCGTGCTGACGGCCGCCGCGAGCGCCCCGAAGATGATCAGGCCTTCCAGGGCGATGTTCACGACGCCGCTGCGTTCGCTGAACAGGCCGCCCAGCGCGGTCAGCAGCAGCGGCACGACGCTGCGGATGAAGGTGGCGAGGAACGCCGTGGTCAGAATCTGTGCGAAGAGGCCGTCCATTATTTGTTGCCTTCCCGGGTGATGTCCTCGCTGGCCTGGGCCACGTTCGGCTGCGGGGTGAGGGGCTTGCTGAGGTCAATGGTGGCCGGCGTCTCGTGCCGGCTCGCGGCCGCGACCAGCGCGGGGGGTGGGGGCGCGGTCACGCGGCGGCTCAGGAAGCCCCCGGCGGCGATGAACAGCACGATCAGTGCCTTGAGCACCGTCACGATGTCGCTGTTCACCTTGGCGAGCTTGGTGGTCACGCTGACCGCGCCGGTGTCGATGGTCCCGAACAGCACGCTGGACGCCACGACGCCCGCCGGAGTGCTCTGGCCCATCAGGGCCACGGCGATCCCGTCGAAGCCGACGTTCACGGGCATGTTCTGCTTGAGGCGGTATTCGTCGAGCGCGCCGCCGTTCACGTAGTGCGTGCCGGCCAGACCCGCGAACATCCCCGCGATGGTCATGGCCAGGATGGTGTTCTTCGCGACGCTGATCCCGCCGTACTCGGCGGCCTTGGGGGACAGGCCCACGGCGCGCAGGGCGTACCCGGCGGCGGTGCGCCACATCAGCATGCCGAAGCCCGCCGCGCACAGCAGCGCGATCAGGAACGCGCCGTTCAGCTGGCTGCCGGTGACGGTCACGGGAATGCCGATCCGCCACGTCAGGGCGCCCAGCGCGGCGGCGGCAGCCAGGGCGATCAGGCTGCGGTTCTTGCGGACGAGCAGCCGGACGATCACGAACGCGGCCAGCGCGACCAGCAGGCCGATACTCAGGGCCACCTGACCGTTCTGGCCCACGTTCAGGACTTCCAGCAGGGGCCGCAGCTGCGCCTCACCGTTCAGCAGTTCGCTCTGCGGGTTCGAGCCCTCGGCCTTCAGGGGTTGTGGATACTCGCGGCCCAGGAAGGGGAACGAGTCACTGCCGATCAGGAACACCAGCACCGACGACGCGATGTAGTTCAGCATGATCGTGTTGATGACCTCACTGGACCCGAAGCGCGCCTTGAGCAGACCGGGAATGGCGCCCCACAGGGCCCCCCCGGCGGCAGCGGCCAGGACACTCAGGGCCAGCAGGCCGTAGCCCAGGCTGGGCGGACCGTACACGCCGACGAGCATCGCGGCGATGGCGCCCATGGTCAGCTGCCCGGGCGCGCCGATGTTGAACAGGCCCGTGCGGAACGCGAACGCGACGCTCAGACCGGTGAAGATCAGCGGGGTGGCCAGCTTCAGGCTGTCCAGCAGCGGGTTCAGGGCGGTGACCGGCGCGAACAGCGTGGAGTACACGAAGTACACCAGATCCGACTTGGCCAGCCACGCGCCCCACAGGCTCAGGGGCGTACCGCTCTGGTTCACGCTGGGCTGCACGATCAGCACGACGACCGCGCCGACGAGCACCGCCAGTCCGATCGCGGCGGCGGGCACCAGCAGGCTGCGCATGCGGTTGAAGGCCTGCCACACGCGCGGCCTGACGCTCAGGCCCGCACCGGCGGCGATCAGTCCTGCCAGGGCCGGGAGGAACAGGCCCAGGTTCATGCCGCCGCTGGCGTAGAAGTTCCCCAGCTGGCGCTTGGCGCCGGGGCGCAGGGTCGTGTCGGCGAGCACGCGCTTGGTCTGGTCGTCCAGGGCGCCGCCCAGCACGACCACGGCGGCGGTGGCCAGCCCAAATGTGAGGAGGCCCGTCACCCAGAACCAGCGCTGGCGCTGCCACGCGCCCGCCAGCGTCACGGCCAGCGCGGCCAGCGTGGCCCAGGCCAGGGCCAGGATGGTGCCGGTGGGGGGCAGGGGCGCCTGCTGATTGGAGGTGAGGTTCATGACGCTGCCCGTGACGTGCAGCAGGACGGCGTCGGCACTGAAGCCCCGGCCCAGGGCGGCCAGGGGGAAGAGGAGCATGCCCAGGGCGGCGACCGCGCAGGCGATCAGCGCAATCCGGGCCGCGTCGCCGGATGGGCGAGGGGGAGAATCGTGGGTCACTTTCCTATTGTACGGGGTTTCAGGCAAGTCTGGACAGGTGCGCAGCCCCCGGCGATGGGGGTGAAGGCGGCACCCGTCCCGGGCCAGCCTGCTATCCTCGAGGGCGCTATGGAACGCACCTTTGCCATGATCAAACCCGACGGCGTCCGCCGCGGCCTGACCCCCGAAATTCTCGCCCGCATCCAGCGCAAGGGCTACCGCGTGGTGGGCCTCAAGCAGATGGTCATCGCCCGCGAGACCGCCGAAGCGCACTACGGCGAGCACAAGGAGCGCCCCTTCTTCGGTGAACTGGTGGACTTCATCACCGGCGGTCCCGTCGTCGCCATCGCCCTGGAAGGCGAGAACGCCATCGCCGGCTGGCGCGCCATGATGGGCGCCACCAACCCAGCCAACGCCGCCCCCGGCAGCATCCGCGCGGACTTCGCCACCACCACCGGCGAGAACGTCACGCACGGCAGCGACAGCACCGAGAGCGCCGCGCGCGAACTGGCCCTGTTCTTCCAGGACGGCGAACTGCTCGCCTGAGCCCCGCGCCCCCGCGCGCCGCGCCCCGCCTCCACCGTGAGCGGGGCGCGGCCTGCGTATGCCCCCAGCGAGTGGAGTCGACGCCTTCACGGGCTTCGTGCGAGAATCCACATCAGGTCATGCGCAGAGTGCTGTCCGTACCCGGAGTGACGATCAATTGAACAGACTGCCGCTCCTGCAACTGCTGCAACGCCACCGTGTCATGGTCGTGTGGACCGCCAGCATCGCGTACGTGTGCTACGCCGCTCTGACGGCCGCCGTCGATCCCCCGCGTGAGGGCTGGGCGGCGCTGAGCAACCCCAAGAACATCGCTGCGATCGTGGCCGTCCTGACCGCCGCCGCGACCCTCTGGCGGCCCCGGCACGTGCAGAACATCTACGCTGTGACCAGCGTCGGGTACCTGCTGGTCGCCATCCTGGAAATCCCGCGCGCCGTCGCGTGGGGGGACATGCCCTTTCACCTCACGCTGTGGCTCACGCTGAACGTGCTCGTGTCGTACCTGATCTTCGGGTCGCGCCTCGGGACCGGCGTGAACGTCGTGACCATCCTGACCATGCTGGTCAGCGTGCTCATGAACGGCCCCGTGGCGCCCAGCAACCTGGCCGACTGGGTGACGGCGATGATCGTCATGACGGCCGCAGGTGTGATCGCGTACCTGACGGTGACGTTCGTCGAGCAGAACCTCAGCGCCGACCTGCACGCCACCGAGCGCCTGCGCGCCGCGCGCAAGGACGCCCTGACTGAGGTGCTGGGCCGCAGCGCCACCGAGGAAGAACTGGAGCGCAGCATCCAGCAGGCCGTGAAGAACCGCGCGCCGCTGAGCATCATCGTGACCGACATCGACCACTTCAAACGCGTGAACGACGTGCACGGGCACGGCACCGGGGACGACGTGCTGCGTTCCTTCGGCAAGCGGCTGCGCCGCAGTGTGGGCGGCTCGGGCGGGCAGGTGGGTCGCTGGGGGGGCGAGGAATTCCTGGTGATCCTGCCCGGTCTGGCCCGACCCGACGCGCTGGCGGTCGCCGAGCGGCTGCGCGCCGAGGTGGCGGGCGAACCCATCGCGGGCCTGGACGTCACCGCGAGTTTCGGCGTGGGCTCCCTGCGCGGCGCGGAGGACAACGCCGAGGATCTGTTCGCCCGTGCCGACAGCGCCATGTACAACGCCAAACGCAACGGCCGCAACTCGGTCCGCTGAGCGGCGCGCCCGTCAGCGGCGGAAGGCGGGCAGCAGCGTGGCCTCCTCCTGCGTGACGTACCCGCGCGTGACCACCCGCAGGCCCTGCCCGGTCGTCAGGATCAGCGTGTCGGCCAGCCGAGAGCCTGCCGCCGGGTGCAGCGCCTCGCCCTGCGGCGTCGTCACCGTCTGCGCGTCCGGCCCGGCGAGGTCCTGCGCGGTGAACCGCGGCGACCGGATGTCCAGCATCCAGCTCAGGGGCCGCGCGTCACTGTCGTACTGCACGACCACCCCGGCGGCGTCCAGCGGCGGGCGGCTGGTCCAGGTGGCGCGGCGCAGCCCACCCCCGATCCGCTCGCGCGAGTCGGCCTGCGCGTCGAACGACCCGGTCGCCGTGAACAGCGTCCTGGCGACCAGATCCTCGCCCCCCGCCCCGTCCCTGGCCACCCCGCCGGGCTTGCAGGCAGTCAGGAGCAGCAGGGGCAGCAGCAGGTGAGCAGGACGCATGCTCCCGAACGTACACCCGTTCCGGCAGGGCATCTGTCATGCGACGCGCCAATCCGGGCCGTGCCAGCATGGAGTGTGAGCCCCCACCACCTCGCCCTGCTGATCACCGCCGCGCTGCTGAGCACGCTGCTGGCGCTGGGCCTGAGCCTGCAACTGGGCTGGCGGCGCGACGCGGCCCGCTGGCCGCACCACGCACTGTTCTTCCTGACTTGCGCCGGGACGCTGCTCAGCCTGGGACTGGCGTGGCGCGCCGGGGCCGCCGCGTGGGCACTGCTGCCCGCGCTGGCGCTGCTGCTGAGCATGCCCCGCACCCGCCCGGGCCGCGCCGACCACTGGCAGCGCGCCCTGCTCGGCGCCGCCGCCTTCACCGCCGGAGCCCTGACCGCCTGGAGCACCTGACCGGTCCATGCGGCCAACCTGCCTGCGCTGCTAGCCTGCCCGCATGGACCTGATCGACGGCATGCTCGCGCGGCGCACCACCAACGGCCCCTTCCGCCCGGACCCGGTCAGCCGCGAGCACCAGCACCTGCTGATGCGGGTCGCGCAGGCGGCCCCCAGCCACTTCAACAGCCAGCCGTGGCGTTTCGTGCTCATCGAGAACCCGGACACCATCGGGCAGGTTGCCGCCATCGCCGGTCAGAGCATGACCGAACTCATCGAGGGCGGCGTGTTCTTCGAACGCTACCGCCGCTACTTCCGCTTCACCGAGAAGGAAATGCAGGAGCGGCGCGACGGCATCCACATCGACCACCTGCCCGGCCCGCTGAAACCCTTCACGCGGCAGGTATTCAGCGACGCCGGCCTGAAACTCATGCGGCAACTCGGCGTGCCGAAAAAGCTCGGAGAGGACAACCGCAAACTCGTCGCAGGCAGCCCCCTGCTGCTGGCCGTCCTGCTCGACAAGGGCGAGTACCGCCCCGGCGAACTGTCCGGCTTCTACTCCGTGTTCGGCATGGGCGCCGCCATGGAAAACATCTGGAACGCGGTGGGCGCGCTCGGCATGGGCATCCAGTTCGTCAGCACGCCCATGGAGATCCTCCGCCACTGGCAGGCCATCCAGGACCTCCTGCGCGTCCCCGCCGACCTGGAACTCATGGCCGTGTACCGCCTGGGGTACCTGCCGCCCGATCAGGCGCGGCCCAGCATCGACTGGAGTAGCCGCCACCGCAAACGCCTCAATCAGTTCGTGTATCGCGACACCTGCGAGCAGCCCGAACGCGAGTGATCCGGCGTCCGTCGGTGTCGTGGCCCACCCGGCCCGTCACCGGACCGCCACTTTCATGCCTGGAGGGGCCTTCTGCTCCTTCTCTGTGGGGCCTCTCTGCGGGTCGCGTCCGCTCGGCGTGACTGGTGGAGGCACACCACGGCACCGGAGGCCACGCGACTTCACCCTCCCTTGAGGAAACTGCCACGCGCCCGGGCGGGCACTCGGCGCAGAATGCCTCCCTGGAGGGCACCACCATGACCGACACCACCCACAGCAGCACCCCCAGTGCCGCCCCGAGCGGCACCTTCGAGATCGGCGGGGACCTGACCGTCACCCGCCTGGGCTTCGGCGCGATGCGCATCACCGGCGACGGCGTGTGGGGCGACCCCACCGACCGCGAGGGCGCCCTGACCACCCTGCGCCGCCTGCCGGAACTCGGCGTGAACCTCATCGACACCGCCGACAGCTACGGCCCGGCCGTCAGCGAGGAACTCATCCGCGAGGCCCTGCACCCCTACGACACGGTCGTGATCGCCACGAAGGGCGGCCTGACCCGCACCGGCCCGAACGTGTGGATTCCCGTGGGCCGCCCCGAGTATCTCAAGCAGCAGGCGCACATCTCCCGCCGCCGCCTGGGCGTGGACCGCATCGACCTGTGGCAGCTGCACCGCATTGACCCGAACGTGCCGCGCGACGAGCAGTTCGGCGCGATCAGGGAACTCATGGACGAGGGCGTCATCCGTCACGCGGGCCTCTCCGAGGTCAGCGTCGAGGAGATCGAGGCCGCCCGCGCCGTCTTCCCGGTCGCGACCGTGCAGAACCTCTACAACCTCGCCAACCGCAAGAGTGAGGACGTACTGGACTACTGTGAGCGTGAGCACATCGGTTTCATCCCCTGGTTCCCGCTCGCCGCCGGGAACCTCGCGAAGGAAGGCAGCGTCCTGACCGAGATCGCCGCCCGCCTGGGCGCCACGCCGTCCCAGGTGGCGCTGGCGTGGGTCCTGAGGCGCAGCCCCGTCATGCTGCCCATCCCCGGCACTGGCAAGGTCAAACACTTGGAAGAGAACGTCGCCGCTGCCCGCCTCACCCTGACCGACGAGGACTTCCGCGCGCTGGACGAGGTCGGCCGTCAGGAATGGGAGAAACAGCAGAACTGACCGCCCAGCGTTCCCGCCTCACCGCGCCCCCGTTTCCTGACGGTGAGGCGCGGTGAGCCGTGCATAGACGTTTGCTGAACCCCCAACCGTGGCGCGTGTCCCCCCTCAACCCGGGCAAAGTCGCGCAGAATGCGGCGCATGCCCCTTACCCCCCACCTGCGCGCCCTCGTGACGGGCACGCCCCCGCACCTGACGCCGCAGACGCAGGTGCAGGAGGCCGCCCGCACCCTCTTCCCGCGCATGGCGGCCCGCCCGCAACTGCTGGACGTCTTCACGAACGCCATGATCGACACGCGCGCCCTGGCCCGCCCGCTCGAGTGGTACCTCACCCCGCGCGGCTTCGGCGAGAAGAACGCCGTCTTCGTGCAGGAAGCCCGCGCCCTGACCCGTAGGCTGGCCAGGGAAGCGCTGGACGCCGCGCAGATCGAAGCGGCCGACGTGGACGCCGTGGTCGTCGTGAACACCAGCGGCATCAGCGCCCCCAGCCTCGACGCCGACCTGATCGAGCACCTGGGCATCAACCGGCACGCCGCGCGACTGCCCGTGTGGGGCCTGGGCTGTGCCGGAGGAGCCAGCGGTCTCGCCCGCGCCGCCGACCTCGTCCGCGCCGGGTACCGCCGCGTGCTGTACGTCGCCGTGGAACTGTGCAGCCTGACCCTCGTGCACGGCGACGAGACCAAGAGCAACTTCGTCGGCACCGCCCTGTTCTCCGACGGAGGCGCCGCCGCCGTCCTCACCCACCCCGACGAACCCGGCCCCGCCCCCCTGGCCGAACTGTGCGGCGCGTACTCCACCCTGATCGAGGACAGCGAGGACATCATGGGCTGGGACGTCGTGGACGAGGGCCTGAAAGTCCGCTTCAGCCGCGACATCCCCACCCTGGTGCGCGGCATGATGCAGGGGAACGTCCAGGCCGCCCTGAGCGCGCACGGCTGGAGCCCCACGCAGGTCGGCACGTACGTCGTCCACCCCGGCGGCGTGAAAGTCCTCAGCGCCTACGAGGAGGCCCTGAACCTCCCCGCCGGAGCGCTCGACGCCAGCCGCCACGTCCTGCGCCACTACGGCAACATGAGCAGCGTCACCGTCCTGTTCGTGCTGCAGGAAACTCTGCGCGCCCAGCCGCAGGGCCGCGCCCTCCTGAGCGCCATGGGCCCCGGCTTCAGCGCCGAACACGTCCTCCTGAACTTCCCCGGCTGACGGTTACTGGCGGTTCAGCTCCTGTCTCGCCTCCGCGTATCCGGGGCGCAGGCGGAGTGCTTCGCGGTACGCGGCCTGCGCCTCGGCGGTGCGGCCCAGGCCGGTCAGGGCGCGGGCGCGCCAGTAGTGCGCTTCCTCATGCGTGGGGACCGAGCGCAGCACCGCGCCCGTCAGGGTGAGGACACGCGCGTACTGACCGGTGCGGGTGTACGCCTCCAGGGGCCCGAACGAGTACCACAGCGCGCGCCACGGCAGCCCGCCCTGCACCCACGCGGGCCGGGTCGGGTCGAGGGCGCGGTCGGGCGCGGCAGCGAATGCCCGGTCGAAGGTGCGCGCGGCGGCGCGGGCGTCCCCCGCGTCCAGTTGCGCCTGCCCCAGGGTCAGGAACCCCACCGCGTCGTTGCGCCGTTCCGCCTCGCGCCCGGCGACCCGTAGCGTCTCGGCCTGCTCCTGTGCGCGGTCGGCCCGCCAGTCCAGCACGCCCGCCAGGGCCGCCCGTTTCGACGGTGGTGTGACGATCAGGTACGTGCGCCCGAAGGACCGCCACAGCTCGTCGAACTTGGCGTAGTCCATCCGCAGCGGCCCCAGGTACGAGTCCAGCGCGCTGAACTGCCCAGCCCCGTCGTCGTACCCGGTCAGCAGGCGGTAGTGCCCCATGCCGCCCGAGTCCGGCGTGACGAACCACGTCTCCACGATCACCGGGAAGCCCGACGCGAGCAGCGAGCGCAGCAGCGTCCGGTCCCCGCCGC
The DNA here is from genome assembly GCA_943327755.2 of Deinococcus hopiensis KR-140. GTDB lineage: Bacteria > Deinococcota > Deinococci > Deinococcales > Deinococcaceae > Deinococcus > Deinococcus hopiensis_A. Next base: position 43,304 of record CALPYF020000001.1, read on the forward strand.
GCGCGAGGTGCACGTCCATCCCCTGCGCCCGCGCGAACGCCGCGAGTTCCTCCGGCGAGACGTTCACGTCCCCCCGCGACGGCTTGAGTTTCGGGGCGATGTCGTACTGGTTCAGCGCGGAGCCCCAGCGGCTCAGGGCCATGCCGATCGTCACCGGACCGCAGTTGTTCAGCCGCTGGTACTCGTGCCGGATGCCCATGACGCTGGCCCGCGCAGGCAGCACCTGGGACGGCGCAGCCGCAGGAGGCGCGGGCGTGACCTCCGGCGTGGGCGGCTGCACCTCCACTGGAGTAGGAGTGACCGGTTCCGGCGCAGGGTCCGGCTCCACGGGTTCTGGTGTGGGCTCCGTGGCGGGCGGCGGCAACGCAGGCACTGCTGGTTGCTCGACCGCAGCCGTCTGTGCCTCCGCACCCCACTGGAGGCGCGTGACACCGAACGCGGCCGCCCCCACGAGCAGGGCCGCCGTCACCAGCAGGGCAGGGGAACGCATCCCCTCCATCGTCCCCGCCCTTCATGATCCGCCCCTGAGGCGAAAAGGTCGCGCAGATCACGCTTCAGGCACGAATGTTCAGCAACGCCGAGAACCCCGCCCCTACTGAAGTTGGAAAAAGTAGAACCCTCTGGACCGCACCAAGGTTGGCTTGCCCCACTGGCGTCGTGGCAACCGAGCCCGTTGTGCGCGCAGCGCGCGGGGCGGACGCAGCGAACCCGGAGGAGTGCAGCCCTACACGTGGCCGAACCCGCCCATGACCTGCCGATCACCTCAGAGAAATACCTGCCGAGCGCCGCGCCCGCTCCCCCTGCCCCTCTGGGGTAGGGGGCTGGGGGGTGGGGAGGCCCGCCGCCAGGCGCACCCCTTACGCGCGCACTTTATGGCTCAGTAGTCCATGACCTGCCGGATCGCCTTCGCGACGCGCAGCGGGTTGGGTCGGTACACGTCCTCGACGGCGGTGAAGGGCGGGTAGGGGGCGTCGAAGCCGGTGACGCGGACGATGGGCGCGCGGAGGTGTTCGATGGCTTCTTCAGCGATGACGGCGGCGATTTCGCTGTGGAAGCCGGCGGTGCGGGGCGCTTCGGTGACGATGACGGCGCGGCCGGTTTTGGCGACGCTGGTGATGATGGTGTCGGTGTCCATGGGGACGAGGGTGCGCAGGTCGATGACTTCGACGCCGATGCCGGCCTGTGCGGCGGCGGCGGCGGCTTTCTGGGCGACTTCGACCATGCCGCCGTAGCAGATGACGGTGACGTCGTCGCCTTCCGTAACCATCCGGGCCTTACCGATGGGGACGCGGTAGTCGCCGGTGGGGACGTCCTCTTTCATGCTGCGGTAGAGCTTGATGGCTTCGAAGAAGAAGACGGGGTCGGGGTCGTTGATGGCCGAGAGCAGCAGGCCTTTGGCGTCGGCGGGGGTGCTGGGGATGACGACCTTGACGCCGGGGGTGTGGGCGAGGATCGCTTCGGGGCTGTCGGCGTGCTGTTCGGGGGTGTGGACGCCGCCGCCGTAGGGGGCGCGGATGACCATGGGGAGGTGGTAGCGGCTGCGGGTGCGGTGCCGGTAGCGGCCCAGGTGGGAGAGGATCTGGTCGAGGGCGGGGTAGAGGAAGCCCGCGAACTGGATTTCCGCGACGGGCTTGAGGCCCGCGAGGCTCATGCCGATGCCCATGCCGACGATGGCGGCCTCGGCGAGGGGCGTGTCGAACACGCGCTCTTCGCCGTATCTGGCCTGGAGGCCGTCGGTGGCGCGGAACACGCCGCCCATGACGCCCACGTCCTCGCCGAAGATGTGCACGGCGTCGTCGGCGGCCAGGGCGATATCGAGGGCGTCGTTGATGGCGGCGACCATCGTCATGGTCTTCGTGGCCCCGGTGTGGCCGGTGGGGGTGGCGGTGGCGGTCATGCCTGCTCCTTCTGGTTCGGCGCGGCGTGCTCGGCGAGGATCTCCGCGCGCTGTTTCTTCAGTTGTGGGGTGGGTTCGGCGAACACGTGGTCGAGGATCTCGGCGGGGGTGGGTTCGGGGTAGCTGTCGGCCTCGGCCAGGGCGGCCTCGAACTCGGCGGCGATCTCGGCGAGCAGCTCGGCCTCGCGGGCCTCGGTCATGAGGCCCGCGTTCAGGAGGTGGGTGCGCAGGCGCGTGACGGGGTCCTTGGCGTCCCAGCTGGCGGTGTCGGCCTCGCTGCGGTAGCGGCTGGGGTCGTCGGCGACGGTGTGCGGCTTGACGCGGTACGTGACGGTCTCGATCAGGGTGGGGCCGCCGCCGCTGCGGGCACGCTCCACGGCTTCACGGGTGACGTGGTACGTGGCCAGGGCGTCGTTGCCGTCCACGCGCACGCCGGGAATGCCGTACCCATCGGCGCGGCGGCTGAGATCCGTGGCGCGCGTCTGCGCGCGGGTGGGGACGCTGATCGCCCAGCCGTTGTTCTGGAGGATGAACACGCACGGAGCGTTCAGGGCCCCGGCGAAGTTCAGCGCCTCGTGGAAGTCGCCCTCGCTGCTGCCGCCGTCCCCGATGAAGGCCATGGCGACGTTGCGGGTGCCCTGGCGCCGCTCGGCGAGGGCCGCGCCAACCGCCTGCGGGTACTGCGTGGCGATCGGGATGTAGAAGGGCAGGACCTTCAGGTCGGCGGGCATGTGCCACCCGTGCGGACTGGTGCGCCAGTAGGCGAGGGTGCGCGCGATGGGCAGGCCCAGGGTCAGGGCCGCGCCGGTGTCGCGGTAGGTGGGGAACAGCCAGTCGTCCTTGGTCAGCGCGGCGGCGGTGCCGACCTGACTGGCCTCCATGCCGCCGAAGGGCGGGAAGACGCCCAGGCGGCCCTGGCGGTACAGCACCCAGCCGCGCTCGTCGAAGTGCCGGGCGCGGCGCATCTGCCGGTACAGTTCCAGGCGCGTCTCGGGTTCGGGCAGCAGGTCCTCGCGGACGACCGAGCCGTCCGGGGCGAGGCACTGCACCATGGTGGTGTCCTGCTGCGCGGCGTCGTACGCGGCCTGCGCCGCCGCGTAGCCGGGGGCGGTGTCCTGCGACTCTGCGGGGGCGTGGGGCTGCGGGGCAGCCGGTCTGGTATCTGGGGTCATGAGGTCTCCTGTGAAGGGCGCGTGCGCGGGGTCTGAGGCGGCGGGTGCGGGCCGCGTCAGGGCGCGCGGCGCTGGTTCAGCAGCCGGTCACTGCGACGGGGCAGGCCGGAGGCGGGACAGGGCAGGACGTCAGGCATGGCAGGGCAGGTGGGGCCGCGCGGCCCCGTCGGTATGAGAAGTGCCTCCCAGCGTAGCAGCCGGGAGGCAAGGGAGCCAAACGAGCGTTTGGGAGGCGGGGACGGGCGCTCAGCGCGCTACGAGCACCGTCAGGATCGCCAGCGTAGCGGGCATCGTCTGGATGAACAGGATGCGGCGGTTCGCAGTGGCCGCGCCGTACAGGCCCGCGACCGCCACGCACGCCAGGAAGAACAGCTGAATCGCTGCCGAGCCCGTGATCAGGCCCCAGATCAGGCCCGCCGCCAGGAAACCGTTGTACAGGCCCTGGTTGCCCGCCATGACGCGGGTCTGCGCCGCGAGTTCCGGCGTGGTCCCGAAGGCCTTCATGGCGCGCGGGGTGGTCCACAGGAACATTTCCAGCACCATGATGTACACGTGCAGCAGGGCGATCAGGCCCACCAGAACCGCGGCGATCAGGGTCATGCGCCCAGCTTACCGATCCGGGCGACCACCCGGTCACGGCCCAGCGTGGCGAGCAGGTCCGGCAGGTCCGGGCTCTCCATGGTGCCCGCTACCGCCGCGCGCACGGGCGGCATGACCTTCCCGAGCTTCAGGCCCCGCTCCTCGGCGAAGGACGCGAAGGCCGCCTTGATGGACGCCGCGTCGAAGGTCGGCAGGTTCTTCAGCGTGGCGGCCAGCTCGGGCAGCAGGTCCCGCGCGCCGTCGATCGCCGCCTGCGCCTTCTCGGTCACCGGGTACTCCTCGGACCAGAAGTAAGGCGTCTTCTCCATGAACTCGCTGAACACCTCAATGCGCGGCGTCATCAGGCGCACCACCGAGCGGAAGTAGTCGTCCAGGGGGAGGTTCACCTTCTGGCCAGCCAGGAACGCGTGCAGCCTCCGGGCGACCTCGTCCCCTGGCAGCACCTCGCGCAGGTACTTGCCGTTGTACCAGCGCAGCTTCTCCTGACTGAAGACCGGGCCACCCAGCGTCACGTCCTCCAGGCGGAACACCCGCCCGAATTCCTCCAGGTCGAAGACCTCCAGGCCGTCCGGGTGCGTCCACCCCATCGTCGCCAGGAAGTTCAGCATCGCCTCCGGCAGGAACCCCTGCGCCTGGTACCACTCGACACTCGTGGGGTTCTTGCGTTTGCTGATCTTCGACTTGTCCGAGTTGCGCAGCAGCGGCATGTGCGCGAACACCGGCTCGGCCCAGCCGAAGGCGCGGTACAGCAGCACGTGAATGGGCGTGCTGGTGATCCACTCCTCAGCGCGGACCACGTGCGTCACGCCCATCAGGCGGTCATCCACCACGTTCGCCAGGTGGTACGTGGGGAACCCGTCCGCCTTCAGCAGCACCTTGTCGTCAATCTCGCGGTTCTGGAAGTGAATCGGGTCGCGCAGCAGGTCATTCACGACCGTCTCGCCCTCCCGCGGGACCTTCAGGCGGATCACGGCCGCCTCGCCCGCCTCCACCCGCGCCTGCGCCGCCGCCGGGTCCAGCTCACGACTGGGCACCGCGATCACGCGGCCCTCCGCCTGCGCCGCCTCGCGCAGCGCCGACAGCTCCTCGGCCGTCTCGAAGGCGTAGTACGCGTGCCCGCTCGCCACCAGCTGCCGCGCGTACTCGCCGTACAGGTCGAATCGCTCGGACTGCCGGTACGGGCCGTTCGGGCCGCCTTGCAGCGGCGACTCGTCCGGCGTCAGGCCCAGCCACGCCATCATCTGGAAGATGCGCTTCTCGCTGTCCGGCACGTAGCGGTTCCGGTCGGTGTCCTCGATGCGCAGGATGAACTTTCCCCCGCCCTGACGCGCCAACGTGAAATTGAACAGCCCGATGTACGCGGTCCCCACATGAGGATCACCGGTCGGGCTCGGAGCAATACGGGTCACAACAGACATAGCGCACAGCATACGAAAGGGGGGCGATGGGGAGTGGGAAGTGGGAAAAGAAGACCCCTCCGGCCCACGCGGGGTGGGGGAGGGGGTGTGCTCACAGCTCACAGCCCAGGGCGGAGAGCCGCGATCAGTTCCAGCGGCCGCCGCGCTGCTGGCGCGTTTCGGGTTCCGGCGCGGCGTACAGTTCCTCCGCGCGGGAGAGTTTCTTGCGGCCGTACAGGCCCTCCAGGATGAACTCCGCGGCGGATACGCGCACGGCGTCCACGCTGCTCGCGGCGACCTCGGCGGCCAGGTCGCTCAGGCCCGGCACCTCCGACGTGGCTTTCAGGGCGGCGGCGCTGTCCCCCCCCTGCGGGAAGCGGAACACGTTCCCGGCCTCGAACCATTTTTCCAGCTCGCGGGTGTTCGCGCTGCCGTAGCGGCGGGCGTACACGGCCCCGGCGGCCTTGCGGATCACGTCCCGGGCGACGTTGTCCGCGCCCTTGAGTTCCCCCTCGTACTCCAGTTCCATCTTCCCGGTGATGGCCGGGAGGCCCGCGTACACGTCACTGACGCGCACGACCGCGTCGTCGCCCTGCACGAGGCTGCGGCGTTCGGCGTTCGCGGCGGCGACCTCCATCAGCGAGATCGGGAGGCGCTGCGACACGCCGCTCAGCTTGTCCACGCGCCCGTCCTCTCGTGCCTGGAAGGCGATCTCTTCCACGAGTTCCGCGATGAACTCCGGTACCGTCACGTCGCCGCTGCGCACGGCCTCCTGCGCGGTGATGTCCATGCCCAGGCGCACGTCGGTCGGGTAGTGCGTGCGGATCTCTGACCCGATGCGGTCCTTCAGCGGCGTGACGATCTTCCCGCGCGCCGTGTAGTCCTCGGGGTTTGCGCTGAAGACCAGCATCACGTCCAGTTCCAGGCGGATGGGGTACCCCTTGATCTGCACGTCCCCCTCCTGAAGGATGTTGAACAGCGCCACCTGCACCTTCGGCGCGAGGTCCGCGAGTTCGTTCACAGCGAAGATCCCGCGGTTCGCGCGGGGCAGCAGCCCGAAGTGCATGGAGCGCACGTCACCCAGGCTGGTCCCCAGGCGCGCCGCCTTGATGGGGTCCACGTCCCCGATCAGGTCCGCGACCGTCACGTCCGGCGTCGCCAGCTTCTCCACGTACCGCTCCGCGCGCGGCAGCCAGCGAATCGGCAGGTCCAGCCCGTGCGCCTCCAGCAGCGCGCGGCCCTCCGCGCCCACTGGGTTCAGCACGTCGTCAGGCATGTCCACACCCGCGATGACCGGCACCTCCGGGTCCAGCAGTTCGGTGATCGCGCGCAGGATGCGGCTCTTCGCCTGCCCGCGCAGGCCCAGCAGGATGAAGTTCTGCCGGGCCAGCAGCGCGTTCACCAGCTGCGGAATCACCGTGTCGTCGTACCCCACCACGCCGGGGAACAGTTCCTCGCCGCTCCGCAGCTTGCGGGTCAGGTTGTCCCGCACCTCGTCCTGCACCAGGCGGATCTTCCCGTCGAACGGCGCGCGCCCGGCGTACCCTTCGGTCTGAAGCAGTTCTCCCAACGTCCTCGCCTTCGCAGTCACGGTCATGATGCGCGGAACGTACCACGCACCCCCGGACGGGATTGTGCGACCTGCTGGGAATGGGTGTGCGGGGTGCGGGCACCTGAGGCAACCCGGCGGCTCTCCCGACCGTACTGTGGGTCAGATACAACCCGCCGCCGCCCGCACCGCCCTCCTGCCCATCCTGCTGCTGATCCCGGCCGCCGCCCTGACCCTGTGGATCGCCGGGGCCACCTTCGACGCGGAAGCCACGAGCGGCCTGATCCGCACGCTGCGGTACGTGGCCCTGAGCCCACTGCTGCTCATCACCGTCAACCGCCTGCCCTGGCCGACGTTCGCGCTGCTGTCCTGCGGGTGGATCAGTGGCGTCCTGACCGTCACCGCCGCGCTGGCGGGCACCGCCCACTGGATGCTCGGCGCGCCCGCGCTGCTGCTGGCGCTGGCCTGCGCCGCCGGATTCATCCTGCTGCGCCGCTGAGTGCCTGCCGGCGACGGGCGCGCGACATGAGCAGAGGGACGGGCGCCAGGCTGGGCTGATGCCCGGGGCGGTCCGTGCCCCAACCGCTCCTCAGGTGCTGGTGCTGGCAGCGGTCGAGGCGGCCTGCTGATCCTCCAGCGCCTTGTACGCACACGCGGCGGCGAGGGCCGCCAGGATGCCGGGAACGCCCGCCAGGGTCAGGTGCACGTCCTTGCCGTCCACGACCCCGCCGATCCGCCCGTGCAGCCGCTCGGGGCCGGCGGTGAGATTCACGTCCTTGCCGTCGATGCGGCCCGAGAAGCGCCCCTCGATCCGCGTGCCGCTGACGGTCAGGTGCAGGTCGTCCCCGTCAATCCGGCCGCCCAGGCGCACGTCCACCCGGTCGCCGCTGAGGTCGCCGGTCACATCGAAGCCCTCGAAGGTCCCGCCGATCCGGCCGGTGACGCGGCCCTCCTGCACGCTCAGGCGGATGTCCTTGCCCTCGAAGCGGCCGCCGATGCGGCCAGACAGGTGCGTGCCGTTCCACGCGGCCTGCAGGTCGTACCCCTGGGTGACGCCACCGATCCGTCCGTTCAGTTCCATACCTGCCGGTACGTGGGTGGCGGCGCGCCGGTTGCGGGAGGGCCGGGCGCGGGGCAGATCGGCAGGCGCTTCAGCCGTGCTGGGAGGTGCTGTGGGCCGCGCGCCACGTGTCCAGCTCGTCAGGGGGCAGGGCAGGGGAGAACAGGAAACCCTGCATGTACTCGAAGCCCAGGTCGCGCAGCAGGGCGTGCTGTTCGGGCGTCTCGACGCCCTCGGCGAGCACGTCGAGGTTCAGGTCGCGGCCCAGGGTGTGCACGGCGCGCAGCACCTGCGGCCCGGCCGCGCGGGTGTGCCCCAGCGCGTCATGCCCGCTGAGGAAACTGCGGTCGAGCTTCAGGGCGTCGGCGGGCAGGGCCATCAGGGCGCTCAGGGACGCGTGCTGCACGCCGAAATCGTCCACGCTGATGCGGACGCCCGCGCGGCGCAGTTCCTGAAGCTTCGCGGCGGTGCCCGCGAGATCCTGCACGAACACGCCCTCGGTGACCTCCAGTTCCAGCAGGTGCGCGGGCAGTTCCAGGCGGGCGAGCGTGGCCTGCACGTGCGGCACGAAGTCCGCCTGCGCGAACTCCAGCGGCGAGACGTTCACCGCGACGCGCAGCGCCCGGCCCTGGCGGTGCCATTCGGCCGCCTGCTCGCAGGCGCGTTCCCGCACCCAGCGGCCGATGGGAAGGATCAGGCCGCACTGCTCCGCCACCGGAATGAAGCGCCCGGGCGTGACCGGCCCCAGGCTGGGCGACGTCCAGCGCAGCAGCGCCTCCACGCTTTCCAGGGCCGTGCCGCGCAGCTGCGGCTGGTAGTGCAGGGTGAACTCGCGGGCGTGCAGGGCGCGGCGCAGCGCGGCCTCCAGCGCGAAGCGTTCGCGCCGCTGCTCGTCCAGGCTGGGCGTGAACAGCTGCACCTGACCGCGCCCGCTGCGTTTGGCGTGGTACATGGCGGTGTCGGCGCGGCGCTGCAACGTGGTGACGTCCGTGCCGTCACGCGGGGCGAGACTCACGCCGATGGACGCCGAGAGCGGCAGGGTCAGGCCCGCCATCTCGACCGGGTCACGCAGGCTGCCCAGCAGCTGCCGAGCGGCAGAGAGGGCCTGCCGCTCGTCCGCGCCGGGCAGGACCAGCGTGAACTCGTCGCCGCCCACGCGGGCCAGCGTGGCGCGCGCCGGGAGGTGCGCCCGCAGCCGCGCCGTGACGAGCCGCAGCAGCTCGTCCCCGACCGGGTGGCCGAAGGTGTCGTTCACGTCCTTGAACCCGTCCAGATCGATGAACATCACGGCGGCGGGCCCGCCGAGCGCGGCACGCAGCTGATCCTCGAACTCGGTGCGGTTGGGCAGGCCGGTGAGGACGTCGTGGCGCGCCTGACGGCGCAGCAGCGACCCGCGCCGTTCCAGTTCGGCGGCGGTGTGCCGCAGCTTGCGGGCCAGCAGGCGGTTCTCTTCCAGCACGGTGCTCTGGCGCAGCAGGATCAGCAGGAACGTCAGCGCGGCGCCCCACAGCGTGACGGGCGCGGGCCGCGTCAGGAGCAGTGCCGCGCAGGTCAGGCCGCCCGTCAGGTACGGGAACGCGGCCAGCCAGACCCGCACGGGCCGGGGAGGGCGCCACTGCACGCCCCGCACCGACTGATCCCGCCGCCACCACAGGCCCAGCGCCTGCATGGCGGTGCCCCACAGGTACAGGAAGTCCGCGCGGTTCCCGGAGGTGTACGCGCCGACCAGCGCGAAGTGCAGGTCGCCGCCCACGATCAGGGCCAGCCCGGCGCAGATCAGGGCGACGGGTCGGTTCAGCCGCTGCTGACGCAGGGCCAGCAGGCCCAGGGCGATCAGGGCGAGATCCAGCGTCACGTACGCGGCGCCCGCCGCGTGCAGCGGCGCGGGACGGGACAGCAGGAACGTCCAGACGACCGTGCCCAGGAGGGTCATGACGATCAGGCTGTCGAGCGTCATCGCCAGGGTCCGCAGTGACCGCAGGCGCAGCCGGGTCAGGCTCAGGAGGGCGCCGCCCAGCAGCAGGTAATACGCGGCGTACAGGGCGTCGGCAACGGACAGCTCCGGGAGGGGCAGGCCGCGCAGCTCGAAACTGAACGTGACCGCGTCCCCCAGCCACAGCGCGGCGAGTGCCAGCGCGAAGCGGCCCAGCAGGCGGCGCTGCGCCGGGTGACCCTGCCGGTAGGCCTCGGCGGCGATCAGCAGGCACAGCAGCTGCCCGAACAGGTACGCGCCGCCCGTGAGCCACACGTGGCCCGGCCCGAGGTGGGCGACGCTGACCAGCGCCGCGTGCAGGCCCACGGCCAGCAGCAGCGCGGTCTCGGCGTGGCGCTCGAACGCGCGCCCATTCACGGCCTGGATCGTCATCGGGTCATCCTCTTTCTACCTGGGGCTTCGGTGCGTGCAGGCTAGCGCATCTGCCCACACCGGAGGCCCACCCGCGCCAGAGGACATCCGGTCATCTGCGCCGCGCGGGTGTGGCCGCCAGCGCCACGCCCGCCACGCACAGCGCCAGCCCGGTCAGGGACGCGGGGCTCAGGCGCTCGCCGTACAGCAGCCAGCTTTCCAGCACCGCCAGCGGCGGCACGAGATAGAACAGGCTGTTCACGCGCGCCGCCGGGAGGTCCCGCAGCAGCCGCATGAGGAGCAGGATCGCCCCGACCGACAGCACGAGCACCAGCCACGTCAGCGACAGGATGAATTCCGCGTTCCAGTGAATCTCGCCGCCCCCGCGCGCCAGCGTGACGGCGCCCAGCGCGGCGGCGCTCGCCACGTACTGCGCGGTCGTGCCGCCCAGCAGTGGCATGTCCCCCCCCACGCGCCGCTGGTAGAGGGTGCCCGCCGTGGTGCACAGCAGCGCGAAGCCCGCAGCCCCCAGCGCGGCGGGACTGCCCAGCGACCCGTGCAGGTCGCCCAGCACGCGGCCCTCCATGACCAGCAGCACCCCCACGAACCCCAGCGCCAGCCCCGCCCACTGCCGCGCCGTGACCCGCTCGCCCAGCACCGGCCAGGACAGCAGGCCCGTCAGGAGGGGCTGCACGCCCACTAGCACGCTCGTCACGCCAGCAGGGAGCCCCAGCCAGATGGCGGTCGTCACGCCGCCCAGGTACCCGGCGTGCAGCAGCAGACCCGTCACGGCCGCGCGGCCCGCCTGCGCCCGCGTGGGCCACGGCGCCCTCAGCGCTGCCGTGAGCAGCGCCATCAGCCCGGCGGCCAGCACGAACCGCACCGTCAGGAAAGCGAACGGGTCCGCGTTGCGGGCCGCGCCCTTCGTACCCAGGAACCCGGTACTCCAGAGCAGCACGAACAGCAGCGGCGCCGCCGACAGGAAGGCGGCGGGCGCGAAGCGCAGGCGGGGCATGCGGCAGGCTAAACCAGCCACGTCCCCACCGGGGCTCAGGTGTCCAGCATCGCCGCGATGGCCTGCAGGGTCCGTTCGTTCCGGACGGTGACCTTCACCCCCAGTGTCCGCTCGAGCACGCCCGAGGACAGCCGCAGGTTCCGCACGCCGTCCGGGACCGTCTGGTATAGCGTCTGCCCCACGACCTCCCAGCGTTCCGGGGTGACGTCCCGCCCGCGCAGGGCCGCCACGCGCGCCGGATCGGGCGGGTCGCGCAGGAACGCCGCCACGACCGCCTCGTCCCGCAGATGCGCGGGGCAGCCACGGGCCGCCTCCCGCCACTCGTGCGCCGTGCGGAGCGTCACGGGCACCGGGAAGCCGAACTGCGCTTCCAGTGCCGCCTCCAGCCGCCCGCGCAGGTCCGTTTCCGGGGCGGCGCTGAACACGGCGTTGCCGCTCTGGATGTACGTGCGGACCCCATCCAGCCCCAGGCCGGTCAGCAGGGCGCGCAGGTCGGCCATGGGCACCTTGCGCCTCGCGCCCAGGTTCACCGCGTGCAGGAGCGCCACGAAGATCATGCACTGCGTTCTACCAGACGCCGGGCCGCCCGGCGCGGCAGACTGGGGGCCTGATGCGTGCTGTCACCCCTGCCGACGCCCACACCATCGCCGCGCACCGCTACCCGGACGCTCGCGACCTGCCCGAGCGGCCCGCGTACGCCGCGTGGGTGGCCGGTGCCATCCGGGACGGGCTGTACCTGGGCTTCCTGTGGCAAGACGGCGCAGAGGTGATCGCCGGGGCGGGCGTGACCCTGCTGCACTGGGGCCCCACGCGCGGCGACCCGCAGCCGTGGCGGGCGCGGGTGGTGAACGTCTGGACGCACCCCGACTTTCGGCGCGCCGGGCACGCCCGCACGCTGGTCCGGGCCTGCCTGGACGCGCTGCGGGATCGGGGCGTCACGCGCGTCAGCCTGGGCAGCAGCGACATGGCCCGGCCGCTGTACGAAGCACTGGGGTTCACGCCCAGCACGCACGAGATGAGCCTCACGCTTCCCGGCGCGCAGGCAGAAGGACCGCCCGACTGAAGCGCGCCGCCCCACGTCTGGGCGGCGCGCTTCAGTCGGGGTGGTTTACACGTCGAAGCTGTAGTCGCTCCACCACATCTTCACGATGGCCGGCTGCTGGCTGTTGTAGCGCACGGTGTGCACCGAACGGCTGCTGCTGTAGATGGACAGGGAGTACGTGTCGCCGGACTGATCCGTGAACGCCAGGTACATGCTGCCGCTGCCGAAGCCGCTGGGGCCCTGCGCGTCCACGTTCACGACGTAGTCGTAGATGCCGGGCGAACCGGTCAGGGTGATGCCGTACACCTTGGCGCCGCCGTTGGCGACCATGCAGGTGGACAGGTCGGTGTTGCCGTCGATGGCAGCGGCCTCGTTGGGCTGCATGCCGCGCGGGCAGGTCACGGAGTTGGGTTGACCCCGGGTGGAGGATTCGCCGCAGGAACCGGTGAAGTTGGCAAGGGGATAGTTCGTCATGGGCTGCCTTCGCGTCATGGCGTGACGACTTTCAGGGGGGAAGACGGAGGGGACATCGGCGGTGCGCGGCGCGGCGTGAGAGGCGGGCCGGCCCGGGTTCCGGCCCCCCTTTCATCGCAGCTCAGGCACGGGGTCAGTGTGCGCCCGGCGGCGTTAACGAGGCGTTACGCTACGCGGGTGCAGAGGCGTAACGTGTGGGCCTGCGTGCTGGTGGCCGGACTGGGGTGGGCGTCGGCCCTGACCCCCGCCGAGTCGGCGGCCGTGCAGCGGCTGGTGGCGGCGTACCCGGCGTTCCTGCGGGGCGTGGAGGGCAGCGCGCTCGTGTGGCGGGACGGGACGCGCATGCCCCTGACCCGCAGCGCGGCCACCACCTACCCGGGGCGACTGGACGCGCCGGGCCTGCTCGATCAGCTGGACGCCGCGTACCCGGCGTGCGCGCCCCTGGCGGCTCCCGCGTACCTGAGCGACCCGGGACGCGTGCGCTTCGAGCCTCTGCTGCGGAAGATGTACGGCGCGTCCGACTCTGCCGTGCGCGCCAGTCTCGTGACCGTGGACTGGTTCGGGCAGCCGCTGCGGGTCACGCGCGTGAACGGCGCGGCCGACTCGCTGCGGGCGGTCGCGAAGGACCTGGCATCGCACCCGGAGTGGCGGGCGTTCCTGACGCCCAGCGCGGGCACGTTCCTGTGGCGCACGGTGGCGGGCACGTCCCGGCGCAGCGTCCACTCGTTCGGCGCGGCCATCGACCTGAACACCGCCCGCGCCGCGTACTGGCAGTGGAGCGGCTTCCGCGAGGGGCAGCGCGGCATTCCCTGGCGTAACCAGTTCCCGGCGGGGCTGGTGCACACCTTCGAGCGGCGCGGCTGGATCTGGGGCGGGCGCTGGTATCACCTCGACACCATGCACTTCGAGTACCGCCCGGAACTCACGGGAGCGTGCGCCGCCGGGCGCTGAGGGGCCCTGTGAGGGGGTGCCTTCCTAGTCCTGAGCGCCGGGTTTCCCGCCCCATGACGGTATCCTGCGTGTCATGGCGTATCAGGCGGTCATTGGTCTGGAAGTTCACCTGCAGCTGAAGACGAAATCGAAGATCTTCAGCGCGTGCCCGCAGGAGTATCACGGCGCGCAGCCGAATTCGTTCACGGATCCGTTCACGCTGGGCCTGCCCGGCACCCTGCCGACCCTGAACCGCGAGGCGGTGGAACTCGCCATGATGTTCGGGCTGGGCCTGAACTGCGACGTGTCGGGCTTCACGCAGTTCCACCGCAAGAACTACTTCTACCCGGACGCCCCGAAGAACTTCCAGCTGTCGCAGTACGACCGGCCCATTGCGCGCGACGGGTTCCTGGACGTGACGCTGGAGGACGGCAGCACGCACCGCATCCGCATCAAGCGCGCGCACCTGGAGGACGACGCGGGGAAACTCACGCATCCCACGTACGCGCCGTACTCGATGCTGGACCTGAACCGCGCCGGGTCCAGCCTGCTGGAGATGGTCACCGAGGCCGACATCGTGAACGCCGAGCAGGCCCGCGCGTTCCTGGAGAGCGTGCAGGCCATCGCGCAGGCGCTGGGCGTCAGCGACGCGGCGCCCGAGGAAGGCAAGATGCGCTGCGACGTGAACCTCAGCCTGCACAGGCCCGGCGAGCCGTGGGGCACGAAGTGCGAGGTGAAAAACCTCAACTCGTTCCGCTCGGTGGCGCGCGCCATCGAGTTCGAGACGGCCCGGCAGGCGCGCATCCTGGACGCCGGGGGGCGCATCACGCAGGACACGCTGGGCTGGGACGAGGGCGGGCAGAAGACCTTCCTGATGCGCACCAAGGAGGGCGAGGCCGACTACCGTTACTTCCCCGAGCCGGACCTGCCGCCGCTGGACATCACGCCCGAGTGGATCGCCCGCGTCCGTGAGCGCATGCCGGAGCTGCCCGCACAGAAGCTGGAGCGGTACCTCGCGGCGGGCGTGCGCGCGGCGGACGCGCAGACCCTGAGCCTCAGCGTGCCGCTGTCGCGCTTCTTCGACGAGGCACTGACGGCGCAACCCCGTCCGGATGCCCAGAAGCTGGATGCACAGAAACTCGCGAACTGGCTGCTGGGCGACGTGTCCGGCCTGCTCGCCGCGCGCGAGGAGACGCTGGACGGCAGCGCCCTGCGGCCCGCGCATCTGGCCGCGCTGGTGGGTCTGATCGACGCGGGCACCATCAGCGGCAAGATCGCCAAGGACTTGCTGCCCGACGTGCTGGCCGGGCACGACCCCGCCGCGCTGGTGCAGGAGCGCGGCCTGAGTGTCGTGACCGACACGGCCGCCATTGACGCCGCCATCGACGCCGCGATGGCCGCCGACCCGGCCACCGTCGAGAAGGTGCGCGGCGGGAACGCGAAGGCCATGAACGCGCTGTTCGGGCCGGTCATGAAGGCCATGGGCGGGCAGGCCAAGCCGGAGGTGGTGCGCGAGCGCCTGACCGCGAAACTGGGCCTGTCATGACCCCCGGGGCCATCACCCCGGGGCGCTGGCGTGCCGCCGCCCTGGCCGCCCTGTGGACGCTGGTTGCCGCGACCCTCGCGCTGGGTGCGTACAGCCTGTGGCGCGCCGGCGTCACCGACCAGTTCGCGTGGCTGGCGACCCTGCGCGCCCTGCTGGCCGCCGTGGTGCTCGTGTGGTGGACGCAGCTCCTGGCGCGCTACACCCACGCGGTGCCCACCCCGGACGGGGACGGCGTGCTGCGCTCCCTGCGCGGCCTCTTCCCCTGGTTGACGTCCCTGCGGCTGGCCCTGTGGGCCCTGAGCGCCCTGGCGTACCTGTCCGGCGCCCTGAACGCCAACCCGGTCGCGCTGACCGCCATCGCCACCATCGAACTGGGCTTCATCCTGGCGAAGAACGCCGTGTACGGCAGCCTCGTGCGCGCCGCGCCCCACCCGGAGGACCTGCCCGCCCGCGCGCGGCTGCTGTCGTGGCTGAACGCCGCCGCGCCCCTGAGCCTCGCGCTGGGCGTCGTGAACGTCGTGCCGGTGGCCGGTCTGGCCGGGTCACCCGACGCGGTCAGCCTGACCGTGTACGGCCTGCACGCCCTGTTGGACGTGGCCGCCACTCTGCTGGCCCTGAAGGCCGTGCAGACCGCCCCGCACCCCCGCCCCGCCCGACCCTGACGGCAGACGGCGCGGCCCCCAGGTTCCAGGGGCCGCGCCGTCCTGTGAATGGGATTTACGCGCTGAGCGGTAGCACCACCGCGCGGGCCTTCTCGCCGTCCGCATGCGGGCGCAGCGTCAGCACCAGCAGCGTTGTGTCGGCCCGCAGCAGGTACGGCAGCCACGAGTGGTTCAGGGACGCCAGCGCGCGCGGTGCCTCGGCCGCCGGAATGCCGCGCAGCACCAGCACCGCGCGGGTCGCCCCGGCGTCGCTGTACAGGTCGGCCGCGCCGAACAGGTCATCACCGGACGGGGAACGGAATTCGAATTGATGATTGCGCCTCAGCAGGTGCATGGGAATCTCCTTGAAACTGACTTGGATGCCATCAGCGTACGGGGTCACGCGGTGGCCTTTGTCCCCACCGCGCAGCAGTTGTCCAACATGTCCGTCACGCGCAGCATGCCCGCCCAGTGTCAAACGGGTGTGAAAACCCCGTGTGCCGTATGGGAGGCCCGTACACTGACCGGCGTGACCCTGCCCGTCAGCGAACTGCTGCGCGAGTACCAGGAATACGTGCTCGCCTACCGCCTGCGCCGCGCCGTGGGCGGCCGCGTCACGCCGCCCGGCGAACAGCTGCGCCTGAGCGAGTACGCCGCGCTGCGCCTGGAACGCCAGGACCTCGCCCGCTCGCTGGTGCGGCGCGGTCTGGACGGCGCGCGCATGCGCCGCCTGGACACCCTGAGCGACCAGCTGATGTTCGGCTTCTGGCTGAACCCCTCGGAGGTCGCCGCGTTCCTGCGCGCCGCGATCCGCGAGGGCAGCCACCCCGCGCTGGGCGACCCGGCAGCCTTCGCGCGCCTGCTGACGCCCGCCGAGCAGGCCCGGCTCGGGGCAGGCGGCGTCGCGCTCGTGTGCGCGCATCACATCGCGTGCTTCGCGCTGGCCGCGCCGATGCTCGACCCGGACGGCCTGAACGCCGCGTGGCAGCGGATCGAGGCGATCCGCCCGCCCCTCTTCCTGGACGAACTGCAGCAGCCCACCCCGTAGACGCTCACCTGAGGCAACGCCCCGCCCCGCCGCGTGATTCACTCGCCGCATGACTGCTGCGTTCGGAACGGCCCTGCTCGGCGCGCTGCGCACCCTGCTGCCCCGCGCCTGCCCCGGCTGCGGCGCGCAGCTCGGCGCGCACGCCGGACTGTGCCCCGCCTGCCGCGCCGCCCTGCGCCCCCAGGTGCAGGCCCACAGTCCCCTGCGGGCCCATCCGGAACCGCACCTCGTGACGCTCGGGCCGTACAGCGGCGTGCGCCGACGCGCCGTGCGGGAACTGAAGTTCGCGCAGGCCCGCGACCTCGCCCGCATCCTCGGCGAGGCGCTCGCCACGGGCGTACCCGCCGACTGGAACGTGCAGGCCGTCATTCCCGTCCCGCTGCACCCCGACCGGCAGCGCCAGCGCGGTTTCAATCAGGCCGAACTGCTGGGCCGCGCCCTGGCCAGCGCCCTGGCGGTCCCCTGCGTGCCCGCCCTGATCCGCACCCACGCCACAGCCCAGCAGGCCCGGCGGCACGCCGCGCAGCGCGAGGACCTGCACGGCGCCTTCCGCGCGCACGAGGGCTTCCTGCCCAGCGGGCCGGTCCTGCTCATCGACGACGTCCTGACCACCGGGCACACCGCGCAGGCCTGCCAGGACGCCCTGAAACAGGCGGGCGCGCCGCAGGTGTACGTGGCGGTCGTCGCCCGCTGAAACAGGCTGCGGGAGGGCGGCGGGCGCTTCCCGTCCACCCCCTCCCGCCCGGGCCTGCGTCAGCTCATACGGATTCCGTCTGTTTCGCTGATAACCTGGAACGTCACGGGGTTATCAGCTCCACGTCCGGAACCCGTTTTTCTCCCACTCGCGTCCGCTCGGATGGAACGGCTTTGCAAGCCATTCCATCGGAGTTCAGCTCAGGCGTTCGCCGGCCGTCACCGCATCCGGCAGCCAGTTCTCCCGGGGCGGCAGCGGACAGGTCCAGCCTTCTCCGTACGCGCAGTACGGGTGGTACGCCAGATTGAAATCCACCCGCACGAGCGCGCCGTCCCCGCCCAGCTGCCGGTCCAGCGGCGCGTCCAGGTAACGGCCCGCACCGTACGTGGCCTCCCCGCTCGTGGCGTCACGGAACGGAATGAACACCCGCTCCGGACGCTCCTCACCCAGCGGGGCGAACACCAGCAGCGTCCGCTCGCCGTCCGGGAGGGGCAGCTGCACCTGCCCGACGCGGGCCATGGTGCGCGTCTCGCCGGTGTTCGTCGCCAGCGTCCACTCCGCGCCCCCGTCACCCTGCGGCAGCGGGTCGAGCAGCACCGTGAACGCCCACGCCTCGTCCGGCGGGAAGTACGACAGGCCCGCGAACGCCGCCGGGTTCACCGGACCGCGCCCCGCCGCGAAGTGCTCGTCCTTGCGGCGGCGGAAGTCCAGCACCGCCGCCTCGTACGCCGAGGCGGTCACGTTAGAAATCCACCCGCACGCGCTCCCCGGCGTACTCCACGATGTCCCCACGGCGCAGTTTCTTGCGGCGGCGCGTCTCGATCTCACCGTTCAGGCGGACCTCGCCGCCCTGCACGCGGAACTTCGCCTCGCCGCCCGTCTCCACCATGCCGCGCATCTTCAGGAAGTCCTGAAGGTCGATCGTGTCCTGCTCGGGGTACCCTCGTTCACCAGTCATGCCGCGCAGCGTAGCAGCGCCCCGCCCCACCTGTCTGTGATGGGGTTGTGGGCTGTGGGCTCACTCTGGCGGATTCCGTCTGTTCCGCTGACGACCCGGAAGGGCGCCGGGTCGTCAGCTCCACGCCCGGAACCCGCAGGGCTCCCACTCGCTCCGCTCGGACTGGACTGGTTGTACCAACCAGCCCAGCGGAGTTACAGCTTGTACTGCGCGCTGAACAGTTTCAGGTCGGCGTCGTCCACCTTGCCGTTGCCGTCCAGATCGCCGATGCTGGTCGACTTGCCGTAGTTGTTCATCAGCAGCGCGAGGTCGGTCAGGTCGATCTTGCCGTCGCCGTTCAGGTCCGCGCCGCTCAGGCGGGCGCGGGCGCTGGCGGTCGTCCAGTCGGTCAGTTTCCACTCGCGGGTCAGCTCCGCGCGGACGGCGTCCTGGAGGTTCAGCGGGCCGCGCGGGTTGAACTCGATGCGGCGCTCGTTGCCCACGCCGAAGCTGCGGGCCGCGACGTCCGGGCTGAATGGGGCGGCGCCGCCCAGCGTCAGGATGGGGCCGCCACTGGTGTCCAGCGTGACCGGGAAGTCCGGGGTGGACAGGGCCGCCAGCGCGGCCTGCACGGCTTTCGTCAGCTCCTCGCCCTGCGGGCGGAGTTTGACGGTCACGGCACCTGCGGTACCCGCGAGGGTCAGCAGGGCAGGGAGCAGGAGGGTCCGGGCGCGCATCACTTGCCTCCCCGGGCGCCCAGCAGCGCCTCACGCAGTTTCGTGGGGTCCGTGATGTCGCCCGCCGCGACCTTCCCGGCCGTCACGGGGTACAGCCCCTGATTGAAGCCCACGACCGGGCTGTCCAGTCGCGTGGCGTACAGCAGCGCGACGACCTCCAGCCCGGCGCGCAGGTCGGGCAGGCCGTCCACGCCCTTCAGGACGAACAGGGCGGGCCTGCCGTCCTGCTGCGGCAGCTTCGCGGCGTCCCCGGCGATGGTCTCGGTGACGGTCAGCGGGTACGCGAGGTACGTGACCTCCCCGTCCTTCACCTCGGCAGGGGTGCCCAGCGTGGCGCGGACGATCACCTCGGCCCGCTGCGCCTGCTGCGCCAGCGTCAGCGTGGGCGCCGTGGTCGCCATGGCAGGGGAGAGCACGGTCAGGGCCGCGCCCAGCAGCAGCGTGCGCGCGTTCACCTGCCACCCCCGGTGCCACCCGAGGGCGGAGGAGTGGGGTTCGGCTCGGTCTTCGGCGGGTCCGTCTTCGGCGCCTCGGTGGTCGGGGTGGTGTCCGTCCCGGTCTTCGGCGCGTCGGTCGGGGTGGAAGTACCCGGCTTCACGTCACCCGGTTTCGCTTCCGGGGCTTTTTCCTGCGCGGCCTTCTCCTGCGCCGCCTTTTCCTGGGCCGCTTTCTGCTCGGCGGCCTTCTGCTCGTCGAGTGTCTTCTGCTCGGCCGCCGTCAGTTTCTGCGCGAGCATCTTGCCGTCCCCGCCGCGCGCCTCGTAGCCCAGGTCGGGGCTGCTCAGGGTGACGGGCGCGCCCGGCCTCACGCTGATCAGCGCCACGCGCGACCCGCTGCGCGGCACCGCCTTGAAGCCCAGGTCCACCGTCAGGCGCGTCCCGTCCTGCCGCCAGAACACCAGCGCGCCCCCCTCGGGCTGCACGCGCGTGACCGTCACCTTCTCCGGCAGGGTCCACGTGACGCGCGCGGCCCGGACGCTGCGCGGCGCGGCGATCAGCAGCGGCACGCGCGTCTCGCCGCGGATCTCACCCGTCGGTAGGGTCAGGCTGAGGCTCAGGGGCGGGAGTTCCTGCACGTTCAGGGTGTACGACTTCTGCTTGCTGCTCAGCGTGGAATCCGTGACCTCCAGCGTGAAGGTGTACGTCCCGGTCTTCGTGGGCGTGCCGCTCAGGGTCGTGCCGCTCAGCGTCAGCCCGGGCGGGAGGGTGCCCTCGATGCGGCGGACGGTGTACGGCCCCGCGCCGCCCGCGACCTCGATGGGCGCCGAATACGGTTCCTGCAGATACACCGGGGGCAGGCCGCTGGCGCGGTCGTTGAAGTACAGCGCCTCGCGCGCACTGGTGCTGGACGTGCCGGTCAGGTCCTGCCCGCACGCGACCAGCCCGAAGGCGGGCAGCGCGCAGGCCAGCAGGACGCCCAGCCCCCGCCGGGCAGCGAAACGCGAATGTGCCATGCCCCGCAGTGTAGCCGCGCCGGGCCGCGCGGCGGTGAACGAACCGTGATACCGCCGGGCGCGCCGCAGCCCGAATCGTGCCCGACTTCCCGCACAGCCCGGCGGGAGCGGGTTTAGACTGCCGGGCATATGACGATCATGGATTCACTGCCCGCCGCGCCGCGCGTCGGCGAGACGCTGGGCCGCTATACCGTCGAACGGGTCGAACCCCTGCCGGAGATGCAGGGCACGCTGGTGCTGCTGCGCCACGAACTGGGCGCCCGGCACGCGCACGTGATCCGCGCGGACGACAACTCGGCGTTCGGCGTGACGTTCCCGACCGTCCCGCAGGACAGCACCGGCGTGGCGCACATCCTCGAACACGTCGTCCTGATGGGCAGCCAGCGCTTCCCGGTGCCGGACCCGTTCTTCTCGATGCTGCCCAGGTCGCTGAACACGTTCATGAACGCCATGACCGCCAGCGACTGGACGACCTACCCGTTCTCCACGCGCAACGAGAAGGACTTCTTCAACCTGCTGGCCGTGTACCTGGACGCCACGTTCTTCCCGCTGATGCGCTACGAGAGCTTCCGGCAGGACGGGCACCGCTTCGAATTCGCCACGCCCGACGACCCCACGACGCCGCTGAAGTTGCAGGGCGTCGTGTACAACGAGATGAAGGGCGCGATGGCCAGCCCCGGTTCGGTCATGTGGCGCGCGTTCGGCAAGGCGCTGTACCCGGACCTGACGTACGCCAACAACAGCGGCGGCGCGCCCGAGGAGATCCCGAACCTGACCTACGAGGGCCTGCGGGCCTTCCACGCGGCGCACTACCACCCCAGCAACGCGTTCTTCTACACGTACGGGCAGCTGCCGCTGGTGCGCATCCTGGACGCCATCGAGAACCACGTCATGGCGCAGTTCGCGCCGCAGACGCTGGACGTCAGCATCCCCGACCAGCCCGCGTTCGACGCGCCCCGCCACGAGAGCGCGGTGTACCCCGGCACCGACGTGGAACGCGGCGCGCAGGTCCTCGTCGGCTGGAAACTCGGGCATTCCAGCGACCCGGACCTGAACCTGCGCTGGAGCGTCCTGAGTGACGTGCTGCTGGGCAACCCCGCCGCGCCCCTGACCCGCCCGCTGATCGAGTCCGGGCTGGGCAGCGCCCTGGCGGACGGCAGCGGCTACCGCGACTCGTTCCGCGAGGGGGCCTTCGCCGCCGGACTCAAGGGCCTGCCCGCTGGGAAGGCCGCCGAGGTCGAGGCGCTCGTCCTGCGCACCCTGGAGGAGATCGCCGCCCAGGGCATCGAGCCGGAACTGATCAAGAGCAGCCTCCACCAGTTCGAGATCGCGCAGAAGGAAGTCAGCAACAGCGGCTACCCCTTCGCGCTGGGCGTGATGTTCCGCCTGCTCGGCCCCTGGCTCCAGGGCGGCGATCCGGTGACGGGCCTGCGCCTCAACGCGCAGCTCTCGCGCCTGCGGGCCGACCTCGCGCAGGGCCCGGTGTTCGAGCCGATGCTGGAGGGGCTGCTCGCCAACCCGCACCGCGTCACGCTGGAAGTCGCCCCCGACCCCGCCCTGGCCGAACGCACCGAGGCCGACGAGGCCGCCCTGGTCGAGCGCCTGAGCGCCGACTTTACCGACGAGGACCGCGCCCGCATCGTCGCGGACAGCCTGCGCCTCAAGGAACTCCAGGGCCAGGAGGCCGACCGCAGTGTCCTGCCCACCCTGGGCCTCGGCGACATCCCCACCGCCGCTCTGGCCGTGCCCTACCAGACCGAGCAGCCGGGACGCGCCCGCGTGGCCCGCGCCGCGCAGCCCACCGGCGGCCTCACGTACCTGGACGTGCAGCTGCGCCTCCCCGCCCTGCCGGACGACCTGCTCGACGCGCTGCCGCTGTACACCTTTGCCGTGACCCGCAGCGGCGCCGCCGGGCAGGACTACGTGAGCCTCGCGCGCCGCATCGAGGCCGTCACGGGCGGCGTGGGCGCCGCCGTCGGCGTGGGCACCCCCCCGGACGACCTGAACGCCGTGCGCCTCGCCGTGACCTTCAGCGGCAAAGCCCTGGCCCGCAACGCCCCCGCCCTGGTGGAGGTCCTGCGTGACCTGATCGCTGCGCCCGACTTCACCCGCGACCGCCTGGAGCAGCTGCTCAAGCAGCGCCTCGCGGGCCTTCAGGCCAGCGTCGTGCAGGCCGGGAACGCCTACGCCGAACGGCTCGCCGCCGCGCAGCTGAACGCCACGGGCGCCGTGCAGGAACGCTTCAGCGGCCTCACCGCCCTCGCCACCCTGAAAGCCACCGTGGAAGGCGAGGGGGGCCTGGACGACCTCCTGGAGCGCTTCGGGCGCCTGCGCGACCTGATCCGCACGGCGGAACCCCTCCTCGCACTGACCGCCACGCCCGACGACCTGAACCTCGACCTGAGCCCCCTCACGGACCTGTTCAGCGGCGACGCCCCCGTCGGCCGCCCCGCGCCCGCCCTGCCCACGCGCGCCCCGCAGGCCCGCACGACCGACGTGCCCGTCTCGTACAACGCCGTCGCGTTCCCCACCGTCCCCTACACCCACCCCGACAGCCCCGCCCTGCTCGTCCTGTCCCGCGTGCTGCGCAGCGAGTACCTGCTGCCCGAACTGCGCGAGAAGGGCGGCGCGTACGGCGGCGCCGCCAGCTTCGACCCGCGCGAAGGCGTGTTCGCCATGAGCAGCTACCGCGACCCGCACGTCACCCGCACCTACCAGGTGTTCCGCGACGCCCGCGCGTTCCTCAGCGGCGACCTGGGCGAACGCGAACTGACCGAGGCGATCCTCTCCGCCAGCAAGATCCTCGACCCCCTCACCAGCCCCGACACCGCCGGCCGCCGCCGCATCTACGGCGACCACGCCGGCTACACCCATGACCTCGAACAGACCTACAAGGCCCGCCTGCTGGCCGTCACCCTGGACGACCTGCGCCGCGTCATGGACACCTACCTCACCCCGGAACGCGCCACGTACGGCGTCGTTACCGGCCGCGACCCCAACAGCGACGACCTCGCCGCACTGGGCCTGACATTCGACGTGCAGGCCATTTGAGGGAAGTGGTCAGTCGGAAGTAGGAACAGCAGAGGCCCCATCCGATCACTGGAGGGGGCCTCATCGTTGAACGTCAGATCTTCTTGAACAGCAGCGCGGCGTTCTGGCCACCGAACGCGAAGGAGTTGCTCAGCGCGTACTCCACCTGCGCCTCGCGGGCCTCCAGGGGAATGTAGTCCAGGTCGAGGGCCGGGTCGGGGTCGGTGAGGTTGATGGTGGGCGGCAGGACGCCGTCCTTCAGGGCCTGCGCGACCGCGATGGCCTCGACGGCGCCCGCAGCGCCGAGCAGGTGCCCGGTCATGCTCTTCGTGGAGCTGACGGCCAGCTTGTGCGCGTGGTCGCCGAACACGTGCTTGATGCCCTGCGTCTCGTGCAGGTCGTTGAAGTGCGTGCTCGTGCCGTGCGCGTTGATGTACCCGACCTGATCGGGGTTCACGCCTGCTGTGGCGAGCGCCATGCGCATGGCGACCTGCGCGCCGCGGCCCTCGGGGGCGGGCATGGTGATGTGGTGCGCGTCGGCGCTGGTGCCGTACCCGACCACCTCGGCGTAGATGGTCGCGCCGCGCTTCACGGCGTGCTCGTACTCCTCCAGCACGACGACGCCCGCGCCCTCGCCCAGCACGAACCCGTCACGGGTGGCGCTGAAGGGACGGCTGGCGAGTTCCGGCTCGTCGTTCCGGGTGGACAGCGCCTTCATGTTCGAGAAGCCCCCGATCGCGATGGGTGTGATGGCGGCCTCGCTGCCCCCGGCGATCATCACGTCCGCCAGACCCAGCTGGATGTAGCGCGCGGCGTCCCCAATCGCGCCGGTGCCGGTGGCGCAGGCGGTCACGACCGTGCTGCTCGGGCCGGTCGCGCCGTAGCGCATCGCGACGTGGCCGGTCGCCATGTTCGCGATCATCATCGGGATGAACATCGGGCTGATGCGCCCCGGCCCGCGCGAGTGCAGCACCCCGGCCTGATCCTCGAAGGTCTTCACGCCGCCGATGCCGCTGCCGATCACGGTGCCGGTGCGCTCGCCGCGCAGCTCGTCCTCGCTCAGGCCGCTGTCCTGCACAGCCAGCGCCGCGCCCGCCAGGGCCAGCTGCACGTACCGGTCGAGTTTCTTCGCCTCGCGCGGATCCACGAACGCCGACAGGTCGTCATTGACTTCCCCCGCGATCTTGCTGCCGGTCTCCGCCGGGTCAAAGCGCGTGATGGTCGCAATGCCGCTCTTCCCGGCCCGCTGCGCCTGCGCGAACGCCTGCGCGCCCACCCCGATGGGCGTGACCGGCCCCAGGCCCGTGATCACCACCCGTTTCAGTCCTGAAACACCCACTGGCTTCCCTCCTGACTGGGCGCGCCCACAGGGGCCACCCGGAAAAAGTAGAGGCGGGAGGCGGATTTCAGCCCGCACCCCGCCCGCCGTCCGTCCTGTGCGGACTTCTGCGGCGTCACTGAACTCCGCTCCGGGCACTCCGGCAAACCGCGCCTGCGTGCCCTGCGCTGCGTTCAGCGCCGCCCTCTCCCTGCTCGCTCCGCTCGGGTCGGGCTGGCCCGACCGGGAGATTTACTGCTTGCTCTCGATGTAGTCGACAGCGGCCTGCACGGTGCGGATCGTCTCGGCGTCCTCATCGCTGATGGTGATGCCGAACTTGTCTTCCAGACCCATAATCAGTTCCACGGTCTCCAGGCTGTCGGCGCCCAGGTCTTCCACGAAGCGCGCCTCGGGGCTGACCTTGTCGGCGTCCACACCCAGCTTGTCCACGATCACGTCTTTCACATCATCAAAAGTTGCCATGAGTTCGTACCTCCTGATACTGAAGTCTGCGCCAGTCTACACGCGGCGCCCATGAGAGGCAGCTGATTTGAACGGGGTTCAACGGTCATGAAATGACCGGTGGCACGCGCCGTTCAGTGAGGGTTCAGCCCGCCGTCCACGCCGATGGTCTGCCCGGTGATGTACCCCGCGCCGTCACTGGCCAGGAACGCCACGAGCGCCGCGACCTCCTGCGGCTGCCCGAAGCGCGCCAGGGGAATGCCACCCAAGTACGCCTGCTGCACATTTTCAGGCAGCTGCGCGGTCATGTCGCTCTCGATGAAGCCGGGCGCCACGGCGTTCACGGTGATGCCACGCCCCCCGTACTCCTTGGCCAGCGCCTTGGTCAGGCCGATCAGGCCCGCCTTGCTCGCCACGTAGTTCGCCTGCCCGGGGTTGCCCATCAGGCCCACCACGCTGGCGATGTTGATGATCCGGCCCGAGCGGGCGCGCATCATGTGCTTGATCGCCGCGCGGCACGCCGTGAACGCACTGGACAGGTTCGTCTGGAGGACGGCGTCCCAGTCCTCGTCCTTCATCCGGATCGCGAGGGTGTCCCGCGTGATCCCGGCATTATTCACGAGCACGTCCAGGCGGCCCATGGTCTTGATGACGTCCTCGACGAGCGCTCCAGCGTTCGCAGGGACGGTCAGGTCGGCGCCGAACACCTCGGCGCGGACGCCGTGCGTGGCGGCCTCGTCGGCGACCTTGCGGGCCTCGTCGGCGTTCCGGCCGTAGTGGATGGCGACGTCGAAGCCGCTGGCGGCGAGGTTCAGGGCCATGGCTCTGCCCAGGCCCCGGCTGCTGCCGGTCACCAGGGCGACTTTACGGGGAGTTTCGGTCATGGGATCTCCAGTGTTTGAGGCTTCAGTGCAGTCTGCACGCCCCGTAGGTGGTGCAGGGTGAAGTGCAGCATCTCGGCCAGCGTGACCTCGCCCAGGGCCGGGTGCGGCAGCGTCGCGCCGTGCAGTTCGGCGTCCGTGCAGTAGGCGGTGAGGTGATGATCCAGCAGGGCCACCGAGTCGCGGTAGGTCTGCACCAGTTCCGCCTGCGTGCCCTGCGGGTCGGGCAGGAACCGACCTGAGGCCTTCACGCCGCCGCGCAGCGCCTCCAGGTACGCCGACTGGATCTCGTCGGCGTCGCGGCTGCCGGGCGGCGTGCGCTGACCCCAGCCGAAGCGGTCACGCGGCATGGAGAGGGCCAGCGCCAGCCCCTTGTGCGAGCGGATCAGGTGATCGAGATGCTGCGCGGGCGACCAGCGTTCCGGATCGGCGTGCGTGAAGTCCTGCGCGGGCAGGGCCGCGAAGAAGGCCGCCACCTCCGCACCGCAGGCGTTCAGTGCGTCCTGGAACGCTGCCAGGTTCACAGGCTGAAGTCCTGCACCTGCGCGGCGGTGCCGACGTTGATGGTGCGGGCGTCGGGCAGGATGCGCTTGACGAGGCCGGTCAGGACGGTGCCGGGACCGAACTCGATGAACAGGTCCGCGCCCGCTTCGGCGAGGGCCTGGA
Organism: Deinococcus hopiensis KR-140; assembly: GCA_943327755.2. GTDB lineage: Bacteria > Deinococcota > Deinococci > Deinococcales > Deinococcaceae > Deinococcus > Deinococcus hopiensis_A. Next base: position 70,197 of record CALPYF020000001.1, read on the forward strand.
TGGTCTCGACCCAGCGGACGGCGCCGGTAATCTGCTCGGTCAGCAGGCCGGGCAGGGCGGTGGGGTCGGTGTTCGGCTGCGCGGTGACGTTCGCGTAGACGGGGAAGGCGGGGGGCGCGAACGCGGTCGTCTGGAGGTCCGGGGCGAGCCCGGCGGCGGCGGGTGCCATCAGGGGGCAGTGGAACGGCGCGCTGACTTTCAGGGGGATGGCCTTCAGACCGCGCGCTTTCAGGGCGGCGTTCGCGGCGTCCACGCCGCCCTTCGTGCCGCTGATGACGGTCTGGGTGGGGGCGTTGAAGTTCGCGGGCTGCGCGCCCTCAGTCTGCTCGCAGACTTCCGCGACGATGGCCGGGTCGCCCATGACGGCGCTCATGGCGCCCGCGCCGACCGGGACGGCGGCCTGCATGAGTTCGCCGCGCTGGCGGGTCAGGCGCAGCGCGTCCCCGAGGCTCAGGGCGTCGGCGGCGACCAGCGCGGAGTACTCGCCCAGCGAGTGCCCGGCGGCGAACGCGGGCGTCAGGCCGGTGTGGGCGCGCCACGCGCGGTACACGGCGACGCTCGCGGCGACCAGCGCCGGTTGCTGGTTGGCGGTCAGGGTCAGGTCCTCCAGCGGGCCGGATTCGATCACGGCGCGCAGGCCCGGCAGGACGTGCTCGACCTGGGTGTACACCTCGGCGGCCTCGGGGAACGCGGCGGTCAGGTCGGCGCCCATGCCGACGCTGTGCGATCCCTGACCGGGGAACAGTGCGGCGATCTTCATGCGGTCACCTCCGCCTTATTGTCGGCTTTCAGGCTGGGCGCGCCGCCCCACCACTTCATGGTGCCCGCCACCCAGCTCAGGCCGCCGCCGAACGCGATCAGCAGGAGCTGCTGCCCGTCCGTGATCTGCCCGGCGTCCACGCCCTCGCGCAGCACGAGCGGCACGGTCGCGGAACTGGTGTTCCCGTAGCGGTCGAGGTTCACGATGGTCTTGCTCATGGGCAGCCCGAAGCGGTCCATGGCCGCCTCGATGATCCGCACGTTCGCCTGGTGTGGGATGACCCAGTCCACGTCGGCGGTGGTCAGGCCGCTCTTGGCGAGCACCTGCGTGCCGCTGTCGCCCAGGGCGCGCACGGCGAACTTGAAAACCTCGCGGCCGTTCATGCCGACCGAGTCGCCCATGTTGAATCCGCCGGGGAGGGTGGGGGCCACGCAGCGCAGGTACAGGCTGGACCCGCCGTTCCCGTCGGCGCCCATGATGAAGTCCTGGAAGCCGTACCCGGCAGGGACCGGGCCGACCACGGCGGCGCCCGCGCCGTCCCCGAAGAGGATGGCGGTGTTGCGGTCGTCCTGATCCACGATCTTGCTCAGGACCTCGGCGCCCACCACGAGCACGCGCCGCGCGCTGCCCGCGAAGATCAGGCCCTGCGCGACACTCAGGGCGTACACGAAGCCGCTGCACGCGGTGCTCAGGTCGAAGGCGGCCGCGCCGGTCAGGCCGACCTGCATGGCGATCAGTGCGGCGGTCGAGGGCATCAGCGCGTCGGGGCTGACCGTGGCGCAGATGACGGCGTCCACGCCCTGCAGGGCCTGGGGGTCGCGGCGCAGCAGGTCACGTACGGCCAGGACGCCCACGTCGCTGGTGTACTGCTCGGGCGTGGCGAAGCGGCGCTCGCGGATACCGGTGCGGGACTCGATCCAGTCGGCGTTGGTGTCCATGCGGGCCTCGAAGTCGCTGTTCGGCACGACGCGCTCGGGGACGTACATGCCCAGCGCCGTGATGCCCAGCGTGGGCCGGGTGGGGGAGGGGTCGCTCATGGAGGCACCGTAGCATTCTTTGAACAAGCGTTCAATGAATTGAGTTCAGATTTTGGAGGCGTGCAGACCGGCGGCGGGTGCCCTGCCCACCGCCATCTGCACCGAGGGGAGTGAGAAACCGCAACAGGACGCACTCCGGCGTGCAGCAGCCGGGCGTGACCTCCACCCGGCTACGGAACAGAGGAGCGTGACCGTGTCCGGTTGTCCGGGCCACCTCCCTCACCCGCCTGATCCACTGCTCGGAACACGAAAAGCCGGGGCGCTCCCGCAGGAACGCCCCGGCCATTCACGCGGGATTACTCCGCGCTGGTCTCGGTGCTCTCTTCGGTGCTCTCGGCGGCCTCGCTGCCTTCGCTCTTGGCGCCGGACAGCTGGGCGATGGCCTGCTGGAGGCCCTTCTCGCGCACGAGGCTGATGTAGTACGAGTTGATGCCGTTCGGCCCGAGCTGCTTGCTCAGCTCGGCCGGGGTCAGGCCGTTGGCCTGCGCCAGGGCGTTCATGGTCTGGTTGAACTCGGCGTCGCTGACCTGCACCTTCAGGTCCTCGGCCAGCTTCTCCAGCACCAGGTCACGCTTCACGCGGCTCTCGGCGTTCTTGCCCAGGTCGGCCATGAAGTCGTCCAGCTTGCCCTGCTCCTGCATGAACGCCTCGTACTCGCCCCACTTGACGCCCTGGCGGCCCAGGTCGTCCTTGATCTCTTCGAGCATGCCCTCGCGGCGGCGCTCCAGCAGCGCCTGGGGGATGTCGGCTTCCATGCCGTCGACCAGCGAGGTGATGAACTCCTCGCGGCGGGCGGCCTCGCCTTCCTGCTGCGCGCGGCGCTCCAGTTCACCCTTCAGGTCGGTCCGCAGGCGCTCCAGGGAGTCGAAGTTCAGGCTGCCCGCGAACGCGTCGTCGAGCTCCTGCAGCTGTTTGGTCTTCACGTCCACGACCTTGACGGTCACGGTGTGCTCGGCGTGCTCGTGGTCGCCGTGGCTGTGCGCGGGCACGGTGATCTCCACGGTGTCGCCCTTGGTCTTGCCGACCAGCGCGTCACGGACGTGCGCCTCGGCGACGTCCAGGTACACGGGATACGTGCCGCCTTCCTCGCCGTCTTCCTCGATGGTCACCTGGTCGCCGGCCTCGATGGGACGCTCGACGCTCTCGAAGGTGGCGTTGCGCTCGCGCAGGTCGTTCAGGGTGCGCTCAAGCACCTCGTCCGTGATCTCGGGCGCGGCGGCGCTGAGGCTCAGGCCGCTCCAGTCGGCGAGTTTCACTTCGGGGTACGTCTCGCCCTTCACGGTGAACTCGAACGTCTGGCCGCTGGCCAGGGTCTGCGGCTCGATGCTGGCGTCCACGAGGCTGAGTTTCAGTTCGCGGGCGGCCTGGGTGTAGTGCGTTTCCAGCAGGCGGTCACGGACTTCCTGCTCGACGTAGCCCTTGCCCACGCGACCTTCGATGACCTTGCGGGGAGCCTTGCCGGGGCGGAAGCCGGGCACGCGCACGTCGCGCGCCAGACCGGCCCACACCTGGTCGTAGGCGCGGTTCACTTCGGCGGCGGGCACCGACACCTTGAATTCCACCTTGTTGCCTTCTCTGCTGATCAGCTCTGCCATTGGGTCTCCCGTCTGCGCCGCCTCCGCCCGCCGTCAGGCCCCGATGGGGGTGCGTGCGGGCGTGCGCGGCGCGTTCCTCTGTTGAATCTGCCCTGCCGCTCACCGGCTCCCCACCAGTGCGGGGGCCTGGGCGCGACATGCCGCCAAGCATGATAGTGCATTTGCGCGCACCGGGCAGGGGAGGGGTCACGCGACCGCTCCGCCGCGCAGATGACCCGTGAGGGCAGGTGCGCCGCCGCGCGGACCCTGCACGGGAGCCGTGCCCCGGCACGCAGTGTCCGGGCTGGGAGTGGCCGTACACTGCTCTGGACGCCATGACCAGACCCACCACCCAGGCCCGCACCGAGGGACGCGCATGATCACGCCGCAGTGCCTGCGGGAGGTGCCACTGTTCGCCGGGCTGGACGCGGCCCTGCTGGGCGCGGTGGCAGCCGAGTCGGCCGACGTCCGGCTGAACGCGGGCGAGTACCTGATCCGCGAGGGGGACTCGGTCGCGTTCTTCGTGCTGCTCGAGGGCGAACTGGACGTCACGAAGGACGTCGCGGGCGAGACGCAGGCCGTGGACACCTACGGCCCGGGCGACTCGTTCGGCGAGCTGCCGCTGCTGCTGGGCACGTCGGCCACCGTGGATCTGCGCGCCCGCACCCCGGTGCGGGTCATGCGGGTGGACGGTCAGGATTTCATGGCGCTGCTGCGCTACTCCGACACCCTGGCGGGCACTGTCCTGTCGAACATGACGCGCCGCGTGAAGAACCTGCAGCGCGTGGTGCTGGACGCCCCGGCGGCCGTGACGCTGCTGGTGGGCTCGGCGGACGACCTGCACTGCTTCGGGCTGCGGGACTTCCTGTCACGCAATCAGGTGGTGTTCCGCTGGCTGGATCCGGGCACCCCCACCCTGGCCTGCGAGATTCCCACGGGGGTCGAGGCGGGTCCCCTCCCGGCCGTGGTGCTGCCGGATGGCGAGGTCCTTGTCCAGCCCAGCGTGCGGGACCTCGCCCCGCGCGTGGGATTGCAGGTGGAACCCACCCTGGAGGAATACGACGTGGTGATCGTGGGGGGCGGCCCGGCGGGGCTGGCGGCGGCGGTGTACGGGGCCTCGGAGGGCCTGTGCACCCTGCTGATCGAGAAGGAAGCCCCGGGCGGGCAGGCGGGCACGAGCAGCCGCATCGAGAACTACCTGGGTTTCCCGACCGGGCTGTCCGGCGGGGAGCTGAGCGCGCGGGCGCTGCGGCAGGCGCGCCGCTTCGGGGCGGAGGTGGTCACCACCCGTGAGGTCGCGGCCCTGATCCCGGGGCAGGCGGCCCACGAGGTGCAGCTCGACGGCGGCACGCGGGTGCGGGCGCGCAGCGTGGTGCTCACCATGGGCGTCGCGTGGCGGGCCCTGCCGCTGCCGGGCACCGAGCGGTTCGTGGGGCGGGGCGTGTGGTACGGCGCGGCCCGCACCGAGGCGCCCGGCACGCGCGGCAAGGACGTGTACCTGATCGGCGGGGGGAACTCGGCGGGGCAGGCGGCGATGTTCTTCTCGAACTACGCCCGGCGCGTCTCGCTGCTGATCCGCGCGCCGCACGTCGAGAAGGGCATGTCGCAGTACCTGATCGACCAGCTGCGCGCCAAGGACAACGTGCGCATCTGCGAGTGCTGCGAGGTCACGGCCCTGCACGGCGACTCTCACCTGAAGGCCCTGACCGTGCACCACTCCGATACCGGCGAGGACGAGCACGTGGAGACCGACTCGCTGTTCGTGCTGATCGGCGCGGACGCCCGCACCGACTGGCTGGGCGGCGTGCTGCTGCGCGACGAACGCGGCTACGTCTGCTCGGGCCTGGATCTGGCGCCGCAGGGCGCGTGGCCCCTCAGGCGTGACCCCTTCCCGCTGGAGACCAGCGTGCCCGGCGTGTTCGTGGCCGGGGACGTGCGGCGCGGCTCGGTCAAGCGCGTGGCGAGCAGCGTCGGCGAGGGCAGCATGAGCATCGCCCTGGTGCACCAGTTCCTCGCGCTGGGTGACGGGCGGGCGGACGGCGGGCGCGGGTAGGCATCAAAAAAAGCTCGCCTGAGCGAGCTGTGTGGTGCGAGGAAAGGGACTTGAACCCTCACTCCCTACGGGAACCAGATCCTAAGTCTGGTGCGTCTACCAATTCCGCCATCCCCGCACGCTGGTAGGTTCTGCTGAAATGAAAGCCGGCCCTGGGCTGATGCCTGGGGCCGGGATTTCGGTGTGGGGTGGATTATGGGATTTGAACCCACGACCTCCGCTTCCACAGAGCGGCGCTCTAACCGGCTGAGCTAAACCCACCACGCTGGCCTACGTCCTGTCAGGCCCACACAGATTAAAGGCAGCGGCGCCACCTGTCAATCCCACGTGGGCAACAGGTGGCGCCGCCGGGGGTCACTTGACCGTGACGGTGCCCTTCATGCCGCCCTCGTAATGGCCGGGTTCGTGGCAGGCCATCTCGAAGGTGCCGGTCTTGGCGGGCGTGAAGCTCAGCGTGGCGGACTGCCCGGGTTTCAGGGCCACCTCAATGAACTTGCCGGTCACGGCCTTCCCGGCGATCTTCAGCGAGGTGTCCCTGCTGGCCAGCCAGATGGAGTTCTTTTCCATGTAGGCGTCCCACGCGTTCTCTCCCCTGGGCAGCACCTTGGGTTTGGCGTACAGCTGGAACTCGTGGTCGGCCTTGCCGGTGTTCTTCAGCGTGATCGTGACCTTCTGTCCAGCTTTCAGGCTGAGGTTCATGGGCATGAACATCATCTCGGACATGCGGACCGTGACGGCCTGCGTTCCGGCGGCGTGAACGAGGCTGGTGGAGGCGAGGAGGGCCAGCAGGGTCAGGTGTTTCATGGGTCTCCCGGGGACGAAGCGGGCGCGTCCCTGCCTTACTGGGCAGGGTGTCCGGCTGGGTCGCCCGGAGTGTAGGCCTGCCCGTCCGGGCAGGGGATGCGCCCAGGATGAGAGCGGCCCACCCCCGTTCAGGGGCAGGGCCGCGTGCGGTCACTGGAGGGTCTTCACGTACGCCTGGATGGCGTCCAGCTGCGCGTCGCCGGGGGGGGCGCCGTCCAGGCCGGTGGTGGCGAAGCGGGGCATCACGACGCCCAGCGTGCGGCCTTCCGGGGCCTTTCCGTCCAGCACTGCGTGCCGGAAATCGGCGGCGCTCCAGCCGCCCACGACCTTCAGGGCGGGGCCGACCGCGCCCTCGGCCTTCGCGCCGTGGCAGCCGGCGCAGTTCCCGGCGTACAGGACGCTGCCGTCCGGGGTGGCGGCGCTGCTGGCCGCCGCGACGACCGCGCCGCTGCCCGTGCCCGCCAGGCGGTGCCCGACCCCGTACGAGCCGGCGCCCAGCGCCGCGCCCAGCACCAGCAGCCCCACGAAGCCCGCGATCTGCCCCGGCGTGAACCAGCCCCCGTGTGCCTCGTTCATGCCGCTCACCAGAGCCTCTGGCCGGGAATGAACTGGTAGTTCGCCAGCATCGGCGCGATGACCGGGCCGTACACCAGGATCACCAGCACGAGGGCCGCGAACGTCAGGGCCAGCAGCGGCTCGGTGCGGCGCACCAGGGGGCTCGCCCCGGCCAGGGTTTCCCCGGCGGCGCTGATGGCCTCACTGGTGGGGATCGGGGTGCTTTCCGGGTCGTCCACCCGCCGGGAGAGCAGCGTGCGCCACAGCACCGCGTAGAAGAGGATGGCCGCGACGAACAGCACGATGCCGCTGGCCGCCGTGATCGCCTTCGGAAGACCGAGGTGCATGGCGTCGTACACCGCCTGCTGCGCCGAGGCGCTCACCTGCGCGCGCCGGGGCACGCCCGCCAGGCCCTGCCAGTGCATGCCGAGCGCGAAGAGCATCATGCCCGTGAACCACCACCACACCGACGCCAGCGCTGTTCGGGGCGACGCGAGCCGCTTGCCGGTCAGGTGCGGGACCAGCCAGAACATCACGCCCATGAACGTCAGGGTGGTCGCGGTCCCGACCGTGATGTGGAAGTGCCCCGGAATCCACGCGGTGTTGTGCACCACGGGCGAGAAGGCCATGGAGGCGTTCACGATGCCGCCCGCCCCGCCGAAGATGAACGACACCATGGCGAGCACCTGCGCGGTCATGCTGGCGTTCCCCCACGGCAGGCGGCGCACCCAGCCGATCAGGCCCCGGCCCCCCTGGGCGCGGGCGGCGTCCTCCAGCGACGCGGCGGCGCTGAACGCGGTCAGCAGGCTGGGCACCGCGACCAGGAACGTCAGGAACATGTGGATGATCTTCCAGCTGTTCTGCACGTTCGGATCCGCGTACTGGTGATGCAGGCCCACGGGCACGCTGAACACCAGGAACATCGCGAACGCCAGGCGCGTCAGGCCCTCGCTGGCCATGCGGCCACCCGCCTGCCGCGGCAGGAACGCGTACCACGAGATGTACGCCGGCAGCAGCCAGAAGTACACGATGGGGTGCCCCGTCCACCAGAACAGCGTGCGGGCCAGCAGCGGGTCCACGCCGCGGGTCAGGCCCAGCGACCAGGGGATCAGCATGACCACGACCTCGACGACCAGGCCCAGCGCCGCCACGACCCACATCAGCCACGTGGCGACGCTCATGTACGTCACGACGGGCGTCACGCGGCCCGGGTGGGCGCGTTTCCAGGCCAGCCACAGCCACACGACCTGCCCGGCCACCAGCAGGCTCGCGGCGACCATCACGGCCGCGCCGATGTAGAACACCGGGCTGCCCTCCAGCGGCGGGTAGAAGGTGTACAGCACCGTCGCGTCGTTCGTCAGCAGGGGCACGGCGGCCGTGAGCAGCCCCGCGGTCATGGTCAGGTACGTGAACCACGCAAAGCGCATGTTCGGGCGGACGTTCAGGTCCCGCACCGGTAGGTACAGCATCCAGCCACTGATGAAGAACTGCGTGAACACCAGTGCGTTCAGCACGCCGTGCAGCGTCAGGCCCTGGTAGTACGACTTGATCAGGACCTTCAGCAGGGGGTAGTCATACACGTTGATGCCGCCGTAGTTCAGCGCCTGCAGCGGCCCCAGCAGCACGCCGATCATCAGGGCGATGAAGGCGGTCACGGCGTAGTACTGCGTGAGCTTCTTGAGGCTGCTCAGCGTGGCGGCGTCCAGGCCCGGCAGCGCCGCGCTGGGGGCCGACTGGGAGGGAAGGGCGGTGGTCACTGGGTCTCCTTGGCGCCTGTGGCAGGCGGATCGACCACGAAGCGGGTGATCATGTTGTGATGCCCCACCCCGCAGTACTCGTTGCAGATGGCGTGCTGCTCACCCGGGTGGCGGAACGTGACGGTCAGGGAGGCGACGTGCCCGGGCAGGATCTCGGCGTTGATGTTCGTGCCGGTCACCTCGAACCCGTGCGCGACGTCGGTCGCGGTGACGTGCAGCGTGACCGGCACGCCCGCCGGGACGCGCAGCACCGCCGGCTGGAACGTGAAGTTCCCCGCCACGATGTACGCGTCCAGGGTGCCCTGATCGTTCAGAAGGGGCTGCCCGGCCGCGTCCACGACCAGGCCCGGTTTCGCGAAGGGCGTCGCGGCCAGATTCTTCGGATCCACACGGCCCCGGACGATGGGCCCGTCGTGGGCATGTCCGCTGCCCGCGTCCAGCAGGGGGTAGGTGCCGCTGACCACGCTGGCCAGCACGCCCACGAACAGCAGCGCCGTCATGACCGCCGCCACGCCCAGCCACGCGGTCTCGTAGCGTTCCAGCGCGTGGTGGTCCAGCCGGGCGGGCGGGGCGGATTCAGGAGCGCGGCTCATGTCAGGCCCGCCCCTGCAGGACACCCAGCGCCAGCATCCACAGGCTCAGGATGCTCAGCACCAGGGTGATCACCACGACCAGCGCGCCGCGCGGGGCCTCGCCGCCTTCCTGCGGGTGGTGCGGGCCGCTCACGCCTGCGCCTCCGGGCCACTGGCGGCACCGGGCTTGAGTCCGTCCTCGTACGCGTAGTCGCGCAGCACGTCACTGACGGTCACGACGCCCACCACGCGCCGCTGGGCGTCCACGACCGGCAGGGCGCCCACCCGGTGGGTGAGCATGGTGTGCGCCGCGTCGCGGGCGTCCGCGTCGGGACGGGTCGTGAGCACCGAGCGGCGCATCACATCCGCCACGGACACGGCCGCCAGTCGCGTCGTGGCTTCCCAGGGGGACAGGCTGGACACGCGGCTGGGCATCGCCTCGCGCACGTCGCGGTCGGTCACGATGCCCACGAGCGCCGCGCCGTCCATCACCGGCAGGCGGCGGATGCCGCGCGAGCGCATCAGGTGCGCCGCGTCCGGCAGGGACAGGGTGGGGGCCGCCGTGATCACCGGGGCCGTCATCAGATCAAGTACTCGCATGGAACACCTCCATGCCGTGAGGGTCCAGTGAGGGCATTACGAAGGCATTACGACCCGCTCGGCCCCACTTCAGGCCGTCTGGGCGCGGCAGCAGCGAGGGCCCCGGCGGTGACCAGGGCCCTTCATCCAGCCTGCCTGTCCGTCAGGTGCGGTCGCCGGAACCGGCGGGGCGGAACGGCGCGTCCACGCACGGCAGTTCGCCCTCCTTGAGCCGCTCGGCGAACGCCACCGTCTCCGGCAGCGGCGTGTCCCCGATCTCGGTCAGGAGGTACTGCCGATAGCGGCGGTAGTACTCGGTCGCCGCGTACCGGTCCCGGGTCATCGCCAGACACGCCATCAGCCGCTGGTGGTGATCCTCCCCGATCAGCGGGTCGGTCTGCGCGGCCCGCACGAGATCCTGCGCCGCCAGCGGGCACTCGTGCGCCGCGCAGTGCAGCCGCGCCAGGGTCAGGTGCGCCTCCACGACCGCCGCGCGGTGCGCCTGCCGGGCCTCCTGCACCCACTCGCCCGTCAAGTGCGGCAGGTACTCGCCGTCCGCGCACGCCAGCGCCCGGCGCAGCAGTTCCTCCTGCGCGCGCGGCAGTTCGGCCTCCCGCGCGCCGTGCAGCGCCCGGTGAAGCGCCGCCGTGTCACTGGCCGCCAGCAGGTCCGGGTGCAGCGCGTACCGCCCGCCCCGCTCGGTCACCGCCTCCGGGAAGTCCAGCGCGTGCCGCAGCCGGTGCAGCGCCACCCGGAAGCGGTTCGCGGCGGCCGGGGTGTCCTCCAGATCCCACAGGTCCCGCAGCAGGTCATGCCGGTAGCGGCCGTCCGGGTGCGCGTGCAGGTACCACAGCAGTTCCTCCGCGCTGCGCGCGGGCCACGCGACCGGCACGCCGCCGCGCAGCACCTCCGCCTGCCCCAGTGAGCGCAGCAGCCAGTCCCCATTCGGCCTGTCCCCGTCCGTCATGCCCGCCACCTCCTGCCCCCATGGTGCCACGCGCCCGCGCGCGCAGGTGTCCCGCCCGCAGGGAGTACCCTGGGGGCACATGAACTTCGAGCTGCCCGGCGACCTGCGCGACATGCAGGCGATCATCCGCGATTTCATGCTCACGCGCGTCGAAGCCCGCGCGCACGAGATCGAGGAGACCAACCACGTCCCCGAGGACCTGCTGCGCGAGGCCGCCGGGCTGGGCCTGTTCGGCCTGAGCATCCCCGAGGAGTACGGCGGGGTCGGCCTGGGCGCCCTGGGCCGCTGCGCCGTGTACGAGGCGCTCGGCATGGGCCACATGGGCTTCGGCGGCGTGATCAGCGCGCACGCCAGCATCGGCACGAGCGGCCTCGTGAAGCTCGGCACCGACGAGCAGAAGGCGCGCTTCCTGCCGCGCATGGCGAGCGGCGAGTGCGTCGCGGGCTTCGCCATCACCGAACCCAGCTCCGGCAGCGACGCCGCGAACATCCGCACCCGCGCCGAGCGGCGCGGCGACGCGTATGTCCTGAACGGCACCAAGCACTACATCAGCAACGCGCCCATCGCGGGCCTCCTGACCGTCATCGCCGTCACCGACCCCGGGCGCGGCAGCAAGGGTATGAGCGCCTTTCTCGTCGAGCCGCAGAGTACGCCCGGCGTCAGCATCGGCAAGATCGACGAGAAGATGGGCCAGAAGGGCGCCCTGAGCGCCGAGGTCATCTTCCAGGACGCGGTGGTCCCGGCCGCGAACCTCCTGGGGCCCGAGCACCTCGGGTACCGCGAGGCGCTGGGCATCCTCACGAACGGCCGCGTCGGCATCGCCGCGCGCAGCACCGGCGCCATGCAGCGCCTGCTCGACCTGTCCGTTGCGCACGCCCAGGCGCGCGAGCAGTTCGGGAAACCCATCGCGGAATTCCAGGCCGTGCAGTTCATGCTCGCCGAGATGGAGATCGCCGTGCAGACCAGCCGCGTCCTGTGGCAGAAGGTCGCCTGGATGGTCGACCAGGGCCAGGACGTGCGCCGCATGGCCTCTGTCGCCAAGTACCACGCCACCGAGGCGCTCTCGCAGGTGGCCGACAAGGCCGTGCAGGTCGCGGGCGGCATGGGCTACATGAAAGACAGCCCCGTCGAACGCTACTACCGCGACCAGCGCCTGCTGCGCATCTACGAGGGCACCAGCGAGATCCAGAAACTCATCATCGCGGGCGACCTGCTGCGCTGATCAGCCCTGCCCGGTCCGCCACCAGCGCAGGAAGGCGGGCAGCCGCTCCTTCCAGGCGGGTTCGTCGTGCCAGTGGCCCTCGCCGACCGTGAAGCGGGTTTCACGGACGTGCGGGGCGAGCTGCGCGGTCAGGTCGCGGGCCAGCCGGGTGACCTCCTGCGCGGCCTGCACGCTGCTCCCCTCGTGGTCGCCCATGTCCACCCACACGCGCGCGTGCGGGTCGCCGCGCCCGGCCATCCAGCGCAGGAACGCGAAGTCGGCGGGCCACACGGCGGGGCTGAGCACGCCCAGCGTGCCGTACGTGCCGGGGTCGCGCAGGCCCGCGTACGCGGTGATGAGCCCGCCGAACGAGGACCCGGCCAGCGCGGTGTCCTGCGCGGCGACGGGCCCGAAGCGGGCGTGCAGGTGCGGCAGGAGGGTGTTCCGCAGCCAGTCGGCGTACTCGTCGGCGCCGCTGTCGAAGGCGTTCAGTTCGAAGGGGAACGGCACATAGCGGCGGCTGCGGTCGTCGTTCACGGGCAGCGCGGCGATGCGCACCGGGTGCCCGGCGTCCGCGAGGGCCTGCGCGGCCCCCGCCGCGTCCCAGCTGTCCCCGGCGAAGGTCGGGCCCTCGTCGAAGACGTTCTGCCCGTCGTGCAGGATCAGCAGCGGCAGTGGCCCCTCGTACCCTGCGGGCCACCACAGCCGCACGGGCTGCGGGCCCCAGGGGGCGTCCAGCACGGTCTCCTCGCGGGGTGGGGCGCTGCGCGTGGGTCGGGCGGTCCCGCCCGTGCTGTCCTGCCATCCCGCCACGGTCAGGGGGACGGTGGTGTCGCCCCGTATGGCGACGCGGTGGGCACGCGCCCGGCCGCCCCAGACGTCCCCTTCCTCGGTGGTCGTGCCGTCCGGATTCATACGGCGCACCTTCACCTGCGCCAGCAGGCCGTCCGGCAGGTCGGCGTGCAGGAGCCCGTCCCGGAACGTCCAGCCGGTGGGATCGTCACTCCAGGCGCGGTGATCGCCGGTCAGGAACAGCGTGCCCGGTGGCGTGCCGGGCGGCAGGGTCACCTCGAAGGTCACGTGGGCGGTCGTCACCGGCCTGCGCCCTCGTCGGGGGTGGGTGCGCCTGACGGCGCCAGGGCCTGTTCCAGCGCCCGCCAGGGCAGCAGCGCGCACTTGCGCCGCGCGTGCAGGCGGCTGACGCCCGCCAGAGCCAGCAGGTCGCCCAGTTCGGGCGTGCCGTCGGCCTCACCCATGACCATTGCCCGGAACTGCCCGGCCAGCGCCCGCGCCTCGGGCAGGGTCTTTCCAGTCAGGGCGACGGTCATCAGGCTGGCGCTGCTCTGACTGATCGCGCAGCCCTTGCCGCTGAACGTCAGGCCCGCGATCCGGCCGCCCTGCACGTCGGCCCAGACGGTCACCTGATCCCCGCAGCCTGGGTTGTCCAGCGTGACTCCCTCCACGCCGTCCAGCGCTCCGGTGTGGCGCGGGCGGCGCTGATGGTCGGCGATGATCTGCTTGGCGACCGTCTCGGGCAGCAGCACGGGCCTTACTCCGGCCGGGCGAGGCGCAGCGCGGCGGCGCGCAGCATCTGCACGCCGGTCTCCAGGCTGGTCTCGTCGATGGTGAAGCGCGGGTGGTGGTGCGGCCAGCGGCTGTCGGCCTCGTCGCTGCCGGACCCGACGTTGAAGTACGCGCCCGGCGCCTTTTCCAGGTACGCGCTGAAGTCCTCGCCGCCCATGGTGGGCCGCGCGTCCCGGAAGCGCCCCTCGCCCACCACGTCCAGCGCGATGTCCTTGAGTTGCGCCGCCACCCAGTCGGTGTTGATCAGCGGGCGGTACCCGAAGTCGTACTTCAGTTCGTACGTGGCGCCGTGCGCCTCGCAGATGCCCCTGACCACGCGCTCGATCAGCTGCGGGGCCCGCTCGCGCAGCGCCGGGTCGAAGGTGCGGACCGTGCCCATCAGCTCGGCGGTGTCCGGAATGACGTTGTGGGTGGTGCCGCTCGTAAACTTCGTGACACTCACCACCAGCGCGTCCTGCGCGGCCACCATGCGGCTCACGACATGCTGGAGGTTCGTCACGACCTGCGCGCCCACCGCGATGGGGTCCACGGTCTCCTCGGGGTGCGCCCCGTGCCCGCCCTTGCCACGGATGGTCAGTTCGATGGTGTCGGGCGCCGCCATGAACGCGCCGGGCTTCACGGCCACCACACCGGCGGGCAGCTGGCTGTTCAGGTGCAGGCCCGTCACGACGTCCACGCCGTCCATCAGCGGGGTCTCCATGACCAGCTCCTCGGCGCCGCCCGGGCCGATCTCCTCGGCGTGCTGGAAGATCATGCGGATCTCGCCCGGCACGCGGCCCGCGTCTCCGGACAGCAGCTGCGCCACGCCCAGCAGGATCGCCGTGTGCCCGTCGTGCCCGCAGGCGTGCATCACGCCGGGGGTCTGAGAGGCGAACTCGAAGGTGTTCTCCTCGTGGATGGGTAGCGCGTCGATGTCGGCGCGCAGCAGCACGGTGCGGCCCGGCAGGCCCCCCTTCAGGACGGCGAGCACGCTGGTCGCCGTGGGGCGCGACACGCTCAGGCCCGGCATCCTGCGCAGCTGCGCCTCGATGTACGCGGCGGTCGCGTGCTCCTCGAAGCCCACCTCGGGGTTCATGTGCAGGTGTCTGCGCCACGCCACGAGCTGCCCACGAAGTCCTTCCAGCCGGTCCTGAGTTGCGGTCATGCCCCAGCCTAGCGCCTGACGTGCCGGAGCGTCTGCCCGCCGCCACCCCATCCCGCCAGCGTGGACATGCCACGCTGGGCCGCATGACCCATCCAGAAGACGCCCGCAGCCAGGCCAGCCAGGACGCCCTGAGCGCCGCCACCGAACTCGAACGCGCCGCCGCCCACCTGCGCACGGCGGCCAGCCACATGACGGCCGGGGAGGTGCCGCGCTACGCCGCGCACCTGCTGGCCGCGCGGGGGCACCTGCTGCTGGCCGGGCAGACCCTGGACGACTTGGCGACCACCCACGCGCGCCGCAGCCAGCCCGACCGTCCCTGAAGGAACCTGAGTTTCCCCTCAGCAACTTTCCTGCCCCACGTGTCGTAATGAAGGGCATGAAGAACCGCACCCGCGTGAAGAGCAGATCCGGCAAGCTGGGCCTCATCCTGGCTGCCGCGCCCGTCGTCCTGGAACTCATCGTCGCCGCCCGCAACGGCCAGAAGAAACGCGCCAAGTACACCCGCGCCCGCAAACGCGACCGCGTGATCGACTCGCTCCTGAGTGGGGCGCAGCGGGCGGTGGGCAAGTCCGGCAAACGCCGCTTCTTCTGAACCCGTAAGGTCCCCTCAAGGCGCGTCCCCCCATCCGGCGGGGGCGCGCCTCTACGGTGGAGCATGCCCCTGAAACCGGACATCACGCCGCCCGAAGCGCAGGACACGCGGGTGGGCTTCGCCCTGGTCGGTATCGGTAAGCTGACCGCCGAGGAACTCATTCCCGCCGCGCGGACCAGCGAACACGCCCGCGTGGCGGCACTCGTCAGTGGCGAGCCGGACAAGGGGCAGGGCTTCGCGCGCGCCCTGGGCCTGACCGACGGGGACGCCTACACCTACGAGCAGTTTGACGAACTGGCGGACCGCGACGACGTGCAGGCGGTGTACATCGTCACGCCGAACAGCCTGCACCGCGAGTACGCCACCCGCGCCGCCCGCATGGGCAAGCACGTCCTGTGCGAGAAACCGCTGGGCGTGAACGCCGAGGACGCCCAGGCCATCGTGGACGCCTGCCGGGAAGCCGGGGTGCTGCTGATGACCGCGTACCGCTGCCAGTACACCCCGGAGCACTGGGCGGCCAGGGACGCCGTGCAGGGCGGCACGCTGGGCGACCTGAGGCTGCTGCACTCCATCCACGCGCAGGTCGAGGACGACCCCGAGGTCTGGCGCCTCAAGCGCGAGCTGGCGGGCGGCGGCCCGCTGCCGGACGTGGGCATCTACAGCCTGAACACCCTGCGCTTCATCACCGGGCAGGAACCCGAGTGGGTGTTCGCCACGCAGCACCAGCCCGGCGGCGACCCGAGATTCCGCGAGGTCGAGGCGTCCATGAGCGCCCT
Source organism: Deinococcus hopiensis KR-140 (assembly GCA_943327755.2). Taxonomy (GTDB): domain Bacteria; phylum Deinococcota; class Deinococci; order Deinococcales; family Deinococcaceae; genus Deinococcus; species Deinococcus hopiensis_A. The sequence continues at coordinate 86,152 of CALPYF020000001.1, forward strand.
GCTGGGCTTCCCCGGCGGCGTGAGCGCGACCATCCAGACGAGTTACGCGGCGTTCAAGACCACCTCCCTGCGTGCGATGGGCGAGAAGGGCAGCCTGAACATGGAGCCCGCCTTCCCCTACGACGGCCTGAAGGTGCAGGTCAGTAGCGAAGACGGCACCCACGAACCCACATTCCCCGAGTACGACCAGTTCACGCTGGAATTCGACCACTTCGCGGGGTGCATCCGCAGCGGCGACACCCCGTGGACACCCGGCGAGGAGGGCGTACAGGACCACGTCATCATGGACGCCCTGTACGAGAGTGCCCGCACCGGGCAGGTCGTGCGCCTCCCCACCCAGACCAGCGCGGATGCCTTCCGGGGCACGAAACCGCACCTGCCCCGGAAGTAAATCCGCGTCCCACAACGAAACCTGAACGTCCCGTGCGGGGAACCGTAGCCACGCGCGCACCTGCCCTGCGGCTGAGCTTTCTACAGTCTGCTCATGGATCTCCGCAGCGGACGCGCCTTCTGGCCACTCACGAACGGCCTCATGCACACCTACCCGCCCCTGAGCGGCGACGAACGCGCCGACGTGCTCGTCATCGGGGCGGGCATCACGGGCGCGCTGCTCGCCGACTCGCTCAGCGCTGCCGGGCTCGACGTCGTCGTGACCGACCTTCGTGACGCCGCGTTCGGCAGCACCAGCGCCAGCACCGCCCTGCTGCAGTACGAGATCGACACGAACCTCGTGGATCTGATCCCCATGATCGGGCAGGCCGACGCGGAACGCGCCTACCACCTGTGCCGCGACGCGATCGACACGGTCCGCGACCTGACCGCCGAACTGCCCGACGACTGCGGCTTCCGCGAGCGGGGCAGCTTGTACTACGCCAGCAACCGCCGCGACGCCCGCATGCTCGCGCAGGAACACGCCGCCCGCACCCGCGCCGGACTGAACGTCGAACACCTGGATGCCCGCAGCCTCAAGGCACGCTTCGGGATCACGGCGCCCGCCGCGCTGTTCAGCCCTGACGGCGGCGAGGTCGACCCGTACCGCCTCGCGCAGCACCTACTTCAGCGGGCGCAGTCGCGGGGCGCGCGGGTGTACGACCGCACGGAAGTCACCCGCCTGGACGAACACCGGGATCAATTCACCGCGCACACCGACCGGCACGCGAAGATCCAGGCCCGCTGGGTCGTCGTCGCCACCGGGTACGAGGCCGAGAAGTTCCTCGGCAGGCGCCTCGCGCAGCTGAAGAACTCCTACGCCCTGGCGACCGAACCCATCGCAGAAACCGACGGGGAGCTGTGGCCCACCGGCTGCCTGATCTGGGAAACGGCCCGCCCGTACCTGTACGCCCGCACCACCCAGGATGGCCGCGTCGTCATCGGCGGCGAGGACGACAACCACCACAACCCCGCCCGCCGCGAACGCGCCCTGCCCAGCAAGCAGAAACGCCTCGAACGGAAACTCGGCAAACTCCTGCCGCACCTCCACCCGGAAACGGCCTTCGCCTGGGCTGGCACCTTCGGCGAGACGAAGGACGGCCTCGCGTACATCGGCCCCCGGCAGAAGGGCGACCGCCTGCTGTTCGCCCTTGGGTACGGGGGCAACGGCATCACGTACAGCGTGCAGGCCGCCCGCCTCCTCACGGACCTGATTCAGGGCGAGGAGAACGACGACCTGCGGATCTTCCGGCTGGACCGGTAAGTGGGAAGGAGGAAGTGAGCAGTGGAAGTCCGTTTCCTACTGCCCACTCCCTCTTTCCGGTTTAGCGCCGGTACGCGACCCGGCCGTCCACGATGGTCAGCACCGGCCAGCCCTTCAGGGTTTCCCCGGCCCAGGGCGTGAATTTCGCCTTGCTCCTGAACTCGGCGGGGTTCACGGGGCGTTCGGTGCTCAGGTCGAGGATGACCAGATCGGCCTTCGCGCCCGCGTCCAGGGTGGGGGCGTCCCAGCCCATCACGCGCGCCGGGGCGGCGGTCATCAGGTCCAGGATGCGCTCCAGACCCAGCGTCTCGCCGAAGCGGGTGAACATCAGCGGGAACGCCAGTTCGATGTACGCGATGCCGCTGGGGGCGTCCAGCAGGTCCCGTTCCTTCTCCGCGCGGGTGTGCGGCGCGTGATCGGTGGCGAGGCAGTCCACGCTGCCGTCCCGCAGCCCCTCCAGCAGGTGGTCGGCGTCCGCCTGGGTGCGCAGGGGCGGCGCGACCTTGTAGATCGCGTCGAAAGAACGCAGCGCCTCGTCCGTCAGGGTCAGGTGGTGCGGGCAGACCTCGCAGGTCACCGGGAGGCCCTGCGCCTTCGCGGCGCGCACCAGATCCAGCGCGCGCGCCGTGCTCAGGTGCTGAACGTGCAGCCGCGCGGGGACGCCCTGCGCGTGCAGGCCCGCCACGATCTCGATATCCCGCGCCACACGCGCCGCCTCGGCCGCCGCCGGGTTCCCGGGCAGGCCCAGCGCCTCGCTGACCGGCCCCTCGTTCATCACGCCGTCCGCGCGCAGGGTGGCGTCCTCGGCGTGCACGCTGATCACCATGCCCAGACTCCCGGCGGTTTCCAGCCCCAGGCGCAGCGTCCGGGCGTTCTCGTTCGTGCGCCCGTCGTCCGTGAACATCGCCGCGCCCGCCTCTTTCAGGTAGGTCAGTTCGGCCAGTTCCTCGCCCTTCTGGCCTTTCGTCAGTGCCGCCGCCGGACGCAGCCGCGCGAAGCCCAGGCCCGCCGCCTTCTCGATCAGCGTCCGCACGATCGCCGGATCATCCACCACGGGGCTCGTGTTCGGCATGCTGACCACCGTGCCGTACCCACCGGCCGCCGCCGCCGCCAGCCCACTGCTCAGGTCCTCCTTCTCCGTCTGCCCCGGCTCCCGCAGGTGCGCGTGCAGTTCGATCAGCGCGGGCGCGACCGTGCCGCCCTGCCCGTCGATGACCTGTCCTTCTTCCGGGAGGTTCCAGCCCTTGATCAGGCCGCCCTCGATGGTGACGCTCTCGGTCTTCTCCGACCCGACGCGCTTGATGTTCGTAATCGTGATCATGTGTCCTCCAGCGAGCCTCAGGACTCGTCGTACAGATGAATGGATCTGGACTGGGCATCCCACACGCCGAAGCGGCCGGTAGAGGCCGAGCCGAGATCGAGGTACACCACGCCCTCGCCGTGCAGGTCCACGACCGGCTCACGCTGCGGCTTGTGGCCGTGCACCGAGTACGTCAGGGCAGGGTGCAGGTGCGTGGGCAGAGGGTGCAGGCCCATGGCGGGCGTGTCCCACAGGTACCCGGTGTCCAGCAGGTCGTCGGCGTGCGCGCCCAGGCTGGGACGGGCCGCGTGCGCGCAGAGCATCGGCCCTTCCACGACGTACGGCTGCGCCAGCGCCCGGAAGCGTTCCAGATCGGTGATGAAGGCGTTCAGGTCATCCCCGGCGGCCTCGTACTGGGCGACGACCTCCGCCTCGTGTTCCCGGAACCACGCGGTGCGGGCCCGGCCCGTCAGGTTCAGGCCCTCGGTGCAGACCCAGTGTTCGTGGTTGCCCCACAGCAGCGTCGCGCGGCCCGACTCGGCCCAGTCCAGGGCGCGCCTCAGGGCCGCGCGTGAATCTGGGCCCCGGTGCAGCAGGTCGCCCAGCAGGATCAGCGAACGGTCCGGGAAGCGCGCCTCCACCCACTCCAGGAAGTGGGAGCAGCCGTGGATGTCCGGCACCACGATGGAGGGCGCGTCCGGCAAGGGTCAGTTCCGTCCGACCAGCAGGTGGTAGAGGACGCTCATGCGGATGGCCTGGCCGTTCTCGACCTGTTTCAGGATGCGGCTCTGGGGGCCGTCGGCGGCGTCGCTGCTGATTTCCAGGTCGCGGTTCATGGGGCCGGGGTGCAGGACGATGGCGCCGCTCTCGGCTTCTTGCAGCAGGGTGTCGTTCACCTGGTAGGTGTCGGCGTATTCCTGGAGGCTGCCGAGGAATCCGCCCGCCATGCGCTCACGCTGGAGGCGCAGGGCCATGACGGCGTGTGCGCCGCGCACGGCCTCGCGCGGGTCGGTGGTGAGGGTCACGCCGGGCATCTTCGCGAGGCCGGGGGGGAGGAGGGTGGCGGGGCCGCACAGGACGACCTGCGCGCCCAGTTTGGGCAGCAGTTCGGCGTTGCTGCGTGCCACGCGGCTGTGGCGGATGTCGCCCAGGATGGCGATCTTCTTGCCTTCCAGGCTGCCGTATTCCTGGCGGATGGTGTACGCGTCGAGCAGCGCCTGGGTGGGGTGGGCGCGGCGGCCGTCCCCGGCGTTGATGACGGGTTTGCCGCTGTAGCGCGCCACCAGATGTGCGGCGCCGGCGGCGTGGTGGCGGACGATGTACGCGTCGACCTTGTACGAGGTCAGGACTTCCAGCGTGTCGCGTAAGGATTCACCCTTGCTGACGCTGCTGGCCCCGGCGGCGAACGTGAGGACGTCGGCACTCATGCGCCGGGCGGCCAGTTCGAAGCTGGTGCGGGTGCGGGTGCTGTTCTCGAAGAACGCGTTGCAGACCGTCAGGCCCTGCAGGGCCGGAACTTTCTTCACGGGCCGGTCGAGCACCTGGAGCATGGTGTCGGCGTTGTCGAGGATGGCGCCCAGGCGTTCGGGCGTCCAGTCCTGGAAGTCCAGGAGGTGGGGTGGGCGGGCGCCCATGCTGGTCGGCGCGTTCATCGCAGCGCCTCCATGTCCCACAGTTCGACGCTGTCCACGTCGTCGGTTTCCTGCAACTTGACCTTCACGACCTCGCTGGCGGCGGTGGGGAGGTTCTTGCCGACGTAGTCGGCGCGGATCGGGAGTTCGCGGTGCCCCCGGTCCACCAGCACGGCCAGCTGGATGCCGGCGGGGCGGCCGAGGTCGATCAGGGCGTCCAGCGCGGCGCGGACGGTGCGGCCGGTGTACAGCACGTCGTCCACGAGGATCACGCGGCGGTCGCGCAGGTCGAAGGGTACCTGCGTCTCGCGGATAATGGGCTGCTGGGCGACCTCGCTGAGGTCGTCGCGGTACAGGGTGATGTCCAGCATGCCGGTGGGGACGTCCACGCCTTCCAGGGTGCTGAGTTTCTCGGCGAGGCGGCGGGCCAGGGGGATGCCGCGGGTGTGCACGCCGATCAGGGCGAGGTTCTCGGCGCCCTTGTTGCGTTCGATGATCTCGTGCGCGATGCGGGTCAGGGCGCGGCGGACCTCGTCGGCGGTGAGGATCGTGGCTTTAGGCGTCACGGTGTCCTCCGGGGCGGGCCATAAAAAAAAGGCCGTGCAGCGCGGGCTGACGGGTCGGGGTTGGGTGGTTCATGGGGCTCCTTCTCCTGCCTCACGGGGCGGGTGCAGCCTCACGGGACTGCCGGGAAAGGGACGTGGTGTGGAGTTGTGGGTCGCGCCGGGGCGCGGGCCTTGTGGAGTGTACACCGCCGGGCGCCGGGGTGTCATGTCGCCCGTCCGGCCCGGTAGGGGAGGGTGCGGCGCACCAAACTTGACATGAATGCACTCAGGTTTTACTATGACCGTAGTTTAGCGCAAGGCACTCAGATGTCATGCAAGAGTGCGGCGCGCTTCCAGTCTCAGGAGGTACAGTGATGATGCGATTCGATCCCTTCCGTGAAATCGAGGAACTCACCCAGCGCATGGACCGCGCCTTCGGCCAGCCCGCCGCGCCCGCCCGCTTCGCCCCGCCCGTCGACGTGCACGAGGACGAGGACGGTCTCGAACTCACCCTCGACCTGCCCGGCATCGCCCCCGATCAGGTGCAGATTGAAGCGGAAAATCAGACCCTGACCGTCCAGGCCACCCGCACCTACGACCGCCGCGAGGGCCGCACCGCCCACCGCGTCGAACGCGCCCACGGCACCCTCGCCCGCACCTTCAGCGTCCCCGCCAAGTACGACCTCACGAAGGTCGAGGCGGACCTGCAGCACGGCACCCTGACCCTCCGTGTGCCCCGCAGCGAGGCCGCGCAGAAACGCACCATCACCGTCCGCACCGGCACCGTTCTCGACACCGCCAGCGCGTAAACCGGAAACCAGCAGCAGGGCGAGCCATTTGGAAGGCTCGCCCTGCGCTGTTTGGGGAGTGGGAAGTGGAACGGCGATCCATCCACTGCCCACTTCCTACTTCCCACTCACTCGCCTTCCCGCACTGCCTCCAGCAGGTCCTGCACGATATTCAGTGCCGCCGGGCCCAGCGGGGAGCGCGTGACGCCCATCAGCGTGCCGAGCTTCTCGCGCCGCGCGGGCGTGAGGTTCAGCCACCGCTGGAGGTCCTCGCGGTGCGTGCGGGCGGTCTCGTCGCGCAGGTAGCGGACCGCACCGTCGTAGTACCCGACCTGGAACGCGGCCCGCGCCCGCCGCTCCTGCTCCACGAGGCCCAGGCCGCGCGTGGCGAGCAGCACCCGCCGGGCCTCCGGCTCGCCGCCGAACGCGTACAGGCTCTCGAGGTGATACACCGCCTTCGGGAAGCGCAGTCCGGCCGAGGCGCGCCACGCGTGCGGCAGGCGGATCTCGAATTCCGGCCACAGGTGCAGCCACGTCAGCAGCGCTGGGTACAGCAGCGTCAGCGCGATCTCGCGGGCGTCCGCGAGGGCGTGCAGCTGCTCCTGCACGCCGTGCCCGGCGCCCGTGTGCGCGGCGCGCGCGGCGCTCAGGGCGTCCTGCGCGCCTAGCAGCAGTTCGGCGCGGTGCGCGGCCCGCTGCGACGCGCTGAGGTTCCACAGCGTCCGCTGGATGCGCCCGTAATGCCCGGTCGGGTCGTACAGCACCCGGCTGGTCGCCAGCAGCGCCAGCGGGGCCTCCGCGCGGGCCACGTCCCAGTCCCGCCACGCCTCCAGATTCTCGAACGGGAACCGCTCGACGGTCACGCCCGCCCGCGCGTCCGAATGGGCGCTCAGCAGGCCACGCTCGAACGTCACGAACGTCGGGACGCTCCCCGCCCACTGGAACTCCGTGCCGAAGCTGCCCGCCTGCGCCACGGCGCGCACCTTCCGGTCGGCGACCAGCCGCTCCGCGACCCGTTCCGGCGAGTGCCGCTCCGACCGCTGCTCGTTCGATTCCGTCTTCACGCCACACCCCCTTCCCGCTTCCCGCCGGGCCGGGCAGCATACCCCACCCCGGCCCCCTTCTCCGTGACCCCTGCGGTGATCAGCCCCGCTTGTTCAGGCCCGGCGGGCCACGACCGTCTCCGCGCCCGTCACGCGGTCCCCCACGCTCACGGCGGGCGTGAACGCCAGCGGCACGTGCAGCAGCACCAGCCCACCCTCCTGCAGGAACGCGGCCTTGTACCCGGCACGTACCTCGTCCCCCTCCCGCGTGAAGGACGTGCCGCTCAGGCCCGCGCGGCCCGCCACCAGCGTCAGGGTCACGTCCCCGTCCGGCGTGGCGGTCACCGCCGCCTGCCGCTCGTTCTCCAGCGTCCCGCGCGACACCAGCGTGTCCACCGCGCGGCCCGTCAGCGCGCCCAGCGTGCCCGCCGCGTCCAGCAGCGGCACGTTCACGCGCGCGCCCACATGCGTCGCGTACGACACCGCGCCCGACACCGGCTGGAACACGTAATGCACGTCCAGCGGCCTGACCGTCACTCCGATCAGCCAGCCGTCCGCCGCGCCCGGCGTGCCCAGCAGCGCCGGCACGTCCAGCCCGTCCGCGCGGCCGTCCTCCACCCGCCGCACGAAGCCCACCACGCCGTCGGCGGCACTCAGGACCTCGCCCTCGTTCACCTTCGGGAGGCGCACCGGGTCACGGTAGCGGTACACGCCACGCAGGTACAGGGCCGCGCCAGCAGCCAACGCAACAGGAATCAGACGGCGAACACGCATGCCCACAGTCTAAAGGGCACGCGCGCCGCGCCGGGGAGAGACAACCTTGGGGGATGAGGAGGGGGCTCTGGACCATGGGCGGCGATCAGCAGCGGGCCGGAGCTCGCCTCACCGCTCAGAGCTCACGGCCCAGCGCCCAGATCTCACTGCTCCTGAAGGATCTGCACGCCCAGCAGCGTGTCCGCGCCCGCCCCGGCAATCGGGCCACTGTTGTTGTAGTTGCGCTGAAGGCGGTTCAGGACGTCCTGCCCGGCGATGACCTGCCCGAACACCGTGTAGTTCCCGCTGAGGAAGTCGGCGGGCGCGACCGTGATGAAGAACTGGCTGCCCTGCGAACTCAGGCTCTGCGAGCGGGCCATGCCCAGCACACCGGCCTTATCGAAGCGCACGCCGCTGACGAGTTCCGCGCTGAACTGGTACCCGGGTCCGCCCGTGCCCCAGCGGGCCTGCTGGGTGGTGTCGGCGCTCAGGGGGTCGCCGCCCTGCGCCATGAACCCGTCGATCACGCGGTGGAAGCGCGTGCCGTCGTAGAAGTGGTTCAGCGCGAGGAACACGAAGTTGTTCACGGCGACCGGCGCGACCTTCGGGTAGAGGTCCAGGGTCACGTCCCCCTGACTGGTCTTCAGGACCGCGCGGTAGCGCTTGTTCGGGTCGATGATCTGCGCGGGCGCGCTGCTGAACGAGCGCACTGGGGCCTGCGTGAGCTCTGGCATCGCCTGGAAGCTCAGCACCGGGGCGGGCGCGGGCGCCGCAGGAGTGGGGGAGACCGGCGCGGGGGTGACCGGGGCAGCGGTCAACGGCGGCGTGGTGGTTGGAGCGGTGGCCGGGTTGGTGGCGGCGGGCACGCAGGCGACCAGTGCGGCACCCAGCAGGACGGAAGCGGTGATCAGGGCACGTCGGGACATGCCCCAGTCTTCCACAGCGTCCATGAGAGGCGGTGCCCTGCCCCGCGCCGCCGGATTCGGGTTCGTTGAGGTTCGGCGCAGCCAGCGATGGTCAGCGGGGGCGTTCCGGGCCCCAGCGGTTCAGCGCCCACAGGCCCGCGCCGATCAGCACGGCAGGCACGGCCAGGATCGCCCAGGCGGGCCAGTCCAGCAGCAGGATGCCCGCCCCGGCCAGCAGCACGGACGCCGCCACGATGATCCAGCGCAGCGCCTCGTCCAGCAGGAACGCCCACAGGTCCGCCCAGAACCCCTGTCTCGTGTTCATACGCCCAGCGTACCGGGTCCGGGCACTCCAGCGGGAGGCTATTCCAGTGGGAGGCTGGTCGTGTACTTCTCCTGCTTCACGACGATCGTGCTGGCAGTGTTCCGCACGCCGGGAATGGCGGCCAGGGTGTTCACCAGGAAGTGCTGGTACGCGTCCAGATCCGGCACGGACACCTTCAGCAGGTAGTCGATGTCCCCCAGACACAGGAAGCATTCGAGCACCTCGGGGCGGTCCTGCATCTTCTTCGCGAACTCCTCGAAGCCCGCCTTCGTCTGCTTGTCCAGCGTGACGCGCACGATGACCATCAGCTCGCGCCCGACGGTCTTCGGGTCGAGCAGCGCCACGTACCGCTGAATGACGCCTTCCTCTTCCAGGCGGCGCACGCGGCGGAGGGTGGGGGCGGGGGTCAGGCCGATCTCGTCCGCGAGTTCCGTGTTCGGAATGCGGGCGTCCCGTTGCAGGATCCCCAGAATCTGCCGGTCGATGGCATCCAGATCACTCTGAGACATGATGGAGCGCATTATAGCAGATCAGCGCAACCCCGTTGCGGGGTATGGGCTGGAAAGGGCATGTGCGGGCAATCCTGATTGCGCCACCAACTGTTAATCTTGCGTTCAACACAGTATCAACCCGCCGGCAGGAGACACCTGCGCGGCCCGCGAGGTCACACCATGCACATCGGACTCCCGAAAGAAATCAAGGTCAAGGAAAACCGCGTCGCCCTCACCCCCGGCGGCGTCGCCACCCTCGTCCGCCGCGGCCACACCGTCACCGTCCAGCACGGCGCCGGCCTCGGCAGCGGCATCGCGGATCAGGACTACGTCAACGCCGGCGCCACCCTGGGAAGTGCCGACGACGCCTGGGCCGCCGAGATGGTCGTCAAGGTCAAGGAACCCGTCCAGAGCGAGTACCACTACCTCCGCCCCGACCTCCTGCTGTTCACGTACCTGCACCTCGCCGCCGACCGCCCCCTCACCGACGCCCTGCTGGCCGCAGGCACCACTGGCGTCGCCTACGAAACTGTCCAGCTCGACGACGGCAGCCTCCCGCTGCTCACCCCCATGAGCGAGGTCGCAGGCCGCCTCAGCGTCCAGGCCGGTGCGTACCACCTCCAGAAACCCGTCGGCGGACGCGGCGTCCTCCTCGGCGGCGTCCCCGGCGTGCAACCCGGCCACGTCACCATCATCGGCGGCGGCGTCGTCGGCACCAACGCCGCCAAGATGGCCATGGGCCTCGGCGCCAAAGTCACCATCCTCGACGTGAGCCAGCGCCGCCTCGCGTACCTCGACGACGTCTTCTTCGGCAAGATCACCACCATGATGAGCAGCGAAGCCAACATCCGCGACCTGCTCCCCACCACCGACCTCCTCATCGGCGGCGTCCTCATCCCCGGCGCCAAAGCCCCCCACCTCGTCACCCGCGACATGCTCAAACTCATGCCCGAAGGCAGCGTCATCGTCGACGTCGCCGTCGACCAGGGCGGCTGCGTCGAAACCATCCACGCCACCACCCACGACGACCCCACCTACGTCGTCGACGGCGTCATCCACTACGGCGTCGCCAACATGCCCGGCGCCGTCCCCCGCACCAGCACCTTCGCGCTGACCAATCAGACCCTCCCGTACGCGCTGCTGCTCGCCGACCACGGCGTGAACGCCCTGCACCGCAACAAGGCCCTCATGCTCGGCCTGAACACCCACCAGGGCAAACTCACGTACCAGGGCGTCGCGGACGCGTTCGAGCTGGCGTACGTGGCACCAGAAGCTGCGCTGGCCTGAGATTTAACCGATGACCCCACCCCCCAGCCCCCTACCCCAAGGGGGCAGGGGGGGCTTACGTTGGCACTGGGCAAGAGTTTTTACTCGTGTGGCGTGATTCTGTCGGGCGGTGACGGGTCTGGCTTCGATGCCATCCTCCGCCCCCCTCGTAGGCCCGCGCGCTGCGCGCACGACGGCCGGTGGTGGTTTGCGGCAGCGGGCAGGGTGGATGGTGCGGGCCGCTGATCGACTTTTCTGGCTTCCGCAGCAGCGTGATGTTTGGCTCCCCTTTGAGGGGAGCTGTCAGCGCAGCTGACTGAGGGGTTTGGGTCCCGCTGCGCAGCAGCCTCCTGTTCCACTTCCCACACCCCACTCCCCACTGCCCTCCCGCTTCCCGCGTACCCTGTTCCTATGTTCTCCCGTCCTGGTCGTGCTGCTTCGCCCCTGAGTCCGGATGCGCCGCGTGTGAGGCGTGATCCGCGTCAGCTGGTGCGCCTGCTGGCGTTCGCGCGGCCGTACCGGTGGGTGTTCGTGGTGGGTGTGGTGGCGACGCTGGTGTCGAGTGGGTTGAATCTGGTGTTCCCGGCGTTGTTCGGGCGGTTGATCGACGCGTCGTTCCTGCGGGTGGGGTCCACGGACACGTCGCAGCTGGACCGGACGGTGGTGGCGCTGCTGGGGATCTTCGCGCTGTCGGCGCTGTTCGGGGCGGCGCAGTCGTTCCTGCTGTCGCGGGTGGGGGCGGGCGTGGTGGCGGACCTGCGCCGGGCGGTGTTCGCGCACCTGCTGACGCTCTCGCCGCGCTTTTTCGGGGAGCACAAGACCGGGGACCTGACGAGTCGCCTGACCTCGGACGTGGGCACCGTGCAGACGGTCACGAGTACGGCGCTGGCGCAGCTGGCGGCGCAGTCCGTGAGTCTGGTGGGCGCGGTGGTGCTGCTGGTGACGACCAGTCCGCGCCTGAGCCTGCTGACCCTGGCCGTTATCCCGCTGGTGATCGGGACGGCCGTGACGATCGGGCGGCGGATCCGCCGCGTGAGCCGCGAGGTGCAGGACGCGGTGGCGGGCGCGAACGCCAGCGCCGAGGAGGCCATCAGCGGCGTGCGGGTCGTGCAGAGCTTCACCGCCGAAGGGGTGGAGGAGGGCCGCTACGGGCAGGGCGTCACGCAGAGCTTCCTGGCCGCCCTGAAACGCGCCCGGCTTCAGGCGCTCATGGCAGGCGTGATGAGCTTCCTGACCTTCGGCGCCCTGGCCGTGGTCCTGTGGTACGGGGGGCGGCTGGTCATGGCGGGCAGCCTCACGCCGGGGAACCTCGTGACGTTCCTGTTCTACGCGCTGCAGGTGGGCGGCACGGTCGTCGCGCTGACCGGCGTGTTCAACCAGTTCCAGGAGGCGCTGGGCGCGTCGGGCCGCATCTTCGAACTGCTCGACGAACGCAGCGACCTGCCGCAGCCCGCGCAGCCCGCCCCGCTGGCCCGCGCCGAGGGCCGCGTTTCCTTCGACGGCGTGTCCTTCACCTATGACGGTGAGACTGAAGGGACGCGGGCCGCCGTGCTGCGCGACGTGACACTGGACGTTCCCGCCGGGCAGGTCGTCGCGCTGGTCGGGCCGAGCGGGGCGGGGAAGACCACCCTCGTGAACCTCATCCCGCGCTTCTGGGACGTCACGGGCGGCACCCTGCGCGTGGACGGCCGGGACGTGCGCGACTACGCCCTGGCGGACCTGCGCGCCCAGGTGGGCCTCGTGCCGCAGGAGACGCTGCTGTTCAGCGGCAGCATTCGCGAGAACATCCTGTACGGCCGCCCCGGCGCGCACCCCGACGAGGTCGAGGCCGCCGCCCGCGCCGCGAACGCCCACGAGTTCATCAGCGCCTTCCCGCACGGGTACGACACGGTCGTCGGGGAACGCGGCGTGAAACTCAGCGGTGGGCAGCGCCAGCGGGTCGCCATCGCCCGCGCCATCCTGAAAGACCCCCGCATCCTGATCCTCGACGAGGCCACCAGCGCCCTGGACAACGAATCCGAAGCGCTCGTGCAGGCCGCGCTGGAACGCCTCATGCAGGGCCGCACCACCTTCGTCATCGCCCACCGTCTCAGCACCATCCGGAACGCCGACCGCATCCTCGTCATGGACGCCGGGCGCGTCACCGAGGACGGCACGCACGCGCAACTCCTCGCGGCGGGCGGCCTGTACCGCGACCTGTACGAACTCCAGTTCCGCGCCGAACAGGACGCCCAGGCTGACCTGAACCTCACCACGAGCTGAACGCCAGCAGCGCACAATACCCGTCATGGAACAGAGGGACTTCGGCACCACCGGCCTGCGCGTCAGCCTCCTCGGCCTCGGCGCCGGGCAGATCGGCGACGGCGCACTGAGTGAAGACCACGCGGGCACCCTGCTCAACCGCGCCATCGACCGGGGCATCACCCTGGTCGACACCGCGCGCGGCTACGGCCTCAGCGAGGAACGCATCGGCCGGCACCTCGCCTACCGCCGCCACGACTTCATCCTCAGCAGCAAGGGCGGGTACAGCGCCGACGGCGCCGACGACTGGACGCCGCAGGCCATCCGCCTCGGCATCGAACAGGCCCTCACCCGGCTGCGCTGCGACTGGATCGACATCTTCCACTTGCACTCCTGCCCCGCCGAGACCCTGCGCCGCGACGACCTCCTCGGCGCGCTCGACGACGCCCGCACCGCCGGACTGATTCGCGTCGCCGCGTACAGCGGCGAGAACGAAGCTCTGGCCTGGGCCATTCAGAGCGGCCGATTCGGCAGCGTCGAGACCAGCGTCAACCTCGCCGACCAGTTCAGCCGCCGCCAGCTGCTGCCCGCCGCCAACGACGCGGGGATGGGCGTCATCGCCAAACGCCCCATCGCCAACGCCGCCTGGCGCTTCACGGACCGCCCCGAAGGCGACTACGCCGAAACGTACTGGGAGCGCCTGCGCACCCTGAACATGGAATCCATCCGCCAGCAGGCCGGACTCGACTGGCTCGACCTCGCCCTGCGCTTCACCGCGTACGCCCCCGGCGTCCACAGCGCCATCGTCGGCACCGCCAGCATCCAGAACCTCGAACGCAACATTGACCTCGTCCAGCAGGGCCCGCTGCCGCTGGACGTCCTCACGCACATCGAAGCCGCGTGGACACAGCACGGGCTGGAATGGGGCGGGGACGTGTAAAACGCAGGGCGAGCAGGGGCGGTCACACGCCCCCTCACCCGCCCCTGCGGGGCACCCTCTCCCACAGGGGGAGAGGGTCATGGCGCCTACGCCCGCGCGGCGCCGCGGACGCGTTTCTCGGCTTCGATGGCGCGCTGGAGGTCCTGGATCTGCCGGAGGAGGCCCAGCTGCTCGGTGGGGGCGGCAGAGGGCACCTGTTTCTTCAGCAGGTCGACCTCGGCGCGCATCGCGTCGATGCTGAGCGTCACCTGAATGTCGTCCACGGCGGCGGCCGCGTAACCGTTCACTTTCTGCTCGTACTGGTGGCTGTTCTCCCGGCCGATGGTGCCCGCGTCGCGGCCCTCGAACATCAGGCGGATCAGGAGCTGCTCCTCGGGCTGACCACGGAACACGTCCAGAATGTCGTCGGGCGTCTGCGCGCCGCGCGCGGCCAGCATCACCTTACGCACCGACTCGTTACGCCACGGCATGCTGCCGTCCAGTTTCGCCAGCAGCGACGGATCGACCAGCAGCTGCTTGAGCAGGGCCAGTTCGCGGTCCTCCTCGCTGCGCGTGCTCGTCATGCCCGCCAGATGCGTGTCCGTCAGGGTGCGCCTCTTGGCCTTGCTGGCGATCCATTCCATGAGCGCCTCGGGCTTGATGCCCAGCGTCTCGCACGCCGCGCCGCGCACGCCCTCGGCGATCTCGTCCAGGGGGTCGAGGTTCTGCATGCGCGGCAGCAACTCCATCAGGATGCGGCGTTTGCCCTCGCTGGTGCCCACCCCGTGCCGTTCGATGGCGGCCTGCACGCGGTAGCGGACCTCGTCCAGACCGCTGCTCAGGGCCGTGCGCAGCTGCTCGGTATCCCCCGCCAGCAGGGTGTCCGCCGGGTCCTTCCCGCTCGGCACGCTCGTGGCGCGCACGCGGAACTTCGCGCCGAGCACCTGATCCAGACCCGACAGGGTCGCCTTCAGGCCCGCCTCGTCACGGTCGAACAGCAGCACCAGACTCTGCGCGCCCAGCCGTTCCAGCAGCGTCGCGTGCTCGGCGGTCAGGGCCGTGCCCAGGCTCGCCACCGCCCCCGTGAAGCCGTGCTGGTGCATGGTGATCACGTCCATGTACCCTTCCACCACCACCAGTTCCCCGCCGTTCTTCAGGCCCAGGCGGGCCTTGTCCAGCCCGTACAGCAGTTCACCCTTGCGGAACACGTCCGTCTCCGGGGTGTTCAGGTACTTCGGCTTGCTGTCGTCCAGCACGCGCCCCCCGAAGCCCACCAGCCGACCCAGGTGATCGCGGATGGGGAACATTACGCGTGCGCGGAAGCGGTCGTACACCCGCCCAGACTCCGGGTTCTCGATCAGCAGCCCGGCCTCCAGCAGCTGCCGTTCCGACACGCCTTTCACCCGCGCGTGCTTCAGCAGGCCGTCCCAGCCGTCCGGCGCAAAGCCCACCTCGAAGGCCTCGATGGTCGCGTCCGTCAGCCCACGCCGCCGCAGGTACGCCAGCGCCGCCTCGCCCGCAGGCCCGTGCAGGTGCTCACGGAAGTACGCCAGCGCGAACGCGTTCACATCGAACACGTCCCGGCTCGACCGCTCCCCGTAGCGGGCCTCCACCTGAATCCCGGCGCGCTCCGCGAGCTTGCGCATCGCGTCCCCGAAACTCAGGTTCTCGGTGCGCTGCACGAAACTGAACACGTCGCCGCCCGCCTTGCACCCGAAGCAGTAGAAGTAGCCCTGCTCCGTATCCACCTGGAACGACGGCGACTTCTCCTTATGGAACGGACACAGGCCCTTCAGGCGGCCGCGCCCGGCGGGGGAGAGCTGCACGTACTCGCCCACCACATCCGCAATGTTCAGGCGCGAACGAACCTCTTCTTTCGTTCCCAAGGCAGCACCTCACCCCCTTTCTGGCAGCCACCCACCGGGCAGCCGGAGACGCCCAGTGTACCCCACACCCGCTCAACCCGCCAGAGGCCCAAAAATGCGACTGAGACGACAAAAAGAACTGGGCCGCCGGGGCATGCGTCCAGCACGGGAACGCGGCAGGCATGCCTATGAGACAAGACGCAGATAGACGCAGAAGAGCGGGGAAAAGAGACGGGCGGCGCCCATGGACACCCCCTCCCAGCCTCTCGCGGGGCGAGCTGTGCCAGTCCCCCATGAAGGGGAGGAGCACAACCTCCTGCCTGTCCACAGGTGAGCGGCCCTCCCGGCTCAAGTTCCGCCCAACCCCGCGTGAACCCGCCTTCAGGCGCCCATCACGCCCGCACCCACCCGCACGGCGCAGGCTAAGCCGCATGAGCCAGTACAAGGTCAGCCAGAGCGACACCACCCACGGCACCGACGGCGAGCACCACCTCGTCAAGGGGCAGCAGAGCAGCATGCGCCTGTGGCACCGCGAGGAACCCAACGCCGACAAACCCGAACGCACCCACGAGTACGAAACCCTCGGGTACGTCATTGAAGGCAAAGTCGACCTGATCGTGAACGGCGAGACGATCAGCCTCCAGCCCGGCGACTCCTACCACGTGCCCGCTGGCGCCCCCCACACCTTCCGCGTCACCGAGACCCTCACCGCCGTCGAAGTGACCACGCCCGGCACGGACAAGTAAGGCCTCCTCTCCCTTCCGCTGCTTCGCACATCCCTCTCCCAGCGGAGAGGGATGAACAATGCCCGCCCCTGGCCTGTGCCGGGGCGGGCGCGTTCCTCGCTTGACGATCAGGCGGGGGTGGCCACCACGAACGCCGCGCTGTCGTAATACGTGCGGAACGCCGAGACCTTCCCATCCTGCACGTCCAGCAGGCTCACGCCCCGGTACGAGATCTGCCGCCCGCCCGGCAGGCGACCCGACGCCGTCCACTCCAGCACGCCCAGACCGCCCTCCTCCTGCACGCGGGTGAACTCACTGCGCACCTCCTCGAAATTGCGCAGGTACGCCTCCCAGAACTCGCGCGCACCCTCCGCGCCCTCCCAGGTCTGCTGGGTCAGGTTCCGCAGCGTCACGTCCCCCGCGTGCAGGGCCAGCAACCCCGTCACGTCCCCGGACTGCTCGGCGGTCTGCAAGGCCTTCGCGAACTCGTCTGTCAGTGTCATGCCTCCCACCCCATCACACGCCCCAGGCGCGCAAGGCAAGAACCCACACCAACTCAAGCCCCCCTCAACCCCGCCTCAACGCGCCTTCAGACCACCATCACGCCCCGCACCCACCAACACGGCACGCTGAACGCATGACCGACCAACCCCTGAAAGGCAAAACCATCGCCATCCTCGCCGCCGACGGCGTCGAACAGGTCGAACTCGTGAAACCCCGCGAAGCCCTCGAAGCCGCCGGGGCCACCACGCACCTCATCAGCCTCAAAACCGGGCAGATCCAGAGCATGAAAGGCGACATGGAACCCCAGGCCAAGTACGACGTCGACCACACCGTCACGCAGGCCAACCCCAGCGACTACGACGGCCTCCTCCTCCCCGGCGGCACCGTCAACCCCGACAAACTCCGCCTGGACCCCTACGCCATGAAGTTCGTCCGCGCGTTCTACGACCACGGCGCACCCATCGCCGCCATCTGCCACGGCCCCTGGAGCCTCAGCGAAACCGGCATCAGCAAAGGCCTGAAAATGACCAGCTGGCCCAGCCTGAAACACGAACTCACCCTCGGCGGCGCCGAATGGGTCGACCAGCAGGTCGTCGTGGACAAAGGCATCGTCACCAGCCGCAACCCCGACGACATCCCCGCCTTCAACGCCAAGATGATCGAAGAATTCCAGGAAGGCGACCACAGCAGCAAGAGGTAAGAGGGAAAAGAGATGGGCCGCACTCGGGGGAGGAGTGCGGCCCTTCTGTCTGAGCTTGTTATAAGGCTCTCGCGCTTCAATTACGACGGCATAAGGTGAGAAAGAATGACATGTTTCATGTGTTATTCGTTGAGTGAATTGAGGTAGTCAGTGTAATTTATTGCAGGAACGGATCCCATTTTCTGTAAAAGACGTAAAAAATTCATAAAAAACATGGCAATAGGCAGCTTGTCTGTTTGAATAAAATTTCCGTCCTCAAACGTGAAAGAGGTTGAGCTTGCAACACATCCCAAATTCAGGATCTTTTGGGGATCTGTATTCTTTAGATGTGCCATAGCGGTTTCGCTAATCGCTGGAGAGTAATCTGATTCGTATGTGAGTATACCTGCTATGATCTCGGGAGGTTTTCTAGCCTCAAAGGTGCCGCCAGCATGTGTTATATTGCTACTAGTCCTAATGAGCTTCCTTACAGACTGTGCTTTGTCTTGTGCATATGTAATGTTCTCGCGTGAAAGATTCTGCTTAACTTCAAATACTGCATATACACTCTCTGCGGGTATGAATTGACTGCCTTGCTGGGAGTAAAGACGCGGAGTGAAGTGGGAATCATAGATAACTAAGTCAATCTGATCGCTCACGTTTCCTCCGTGATCCATCACAAAGGCGCGATTAACTTTGTATCTATGTGGTAAATATTCGCCCAGCAAAGCTATCCACTCTGCCTCCGATACCTCACCTTTTGTTCCTGGATGCCCAAAAACTCCTCGACCATTGCTTAGCTTTTCAACGAACTGTCCTTGAATCTGTTGGTAAACCTCTTGCAATTTGTGGTCTGACTTCACCATATAACATCGCTCCAATAGGTAGCTTTCGCTGCATGTTTGGCGGCTGACGCCACTGAGAATTTCTGGGTGGGCGTTAAAGTATCAGATATTATATTGTTGGAGTTCGATGGATCAACTATTTTTAAGGTCGTTATTTCGCTTGCTAAATAATCTAGTGCTGCTTGAAAGTTGGCGGATAAATTGCCTTGCTGTTTATACTTAAGAGCCTGGATGAAAATAAGTTCTAAATAAAAAGCGGGGATGTCTATGTTGTGAAGCCTCTTCCATATCTTTCCTAGCTTGATTTCGCTAATTCTGTTGGAGTTAGAAACGGTTTGAATGTGTTGAGCCACATTGGTTTGCGTCCACGTGCTAGCTTTGCTGACATAGAGACTGTGCCAATTGGTGTAGCCCTCTTGTCTGCGAGCAGGAACCAAATCTACCTTAATTCCATTAAAGTTTATACCTATAGAGACATTCTGCCTTCTGGGGGCTAAATTGTTACTCGAGGCAAATTCATAAATATCTTCGTAGGCACCGCGTAATGTATATGATGAAGGACTGAAAGATATAAAAAGATCAATATCTGAACCTGAGCTGCCCACTCTGACTGCTGTACCCTTGGCATAAGATCCGGAAAAAGTAACACTTTCAACTCCAGTCCTATATCTTAGTTTGGTCACGAGTGGGCTAACAAGTTGAGGTGCATTTATATGGGCTTTGTATTTCACTAGCACATCATCAAGCAGGGTCATTTTCGGAGTTTATTACGCTGTTGGCGTAATTGCAACCGGCTGAAATAACCGCCAGGCGAACGTTTACCTACGCCTCGACCCAGTCCTCAACCGGTGGGCATGAGCACACGAAGTTTCTGTCGCCGTAGACGTTGTCCACGCGGTTGACGCTGGGCCAGTATTTCCACTGTTTCTGCGTGCTGGTGGGGTAGGCGGCGGTTTCGCGGCTGTACGCGCGGTTCCAGTCCATGTCGATCAGGTCGGCCTGGGTGTGGGGCGCGTGCCTCAGCGGGCTGTCGGCAGCGGTGATCAGTTCGTCCTGCACGTCCTGAATCTCGCGGCGAATGCCGAGCATCGCCTGGATGAACCGGTCGAGTTCCGCTTTGGGTTCACTCTCGGTCGGTTCGATCATCAGCGTGCCGGGCACGGGGAAGCTCATGGTGGGGGCGTGGAAGCCGTAGTCCATGAGGCGCTTGGCGACGTCCTCCTCGCTGATGCCGCTCTCGGCTTTCAGGGGTCGCAGGTCGATGATGCACTCGTGCGCCACGCGGTCGTTGCGGCCAGTGTACAGGACGGGGAACGCGCCTTTCAGGTGGTGGGCGATGTAGTTGGCGTTCAGCAGGGCGACCTGCGTGGCGACTTTCAGGCCGTGCGCGCCGAGCAGGCGGATGTACAGGTAGCTGATGGGGAGGATGCTGGCGCTGCCGTACGGCGCGGCACTGACGGCCCCCGTGCTGCTGCCCGAGGTGGGGCGCACGGCGTGGTTCGGGAGGAACGGGGCGAGGTGCGCCTTCACGCCGATGGGGCCCATGCCGGGGCCGCCGCCCCCGTGGGGAATGGCGAAGGTCTTGTGCAGGTTCAGGTGGCTCACGTCGCTGCCGATCAGGCCGGGTTTGGTCAGGCCGACCTGGGCGTTCATGTTCGCGCCGTCCAGGTACACCTGCCCGCCGTGCTGGTGGATCAGCTCGCACGCTTCCATGACGCGTTCCTCGTACACGCCGTGCGTGCTGGGGTACGTGATCATCAGCGCGCCCAGGTTCTCGCTGTGCTTCTCCGCCTGGGCTTTCAGGTCGTCCATGTCGATGTTGCCGTCCTCGTCGGTCTTCACGACGACGACCTGCATGCCCATCATGGCGGCACTGGCGGGGTTCGTGCCGTGTGCGGATGCGGGAATCAGGCAGATGGTGCGGTGCGCCTCGCCGCGACTCTCGTGGTACTTGCGGATGACCAGCAGGCCCGCGTACTCACCCTGCGCGCCGCTGTTCGGCTGGAGGCTCACGGCGTCGTACCCAGTGATGTCCGCCAGCCACGCCTCCAGTTCCGCCAGCATCTCCGCGTAGCCTTCCGTCTGATCCTTGGGCGCGAAGGGGTGCAGCTGGCCGAACTCGGGCCACGTCACGGGAATCATTTCCGTCGTGGCGTTCAGTTTCATGGTGCAGCTGCCCAGCGGAATCATGCCGTGCGTCAGGCTGTAATCCTTGTTCTCCAGGCTCTTCAGGTACCGCAGCATGCCGTGCTCGCTGTGATGCGTGTTGAACACCGGGTGCGAGAGGTAGTCCGAGGTGCGCTTCAGGTCGGCGGGGATGCCGTCCACGAACTTGTGCTGGTACTCGGACAGCACCTTGAACTCCTGACCGTTGTCGTTCTGGCGGGTTCCGGCAATCGCTTCAATCAGGTCTTCGAGGTCGGCGGGCGTGGTGGTTTCATCCAGGCTGACCGAGATCAGGTCGTTCTCGTAGCGGAGGTTGATGCCCATGCCTTCAGCGCGGCTCCGGATGGCAGAGGCGTCACCCTTGAACGTCAGCGTGTCGAAGAATTCTCCGTTGACTAGTTCAACGCCAGCCTCCGTCAGGAAGCGCGCCAGGATGCCGGTCAGGCGGTGCGTGCGCTCGGCAATCGTCCTGATGCCTTCGGGGCCGTGGTAGACGGCGTACGCAGCGGCCATGTTCGCCAGCAGCGCCTGCGCGGTGCAGATGTTGCTGGTGGCCTTCTCGCGGCGGATGTGCTGCTCGCGCGTCTGCATCGCCATGCGCAGCGCGGGGCGGCCCTTCACGTCCTTGCTGACACCGATCACGCGGCCGGGCATGCTGCGCTGGAAGTCGCTGCGGCACGCCAGGAACGCCGCGTGCGGCCCGCCGAAGCCCATGGGCACGCCGAAGCGCTGCGCGCTGCCGATTACGATGTCCGCGCCCATCTCACCGACGGGTTTCACGAGGGCACTGGCCAGCAGATCGGTCGCGGCGATCAGCAGGCCGCCGCTGGCGTGCACGCGCTCGGCGATGGGGGAGAGGTCGTGCAGGTCGCCGTACGTGCCGGGCGTCTGCACCAGCGCCGCGAAGGTGCCTTCGGGCAGTTCGGCGTCGGCGGGTCCGGTGACGATGTCGTACCCGAAGTACTCCGCGCGGGTGCGGATCACGTCGATGGTCTGCGGGTGCACGTCCTGCGCGACGTACAGCGTGGTGCCCTTGCTCTTCCCGGCGCGTTTGGCGAGGGTCATGGCCTCGGCGGCGGCGGTCGCCTCGTCCAGCAGCGAGGCGTTGCACACGGGCATGGCGGTCAGGTCCATGATCGCCTGCTGGAAGTTCAGCAGCATCTCCAGGCGACCCTGGCTGATCTCCGCCTGGTAAGGCGTGTACGCGGTGTACCAGCCGGGGTTCTCCAGCATGTTCCGCAGGATCACGCCCGGCGTGTGCGTGCCGCTGTACCCCATGCCGATGTAACTGCGGAACACCTTGTTCTTCGCCGCGACCGCCTTCAGGTCAGCCAGCGCCTGCGCTTCCGTGACCGGGCCGCCCACGTTCAGGTCACCCGTGAAGCGGATGCTCTCGGGCAGGGTCGTGTCGCTCAGTTCATCCAGGCTCCCCACGCCCAGCTCCGCGAGCATGGCGGCCTGTTCGGCGGCGGTCGGGCCGACGTGACGGTCGAGGAAATCAGCGGTCTGAAGCAGATCAGTCAGGGAACGGGTCATGGAGTACTCCTGGGGGTGAGATCGGTGGTCGGGCAGCGTGGTCTGCGCCCAGCCATGAGACAGCTGCGGGCCATGAACCTCATAGCCCACAGCCCGGCGCGCATGGTTTAGTTCGCGGCTTCGTACGCGGCGGCGTCCATCAGGTCGCCTTCGCCGGTCACGTCGAGTTTGAACAGCCAGCCGCCCTCGTAGGGGGCGCTGTTCACGAGTTCGGGCGTGCCGCTCAGGGCGTCGTTCACGGCGACGATGGTGCCGCTGGCGGGCGCGTAGATGTCAGACGCGGTCTTGACGCTCTCGACGACGGCGATGGTCTCGCCGGCTTCGACGACGCGGCCCACTTCGGGCAGTTCGACGTACACGACGTCGCCCAGCTGGTCCTGCGCGAAGTCGGTGATGCCGACGGTGCCGTCCGCGGCGAGCCATTCGTGGGAGGCGGCGTACTTCAGTTCGGTGGGAGTGGTGGTCATGGTCGTATTCTCCGGGTTTCGGGGGTGGGGGGTGTGTGCGGGCCTACGTGGGCGGCGGGTCAGCGTTTGTAGAAGGGCAGGGCGACGCGGGTTGCGGTGTGGTCCTTGCCACGCACCTCGACGTCGAAGACGTCCGCTCCGGCGTGCTCGGCGTTCACGAGGGCCATGGCAATGGGGTGCCCGAAGGTGGGGCTGCTCGTGCCGCTCGTGACGTGCCCGACGACCGCACCGCCGACCTTGACGGGGTAGCCCTCGCGGACGGGCACGCGCTCCAGCTTCAGGCCGACCAGGGTCTGGGTGGGGGTGCTGCGGATGTGCTTGTGCCCGACGTGGGTCTTGTCCTTCACGACCCAGCTGTACGTGCTGCTCAGCGGGTGGATGGTGTCGCTGAATTCGTGCCCGTACAGCGGGAAGCCCGCTTCGAGGCGCAGGGTGTCGCGGGCGCCCAGTCCGGCGGGCGTCAGGCCGATCGCCAGGAGTTTGTCCCAGACGGTCTCGGCCTCGCTGGCGTCCACGAACACCTCGAAGCCGTCCTCGCCGGTGTACCCGGTGCGGGCCAGCATCACGTCGAAGCCGAAGAGCTTCGCGGGGAAGAAGGCGTTCTTCTTCTTGGCGCTCAGGTCGGTGTCGGTGTGGGGTTGCAGCAGGCTCTCGGTCTGGGGACCCTGCACGGCGAGCAGGCCCCAGCGGTCGCTCTCGTCGGTCAGGGTCACGTCGAACTCGCCGGCGTGCTGCTGGAGGTGCGCCCAGTCCTTGGCGATGTTGCTGGCGTTCACGACCGTCAGGTATTCATCCGGGGCGACCATGTAGATGTAGATGTCGTCCACGAGGCCGCCCGAGACGCCCGGCAGCCAGTTGTACTGCGCGCGGCCGGGCTTGAGTTTGCTGACGTCGTTGGTGGTGACGTGTTGCAGGAACGCCAGTGCGCCGGGGCCCTGCACGCGGAACTCGCCCATGTGGGACACGTCGAACACGCCGGCGGCGTTGCGCACGGCGTCGTGTTCGGCTTTCACGCCCGCGTACTGCACGGGCATGTCCCACCCGCCGAAGGGCACCATTCGGGCTCCGGCGCGCAGGTGCGCGGCATGCAGGGGCGTCCGCTTCAGCGGCTCGGTGGGGGACTGGTTCACACCTGAAACTGTAGCCGACCCACCCCCGGAGCGTCCGGGCCGTCTGGACGCCCGGGGGGTGTACGCTGAGGCATGACAGCCGGGAAAAAGAGCGTTCCAAAGGGTGAAAAACGTCAGACTGGAACGGTGTATGAGCAGCTGACCAGCTGGGCACTTGAGGGTGCCCGGCAGGGCCTCACCCCCCGCGACGCCTGGGCCGCCGCGCAGGGGTCCGTGCAGGGTTCACCCAGCACGCTCGCGAAGGGCTGCCCACGCTCCACATTCGTCTCCCTGGCCGAACACGGGTATCTGCGGGGCGTGCCCAGGCAGGCCGACGCTCGCCCCCTGACCCTGAACGCCCAACATGCCCTGCACGCGCGGGTGGTTGCTCAGGCTGACCCTGACCTCCTGAACCGCAAGCAGGCGTGGTGGGCCGCAACCCGCGCGTACTCCGGCACGGACCGGGAGAATCACGCGGGCATCCTGGACGTCCTGCACGCACTGATCACACGCGACGCCCTGACCGACCTACCCGTCCCGTGAGCCCCTCGCACCTGCTGGCGCTGCGGCCTCCGCCGGAGATCGAGGCCCGCATCGTGGCGTTCCGGGAGGCCCACGGCGTGCGCGACGCGGCGGCGGTGCCGCACATCACGGTCAAGGCCCGCAGTGGTCTGGAGGACGACCTGCACTGGCTGGACCTTGTCCCGGCGGTGGCGGCGGCGACCCCGCCCGTCCCGGTCGAACTGCTTGCGCCGCGCGTGTTCCCGAACGGCAGCGCCCTGTACCTGCCCGCCCGCAGCCCCGACGCCGTGCGGCTGCACCTCGCCCTGCTGGATGCTCTGCGCCCCGCGCGACGCTTCGGGTACGAGGGGCCGCACCTGACCCCGCACCTCACGCTGGCCCTCGGGCGGCGCGACGTGAATCTGAATGCCCTGCTGGACGCCGCGCGGCAGGCCTTCCCGTCGCCGCTGACGTTCACCGCCACGCACCTCGTCTGGATGCGCAAACCCGGACCCGGTGGGGCGTACCGGCCCGCCGAACGCTGGACGCTGGGCGGGTAGAGGTCGCGGCCTCGTGGCGGCACGCTGCGCCCGGTAGACTCGCTCATGCCCCGTGTCGCCCGGACCGAGCTCACCGTGCAGGCCCCCCTGGAGCGGGTCTTCGACCTGCTGGTGGACTTCAGCGCGTACAGCAGCTGGAATCCGTTCGTGGTGGAGGTCACGGGGGCTGAACGTGCGGTCGAGGGGGTGCGGATGCGATTCAAGCTGCCCTGGCGCGGGGGCCGGTTCATGCACTCCGACGAGCAGGTCACGCGCGTGCAGCCTCCGGTGGGCGGCGCGGCGCTGGTCGCGTGGCGGTACGACAGTCCCCTGGCCCGCTGGGGCCTGCTGCGGTCGGAGCGGGTGCAGACCCTGTGGCAGCTGCCGAACGGCGATACGGCCTACGCCACCGAGGAGGTCTTCCACGGGCTGGCATCGGCTCTCGTGCCCGTGCGGTGGGTGCAGGCGGGGTTCGAGGCGCAGGCGCGGGCCATGCGCGATCACCTGTCGCCCACCTGAAGGACGGCTGCCGGGCTGGTTCGGTGTGCCCTCCGACGGTCCCGGCGCGCCGGGCGTCGCCTACTACCGGCATGCATACCCTGATTCTGGGCGCGACGGGCGGGATCGGTGCGGCGACGGCGCGGGCCTTTGCGGCCGCTGGGCACACGCTGACCCTCTCCGGGCGGGACGAGACGCGACTGGCGGCGCTGGCCTCCGAGCTGGGCGCGACGGGCCGCGCGGCGGACGTGAGCTTCGAGAGTCACGTCCGCACGCTGCTGGAGGCCGCCCCGGAGCTGGACACGCTGGTGTACGCGGCGGGCGCGGCGCACCCCGAGCCCCTGCGGGACGCGGACCCCATGCACGTCCGGGGGGTGTGGAACGCGAACTACTTCGGGGCGCTGTGGGTCATGAAGCACGGGCTGGGGCGGCTGGCGCCGGGTGGGCGGGTGTACCTGCTGGGCGCGCGGCCGGAACTGGTGACCGCGCGGGGCTTCAGTCAATACGCGGCGAGCAAGGCGGCGCTGGCCCGCGCGGCGGAGGTCGCGCGGCTGGAGCACCGGGGCGTCGGGATCACGCTGGTGCTGCCGCCTGCCGTGGAGACGGGCCTGTGGGCGCAGGTGGGCCGCGTGCCGCGCGGCGCGCTCGGGCCGGACGCGGTGGCGCGCGCCATCGTCGCGGACCGCGCGGGCGAGGCGCAGGCGGAACTCAGGATCGACGGGTAGCGGGCCGGGCGTCCCTGTCCCTTCAGGACCGTCGTGTGCCGGGTCACCCCGGATGGCCCTGGCGGGTGTCGTGCGCGCCGCGCTCGGTGACGAGCCACTGCGCGGGGCAGTCGTGCGGGTCGCGCGGCAGTTCCGGCACGAGCAGTGCGTCCTGGATCACGCCGATCGTCACGCCCCGGAACGCGGGCAGCAGGCGGTCGTAGAACCCGCCGCCGTACCCCAGACGCACGCCCGCTTGGTCGAACGCCAGCCCCGGCAGCAGGATCGCGTGCACCGTGTCCAGCGGCACCTGCGGCGCGTCCTGCGGGGGTTGCAGCACCCCGAAGCGGCTGACCTCCGTCGCGGTGTCCCAGGGGTGCAGCGTCAGGCGCGGCTCAGGGCGGAAGCGGGCGCGGGGGGCCAGCAGCTCGAAGTCGCGCGACAGGCCGCTCACATCCGGCTCGCCACTCAGGGCGCGGTAGGCCAGCACCCGGCGCGCGCCCAGCGCCCTCAGGAGGTTGCGCAGGACATCCGTGACCGGCTCGGACACGTCAGGCAGCTCCGCGCGCGCTGCTCGCGCCCAGGCACGCCACTCGGACTTGGGGGTATCGGGGGACAGGACGGGACCCACACCCGACACTATGCTCTAAGGCCGCCGCGCGCCCGGCCGTTAGTGGGCCGCGTGCGTCCCGACCGGCCGGTCGAAGTCGTGCCAGCGTTCCCCGTCGAACAGCGGGTGCCACGGGGCGGGCGCGATCACCTGCGTGAACGAGTTCAGGCCCGTCTCGGGCGTCCAGTGATGCAGCAGGCACATGGGCGGCTGCCGCTGCACGACCAGCTGCGCGGGCCGGTGCAGGTCCGGGTGCAGGGTCGCGTCGGTGCCGGGGCAGGTCATGACGGTCGTGTGCGCAAACCCCGCCGTGAGGCTCATGTGCAGGTGCCCGGCCGCGACGCGCAGCACCTGCGGGTGATCCAGCAGCAGGTCGCACAGAAGCTCTCGCCCACGCAGGTCAATGCCGTCCATGACGTCCAGCCCGGTCTTCACCGGCGGGTGGTGCATGAACAGCAGCGTGGGCCGCTCGGGCGCCTCTCGCAGCCGCGCCTCCAGCCAGTCCAGGCGCGTGCGGTCCAGTTCGCCGCCACCATGGCCGGGCCGGTGGGTGTCCAGGCCGATCAGGCGCAACGGAAAGTCCTCTACGGCGTACTGCATGAAGCCCGGCAGGTGTCCCGCCGGTGGAGGGCACAGGTCCATCAGCGCCGCGCGGTCGTCATGGTTGCCCGGTACGATGAACACCGGGACCCGCAGCGCCCCCAGGATCTCCCGGAACAGCGCGTATTCATGCGGCTGGCCGTGCTCCACGCAGTCGCCCGTCAGGATCACGGCGTCGGGCTGCGCGGGCATGGTGTTCACGTGCGCCACCGCCCGCGCGAACGCCGCCGCCTTCTGCGGAAACCGGTCATCGATGTGCGGGTCGCTGAGCTGGATCACCTGCATGCCTGTCACCTCCGGGAAGCACGTGGGCGGGAGTCGCCCGGCGTGGCATTCAGTGTGCGCTTTCTCGCATGACGGGACTCGCACATCTGCGCCGCGCCAGCGAAGGGGGCCGCTGCCGGTTGGCAGGGCCCCCTCGTCCCGCGTTCAGGTCAGGGGGTGGCGAGCTTCAGGGCGACGCTGCTCAGCATGACGCCCAGATTGCCCTTCATGGTCGCCTTGCCGGTGCTCAGGTCGACGGTGTACAGGTCGGTGCTGCTCGCCCCGGCGCGGCTCAGGATGGCCGAGTTCGCGCCGGCGATGTCGAAGCCGGTCTTGCCCGCCGTGACGTCCACGCCCAGCGCGCCGACCGTCTGCAGGGTGTTGAAGGTCGGGCCGCCCGCGGCGGGATGGGTGATCAGGGCGTCCTGATCGGCGTCGATGGAGTACAGCGTGGTCGGCAGGCCGGAGTTGAGTTTGCCGGTGTCGTTGAACGAGTTGGTGTACGCCGCCGCGACGAGGTTCGGGTTGGGCGTGCCGGTCGGGTACGCGAAGGTGCCGTCGGCGGTGGTGCCTGGGGTGGCGGGGGTTGGCGTGGCGGCCAGCGTGTGCCGGTAGTTCGCGTCGTCCGTGCCGATCACGCGCAGGCGGTTCGCCGCCGGGTTGAAGTCCACGGCCACGACCGACTTGCCGTTCAGGGTGACGCTGCTGTCGTCGGTGCTCCAGCCGGTGGCCGGGTCGATGCGGTACACCTTGCCGCTGCTCGTCACGCCGTACAGCTGCCCGTCGGTGTTGCGGACATCCAGATCGACCATGGTCTCGCCGGTGCCCAGGCCGTTGATGGTCAGGCTGCTCAGGCTGGCCTGGGGGTTGTCCAGGCCGAAGGTGTACAGCGTGTTGCCGCCCAGCCCGTACGCGACCTGCCCGGCGGGGGCCACGGGGGTACGGGTCATGGAGCAGGAGGCGAGGGTCAGGGCGGACAGGATCAGCAGCGCGCTCGTTTTCATGGGTGAACCTCCGGGATGGTGGGGGGCGGATGGCTTCCGGTCACCCGCCGCCCTGATCAGGGGTATGCGCCCCGCGTCTCACTGGATCACCCCTGCGCTTCACTGTCCGTTCATGAACGGTGCTTGCTGAACCGGGCCTCGTGCCCTGTGCTGCCGGGCCCTGCGCGCTCTATGCTGCGCGGCGCTCCCCGAGCGCCCCTGCCCATGCTGATCGACTCGCTGACCCACCCTTCCCCCGACGCCCTCCTGACCTTCCTGCGCGCCCACCTGCACGCCCGAGCGACCCTGCATCTGGCCGGAGAGGTCGAGGTGCTGTACGCCGGGCGGGCCACCAGCATGGCCGAGGCCGGGGACCGCCTGCTGCTCGTCAAGCCCGACGGGTCCGTGCAGGTTCACGGGCCCAGGGGCGTGAAACCCGTGAACTGGCAGCCGCGCACCGATCACCTCTCGGCCGAACTGGACGGCGGCTGCGTGGTCCTGCACGCCGAGCGGCGCAGCCCCGCCGAGGTCGTGCGGGTGCGCGTCATCGGCTGCGTGCAGGTCACCGCGCTGAACCTCGCCGACGAGGCGCTGTTCCTCCTGCAGGGCAGCGAGGCGCAGATGCAGCAGGCCCTCGCCCGCGCGCCGCACCTCATCGAGGACGGCCTGACGGTCCTGGACCGCGAACTGCTCGTCGGGGTGGGCGGCATTGACCTGTACGCTCGCGACGCGCAGGGCCGCTACGTGGTCGTGGAGCTCAAACGAGGCAAAGCCGGACACGACGCCGTGCACCAGCTCGGGCGCTACGTGGACGCCGTCCGCACCCAGGTATCGGCCCCAGTGCGGGGCATCCTCGCCGCGCCGGACATCACCGTGCCTGCCCTGAAGGTCGCGCAGGCCGCCGGACTGGAATACGTGAAAGTCGACGCGCTTCCCCAGGTGCAGGAGGAAGCGCGCCAACCGATGCTGTTCTGAGGATGGTTGTGGGAAAAGCTCAACCCCACAACCGACAACCCACACCCTTCAACCGACCTCTTTCGGTCCTTTGAGTCCGGTGCGCCCCTCGCGCTCCGCGAGGACGGCGGCGACGTCGGCGGGGCTGACGCCCACCTCGGCCATGGCGAACAGGGTGTGGAAGAGCAGGTCGGCGACCTCGGTGGCGAGTTCGGCGCGGTCGGCGTTCTTCGCGGCCAGCAGGACCTCGCCGCTCTCCTCGCTGATCTTCTTCAGGACGCGGTCCAGGCCTCCGGCGTGCAGGCGGGCCACGTAACTGTTCTCGGGCAGGGTGGCGAGGCGTTCGGTGATGGTGGCGTACACGCGGTCCAGCGTGCCGTCCAGACCGGCAGGGGGCGCGCCTGTGGTCAGGAGGGGCTGGTGGTAGCAGGAGTACGCGCCGGTGTGGCAGGCCGGGCCAGTCTGCACCACGCGGTACAGCAGGCTGTCGCCGTCGCAGTCGGCCTGCACGTCTACGACCTGCTGGGTGTGGCCGCTGGTGGCACCCTTGACCCACTGCCCGGCGCGGGAGCGCGACCAGTAGGTGGCCTCGCGGGTCTCCAGGGTGCGGGCGACGGCGGCGCGGTCGGCCCAGGCCTGCATGAGGACGGCGCCGCTGCGGGCGTCCTGCGTGACGACCGGGATCAGGCCGGTCTGAGGATCGAACTTCAGGGAGTCCAGGGACAGGGGTGTGGGGGATGTCATGTCAGGCCCCCTCCGGAGGCCAGGAATGAGGTGGGGTTCAGGCGTGGGACGTGTCGTGCCAGTCGGGCCGGACGGGCAGACCCTCGGCTTTCAGGTACGCCTTGACCTGCGGGACGGTCAGTTCGCCGAAGTGGAAGACGCTCGCGGCCAGCGCGGCGTCGGCGTTCCCGCCCTGATCGCCGCCGAGCAGCACGTCGCGGAAGTCCTGCAGTGTCCCGGCGCCGCCGGACGCGATGACCGGCAGGTCCACGGCGCGCGCCACGGCGCGGGTGGCGTCCAGTGCGAAACCGTCGCGGGTGCCGTCGGCGTCCATGACGTTCAGGCAGATCTCGCCCGCGCCGAGCGCCTGCCCGCGGGTGGCCCACTCGATCAGGTCCAGGCCGGTGTCCACGCGGCCGCCCGCGCGGAACACGTTCCAGCCGCCCCCTTCGCGGCGTTTGGCGTCGATGCTGAGCATCACGCACTGCGCGCCGTAGTGGTCGCTGGCCTCGCGGATCAGCTCCGGGCGGGTCAGGGCGCCGCTGTTCACGCTGATCTTGTCCGCGCCCGCCAGCAGCAGCTGTCGGAAGTCGGAAAGATGGTTCACGCCGCCGCCGACGGTCAGGGGCATCATGACCTGCTCGGCGACCCGCGCGGCGACGTCCAGCATCAGGCTGCGGCCCTCATGGGTGGCGGTGATGTCGTAGAAGACCAGTTCGTCGGCCTGCTGGGCCTCGTACGCCTGCGCGAGCACCAGCGGGTCTCCGGCGTCGCGGTGGTTCTCGAAGAACCGGACGTTTTTCACCACCCGGCCGTTCTGGACGTCCAGGCAGGGAATGATGCGCTTGCTCAACATGGGGCGCAGTCTACGCGCTGCCCGCGCAGGGCACTGTGGGGCTGCCCAGGCGGGCCGGAGCGCGCACGGCACCCCACAATGTTAAACCAAGTTAAGGAAAGCCTCATGGTGTTTGGTATGCTGCGGGTCACTGGGGGCACGGTGCCACCCGGTTGCTCAGGCGACCTCACGCTCTCCGGGAGGCCCCGTGAACACCCGCAGAATCTTCCTCATCGACGACAACCCCAACGACGTGGAACTGGCCCTGACCGCGCTGGACGAGGTCGCCGCCGCCGACGGCACCGCCGACAGCGACGTCCGCGTGGCCAGCAGCGGCCCCGAAGCCATGACCCTGTTGCGCCGCGCCCGGGACGAGGGCACTCTGCCGGACCTGATCCTGCTGGACCTGAAGATGCCCCACATGGACGGCATCGCCATCCTGGACGCCATCCGCGCTGAACGCGGCCTGGACGGCATCCCGGTCGTGATGCTCACCACCAGCGGCGAGAAGAACGATATCCGCGAATCCTACGCGCACGGTGCGAGCGCCTACGTCGTCAAACCCCTGGACTTCACGCAGTTCCGGGACGCCCTGCGCACCATTCAGGCCTTCTGGACCGCCCTGAACCACCCCGCCCGCGCCGACCGCATCTGAAGAATGCCCCAAGGGACGGCGTCCTGCCCCGGCGCTACCCTCTCAGTCATGCGCGTGTACATCGGCTGCGGCGGCTACAGCAACGACGACTGGGCAGCCCCCGGGCTGCTCTACGACGGCGTGCGCAAGGACGACTACCTCGCCACCTACGCCCGGCACTTCGACGCCGCCGAACTGAACGCCTCCTTCTACGGCATTCCCGGCCTGAAGGCCTTCGAGGGCATGCTCCGCAAGAGTGCCGGACGGGTGCGCTTCACCGTGAAACTCCACCGGGTGTTCACGCACGACCGCGCCCCCACCGACGCCGACTTCGACCGCATGCTCCAGAGCCCCGAGCCGCTGCGCGAGGCGGGCGTGCTGGGGCCTTACCTGGCGCAGTTCCCGTACTCGTTCCACCGCACGCCCGCCAACCGCCGGTACCTCCAGACGCTCACCGAACGCTTCGCCGGACACGAACTGGCCGTCGAGATCCGCCACGAAGGCTGGGATCTCCCCGAGGTGCGCGAGGGCATGGCCGAGCGCGGCGTGATCTGGGTCAGCCCGGACTACCCGCCCGCCGGGGGGCTGCCCGAACCGCAGCTGCACGTCACGGCGGACGTCGGCTACCTGCGCCTGCACGGCCGCAACGCCACGAACTGGTGGGATGGCCAAAGTGCCGCCGAACGCCACGACTACCTGTATTCCCGCGCCGAGCTGGACGAGTGGGCGCAGAAGATCGCACTCGTCGCGGACGACCTGAGCGAACTGTACGTGTTCTTCGAGAACACCACCAAGGGGCACGCTCTGAAGAACATCCCGCACCTGCGCGAGGCCCTGAACGCTCACGGCGTGCCCGTGCAGACCCCCGACCCACTGGACTTTCCCGACGACGGCCGCCTGCTGTAAATCCTGTCAGTCCAGCCGGGCGGTATCGCCACGGCTTCTGGGCCCCTATCCGTCGCCCAGGACGGCCAGGGCCGCCTCCACCCCCCGGCGGGTGGCCGCGAGCGCCTCGGGGATCCGCCACGCGCTGCGGTCACGCGGCCCGACCGGGTTGCTGATGCCCCGCACCTCCAGCGCCGGGACCCCGGCGAGCAGGGCGGCTTGGGCCACCCCGGCACCCTCCATGCCCTCGCACAGCGCGCCGGGATGACGGGCCTCCAGGGCCCGCGCCTGCGCGGCGCTGCCGGTCACGCTGCTCAGGGTCAGGGAGGGCCCCAGCGCGGCCTGCGCCCGGCCTGCGACCTCCCGGGCCTCCGCCCAGGCGGGAAAGACCGCGCCGTGCGGCCCGTCCGGCAGGACCGACAGGCCCAGCTCGGTCAGTGGCAGGAAGGTCGGCCCGTCCCAGGCGCCCAGATCCGCCTGAACCATCACGCTGGACACGGCCAGATCACCCGGGTGCAGGCCACTGCCGGGGTACGCGCCGCCGATCCCGGCGCTGATCACCAGCCGGGCCGGCGCCTGCGCCAGGGCGCGCTGCGTCGCCAGGGCGGCGGCGACCGGGCCGACCCCGCTGACCACCACGCGGGCGGACAGATCACGCAGGCGCTCGGCCTCACCTGCCGTCGCCACCACGACCAGGGCCGCTGTCATACCGTTGCCTGTGAAGGAGAGGGCCACATGCGTCCAGGGTAGGCCATCCCGGACCGGCCGCGGCCATCAGGGGCCGCCCGGACCTGAGCCCAGACCAGGCAGTGCAGCGGCCCTCGGCACCAGAACAACCCGGATGGCGGGGTCTGCAGCGACCCGTTCATCCGGGTAGAGGTGTGGGGAATGCGGTCAAGCCTGGGCGCACAGGTGTTCGGCTGGACCGGCTCGGTCAAGTGCTGCCGGCCGGATGATCCGGCTTACTCGTCGCAGCCCAGGGCGCGCAGCAGGTCGAGTTCCGTGATGGGAGGCCGGGCGCGGGCCGGCACAGGGGGAACGGGGCGGCGGCCGAACAGGCGGCGAAGCAACGCTGTCATGGAAGACCTCCAGATCTGATGATGAACTGACCTTACATTAAGAAGCCTTCATTTTGATGTGAGTTTTTTGGCGAGATCACATGAGTTGAAGCCGGGTGGCCACCTCCCATCAAACTGATCGTCGCCTGAACCACCATTAACGTTGCCCCGCCCTGGACTCACGGCGCGTCATGTGCCCCCACGTAGGCTCATTTGCGGAGGTACCACATGAAAAAACTTCTTCTTATTCCGGCCGCCATGCTCCTGAGCACCGCCGCCGCTGCCCCCAAAATCAGCGCCCAGAGCATCATCGTGAACCCCACGCAGCCCGACCTGAACGTCAGCGTGCGCGTGGACAAGGACACGACCGGCAACCAGAACCCCGCCTACCGCGTGGGCGACAAGATCAGCATCAGCGCCACCGTCAACCGTGACGCGTACGTGTACCTGTTCAACGTCAACCCCGACGGCAGCGTCGACCAGATCCTGCCCAACCGCCTGAGCGACAGCAACCTCGTGAAGGCCAATACCACCAAGGTGTTCCCCGCGCCCGAAGACAACTTCAACTTCACGGTCGCCGGCCCCATCGGGCAGAACAAGGTCCTGGCCCTGGCCAGCCTCACCCCGCTGAACCTGGATCAGATCAGCTCCTTCAAGACCACCCAGGACCAGTTCGCCACCGTGACCGCCAAGAACCAGGCCGGTCTGGCGCAGGCGCTGAGCATCGTCGTCAACCCCCTGCCGCAGAACAGCTGGGTCAGTGACACCGCCTTCTACACCGTCGCGGGCCGCACCCCCGTCAGCACCGGCAGCCTGTTCATCGGCACGAACGTGAACAACGCGACCGTGATCCTGAACGGCCAGCGCCTGGGCGGCGCGAACGTCACCTACAGCAACCTCCGTGCGGGCACCTACCCCATCCGCGTGCAGGCCCCCGGCTACCGTGACTTCGCCACCACCGTGTCCATCCGCGGCGGCAGCACCACCAACGTGAACGTCGAGTTCGCGCAGGCCGTCACGCCCGCCCCCGCCACCCGCTACACCGTCTCGATCCGCAGCACCGTCAGCGGCGCGCGCATCTTCGTGGACGGCGACGAGGCCGGCGTCATCCGCAACGGCGGGCTCGACCTGAGCCTCACCCCCGGCGTGCACGAGATCTCCATGGTCGCCAGCGGCTACCGCACCTTCACGAGCACGTACAACGTGACGAAGAACGGCCAGATCACCATCACCCCCACCCGCTGATCGGCTGACCACAGCCCCCGCAGGTTGCTTCCCCCACCCCAACCGGGTGGGGGTTTCACGTCGTGCGGCTGAAGGCCTTTCCTGCACACAGCCGGGCGCGGTGCAGGCCTCCGGCCAGGACCGAGAGAGGACAGGAAGGCATGGGGGGAGGCCCCGGAGACGGCCGTCAGGTGGGACCGTCGCGCAGCAGGTCGTGCAGCACCCGCGCCGTCATGCCCCAGATGTCGTGCCCCTGCCACGGGTAGCGGTACAGCGGCACCCGCGTCCCGTCCGGCAGGGTGCGGATCTCCCGGGTCATGGGCACGGCGCGCAGATCCGCCAGGCCCGGCAGGAGCAGCTGCGCGACCTCGCCCGACAGCGTCAGGGTGGGCTGGGCGGGAATGCGCGCCAGGACCGGCGTCACGTGGAAGCCGATGGGCGTGAACACATCGTCCAGTTCACCCAGGACCGTCACCTGCGCCGGGTCCAGCCCGACCTCCTCCTGCGCCTCGCGCAGCGCGGCCTCCACCGGAGTCTCGCCGCGCTCCAGGCTGCCGCCGGGGAAGCTGATCTGCCCTTTGTGGGTGGGCAGGTCCGCCGAGCGCACCGTGAGCAGCACCCGCGCGTCCACCTCGCGCGTGAGGCCCACGAGGACCGCCGCGCGGCGGTAGTCCGGCAGGTGCAGCGTGCGGCGCTCCCGTTCCCCCAGCCACGTCGCCCACGGGTCGGCCGTCACCGCGTCCAGCGGGTCGGTCATGAGGTCAGCCCGGCGTCGTCCGGCAGGGCCCGCAGTGTGCTCAGGGTCCGTTCGCGCAGGGCCAGTTCGGCGTCCACGCCCGCCGCGCGCGCCCAGGCCACCACGGCCTCCAGGACGTCCGCGATCCCGTCGGCCGAGGCTGGTGCGGCCTGCGCGGCCGCCAGCAGCGCCTCCTGCGCCGCCTCGGGCGTTGCCTTCGCGTGACCGGCGAGCTTCTGCGCCTTCGCCTCGCGTGCCAGGGCCCCCAGCGCGGCGGGAACGCGCTGCTCGGGCCGGCGCACGCGGTCACCGCGCTCGGCGGCCTTGATGGCCTGCCAGTTCGTCACGACCTCCTCACTGCCGCTCACGTCCGTCCCTGCGAACACGTGCGGGTGACGCCGTACGAGTTTCTCCACGATGGCCCGCTCCACGTCCGGGTACCCGAAGGTCCCGGCCTCCTCGGCAATCACGCTGTGGAACGCCACCTGCAGCAGCACGTCACCCAGCTCGTCAGGCAGGTCGGCCGGGTCGGGGCTGCTGACGGCGTCGGCCGCCTCGGCGGCTTCCTCCAGCAGGTAGGGACGCAGGGACTCGTGCGTCTGCTCACGGTCCCAGGGGCAACCGTCCGGGGCGCGCAGGCGCCGCATGATCGAGAGGAGGTCCTGCATGTCCCCCACTCTAGAGCGCGCGTGAGCGCCAGGGCCGCCCTGACCCGCGGCGACCCTCACGGGCACTTCACGCCCCGTCAGGAAAGGTGTGATGCACTGACACGCATGACCACCCCCCGCACCCTGACCCGCGCCGCCCTGGCCGCCCCGCTGCTGGCCCTGGGCCTCGCCTCCGCCCAGGCGCCCGCCCCGAGCGCCCAGCAGCTCGCCACCGCCACGTACGTGATCCTCGATCCCGTCATTGAGGGCAACCAGAACCTCGTGAACGCCGACCAGCGCCGCAGCATCCTGGAGGCCATGAAACGCGACAGCGGCGGCGCCCTGAAACGCCGCTACCCGCAGGCGACCATCGCCGCTACGCCCACCGCGAACGCCATCCAGGTGCGCCCGGTGTTCGTCGCGCCCAACGCGCTGGTGCCGTGGAACA
The DNA here is from genome assembly GCA_943327755.2 of Deinococcus hopiensis KR-140. Taxonomy (GTDB): domain Bacteria; phylum Deinococcota; class Deinococci; order Deinococcales; family Deinococcaceae; genus Deinococcus; species Deinococcus hopiensis_A. Next base: position 122,791 of record CALPYF020000001.1, read on the forward strand.
AGCTGGGCGCCCGCCTGGAACTGCAGACGCCGCAGGGGCAGAAGTACAGCGTGAGCGAGACCTTCGGGATTAGCGTGCTGCTGCGCTACCGGGCGGAATTCGTGAACTACATGTACGACCAGCTCGCCACGCGCCTGCCCCGCTGAGCCGACCGGCCCGCGCCGCCGCGCCTCCACCCCGGAGGTGCGGCGGCGCCTGTTGTGTGCGGAGCGGTCGCGTCGCCCGGCTCAGTTCCGGGTCTGAAGGCCACGTTCACACTGCTTTGCTGTTCACACTGCGGCTCCGGAGGCGCGTGTTAGGGTGCCGCCCATGACGCAGACCACCCAGAAGAGCGCCTTCATCACCGGAGCCAGCAAGGGCATCGGGCACGCCGTCGCGCAGGCCCTGATCGCCGACGGGTACGCCGTGACCATCACCAGCCGCAACGCCGAAGAGATCGCGCAGGTCGCCGCCGAACTGGGCACGGGCGCGCGCGGCGTCGCCTGCGATGTGAAAGACCCCCGCGCCGTGCAGGCCGCCGTGGACGCGCACGTGGCGGCCTTCGGCGGGCTGGACGTGCTGTTCGTGAACGCGGGCGTCGGGCACTTCGGGAACGTCGCGGACCTGAGCATCGAGCAGTGGCAGGACGTGATCGACACGAACCTCAGCGGCGCGTTCTACACCGTCAAGGCCGCCATTCCCGCCCTGTCCGCGCGCGGCGGGTACATCTTCACGCTGTCCAGCCTCGCCGGGAAGAACCCCCTGCCGGGCGGCGGTGCGTACAACGCCAGTAAGTTCGGTCTGAACGGCCTCAGCGAGGTCCTGAACCTCGACCTGCGCGACCGGGGCATTAAGGTCACGCAGATCATGCCCGGCAGCGTCGCCACGCATTTCAACGGCCACACGCCCGATCAGGACAAGGACGCCTGGAAGATCCAGCCCGAGGACCTCGCGCAGCTCACCGTGGACCTGCTGCACATGCCCGAGCGGACCCTGCCCAGCCGCGTGGAAGTCCGCCCCAGCCGCCCGCCGAAGAAGTAACCGGAGGATGGTCGGTGGGTGATGGAGGGGGGAGTACCTCTTCCGTCACCCATCACCTGTTGACCATCAACGCGTTTTGCTCGTGCTGCTAGAATGCCCGGGTGTACACGAACCGCCGCGCTCACTACGAGTACGAACTGCTGGAGCGCTTCGAGGCGGGGATCAGCCTGACGGGCAGTGAAGTCAAGAGCATCCGCGCGGGCGGCGTGGACTTCCGCGACGCTTTCGCCCGCCTGAACGGCGGCAACATCGACCTGGAAGGTCTGTACATCCCGACCTACAAGGAAGCGACGTACAACAACCACGAGCCCCGCCGCACCCGCCGCCTGCTGCTGCACCGCGAGGAGATCGGCAAGGTCAGGCGCGGCCTGGAACAGAAAGGCCTGACGCTGGTCCCGACCCGCCTGTACCAGAAGGGCAGGTTCTTCAAGGTGGAAATCGCGCTGGCGCGCGGCAAGAAATTGCACGACAAGCGCCGCGCCGAGGCCGAGAAGACCGTGCGCCGGGAGCTGCGCGAACTGTGAAGCGGCTGAACATCGGCCTGCCGGGCCGCCGCACCGCCCTGACCGCCGCTGCCGCCAGCCTGCTGCTCATCGGGCTGGCCGGCGCGCAGATCGCCTTCTCGCGCCTGAACCTCGCCGGGCGCGAGGTGCAGAGCATCCAGCTGTACGGCGCGGAGTACGCCAGCCAGAGCAACCTCAGCAGCCTGCTGAGCATCTCGCAGGACAGCGGCGTCGTCCGCGTGACTGGCCTGGGCCACACCCTGCTGCTGCCGCTGGACGAGGACCAGCAGCGGGCCACCACCTCGTTCAACACCGTGCAGCTCGACACGCGGCGCGTCCAGGGCCGCACGGCCACGCTGGTCAACGGGAACCTGTATCTGCCGCTCGACACGCTGGCCAGCGGCCTGGGCGCCCAGTACGAGCAGGGCAAGTTCACGGTGGCCGCGCCGAAACTCCTGGGTGTCAGCAGCCGCGCCGGGCGCGACACCGACCGCGTCGTGCTGGACCTCAGCCGCGACGTCCAGATCGCCGACGAGCAGCGGGGTGACCGGATCGTCCTGACCCTCAGCGGCATCCAGGGCGACGCGCGGCGCTACACCACCCGCGGCGCGTTCATGCCGAGCGTCGAGGTCGCCCGCAGCGGCGCGAACCTGACCGTCACGCTGCCCCTCCCGGCCAGCAGCGGGTACCGGGTCTTCAAGGTCGTGCGGGGCAGCGGCGTACGGATCGTCGTGGACGCCGGGCCCGGCGTGCCCAGCAGTGCCCCGGACGTGCTGTCACGCGTGAACTCACCGCTGATCGTGCTCGACCCGGCCGTGGTGCCCGGCGTGGGCGGTGACGTGACCCTGGAAGTCGCCCGGCAGGCCGCGGAACTGCTGAGCGCCAAGGGCTGGCAGGTGCGCCTCACGCGGGACAGCGCCGCCGCCCTGAACGGCGAGCAGATCCTGACCCTGGCCCGCCAGAGCGACGTGTACCTCGCGCTTGACCTGGGCCGCCTGCCCGGCGCCAAGCGCAGCGGCGTGACCGTGTACGAGCAGACGGGCCGCGCGGGCAGCCAGCTGATCAACACCCTGCGGGGCGGCAGCAGCGCGCCCTACAGCACGCTGGTCGTGGCCGGGGCGGGCAGCACCCGCCGCCTGGGTGAACTGCTGCGCGGCGAACTCAAGGGCGGCGGCGTGACCGCCCGGCAGCAGAGCATCAGCCGCCTGCAACGGCTCGGGGAGGCCCCGCAGGCCGCGCTGCTGCTGGAACTGGGCTGGGCGAACAACGCGCAGGACCTCGCCACGCTGGGCAGCGACGCTCGGCAGAAGATCCTGTCGGTGGCCGTGGCCCGCTCGGTCGCCACGTACCTGACCGCCCGCGCGAACAACAACGCGAACCTCAGCGTGCAGGGGGTCACCCCGTGAGCGTGCCCCGCAAGCTGTTCTCGCCGTTCAACGTGGTGGCCGCCGCGCTGCTCGTCGCGTCCGTCCTGGCCCTGCAGGCGGTGCAGCGCACGCCGCCCACGCCCGAGCCTCCCAAGCTGGAGCTGACCGAACGGCAGACCCTGAAGGTCAAGGTGTACTTCACGGACGCGCAGGTGCAGACCCTGAAACCCGAGACCCGCACCGTGCAGGTGTCACGTACGAACACCCGTTCGGTCGCGCAGGCCGCCGTGGACGTCTGGGCCCGCGGGCCGTACGACCAGAGCTTCCTGGGTGTCGTGCCCACCGGCACGCCCTCGCCGAAGGTGTACCTGCGCGGGCAGCACTACTACGTGGATCTGCCCGAGGCGTACACCAAACTGCGCTACGGCGCCAGCGGCGAACGCATGCTGCTGTGCACCCTGACCCGCACCCTGATCGAGCAGAAGGGGCAGGACGTGACGTTCCTGGTCGCCGGGCAGAACGTCGAGGCGCTGGGCCGCATGGACCTGACGCAGCCCTTCACCGCCAGTGACTGCGCCGACGAGTAACGGCATGCTTCAGAGCGTCACCCTGCAGGGCTTCAAGAGCTTCGCTGACCGCACCCGCCTGGAGTTCGGGCCCGGCGTCAGCGCCGTCATCGGTCCAAACGGCAGCGGCAAGAGCAACGTCGTGGAGGCCATCCGCTGGGCCACCCACCAGGCCCGCGCGCGGGACCTGCGTGCCGGGCGCGGCACTGAACTGATCTTCCACGGCAGCGGCGGCAAGGCCCCACTGGGCCTGGCGGAGGTGCAGCTGGAACTCGTGACGCCCGCCGGGGAGCGCGTGAACCTCGCGCGGCGCGTGTACCGCGACGGGACCGGCGAACAGGACCTGAACGGACGCGGCGTGCGCGTGCGGGACGTGCAGGGCGCGCTGCGCGGCACCGGCCTGGGCCCCGGCGGGCTGGCCGTGATCGGGCAGGGCGAGGTCAGTGGCGTCGTGCAGGCCGAGGGCAAAACCCTGCTGGGCTACGTGCAGGAGGCCGCCGGGCTGTCCCGCGCCGTGACCGCCCGCCAGGAGACCGAAGCGCGCCTGCGCGAGGCCGACACGCACCTGGACTCGCTGCGGCTGGTGCTGAACGAACGCGAGGCCGCGCTGGAGCGGCTGGCACGAGCCGCGCAGGACGCCCGCGCCCACCGGGACCTGAGCGGCCGGGTGCTGACGCTGGAGGACGCCCTGCGCCGCGACCGGCAGCTGACCCTGGCCCGCGAGGTCTTCGCCGCCCGCAGCGAGGCCGCCGATCTGGAGGCCCGCAGCGCCGCCCTGGCCGCCGAGGTGCAGGCGGCCGCTACTGCTGTGGACGCCGCGCGAGACGCCGCGCAGGAGGCCCGCGCCCGCCGCGACGCGTACGCCGGGGCGCTCGACACGCTGCGCGCCGCCCGCGACGCCGCTGCGCAGGCGCAGCGCTACCGCGCCCACCTGGACGCCGAACGGCAGACCCTGACCGCCGAACTGGACGCCCTGCCGCGCACGCCGCCCGAGCAGCCCGCCCCGGACCTGACCGCGCTGGACGCCGCGCTGACCCAGGCGCGCGCGCAGGCGGACGCCGCCGAACGCCGTGCCCGCAGCCTGGACGCCGACCTGACGCGCGCCCGCGCCCTGGCCGCCCGCGCCGCCGAGGCCGCCGCCCGCCACGACGCCAGCCGCGAGACGATCCGCGCCGAGTTCGAGCGCGCCCAGGGGAACCTGACCCAGGCCTGCGAAGCGCTGGACGCCGCGCAGGAACGCCTCGGGCACGCCCGCACCGCGCGGGAGCAGGCCGAGCAGGCGTACCTGGGTGTCCGCGACGAGCGCGAGGCCGCCACGCAGCACGAGCGGCATCTGCGCGGCGAACTGGCCCGCGTGAACGCCAGCGTCGCACCGCTGCGGCGCGAACGCGACCGGCTGGAACAGACCCTGAACTCCTACGCCCGCTACGGCGAGGGCGCCCGCAACGCCCTGCGCCTCGACCACCCGGGCATCGTCGGCTCGGTAGCGGACCTGCTGACCGTTCCCGCCGAGTACGAGGTCGCGCTGGGCGCCGCGCTGGGCCGCCGCCTGGAACAGGTCGTCGTGAACCGGGCGGACGACGCCCGCGAGATCATCGACGAACTGAAGCGTGTGGGCGGGCGCGCGACGTTCCTGCCGCTGGACCTCATCCGCGCCCGGCCCCGCCGCGACGGCACGCTGCTGCGCGAGGACGGCGTGATCGGCAACCTCGCCGACCTGTGCCCCAGCGACCCACCCCTGGTGGCCGAGAGCATCCTGGCCGACACCCTGGTCGTCCGCGACCTGCGCGCCGCGAACCGCATCGCCCGCGCGCACGCCAGTCGCCCCCGCCTCGTCACGCTGGACGGCGAACTCGTCGAACCCGGCGGCGCGATCACCGGGGGCCGCGCCCGCGACACCGGCAGCGGCGTCCTCGGCGACCAGCGCCGTTTCCAGGAACTCGACGCGGAACTGGAGGACGCCGACCGTCAGAGCACCCGCCTGACGGCTGAACTGAAGAAGGTCGAGGCGATCCTCGCGGGGGGGACCGAGCGGCACGCCACCCTGCTCGCCGCCCGCGAACGCGCCGCGCAGGAGGAGGCGGGCGCCGAGCGCCGCGTGACCGAACTGGGCGCGCAGACCCGCAGCCTCCAGGCGAACCACGACCGCCTCGCCGCCCGCCTGGGCCCCGACGAACCCGAACCCCTGGCACCCGGCGAGCCCCTCCCGGACGTGGACGCCCTGACCGCCAGCCTCCAGACCGCCCGGGAGAGTGCCGAGACGCACCGCGCGCAGGAACGCCACGCCGCCGAAGCGCTGGCCCTGGCGCAGCAGGCGGACGCCGCGTGGCGTGCCTACCGCACCGGCCGCGCCCGCGCCGGGGACATCCGCGCCCGCCTGGACACCAACGCCACCTCGCTGACCGCCCAGGACGCCGTGCTGGACGCTGCCCGCTCCGAGGTGACCCGCCGCGAGGCCGCCCTCGGCACCCTCGACGAGAACGAGTACGCCCGCGCCGAGTACGCCCGCGAGAAGGCCAGTCAGGACTACGCCACCCTCATCGGCACGCAGAACAAGGCCCGCGCCCGCCTGGACGACCTGCGCCTCCTGATCGCCCGGCGTGAGGGCAGCCTCGAACCCATCCCCGACGGCTGCCTCCCGCCCGGCACGCCCCGCGAGTGGACGGCCGAACTGACCCGCACCCGCGCCGCGCTGGACGCCCTGGGGCCCGTCAACGCCCGCGCCGAGGCCGACCACGCCGCCGAGACCGAACTGCTGGAGGCCCAGCGGGCCGAACTGCACGACGCGGACGCCGCCGCGCAGGAACTCCGCGCGCACCTGGGCGAACTCCAGACCGCCGAGGAACACGCCACCCGCGCCGCCTTCGACCGCGTGAACACCGCCTTCCGCGAGTACAGCACCGAACTCCTCGGCGGACAGGGCGACCTGGAACCCGAAACCGACGACGCGGGCATCCTGCGCGGCCTGCGCCTCGCCGTGCAACCCCGCGGCAAACGCACCCGCTCCATGACCCTGCTCTCCGCCGGGGAACGCACCATGGCGGGCCTGGGCTTCCTGTTCGCCCTGAACCACGCCGGTGGGGAAGGCAGCGCCGGAGGACTCCCCCTGGCCGTCCTGGACGAGGTGGACGCCCCGCTGGACGAGGCGAACATCCGCCGCTTCACCGCCTTCCTGAAGCGCTTCAGCGAACGCGGCGCGCAGTTCCTGCTCGTCACGCATCAGAAAGCCACGATGGAAGTCGCGCACGCCCTGTGGGGCGTCACCACCGACCAGACCGGCGCCAGCCGGGTCCTGAGCATCCGCCAGCACGACGACGCCCGCGCCGGATAACCCCACCGTCCGACCGTCCAGGGGGCCGACTGTCTCGTGAACAGCGGCCCCCTGCTCCGTGTTTCTGTTCCCGGCCCGATCATGCCCCGCCTGAATCTGATCACGAGCTGATCACGGCCTCCCCGGCATGCTGACTTCAGACGCCACGGGGACAGCCACACCCGGCCTCCCGGACGCGTCCAGGCCGTCATCCCCACCGTTCCCTCCCCATCACCCAGAGGTTCCCACCTGCCGACACGCTGACCCGAGTTCCGCGTGCTGCCGTCCCGCACGCCCCGTCCACCCCGCGCCCCTCCGTCTTCCCGCCTCACCCCGGAGTGAACCCATGAAACACCTGCCCGTTCTGGCCCTGCCCGTCCTGACCCTGACCGCCCTGCTCGCCGCCTGCGGCGCCCCCACCACTCCCGCCCCGGATCAGGCCAGACCCGACCTGACCGGCCCCGGGCCGACCCGCCCCGCCGACCTGGCCCCCGCACGCGGCGCGGTCCGCAACGTCAGCGCCCTGACCGTCAGCGACGCCTGGCGCGGCACCACCTGGCGCACCCTGAAACAGGGCGAGGGCGTCACCCTGGTCGGCGCCGACGACGCCACCAACGCCGAGAAGGGCGACACGGCCGCCACCGCCGACCTGCCCCTGCTGTGCCTGAACGTGGACGGCCGCCCCGCCCCCAAGGGCGTGGACAGCTGGGTGGGCGGCGAGGTACGACTCAGCCCCGAAGTGAACGGCACCAGCCTGACCTCCCGCAAAGTCGCCGACCTGCTGTGCGCCACCGAGTTCGGCAGCGGCTGGCGCGTGGCGGGCACCCGCGACGGCACCGGCTGGCAGCTGCTCGCCGCCGGGCAGACCGACCCGGACACCCGCTTCTGGGTGGCCGCCGAGGACGCCCCCGCCAACCCCTGGAACAGCGACGGGGAACGCCCGGACGCCGTCATTCCCGACACCACCCGCGTCCTGGGCGCCCTGGACCGCGCCGGACTGCTCAAGGCCAGCGAGGACGGGCGCGTCCTGGTGTTCCGCAGTGACGCGCCCATCCTGCGCACCCTGAAAGAGGGCGCGGCCCTCGTCAGCCGCCCCGCCGACGCCGTGCCCGCCGGACTGCTGGGCCGCGTGAAGGCCCTTGAACGCGGCGCGGACACCACCACCGTGTACACCAGCGAGGTCTCACTGGAGGAGATCATCCAGGACGGCGCGCTGGACGCCGCCGTGAAACTCGACTCCAGCATGATCGACTTCGAACGTTCTGGCAGCGCCATCCGCGAACAGCAGTCGAAGCTCAGCGCCCAGCGGACCTTCAACTTCTTTAACTTCAGCCGCAACCCCTTCTGCCTCTACGATCACGCCGCCCGCACCCTCGGCTGCGACAACGGACAGGCCAGCGGCCTGCGCAGCCGCGTGCCTACCACGAACTATGTGACGCTGGAAGGAGAACTGAGCGCTCGCGCCGACGCCTTCGTGAACGTGAACATCCGCAGCTTCCGGCTGCAACACTTCGACATGGGCGTCATGCTGACCGAAAGTGCCCGCGCCGCGCTCTTCGCTAAGGGCTCGTACAGCTGGAGCATCGACCGGGAACTCACGCAGTGGCAGGTGGTGTTCAGCCCCATCACGTTCACCGTCGGCATCGTGCCCGTCGTGATCACCCCTATCCTGGTCCCCACCGTCGGCGCGAACGGCCAGATCACCGCCACCCTCCAGTACGAAGCCAGCCAGTCCTTCAACGGCCGCTACGGCGTCGAGTACAACCGGGGGAGCGGCTGGAGCGGCATCAACACCAGCAGCTCGACCGTGAATGTGCCCCCCGCCCCCACCGCCACCGCCAGCGCGCAGGTCAGCACATACCTGGGCGCCAAGGGCATCCTCGCGCTGTACAGCGCCTCCACCAGCGGACCACAGGTGTTCGTGCACGCCAAACCCTATGTGGAAGGGCAGGCCAGCGGCACCTTCGGCCCCGGCCAGACCAGCTACAGCCTGTGCGCCTACGCCGGAGTGCGCGTGGACGCCGGGGCGGCCTTCCCGCTCGTCAGCAGCGCCCCCTGGCAGGCCCAGGTCCTGAACTGGCGCCAGCGGATCTACTCGCACAACTGCTGACCCCTGACCGCGCATCTGCCGCCTTACCGGGCCGCGCCGCCCGGTACACTCCGGGCATGACCACGCAGACGCGCGCCGCCCGACTCGGCCAGATGCTCCTGTTCGGCCTGGGCGCCGGTCTGGGCACGGGCGCGCTGTGCGTGATGATCGGCGCTGTCCTGGCAGGCGGCCTGACCCGCTCGGGCGCCGCGACTGCCCTGGGCTGGGGCGGCCTGATCCTGACCTTCCTGGCCGGGGCGATCATCTACTCGCAGAACGGCCAGCGTCAGATCGAGACCGGCCTGCGCGCCCGCCTGGGCGAAGGGTACCGCGCGCCCGGCCTGCCCTGGGCGCAGATCCTCACCGCCCTGATCGGCGCCGGAGTGCTGTTCCTCGGGCAGTTCGCGCTGATCCGCTGACTGGCCTGCTACACCCCCTGCCGGGTTGCGCCATTCGTGGGATGGCCCGCCGGGGCCGGGGCGTGGCATGCTGGGGTATGGACATCACGCCGACCAATTCCACGCCGCAGGAGGCGCTCAGCGCGTTCCTGACGCACTGGCAGGGCGGGCAATATCACGCGATGGCCCTGGCGCTGCCCGCGCGCCTCTTTCCCACGCGGCGGCGCAGCGTGCGGCAGGTGCGCCGCGCGTATCCCGGCACCCTGAGCGGGTTCAGCATCCTGTCCGCGCGCGACACCGACCCGGCGGCGACGAACGTGGACGTGCAGGTGCTGTGGCGGCAGCGTGGGGGGCTGGAATTGGGCCGCGTGCGCTACCGCATGGTGTACGTGGACGACCGCGACCAGCCCATTGCGCGGCACCACCCGGGTGGGCAGTGGAAGCCGTTCGCGACGTACACCCTCCCGGTGCCCCGCCCTCTGCGAGCGTAACGGAAGCGGGGGAGAGGGAGCGGGCCTGCGCGGTTCGCCCCCTCTCTGTGGCCGGGTTACTGCACGCGGAAGGCGGCGGCGTCCCGCGCGGGGAGGCTGAGGTGCAGGTACCCGCCCTTGACGCTGACTTTGGCGTCCTGCCCGGCGAACAGCGAGGGCGTGGCGGCCAGCGCGGCCCACTTCACGCCCAGGCTGCCCAGTTTCAGGGAGTACGTGCGGCGCGCGTTGCCGCTGTGCCACGCGGCGAGGACGGTCTGGCCGTTCAGTTCGCGGGTGAACAGCAGCAGTTGTCCGCTGACGCGGTCGGGGGTGGGCAGCAGGGTCTGTGATCCGTTGCTGAGGGCGGGGCTGGCCTTGCGCGCGGCGATGGCGGCTTTCGTGGCGTCGAACACGGCGCGCTCGGCGGGCGTCCACTGACCTTCAAAGCGCATGTCGCGGCGGTTGTCGGGGTCGCTGCCGCCGCGCATGGCGATCTCGGTGCCCTGCCAGATGACGGGCACGCCGCGCAGGGTCATCAGGGCGCGCAGGCCGTAGCGGGTGCGCTCCTGGCCCACGTCCTCGAACAGGCTGCCCTGCGCGAAGCGCGGCACGTCGTGGTTGTCGAGGAACAGCGCCACCTCGCCCGGGCGCGGCAGTTCACCCTGGCGGGCGAGCACCTGACGGACGGCGTCCAGGCTGCCCTCGCCCATCACGCTGGTTTTCATGGCGTCCTGCAGGCTGAACAGGAACAGGCTGTCGAAGCCCGCCTTCTGCCAGTCGGCGACGGTGCCGGTGTCCGCGCCGAACCACTCGCCCAGCGTCCAGGTGCCTGCCTGCCGGTCGGCGGCCAGCAGGTCCCGCAGGAACGGCCCCTCGACGTGCTTGATCGCGTCGTAGCGGAAGGCGTTCACGCCCTGTTCACGCCAGAAGTTCGCGTTGCCCAGCAGCAGGTCGCGCACCTGCGGGTTGCTCTGGCGCAGGTCTGGCAGGCCGGACAGGGGGCAGTCCACGTCCTTGTTCTGGGTGGCGTCGCAGGTGGCCTGCGTGTTGAACCAGTCCTTGCGCAGGCGCACGGCGGCCGCCTCGTACCCGTAGTGGTTGATGACCTGATCGAGCACGACGCGCATCCCCGCGCCCTGCGCGGCCTTCACGAACGTCCCGAAGTCCGCCAGCGTCCCGAAGTGAGGGTCCACGTTCCGGAAGTCCGCCGGCCAGTACCCGTGGTACCCGGCCGTGCCGAACGAGTTCGTGGCCTGCTGCTGGTACACCGGCGTGAGCCACACGGACGTTGCCCCCAGCTTCTGGATGTACGCGAGTTTCTGCGTGAGGCCCGGCAGGTCCCCGCCGTGCCAGGCGCGCGGGTCGTCGCGGTTCACGCCCTGGTTGTTCGCGGGATTCCCGTCGAAGAAGCGGTCGGGCATGACCTGATAGATCACCTGTCCCTCGAAGGTGGGGATGGGCAGGGCCGTCTGCGCGCCCGACCCGCCCGCGAGGGAGGTCAGCAGCGCGCCCAGCAGGGCGAGGTGTCGCATGCCCGCATGGTATCGCTTCCAGCGCAGGGGTTGATGGTGGACGGGTGATGGTTGAAAGTTGAGAGAGGGGGTCATCCCCAGTCCCCAACATGGAACAGGGGAGAGGTCGCCCCCTCCCCCCATCCCACAACCGACAGCCCACAACCCAATCGTCAGCCGGTGTTGCGGACGCCCGCCGCGATGCCCTGGATGCTCAGCAGTAGGGGACGCTCGAACTCGTCCAGGCCGCCGTCCTTGCCGCGGCTACGGCGCAGGAGTTCCACCTGAATGCGGTGGATCGGGTCGATGTACGGGTTACGCAGGCCGATGCTTTCTTTCAGGCGCGGCTCGTTCGCCATGAGTTCGGCACCCACCACGTCCTGCACCAGCGCGACCGTGCGGGCGTAGGCGTCCTTGAGGTGCGTGGCGAGCGGGTGCGCGTCCCCCTCGGGCAGCAGGCGCAGGTACTCGTCGAAGATCAGCGGGTCGCTCTTGGCGAGGCTCATCTGCGCGTTGTCGAGCACCGTGCGGAAGAACGGCCACGTGGCGTACATCTCGCGGGCGGTCTCCACGCCGATCTCCTGAAGGCCCTCGTGCAGCCCGTACCAGCCGGGGAGGTTGGCGCGGTTCTGCGTCCAGCTCATTACCCAGGGAATGGCGCGCAGGTTGCCCAGCGTGGGCGCGCCGGGGCGGCGCACCGGACGGGAGGCGATGTTCAACCGGGCGATCTCGTGGATGGGCGTGACGTGCTCGAAGAACGGCAGGAACGCCGGGTCGTCCACCAGCGCGCGGTACGCGCGGGCGCTGCTCGCGGCGGCGCGGGTCATGGCGTCCGTCCAGGCGGGATTCAGCTCCCCGGCCGGGCGCGCGGCGGACAGCAGCAGCCCGTACAGCGCCTGTTCGAGGTTGCGGCGCGCCAGGACCGGGTGGCTGTACTTGTCGGCCAGCGCCTCGCCCTGCTCGGTGATGCGCAGCCCCGCGTCGATGGTCCCCGCAGGCTGCCCGAGGATCGCGCGGCTGGCCGGGCCACCCCCACGGCCGATGCTGGTGCCGCGCCCGTGGAAGAAGCGCCAGCGCACCCCGGCGCGGCGGCACACGTCGCTGATCTGCCGCTGCGCCTCGTGCAGCGCCCAGTTCGCCGCCAGGAAGCCCGTGTCCTTGTTGCTGTCGCTGTAACCCAGCATGATCTCCTGCACGTCGTCACCCAGCACCGCGCGGTACTCGGGCAGCGAGAGCAGTTCCCACACGACCTGCGGCGCCCGCTGGAGGTCGTCCAGCGTCTCGAACAGCGGCACGGGCAGGATGCGCAGGCCCACCTCGCGTGCCAGGATCAGCGGTTCGAGCACGTCACTGACCGACTCGGCCATGCTGATCACGTACCGGCCGAACGCGCGCGGCCCGGCGCGGCGCACCGCGTCCCGCACCTCGCGGACCGGGCCGATCGCCGTCTCCAGGGTGTCGGGCAGCGCCTCCCCGGCAGGCCACAGCGGGCGGCGCGAGCGCAGCTCCCGGATCAGGAGTTCCTGCTTGGCATGCTCGGGCAGCGCCGCGTAGTCGGCCTCCACGCCCGAGGCGCGCAGCAGCTCCGCGACCGCCGCGCCCGTCTGCGCGCTGTGCTCGCGCACGTCCAGGCTCACGAGATGTTGCCCGAACACCCGCGCGACCGTCAGCAGCGGCGACAGCAGCTGCTCCGCCGTGCGCCGCTGCCCGTCCGCGATCAGGCGGGCTTCCAGGGCCTCCAGGCGACCCACCAGATCCAGCGTCTGCCCGTCCCTCACCGCGTCGAACAGGCTCTGAAGCTCCTCGCGGTACGCTTCCTCGCCCTCGTCCTCCTGGCTGAGGTCCGCGAACGCCTGCCGGATCAGCCCCAGCAGCACCTCGCGCGCCCGCTCGCCGTGCAGCGCCAGCGTCTCCCGCGTCGCCTGCGGCGTCACGAACGGGTTCCCGTCCCGGTCCCCGCCCATCCACGACGAGAAGCTCAGCGGCAGCGTCGCCGCCGTGTCCCGCCCGAACACCTCCCGGAACGCCGCGTGCAGATCACGCTGCAACGCAGGGAGGGCCTGCGCGATGCTCGACACGTACGTCAGGCCGCCCTTGACCTCGTCCAGCACGGTGGGTTTCAGGCGGCGCAGTTCCGGCGTGCGCCACAGCGCCTCCACGTGCGCGGCGATGCCCGCCGCCTCCGGCCCGTCCACACCCCCGTCACTGAGGGTCGGAATGGCGCGCGCCACCTGCTCCAGGTGACGGCGCACCGTCCGGCGGCGCATCTCGGTCGGGTGCGCCGTGAACGTCAGACCCAGGTCCAGCCGAGCCAGGAGCGCCTCAACCTCCTCGGCCGTGAGGCCCTGCGCGCGGAGTTCCTGCATCGCCTGCGCCAGACTCTGCGGCCGTACCCCACCCGACGCCGCCAGCACCCGCACCCGCTCGTACTCCTCGGCCAGGTTCACCAGCTGGAAGTACCACGTGAACGCCCGCGCCAGATTCCCCGCGTCCGGCCCGGACAGCCCCGCCAGCATCGCGCGCAGCTCCGCGTCGCTGCCCCCGGCCCGCACCTCACGCACCAGGGCGCGCGTGCGCTCCACCAGCTCGAAGAACGCCTCGCCCTCCTGTTCCCTCAGCACCTGCCCCAGCGTGCGGCCCAGCAGGTTCACATCACTCCGAATGCTCATGCTCACTCCCTTCAACCGGCAGGGAAGCGATCCCGGCAGCGGTTCCTGCGTTGCGCCAGCGGGAGGACAGCACGCCCACCGGCTTCACTCCAGACCGCTGCCCACTGCGGGTCCTCGCTTCGCTCGGGTCAGTTCTCTTTCCGGAAGGACACCGTCAAGAGAGCTGACCACCGCTCTCCTGCCCTTCCACGTAACGGTACCGTTCAATCCCCACAGCCCGGTTGCCCTCTATCTGGACAAAGACGCCATTCAGTTCCGCCGGGCCGTCCGCCGCGCCGTACCGGTGCGGACGCTCGGTCACGAACCGCTCGATCGGCCCGTGCGGATCACTGCCGATGATCGACTCGAACGGCCCCGTGAAGCCCGCGTCCGCCTGGAACGCCGTGCCGCCCGGCAGGATCCGCGTGTCCGCCGTCGGGACGTGCGTGTGCGTGCCGATCACGGCCGCCACCCGCCCGTCCAGGTACCGCGCCATGCCCTGCTTCTCACTGGTCGCCTCGGCGTGGAAATCCACGAACACGCTGCCCAGATCGTCGCGTTCCAGCAGCGTGTCCATCGCCCGGAACGGGTTGTCCACCGCCTCCATGAACACCCGGCCCAGCAGGTTCACGACCGTCAGCCGCTCGGTGCCCTGCGCGGTCTTCACGTCGAAGCTGCGCCAGCCCACGCCCGGCGTGCCCGGATCGCTGTAGTTCAGGGGCCGCACGATCGGGTACGTGCCCTCGTCCTGCATCAGCACGTACACGTCCTTGTGATGCCACGCGTGATTCCCCAGCGTCATGCAGTGCGCCCCGGCCTTCAGCGCCCCGTCCGCGCCATCGCGGTGCAGGCCGAAGCCGCCCGCCGCGTTCTCCATGTTCACCACGATGAAATCCGCCCTGGAGCGCAGGGACGGCAGGTGCGACCCCAGCACCCGCCGCCCCGCCGCCGCGAACACATCCCCCACAAACAACACCCTGATCATTCGGTCAGACTAGCGCGGGGGGCGCTTCTCCTCGCCGCTCTGCCTTGCCCATGGACTGATACGGGATTCAAGTGATTCCTCGTCATGCGGAGTCGCCCGGTGGTCTCCTCAGCCTTCCACCTTGTCGCTCCACTGCTGCGCGGCTCTGCGAGTCCCTCAGGGGAAGAGGGCACAACGGAACGCGACCACGTCGGAGGCCGGCCGTCAGGACCTTGCCGTATTGCCAGATGCGGCGCAGGGTCAGGTCTGTGTGGCCTGCAGCGCCGGGAATGCCGCGCGGCTTCCGGTCACCCGTGGCGACCACGGCCGTCCAGTTCGCGGGCACAACTGCGAAGCCTCGGATGGGGGCATCAGGTCATGCCCTGCCTGAAGCTGCACCTCGGAGAACTGCTCCGGAGGGCCCCGTGCAGCGCCGCGCAGGCGGAGCGCTGCGTGATCCTGGGCCGGTCAACCCACTTCGAGATTGAACCGCTCGAACACGTCAAGGGCGTTCGCCTCCGTGAGTTCGATGCTGTCCGATCCGGTGAAGAAGAACACGTTCCCAGGATGTTTCCTGACAAGTTCGACGGACCACTGGGCGGCCCGGGCGACCGTCATCTGTTCCGAATGCCTGAGGATGTCCTGAACGATCTCGTGCGACGTGTCCCAGTCATCGAAATAGATGATGTACTCGGCCCGGCCTTCGTCGAATTTCGCCACGGTGAACCCGACGTAGCTGTTCTCGAAGCTGTAGTTGAGTTCCATGATGCTCTCGGGAATACGCTTCCGGGCCGTCAGTTCCGCGCTGAGCCACAGGTCATGGTTGAACGCGTCCTCATTCTTGAGCTGCCAGCCCTGCGTCGACAGGTGGTGCGCCAGCGTCTGCCTCTGCTGAAGCTGGCTTTCGCTCATGCTTGCTTTATCCACGATTACCTCAGATTGAGTCCGGAAAGAGCCTCGAGTTCCTTGATGATATTCCGCAATTTCGAGCTGATGGACTGCCGCACGCCGGATTCCAGCGGGCCAGCGGAGGCTTCCAGCTGCGCGAGAGCCTGATCGGGCGACCACGTCTCCACACGGATGCCGTGATCCAGCATGCGGCGCAGTCCGTCGCGTGAGAGGGCTTTGCCGCCCTTCACCTTTGGCGAGTAGATGCCCAGCACCTGCACCCGCAGCTTGACCTGATGGCGCTGAGCGAACTCGATCAGCGTCGAGGCGCAGTTGTGCAGTTTTTTCTGAAGGTCGGCGTCGCATCCCGGGTCACCGCAGGGGCTGCTGGACAGCTGGACAATCACCTCGGGTGTCTGTCCCGCGAACCGTTGCAGAATCCGCTGGGCGTTGATCACAAAGTTCTCCTCGGCGTGCTTGGGGAGCTCGCCCTTCTTGCCGGGCGTGTTGGCGGTCTGAACTTCGATGCCGTTGATGGACGCGCGCAGCGCCACGCCCCGGCGCAGGGTCATGAGTTCCAGATCATCCGCGTCGAACATGATTTTCGTGTCGGTCAGCCCGACATTCTCGTATGGCGACGCGCTCGCCTCTATCCCGTACTTTCCTCGGCCCGCTTTCCGCGTCCGGAGGGCATTCAGGCCCTGGGGTCTGAACTGATTCATGGTGTGTTCAAGGGCGTTGCGAATGACGGCGGGGGTGGCTGGGCCGCGCAACGTGGCCGCAAGGTGAGTCCGGACTCTGGCTTTCACGGCCACGCTCCGGGATGAGTCCTCACCTGTCCCGGGTTTCTGCCCTGGTGTGGTCTTCCGGCTCAGTTTCGAGATCAGCCCTTTGATTCGTGCCACGGCCCGGTCGAGCAGGGCGTCGAGTTTCCCCCGGACCCTGCCGATCACCGCCTTGATCTTCGTGCCGATGCTGCCCAGGCCCAGGACCTTCCCCAGGAAGCCCAGCGCGACGGGAATGCTGCGTGCCAGGGTGCCTTCGACGCCGCTGATGGCCGCGCCGAGGTTCCCGGCGGCGATGGCGCTGACGCTCTGGATGGCGCTGGTGACGACGCCCATGATCTGCTGGCCCTGTTGCACGACGAACTGCACGCTGCGGAATGCGCCCAGCAGCGCCTGCACGAAACCCCCGCCGGGAATGAGCATGCTGGCGACCTTGGTGATGCCCGCCGTGACGACACTCTTGGTGACCTCGCTTTTCAGGCCGCTGACGACCTCCGTGCCGATGGGCGCCTGGTTGGCTTTCAGTTCGTCGGCCCTGTGCAGGCCGGTGCGGAGGGTCTTGAGGGTATCCAGCGTCCCCTCGGCGGCGCTGACCTGCCGCTCGCCGTTCGGTCCCAGGGCCCGCACGAGGCGTCCGCGCAGCGCCTGGTACGTGAGGCCCATGACGCTCAGCGCGGTGAGGAACACGCCCTGCAGGTCCAGCCGGGCGGGGAAGGTGATGCCGCTGGCCCCGGTCAGCCACTGCCCCAGGCCGTTCTGGAGGTGTTTCGGGGCGTTCCCCGCGAAGCGGGAGAAGCCGCCCTTCAGGGCGTTCAGGAGGTTGCTGGCGAACCCGGCGGGGTTTTTCAGGACCTGCAGGATCAGGTCCCCGCCCCGGCGCAGCTGCGCGACGACCTGCTGCCCGACCGGACCGAGACCGGCAGCCAAGGCGGTCAGGCCTATGTCGGCAATCCTGCGGGCGCTGCCCGTGATGAGAGTTTTCAGGCCGCTGATGCGCCGGGTGACGGCGCTTTTCGCGGCGCCCAGGTCCGCCTTCCCGATGGCGGAGGCAATTTCGCCGAGCGCGCCGCCCAGGTCGAGTTTGCCCAGTTCTCCGCTGAACCACGCCCACGCTTTGGGAATGGCGTTCGTTTCCTTCAGGGCTTTCAGGATGTCCTTCAGCGGGCCGGGCACCCAGCCGGTCAGGGTGTCCAGAATGCTGTCGGGGTTGACGCTCATGGCCCTGCCGGTCACGAGGTCCTTCCCGAAGGCCATGCACAGTTCGCGGTAGCCGGGCAGGGCGGTCAGGGCCCCGGCGATCAGTTCCCTGCCCTTGTCGGCGACGGCGTTGACGCCGTCCTTGACCTTGTCGGCGGCCCAGCTGAACGGGTTGCCCCAGCGCTGCACCGCCTGCGGCTGCAGGTCATGCAGCGGTTTGAGGCTGAGTCTCTGCACGGCTCCGGTCTGCGCGCGGCTCAGCGCGGCCCCCGGGCTGTACACGCCGGGGGAGTGCGGGCTGGTGGGGAAGAGGCTCTTCGGGCTGGGCATGACCCGCGCGAGCTTCGCGCCCATGGTCTGCGCTTCGGTTTCCAGTCCGGCGTCCGGGTCGATGCCCCGCCCGACGCGCCCCTGGCTCTGCTGCACGGTGTGCGTGACTTCGTGCGCCAGCAGTTCCAGCCCGCCCCGCGTGTTCGGGTCGAAGCGTCCCGACTGGAAGAAGATGTCCGTGCCTGTCGTGAACGCCAGCGCATTCACCCCCTTGGCCAGCTTGTCCGCTTCCGCGTCGTCGTGAATCCGCACGCGGCTCAGGTCATGGTTCAATCCCTGTTCCAGATGCCGCTGGATCGCTTCTGGCAGGGGGTTCCCCGCGCCCCGTCGCGCCTGGATCCGGTGCAGGATCGGTTGGGTGGCCTCGGCGTCCAGTTCGGCCAGCTGGCGTTGCAGGGATGCGAGGGTGTCGAAGTTCAGCGCCGCCTGCTCCTGCATCATCTGACGTTGCAGGGCCTCGTCTGTTGCGCGCTGGAGGGGCACTCGCTCGGCGGGAGGAACCATCCCGAGCACCACGCGGGACACCGGGGCGCTCAGGGCGTGGCGTTGCAGCGTGGCGAGGTGCTCCCCGTACGTGGTGTACCGGGCGGCGGCGTCACCACGGTCCTTGTGGAACCCCTGCTCCAGCGCCTGCGCGACCTGCCGCTGGAGGGTCTGGAACTCACCGAAGGCGCGGGCGTCCAGACGCTGACCGTCCACCCCCTCGGCGCGGTGGCGCATCACGGTCACCCAGTCCGAAGGCGTGACGGGCTTCGCGGGGAGAGGCGTCTGGACCTGACGCTGGACAGGCTTGACCTGACCCACCACCTCGACCTTTCGTTGGACCGCTGCGCGGGCGCCCGACAGGCGAGTCTCTTCCTGCCGCTGGAGCGTGGCGGCGCGCAGGACGGGCCGGGCGGCCTGACCCTGCGCGCGGGTGGGTGTGCTCAGGAACCGCTGCAGCGGCGCGGCCGGGGGAAGGGTGGTGGGAACGGGAGCGGCTGGGGTGGGGACGTGGGCGGGACGGACCTTCACGGTGCGCTGAATCGTGAGGGGAGCGCTCATGGGCCGCAGCGTACCGCGCAGCTGGGCGGTCGGTCAGTTTTTCTGACCGGCGCCCGCGCCGTAATGCGGCCGTAACTGCCCGGGCGCACCGTGTGGGCAGGAGGTCATGCCATGACACACATTCTGGTCACGACGGACGGCAGTGAACTCGGTCATCTCGCCCTGCCGCACGCGCGGGCGCTGGCGGACGCGCTGCACGCACAGTTGACAGTCCTGAGCGTCGTGCTGGACGACACGATGCTGGTGGGGGAGTTCGCGTACATCCCACCGGTGAGCGGTCCGGACGAGGTCGCGCGGGTGCAGGCGACCGAGGCCGACCTCGCCGCGCGGCTGCCGGGCGCGGCGGTCCGGGCCGAACTGGCGCGCGGGCGGCACACCACGCGCGTCATCCTGGACGTCGCCGCGGAACTGAACCCGGACCTGATCGTCATGGGCACGCACGGGCGCAGCGGGCTGGGCCGGGCGCTGCTGGGCAGCGTGGCGGAGGGGGTGGCGCATCACGCGCCCGCGCCGGTGCTGCTGGTGCGCGCCGGGCAGCCCGTGACCGCCTGGGCGGTGCCGGGGGCGCTGGGCGTCCCGGCGGGCCTGCCGAGCGGCCCGGTCGCCTGAACGCTCTGGGGGTGGCCCGCGTGCCGGGGGGGACGCGGGTCACCGTCTGTTGCGCTGCGGGCGGGTAGACTGGCGCGTTATGGCGGCGGTCAGGAAACCAGAAGTGATGAGCCCGGTGGGCGGTGAGGCGCAACTGCGCGCCGCAGTGGAGGCCGGCGCGGACGCCGTGTTCTTCGGCGTGAATCCCGCGCGTGGCGAGGGCCGCGCGGACGGGGCGGGCTTCCACGCCCGCGCGAAGGTCGGTTTTGACCTTGAGGCCCTGCCGGACATCATGAGTGGCCTGCATGCGCGCGGCGTGCTGGGCTTCGTGACGTTCAACGTGCTGGTGTTCGACCGGGAGCTGCGGCAGGCCGAGCGGCAGCTGATGGCGCTGGCGGAGGCCGGGGTGGACGCGCTGATCGTGCAGGATCACGGCGTGGCGCGACTGGCGCACGAGATCTGCCCGGATCTGCCCATTCATGGCAGCACGCAGATGAGCATCACGTCCGCCGAGGGGGCCGAACTCGCGCGGCGCTTCGGGGCGAGTCGCGTGGTGCTGGGCCGCGAGCTGAGCCTGCGGGACATCGAGCGGATCAAGAACGCGACCGACATCGAACTGGAGACGTTCGTGCACGGCGCGCTGTGCGTCAGCTACTCCGGGCAGTGTTTTTCCAGTGAGGCCTGGGGTGGGCGCAGCGCGAACCGCGGGCAGTGCGCGCAGGCGTGCCGCCTCCCGTACGAGCTGTTCGTGGACGGCGAGCACCGCGACCTGGGCGACGCCCGCTACCTGCTCTCGCCCGGCGACCTGTACGCGCTGCATCAGGTGCCGGAGCTCGTGCGGATCGGCGTGGACTGCCTGAAGATCGAGGGCCGCTACAAGGACGCCGAGTTCGTCGCCCTGACGACCGCCGCGTACCGCAGGGCGGTGGACGAGGCCTGGGCGGGCCTGCCACTCAGCGTGACCGCGCAGGAGGAACGCGACCTGGAACAGGTGTACTCGCGCGGGCTGGGGCCGCATTTCATGGCGGGCACCAACCACCAGACCGTCGTGCGCGGCCGCGCGCCGAGGCACCGCGGCGTGCGCGTCGGCACCGTGCGGGGCGTGACCGAACGTGGCGTGCTCGTCGAACTGAGCGAGGTCGTGAAACCCGGCGACGGACTGGTGTTCGACCCCGCGAACTGGCGCACGCCGGAAGGGCGCGAGGAGGGCGGCTTCCTGTACGGCCTGTGGCAGGACGGCCGCCAGCTGGACGACGCCGCGCTGGACGGCGTGCGCGCGGGTGGCCTGTACGAGCTGCGCTTCGGTCGCGGCGCGGTGGACGGCCGCCGCGTGCGCGAGGGGGACCCGGTGTGGCGCACCCAGGACCCCACCCTGGCCGCCCGCGTGAAGCCCCTGGTGGAGGCCGCCGATCCGCTGCACACCCGCCCGGTGGACGCGCACTTCATGGGGCACGTGGGCCAGCCGCCCGCGCTGACCCTGACCGACGGGCAGGGCCGCACCGTGACCGTCACGCTGCCCGAACCCCTCTCGGAGGCCCGCAACCGCGCGCTGGACGAGGCGGGCCTGCGCGAGCAGCTGGGCAAACTGGGCGGCACGCCGTACCACCTCGGGACCCTGAGCACCGATCTTCAGGGGGCGGGCTTCCTGCCGGTCAGCGCCCTGAACGCCCTGCGCCGCGAGGCCGCCGCCGCTCTGACCGACGCCCGCGCCGCCGCGCCCGAGCGCACGGTCACGCCGCGCCTGGACGACGCGCTGGCTGCCCTGACCCGCCCGCAGGCCCCCGCGCCCGCCCAGGTGCGCCTGCACGCACTGGTCCGCACGCCCGAACAGCTGGACGCCGCGCTTGAGAGCCGGCCGGACTCGGTCACGCTGGACTACCTCGAACTGTACGGCCTGAAACCCAGCGTGGAACGCGTCCGGGCCGCCGGGATCCCCGTGCGGGTCGCCAGCCCCCGCATCCTGAAACCCACCGAGCAGAACCTCCAGAAGTTCCTGCAGTCCCTGGACGCGGGCATCCTGGTCCGCAGCGGCGGCCTGCTCGAAGGCCTGCACGAGGCCGGGACGACCGCGGAACTCACGGGGGATTTCAGCCTGAACGCCGCGAACGTCCTGACCACCCGCGCGCTGCTGGACCTGGGCCTGAGCCGCCTGACGCCCACCTTCGACCTGAACGCCCAGCAGATCACCGAACTGGCTGGGCTGGTGGGTGGCGCGGCGCTGGAACCCGTCGCGTACGGGCACCTGCCGGTCTTCCACACCGAACACTGCGTGTTTTGCCGCTTCCTGAGCAGCGGCACCGACTACACGAACTGCGGGCACCCCTGCGAGTCGCACCGCGTCGCCCTGCGGGACGAGCGGGGCCGCGCGCACCCGGTCATGGCGGACGTCGGCTGCCGCAACACCGTCTTCGAGGGCCGCCCCCAGGTGGCCGCCGCGCACCTGCGCGACTGGCAGGCGGCGGGCATCCGCGACCTGCGCCTGGAGTTCGTGCACGAGACGCCCGAACAGGTCCGCGAGGTCATCCACGCCCACCGCGCTTACCTGAACGGCGAACTGACCGCCGCGCAGCTCCAGGCGGCGCTGGACGAGCAGGTGGACCAGGGCACCACCGAGGGCAGCCTGTTCGTCCCGAACGACTTCGGTCTGCTGGACGCCCTGCCGATCCTGGGCTGAGCCGGTCTCTGAGCCGGACAGCGAAAAACCGCGCCTCTCCCGCCCCCGGATTGCCCCCTGCTGGGGGCGTTTTCCTGGGCTGGGTGTTTTCTCACGTACGCGGCGCGGGGCTGTGTACGCTGGGTCATGGCGACCCTGGCGCACCCGGTGAAGGTGGAACGGCACGACGTGCCGGGTCGGCAGCATCACACGAACACCGGGGTGCGCCCGGTGCACACGTACCACCGCACGCCGCACGGCCTGTACGTCGCGCGGACCTTCGCGGGCCACCCGCGCATCCGGCACTGGCAGGCGCACCTG
This sequence comes from Deinococcus hopiensis KR-140, assembly GCA_943327755.2. Lineage (GTDB taxonomy): Bacteria > Deinococcota > Deinococci > Deinococcales > Deinococcaceae > Deinococcus > Deinococcus hopiensis_A. Next base: position 145,443 of record CALPYF020000001.1, read on the forward strand.
CTGCCGGGGCTGAACCTCGTGGCGTGCCGGTACGACTTCCACGGGCGGCGCGAGCACGACTACTACCTGGACGTGGCGACCATCACCGAGCAGGGCGGCGTGTGGGAGGTCCGGGACCTGTACCTGGACCTGATCGTGCACGACGGGCTGATGGCCGAGATCGTGGACACGGACGAACTCGTGGCGTCCCGCGCCGAGGGGTTCATCGGGGAGGGCGAGGCGCTGCGGGCTGTACAGGTCGCGCACGACACGCTGTCCGGCCTGGCCCGCGCCCGCTACAGCCTGAACGACTGGCTGGCGACGCGCGGTGTGCGTCTGCACTGGCACGAGTGGAGCCTGCTCAGCCGCTGACCTGCGGCATCCCCGCACAGCCCAGGCCGCTACCCTGGCGGGCATGACCGACACTGCCGCCGACCCGCAGGCCCGACTGGAGGCCGCCCTGCCTGCCGCCCTCGAACGCCTGCGGGCCACGCCGGGCGCGTACGCGGCCCTGTGGTGCGGCAGTGCCGCGCGGGGCGAGGGGAACGCGCACAGCGACCTCGACTTCCACGTGCTCGTGAGCGGCGACGAGAGGTGGCGCGCGAACTACGTCGTGGACGGCGTGCCGGTCGAGGCGTTCCACAACCCCGTGCGCAAGGTCCGCGCGATGTTCGCCGCCGGGCAGGGCGACACCATCACCATGTACGCCGAGGGCCGCCCCGTGTGGCCGCACCCGGATCTGAACGCCCTGATCGCCGAGGCCCGCGCCCTGCACGCCGCCGGGCCGGAAGCGCGCCCCCTGGGGCAGCAGGCCCGCTTCCGGCTGGTTGAGGAGGTCATGGACGCCCGCGCCCTGGCCGCGGCGGGCGATCCGCTGCACGTGCTCGTGGCGTGCCGCGCCGCCGGACTGGCCGTGGAGGCACTGTTCGGGGCGCGCGGCTGGTGGGCGGTCAAACCGCAGCGCTGGCTGTCCACGTTGCAGGAGCACGACCCGGACGCCGCCCACGACCTCCGGGCCGTGCTGACCGCGCCGGACGCCTCTGCGCGGCAGGTGGCGCTGGAGGCCCTGACCGTCCGCGTGACCGGCGACCTGACGTACCATGAGGGCGGCAGCGACCCGGTCGCGGTGCCCTGAACCCCCGATCCCCTGACCACAGAGGCCGGTGGTGAACCTGAAGGGCGTTCAGGTGCGCCTCAGCCGCACGCCCGGGCGGGGCGGGCAGACTGCGGGGCAGATGGCACGATTCTCGACCCGCAGTCTCAGCAGTGGCCCCGCCGGGCGCGGCACCCGCGTGGACGGCCGGAAAGTCCTCGTCCTGATCCTCGCCGGGGGGAAGGGCGAGCGGCTGGGCGTCCTGACGCAGGAGCGCGCCAAGCCCGCCCTGACGTTCGGCGGCACGTACCGCCTGATCGACTTCGCGCTGAGCAACTGCATGCACAGCGGCCTGCCCGACGTGTGGGTGCTGGAGGAATACCAGCTGCACACCCTGAACGACCACCTGACCAACGGCCGCCCCTGGGACCTGGACCGCACGTACGGCGGACTGGAGGTGCTGCCCCCCAGCCCCGACACCCTGACCGGCGCGCTGGAAGACGCCGGGAACGCGGACGCCCTGCATGCCAACCGGCACCTGATCCGGTCATACGCGCCGGACGTGGTGGTGGTCCTGTCCGCCGATCACGTGTACACCCTGGATTACACCGAGGTGATCCGCCACCACCTGAAGGTCGGCGCGGCCGTCACGATGGTCACCACCGACCTGCCCGGCGGGGAAGACGCCACCAGGTTCGGGAACGTGCAGGTCACGAAGGGCGGCCGCGTGAAGCGCTTCGCGTACAAGCCCGAAGAGCCACTGGGGGGCCCCATCACCACCGAGGTCTTCGTGTACGACGCCCCGGCGCTGCTGCGCACCCTGGACGACCTGCGCGCCGTCACGCCCGCCGGTCAGGGCCTGGGGGACTTCGGGCACGCGCTGATCCCCGCCTTCGTGAAGGCGAAGTCGGCGCACGCCTACGCCCTGGACGGCTACTGGCTGGACGTGGGCCTGCCCGGCGCGTACTTCCGCGCGCATCAGGACCTGCTCGCGGGTCGCTCGGTGCGCCTGGACACCCCCGAGTGGCCGGTCCTGAGCAGCAGCATTCCGCGCATGCCCGCCCGGATCGCGCAGGGGGCGCGGGTGGAGGACAGCCTCGTGTCGTACGGCTGTCACGTGCAGGGCCGCGTGATCCGCTCGGTGCTGTCCCCCGGCGTGACCGTGGAGGCCGGGGCGGTCGTCGAGGACGCCGTGATCCTGCGCGACGCGACCATTCGTGCCGGGGCGCACGTGCGCCGCGCCATCGTGGACGAGGAAGCCGTCATCGCGGCCCGCGTGGACGGCGGTCCGGACGGCGTGGCCGTGATCGGCGCGCGCGCCCACATCGCCGCGCCCGTGAAGGGGGACACGCAGGTGGAACCGGGCCGCCGCTGGCGCAGGGGCTCCCGCGAACGCACGACGGAGGAATAGAGCACAAACCCCATCTGGCCGGAGGGGGCAGGGGAGGGGCCGGTCAGTCCGCCCCGCTGGGCGCATGCGCGGACAGCGCCGGATCCTCTACCCGTCGCAGCGCCGGGTTCAGGAGTTGCAGGGCTGCCACGACCGCCAGCGTCAGGCCCGCCGCGACCGCCACGCCGCCCGGCGCGTACCGCGCGGCCAGGAGGCCCGCCAGCGCACTGCTCGCCGGGGATGTGAACTGAGCGATCAGGCGGCGGACGCTGAACACCCGGCCCTGCAACTCGGGCGGCACCTGCGACTGCCAGATGCTCTGCGAGTGCGCGTTCATCGCCGGGAACGTCAGCCCCATGACGAGCAGGGCCGCCGCCGCGCCCAGCACGGTGCCCGACGCGCCGAACGCCGCGAACCCCAGCCCCGACACGATCATGGGCACCAGCACGCCCAGCACCCGGTTCCGCTTCAGGCCGCCCCAGGTGCTGATCAGCACGCCGCCCAGCACGCCGCCGACGCTCTGCACGACCGCGAGCGTCGCCAGCGTGCCCTGGAGCGTCCCGCCGCGCGCCTCCCAGTCGCCGTTCAGGCCGAACTTCACGATCAGGGGCTCCAGCACCCCCAGGTTGCTCGTGCACAGGTTCGCCACGGCAAACGTCAGCAGCAGCGTCAGCAGGGGCCGCCGCTGTCCGATGAACACCCACCCGAAGCGCATGTCCGCCAGCAGACTGCCGCGCGCCTCCCCCTCCCGCCGCGCGGGCGACGGCACCCGCAGCCGCGACAGGATCAGCACCGCCACCAGGAACGTCACCGCGTCCACCGCGTACGCGAACGGCACCCCGTCCTGCAGGCCCGAGAGCCACGCCGGACCACTCCCGCTCTGGCGCAACAGCGCAGGCACGCCGATCAGCAGCGCCGCCGCCGCCGGACCCACCAGCCCCGCCAGACTCCAGACCGTCTGCATCATGCCGTTCGCGCGGGGCAGCCGCTCGCGCGGCACCAGACTCGTGTAACTCGCGTCGAACGCCGACCCGTGGAAGGTGGACACCGCCCCCATCAGCGCCGTCAGGGCGACCAGCGCCCACAGCGGCGTCGCGGCCGAACCCACCAGCAGCAGCGTGCCCAGTGTCAACGCGACCCCCGCCACGTCGCACGCCAGCATGATCCGCCGCCGGTCGTGCCGGTCCGTCCACACGCCCGCCAGTGGGGCCAGCAGCGTTGCCGTCAGTGCCCACGCCAGCGCGGTCAGCGACAGCGCCGCCGCCAGCTGCGGCTTCTGCTCCGCCAGCGGAAAGCGCGTCTGCGTCAGGTAGATGTTGAACGCGAACCCCGCCACCGCCGACCCGATCACGCTCAGCGCCTGCGACCCCCACAGCCACAGGAACGTCCGCCACCCGTCCGGCGGCGACAGGGACTCGGGGGAAGCAGGGGAGGTCATGCGCCCAGCGTAGGCCCGCCCCCACGCGCCGCACATGCGCCAGATGACCTGCCCTACCCTGACCCCATGCGTGCGTCTGCACGCCACCCCCACCTCGGACACGGACGCCCTCCTGACCCGTGCCATGTCCCCCGACCCACAGCGCATCCAGGCTGCCCTGCACCGCTACCGCACCGATCCCGCCTGGCAGCTGCACACCTGGGAGGTCGCCGGGCAGGCCGTCTGCGCCGCCGGGCTGACCACCCAGGGGACGCACGGCACCGTCCGGCACATCGGCACGCACCCCGACCACGCCCGGCAGGGTCACGCCCGCGCCCTCCTGCACGCCCTGATGGACACCCTGCACCTGCACACCCTGACCGCCGACACCGACGATGATGCCGCCGACTTCTACCGCCGCAGCGGCTTCAGCGTCCATGAAATCCCCAGCCCCTGGGACCGCCGCCGCTACCGCTGCACGCTCACGCGGGAGAGGTAATCACGCCGACGTGTGCCTGCGTCGTCCGCTCAAGGTTGCGCCCGCAGCGGTGTGGTCTATCCAGGATTACTTCCGGAGTTTCTTGCGTTCCTGCACGGCGAGTTCGTCCACGCGTTCGTTCTCGCCGTGCCCGGCGTGGCCCTTGACCCACACGAACGTCAGGGCGTGCGTGTGGGCCTGCGCGATCAGTTCCTCCCACAGGTCCTGGTTCTTCACGGGGTCGCCCCCGGCGGTCTTCCAGCCGTTGCGCTGCCACTTGAGGATCCAGCCGTCCGTGAAGGCCTTGCGCAGGTACTGGCTGTCCGTGACGACCCGCACCTGACAGGGCCGTTTGAGGACCTTCAGGCCTTCGAGGAGGCCGCGCAGTTCCATGCGGTTGTTGGTGGTGCCTTCCTCGTTGCCGCTCAGGACGAGTTCTTTGCCCTTGTAATTCAGGATGGTGGCCCAGCCGCCGTGTCCGGCCTGGGTGTCGCACGCGCCGTCGCTGTACAGTTCGACGTTCTCCCCGGTGATGGGCGCGTCTGGCTGGATGCCGGCCTTGATGGGCAGGCGGTCGCGCGCGGCGGCCTGCGCTTTCTGCGCGGCAGATTGGGGGCGGTGCGGGCGGGTCATGTTCTCTCCGGGCGTATCGCCCCGAGCAGAGCGAGCAGGAGTCGGTCGCGGGCCGGGCGCGGAGTTGCCCCGCCAGTGGTGTCCTGGCGGGGGAACGGAGCAGACGGGGCGCGACTCATATCCTGGGAACTGTAGGGATGGGCGGCCCGTACTGTCAAGCATGATCCGCTCGCCCCTGACCATTCCCGAACCGGACCGCACGCCCGCGATCGTCACGCACCTGTCGCCGCTGGCGGGGTTCGTGATTCCCACGCTGGGGAACCTGCTGGGGCCGCTGGTGGCGTGGCTGGCGTTCCGGGACCGCAGCCGCGCGCTGGACGAGCAGGGCAAGGAGGCGCTGAACTTCCAGCTCAGCTGGTGGCTGTACTCGCTGGTGCTGGGGGTGCTGGCGTTCGTGCTGTTCAGCCTGGGTCTGCTGGGCGGCGCGGTGGGGGCCGCGGCGGGCGCGCCGGACCTGGGGGCGTTCGCGTTCCTGGGGTCGTTCGGGGCGTTCTTCCTGTTCTTCCTGCCGGTGCTGCTGATCGTCAGCGTGGTGCCGTTCGTGTTCATGATCCTGGCGGTGGTGCGGGTCAGTGCGGGGCAGGCGTACCACTATCCCCTCAGCATCCGCTTTTTAAAGTAAGGCTGCCGGGTGACCGGGTCACCCCGAACGGAGTGAGCAGGCACCGGGCAGCTGTCCGTGAAGGTGGAGTCCGTCCCGGTGCGGTGTCCGGGAGGGGCGCAGCCGGAACGGGGAGCTGCTCCCTCGGCAGTGGTGAGGGGGCAGCCGGGGGGTATGCTGCTCTGCATGCGGATCATGGCTGTGTTTGCGCACCCGGACGACGAGATCGGGTGCATCGGGACGCTGGCGAAGCACGCGGCGCGCGGGGACGAGGTGCTGCTGGTCTGGACGACGCTGGGCGAACTCGCCAGTCAGTTCGGGGACACCTCGCACGAGGAGGTGACCCGTGTGCGGCGCGAGCATGGCGCGTGGGTCGCCGAGCGGATCGGGGCGCGGTATCACTTCTTCGACATGGGGGACAGCCGCATGACGGGCGGCCGCGCCGAGGCGCTGCAACTGGCGCGGCTGTACGCGCAGTTCCGGCCGAACGCGGTGATCACCTGGAGTGACGATCACCCGCACCCGGATCACCGGATGACGGCGAAGATCGCGTTCGATGCGATCACGCTGGCGCGCATCCCGAAGATCATCAACGAGGCGGGGGGCGTGGCGATGCCGCCCGCGCCGGACCTGAGCGGGGACGCCGCGCCCGAGAGCGGCGAGGACGTGCGCCGCCTGGATGCGTGGCGGGAGCCGGTGCGCTTCTACCAGTACTTCGCGCCCGCCAGTCCGTACCCGGAGGTGTTCGTGAACACGGCGGACACCCTGGACGTGGGAGCCGAGGTCATGGGCTTCTATCAGGCGTTCTACAAGTGGCAGTGGACGGCGGAACAGTACCGGGCGGCGCGGATGGACCTGGGGCGTCTGGCGGGCGTGGGCGCGGCCGAGCGGTTCAACCTGCGGGTCACGCATCTGCCTGCGCGGGACTACCTGCACTGATCATGGCCGCGCGGCCAGCGAGCGGGACGCGCGCCTGACCGGGAACGCGCTACAGTGGCGGTTAGCATGTCGGAGTCCATCAATATCAAGCAGACGATCGTGGTCCGTGCCCGCCCGGACGTCCTGTACCGCCTCGCGCTGGAACCGAAACGCCGCGCGAAATGGGACCCGAACCTCGCGTCCGCTGATTACGAGGGCGAGGGCGGTCGCCTCGCAAACAACGCCCTGGTGCGCTTCAAGTTCACGCGCCGCCTGCTGGGTCTGGGCTTCACCGCGAAGTACGGGCAGCTTCAGGCTCCGCAGCGCGGCGGCTGGGAGAGCGTGCGGCACGTCGGCCCGCTGGAAAAGCTCACGCAGGGCTGGATCTTCAAACCCATGCCCGGCGGGACCGAGGTAACCCTGACCGTGAACGGCAAGGTCCGCTACAAGTGGGTGCGGGTGCCCGTGGAGCGCGTCCTGCACAACATGGTTGCCACGACCCTGCTGGAACTCCAGCGCACGGTGGACGCCCAGGGCGCGCAGCTCATGGAGGACATGGGCCGCGAACTGGCCGAGAAGCAGAAGGCCGACCAGAAGGCTGCGAAGGAAGCCGCGAAGGCCGCCAAGCGCAGAAAGTAAGACCCCAGGGCCGGGTGCCCGCCACGCCTCCCGGTGAGGACGCGGTGGGCACCCGGTCCGGTCAGGCGAAGCGGGCACGCAGCCAGCCCGCGACCTCAGCCAGCGGGAGGGTGAGTGTCTCGCCGCTGCGGCGGTCCTTCACCTCGACCTCGCCGCGGTCGAGGGTGCGGCCCAGCGTCACGCGGTACGGGACGCCCAGCAGGTCCGCGTCCGCGAATTTCGCCCCGGCGCGTTCGTCGCGGTCGTCCAGCAGCGGGGCCAGCCCGGCGGCGCGCAGCGCGGCGTACAGGGTCCGCGCGGCCTCCTGCTGCGCGCCATGGCGGACGTCCACGACGATCAGGTGCGCGTGGAACGGCGCGAGGGCGTCCGGCCAGACCAGTCCCCGCTCGTCGGACAACTGCTCCGCGACGGCCTGCGCCAGCCGCGACACGCCGATCCCGTAACAGCCCATCTGGAACGGACGTTCGCTGCCGTCCGCCGCGGTGAACGTCGCGTTCATCGCCGCCGAGTACCGCGTGCCCAGCTGGAACACGTGCCCCACCTCAATCCCCCGCGCCGACTGGAGCACCTGCGTGTCGTCGTGCAGGGCGGCCTCGCCCGCGCGGGCCTGCCGCACGTCCACCTCTTCCGGCAGGGCGTACTGCGTGCCCCAGTTCGCGCCCGTGACGTGCCAGTCGGTGTCGTTCGCGCCGGTCGTGAAGTCCCGCAGCGCCGCGCCCGCCGGGTCGCACAGCCGCAGGAACGAGCCCTCCACGCCCTCCCGCACTGCGATGACGCTGTCCGGCAGGTCCGGCGCGAGGTACCCCAGCGGCAGTGCGCCCACCGCCCAGGCGTCCGGCTGCGCGACCTCCAACCCCACCAGTTCCCCGTCCACGCGGGCCTGCACGGCATTCCACAGTTTCACCGGGTTCACGCTGTGATCCCCGCGCAGGCTGACGAGCACCGGCCGCAGCACCCGCCGCCCCGCCCGCAGGCACACGGCGTCGTACAGGACGTTCTTCAGCATGTGCGCCGCCTCGCACCCCAGCGCCGCGCACGCCCCGGCAACCGTCGCCGTGCCCGGCGTGTGCCGCCGCGCGAAGCCCACGAACGGACTCGGGGCCGCCACGGGCGCCCGCGACACGGCCCGCTCCGCGTTCGCCGCATACCGGCCGTCCGGGGTGAACAGCACCTCGTCCTCACCCACGTCACTCAGGACCATGAACTCGCGGCTCTCGGCCCCGCCGATGTTCCCGCTGTCCGCCTGCACCGCCCGCCACGCCACGCCCAGCCGCGACAGCACCCGCCCGTACACGCCGCTCATCGCCTCGAAATGCGCTTCCAGGCTCGCCGCGTCCGCGTGGAAGGAGTACGCGTCCTTCATCACGAACTCCCGCGTGCGCAGCAGCCCGAAGCGCGGGCGCAGCTCGTCACGGAACTTTCGCCCGAACTGGTACACGCTGACCGGCAGATCACGGTAACTGCGCACCAGCCCGCCCACCACGTCCAGCGCGACCTCCTCGTGCGTCGGGCCCAACGCGTGCGCCCGCCCCGCGCGGTCCGTCACCGTGAACATGATCCCCTCCGCCTGCGTGTACGCCTCCCAGCGCCCCGACGCCTCCCACAACGCCCGCGGCTGGAGCACCGGGAAACTCACCTCCTGCGACACGCCCTCCAGCTCCTCACGGATCAGGGCCTCCAGCCGCCCCATCACGCGGGTCATCAGCGGCAGGTGCGCGTACAGGCCGCTCCCCACCCGCCGCACGTACCCCGCCCGCAACAGGAACTGCACCCCGCGCGTCTCCGCGCCCTCCGGCGTCTCCCGCCACGTGCGGAACAGACTCTCACTCAATTTCATGCGGTGCCCCCCTCGGGGATCACGACCCGCGCCGCGCGACAGCAGGCGAGGTCGGATTGATGCGATGTGACGGCACGCCCAGCTCAGGGCCGGGCGGCAAACTCCAGAAGTGGCAGCGTCGGACGGACCGCCTCCGACTCCGGTGCATTCCGGGAACCGCGCCGGAATGCTCCTGCATCTCCGGCTGCACGTCCTTTCTGTTTCTCGCTCTGCTGCGCAGCTTTTGAAGTCCGCTCGGGTTGAGCAGAGCCCTCAACCACAGTTCATGTCACACCCCGGAGGGTGGCGGGAGCACGGGCAGGCCCGCACCGATCCGGATGGTGGGGGAGATCTGCTCGCTCATGCCGCCCAGACTAAACGCGAGTCCGGGGACGGTCAAGCGCAGATGTGGCGCGCCAGGAGGCAGGCGGGACAGCAACAGGGGAGGTGGGATGCAGGTCCAGTGCCCACACCCCACCTCCCCGGCTGCCGCTTATGCCCGCTGTCTGGCTTTCAGCGCGCCTTTCTGCTGGAGGTACTCGGCGATCTGCACGGCGTTCAGCGCCGCGCCTTTCAGGAGCTGGTCGCCCGCGACGAACAGGTCGATGCCGCCGTCGAACACCAGGGACTCGCGGATGCGGCCCACCTCGACGTCGTACTTGCCGCTGGCGGTCAGGGGCATCGGGTACAGCTTGCCTTCCGGGTTGTCGCGCACCTCGACCCCGGCGGCCCCGCCCAGCAGGTCGCGGATGGCTTCGGGGGCGGCGGGGCGTTCGAGTTCCAGGGTGATGGCCTCGCTGTGGGTGCGGAGGGTGGGGATGCGGACGGCGGTGCAGCTGATCTTCAGGCTGTCGTCCCCGATGATCTTGCGGGTCTCCCACGCGACCTTCATTTCCTCCTTGGTGTACCCGTTGTCCTGGAAGGAGTCGATGTGCGGGATGACGTTGAACGGGATGGGGTGGGCGAACACGCTGGCCTGCGCCTGTTCGCCGTTCAGTTCGGCGCGGGTCTGGTCGAGCAGTTCCTCCATGCCTTTGGCGCCCGCGCCGCTGGTCGCCTGGTAGGTGCTGACGATCATGCGTTTCACGCCGTACGCGCGGTGAATGGGGGCCACGGCGACCACGGCGATGGCGGTCGTGCAGTTCGGGTTCGCGATGATGCCCTTGTGGTTCAGGGCGGCGTCGCCGTTCACCTCGGGCACGACCAGGGGCACGTCGGCGTCGTAGCGGAAGGCGCTGCTGTTGTCGATCACGACCGCGCCACCCTCCACCCACTTCGGGGCCAGGGCCTTGCTGATGCTGCCGCCGGCCGACGCGAGGATCACGTCCGCGTCGATGGCGCCCTCGGGCGTGACCTGCACGGTCAGGGGCTGGCCCTTGAAGGTCAGCTGCGTGCCCGCGCTGCGCGGGCTGGCAAACAGGAGCAGTTCGTCGAACTGCAGCGTGCTGTTTTCCAGCACCTTGAGAAGTTCGTGGCCCACCGCTCCGGTCGCTCCGACAATCGCTACGCGCATGCTCGTCTCCTTGAATGAAAAAACCGCCCGGCGTGTCTCGCGGGGCGGCTGTCAATCGACACCGCCCTCACGGGGTAATGGTGGTCATGACGGTCATGCGCCCCAGCGTAGGGGCTGCCCGGGTGGGGGTCAAGGCTGCCTGCCTAGCGTGAAGGGACGGTGGGTGGCCTCGGAGGGCGGGGTCAGCTGCGTCCTGTCGTGTCGCCGACGCCCTGGTGGATGCAGGGCCCGGCGGTGGGGACGGTCAGGGTGATGGTCGTCTGGTAGGTGAACGTGTTCATGTCGAGCGCCCCGTCCCGCTGGACGGTCAGCGTTCCGAACGTCCGGGGGTCGAGGCTCTGGGTGGCGAGCCAGTCCGTCAGGTCGCGGACCTGTGGGCTGCTCAGGTTCAGGCAGGTGCGTCCGGCGCGGCCCAGGAACTCCTGCATCAGATTCAGTTGCGTTCCGCTGAGGGCGTGTCTGGGCACGGTGATCTTCAGGTCGCGGATGGGTTGTTTCGGCGCGGCGCTCGTGAGGAACGCGAAGAAGAAGTCCGGTTCGGTCAGGCTCCGCACGATGAACCCGTCGTGCCCGGTCTTCCAGATCGCCGTGCCGGTCACGGCCACCTGCGCCAGCGTGGTCGGCGCGGCGCGGCCCGGGGCGGGAGCGGTCTGGGCCTGGGCGGCAGGCAGAGTGAGCAGGGCAGCCAGAAGCAGGGCGTGGGGCATGCCTCACGGTACGCGGCAGGACGGACCGGAGTTGCCTCAGGTGCGTTACTTGCGGCGGCGCAGGAAGCTCAGCCAGCCGGCGCGTTCGGGCTGCCGGGCGGGGGCGAAGTCCTCCATCCTGATTTCCGCTTCGGGGTGCGGCGCGGCTTCCCAGCCGTACTCGGTGGCGATCAGGCCGCCCAGGCGTCCGGCGGCGTACAGGGCGTGCGTGCGTTCCTGTTCCTCGGTGACGGCGCGGGGGTCGGCGAGGGACTGCAGCATGGCCTGCAGGCTCTCGTCGTCGCAGGCCCAGTGGCCCTGGGTGAAGGTGGCTTCCTTGCCGTACACGCGAATCCTGGCCGTCATACGTTCCTCGGGGTGCCCGCCCGCGCGGGCTGGTGGGTGGGGTGGGTTGTGGGACGCGGTCAGCATAGCGTACAGGGCACGCAAATGCAGGGGCAGGTGCGGCCGTCACGCTGCACCTGCCCCTGCGCCGGGTGAGGATCAGACTTTCTGGCCGAAGCGGCGTTCGTTCCCGGCGGTCAGGCGGCCCACGTTGTCACGGTGTTGCCAGATCAGCAGCGCGGCCAGGGCCGTCATGACGACGCCCAGCCACCCGGGACCGACCAGGAAGGCCGTGAAGGCCGCCGCGATGGAGGCCAGGATGCTCCCGGCGGACACGAAGCGCGTGAGCCACACGGTGGCCATGAAGATCACGAAGAACGCCAGGCCCGCGACCGGGAGCAGCGCCGCGACCGCGCCGAAGGTCGTGGCGACGCCCTTGCCGCCCCGGAAGCGCAGGAACGGGCTGAAGTTGTGCCCGATCACCGCGGCGACGCCGCAGGCGGCCATGACGGGCAGGCCCAGTCCCAGTTCGTACGCGGCCAGGACAGCCAGGGCGCCTTTCAGGATGTCGAAGGCGGCCACGACCAGCGCGGGGCCGTTGCCCAGGGAACGCTGGATGTTGGTTGCGCCGCTGTTGCCACTGCCGACCTTGCGGATGTCCACGCCGCGCGTGCGGGCCAGCCACGCGGCGGCGGGGATCGCCCCGAACAGGTACGAGCACAGAACCGTCAGCACGGCAAAAAGGGTCACGTTCGCATGATAGGGCACCGGTCTTACACCGGGTTGACGGCGCGCGGGTCGTGGTTGGCCTGGGCGTGGGCCGCTGGCCTACGTCCGGGGTGCGCGGCGTTTCCCGGTTTCTTCCAGCAGGCGCAGGCCGAACGTGAACGCGACGAGGGCGACGGACATGGCGTACAGCGGTCCCAGCTGGTCGGTCCCGGCGGTGATGCCGTGCGCGGTGAGCAGCGCGAAGGCGGGGTACGCGGTCAGGTGCAGGGCCTTCCACACGCGGGAATTCAGGCGGCGGCGGGCGCGGGTGCTGAGGATCACCAGGGCCAGTCCGTACAGGCCCAGGGTGCCCAGCGCGACCGGCAGGGGCAGGACCGTGCTCTGGCCGGGGATCAGGACGGCCAGCAGCGACTGCGGGTACGTGGCGTCCACCGTCAGGAGGAGGCCGTGCAGCAGGCCCAGGGCGAGGGCGAAGCCACTGGCGACGCCGTGCCATCCGGCCTGCTGGGCGCGGCTCAGCCACGCGGGGGCGTACCGGCTGCCCAGCAGCGCCCCGGTCGCGGTCGTGACGGCCAGCAGCAGGTACGCGACGGTGCCGGTGGCGCGGTTCAGGCTCCAGGCGAGGGTGTGCGGGCCGAGGTGCAGCCAGCACGCGACGTACGCGAGGCCGAAGGCCAGCAGCAGCGTGGCGGTCAGGGTGGTGTTGCGCTCGTCGTCCAGCACGCTGTTCATGCCGGGTCTGCCGGGTGGGCGGGTGGTCACGCGGCCCACCTCCCCCAGGTGCCGTCCGTCCAGGCGTGCGCGCGGGCGTGACGGTCGAAGGCGATGACCTGTGTGCCGGGCGGGGCGAGGTCGCGCAGCAGGTCGTCCGCGCCCAGCAGCGCCACTTTCGCCAGCGTCTCCGCGACGGTCACGCGGCCCGTGACCACCGTGACCTGCACCCAGGGCGTGGTGGCGGGCCGGGCGGTGCGCGGGTCGATCAGGTGGTGCCCGCCCGCCCACGCGCGCGTCAGGACGCTGCTGGTCGCCACACCACCCACGTCCGCGCCGACGTTCAGGTACAGCGGCGAGCCGTCCGGCGTGCGCACGCCCAGCGTGCCGGGCCGCGTGAACTGCGTGTGCAGGTCGCCGCCCGCGTCCAGCAGCGCGTCCCCACTCAGGAAACGGGCGGCCTGCGCGGCGATCCAGCTCTTGGCGGTGCCGCCCAGGTCCAGCCGCACGCCCCGCGGCAGGCGGATCAAGTCGTCCTGCACGGTCACGCCCGCCAGGGTGTCCAGGTCCGGCACGGGCGCGGCCGGTCGCATGGGGCCCGCGCCGGGGGCAGTGGTGTACCCGGCGGCCTCCAGGGCGCCGAGCACGGCGGGTGTGATCAGACCGCGTGTGCGCCGCGCCACGTCCAAGGCGTGGATCAGGGCCAGTCGCAGGTCGGCGGGCGGGTCACGCAGTTCGCCCCGCGCGTTCAGTTCGGTCAGCGGGGACGGCCGGAAGCGGGTCAGCAGGGCCTCCAGTCGGCGGACCTCACGCAGCGCCGCGAACGCCCCGGCGCCCTGCGCGCGGACGGTGGTGCCCAGGGCGTGCAGGCTCAGGTCAGGCAGAATCGGGTCAGAGGAGGGCGTCATGTCACGACCCCCGCGACCAGCCGCGCGCACTCTGCGCGGGCTGCGAGTCGAACGAGCCCTGCAGCGCGGCCTGCGTCCAGTCGTCACCGCTGGCCTGCCAGTCGTCCTGCTGCCCGCCGCTCTGTGTCGGGGCACTGGCCCAGGCATCCGTGGTGTCGGACTGTACCGCTGCCTGGGCTGTGCTGGCGTGCGCGCTGCGGTCCAGCCACAGGGTCGTCAGGCCCAGCGACAGGCTCCCGGTCAGCAGCAGCAGCGTGCCGGTCGCGCGGCGGGCGTCGAAGAGCTTCAGGGGCGGGCGGGCAGGGGGCCTGGGCGTCATGCCTCACGGTGCGCCCCCCCGGTTAAACCGCCGCGAAGGCCGCAGAACATTGAAGGTACCCTGAAGGGCATGTGGGCCCAGCACACCCTGACCCTCCCCGCGCGGCGGCGCGGCTTTCACCTCATCACCCGCGAGATCGTCGGGGCCGTCCCGGAACTGGGGCGCACCCGCGCCGGACTGCTGCATGTGTTCATCCAGCACACCAGCGCCAGCCTCACCCTGAACGAGAACGCCAGCCCCGACGTCCGCGCCGACTTCGAGACCTACTTCAATCACGCCGTGCCCGACGGCTGGGCACCCTTCCAGCACACCCTGGAAGGGGAGGACGACATGGCCGCGCACATCAAGGCCAGCCTCCTGGGCCCCAGCCTGACCCTGCCCGTCCAGCAGGGCCGCCTCGCGCTGGGCACGTGGCAGGGCGTGTACCTCTGCGAACACCGTGACCACGGCGGACCGAGACGCCTGATCCTCACGCTGAACGGCGAGCCGATCTGACGCCCGGTCCACCCACAGTAAACAAGTCCTGCCGGATGGGCTGACATTTCCCGTACACTGAGGCACGGTGCTGCGCGCCGTGTTTTTTTTGCCGGGCTTCAGGCCGGGCGAAGGAGGCAAGTCTGTGCGCGTGGCCGGAGGGCTGAGATGCCTGGAATCGCAATTGTGGGCGCCCAGTGGGGCGATGAGGGTAAGGGGAAGATCACCGATTTTCTCGCGCCGGAAGCCGAGTTCGTGGTGCGCTACCAGGGTGGCGCGAACGCCGGGCACACGGTGACCGCCAAGGGGCAGACGTTCAAGCTGAACCTGCTGCCCAGCGGCGTGCTGCACGACGGGACCGTCAGCGTGCTGGGCGACGGCATGGTGATCGACCCGGACAAGTTCCTCGAGGAACGCCGCAACCTGATCGCGGGTGGCCTGAACCCGGACCTGCGGATCAGTGACCGGGCGCATCTGGTGCTGCCACACCACAAGTTCGTGGATGGCCGCAAGGACTTCGTGGGCACGACCGGGCGCGGGATCGGCCCGGCGTACGCGGACCGGGCGCGGCGCGTCGGCATCCGCTTCGGGGACCTGCTGGACGACGGCGTGCTGACCGAGCGCGTCGAGCGGCTGCTGGAGGCCAAGCCGAACAGCACCCGTGACGCGGGCTGGACGACCGTGCAGGTGGCCATGGAGGCTCTGGCACCGGTGCGCGAGGCGCTGTCGCCGTTCGTGCAGGACACGGGCGCGCAGCTGCGTGACGCCATCAAAGAGGGCCGGAACGTGCTGTTCGAGGGCGCGCAGGCGACCCTGCTCGACCTGAACTACGGCACGTACCCCTTCGTGACCAGCAGCCACCCCACGGTGGGCGGCATCCTGGTGGGCGCGGGCGTGAACCACAAGGCCATCCACAAGGTGTACGGCGTGGCGAAGGCCTTCAACACCCGCGTCGGGCACGGCCCGTTCGTGACCGAGGTGCATGACGAGGCCGGCATCCTGCGCCTGCGTGGGGACGGCAGCAAGCCCTGGGACGAGTACGGCACGACCACCGGACGTCCGCGCCGGGTGGGCTGGCTGGACCTGGCGCTGCTGAAGTACGCGGTGGACGTGAACGGCCTGGACGGGCTGGTCATCAACAAGATGGACATCCTGGCGGGCCTGGAGGAAATCCCGGTCTGCGTGGCGTACGACGCGGACGGCCAGCCTGTCTGGAAGAAGATGAAGGGCTGGGCCACCACCGACGGCGCCGACAGCCGCGCGACCCTCGCGAAGGAAGCGCAGGCGTACCTGGACCTGATCGAGGAGACCGTGGGCTGCCCCGTGGTGATCTTCTCGGCGGGCCCGGCGCGGGAGCAGACGTACGGCGAGGTCAGCTGGACGTAACGGCTTCCTGGCAGGGCGGGAGGGGTTCCCTGACTGGGGGGCTCCTCCCGTTTCTGCCCTGCATGCCTTTTGACAGTTGGCGGGCCGCGCGGGGGCCTACACTCCGCGCATTCATGTTCGCGCCGCTGAGGGCGGGGTGAGAAGGAGAAGGTCATGACGATTGAACCGCTGATCAGCGCGGCTGACGAGAAGCAGGAGGTGCCGGGCCTGCGCGCCCTGACGCAGGACTGGCTGGGTGCCATCGGTGAGGACCCCGACCGTGAGGGGCTGCTCAAGACTCCGCACCGCGTCGCGAAGGCGTGGGGGTTCCTGACTGCCGGGTACCACAAGTCCCTGCAGGAGGCCGTGGGGGACGCGGTGTTCGAGGCGGACGGCAGCGAGATGGTCATCGTGAAGGACATCGAGTTCTACTCCATGTGCGAGCACCACATGCTGCCCTTCTACGGTCGGGCGCACATCGCTTACATCCCGGACGGGAAGATCCTGGGCCTGAGCAAGTTCGCGCGGATCGTGGACCTGTACTCCCGCCGCCTGCAGGTGCAGGAGCGCATCACGACGCAGGTCGCGGACGCCGTGCAGGAACTGCTCGCGCCCAGGGGCGTGGCGGTCATGATGGAGGGCGTGCACCTGTGCATGGCGATGCGGGGCGTGCAGAAGCAGAACAGCAGCACCAGTACCAGCGCCATGCGCGGCCTGTTCAAGAGTGACGCCCGCACCCGCGCGGAATTCATGAGCGCCGTGCAGGGCACCCTGCGGGGCCGCTGAGCAGTCGCCCGGTCACACCGGAGATGCGGGTTGGGTCGCCGCAGTTCAGGACTGGCGGGGGCCTGCGCCGGCTCCCGCGGCCCTGTGCAGTTCGCGGGTCGACCGGCCGCGCGTCTCCATCTGACCGGGCAGTGAGACAGATGTAAGGTACGGTGGCGTAGGGTGCCCTGTCGGAGATGCCGTGCTGCTGAACCTGTGCCTGCTGCTCACGTGTGCGTTCGCTTTGAGCCTCTCCTACCGGGAGTGGCCGGTTCGCCGTGACCGCCTCGCGCACGCCCTGCGGGTGGTGGGGGCGGCCGCGACGGCGGCGCTGCTGGTGCTGTACAGCGCGCCGGTCGGTGAACTGAAGGTCGATCTGCGCTACGTGCCTGTGGCGCTCGTGACCCTGCGGTACGGGGTGTGGGCGGGGGCGCTGGTGGCGCTGGTGCCGGTCGCGTGGCGCCTGCTGGAATCGCCGGTGGGGGGGACGGTCGCCCTGGTCAACGCCCTGAGCGTGCTGCTGCTGGCAGGCGCGGTCAGGCCGACGGTGCACCTCAAACGCCTGCACATGCGGCAGTGGCCGGTCCTGCTGGTGCCGTACCTGGGGGTGGGGCTGGCGGTGTTCGTGGTGCCGGGGGCGCGCCCGCTGGCGCCGTGGCTGTACGTGGGCATGCTGGTCCTGCATGGCGTGGCCACGCTGGCGGTGCTGGGCGTCCTGAGTGCGCGGCTGCAACTGCTGCGCCTGACCTTCGAGGCCCGGCAGCTGTCACGGCGCGATGAACTGACGGGCCTGGGCAACCGGCAGGCGTTCGAGGAGCACCTGGGGCGACTGGTGCCGGGTCAGCCGCTCGCCCTGCTGGACGTGGATCAGTTCCGGCATCTGAACGAGGTGCACGGCCCGCTGGTGGGTGACCGCGCACTGCGGTACATCGCGCAGGTGCTGCGGGACGCCGTGCCGGAGGGCGCGTACCGCCTGAGCGGCGAGGAGTTCGCGCTGCTGCCGGACCTGCGTGGGGACACCGAGGTCCGCGCGCTCGTGCAGGGCGTGCAGGCGCGACTGTCCGAACCGGGCGAGGTGCCGTGGGCGAACCTGAGCGTGTCGGCCGGCGTGGCGTTTCACCTGCCGCGCGAGCAGCCCAGTGAACTGCGGCACCGGGCGGACGAGGCGCTGTATCTGGCCAAGGGCAACGGGCGCAACCGCGTGGTCTTCGGGCCGAACATGCCCCGCGTGCGGCCCGAGCCGGGTGGGGCGGACGAGATCCGCCCTCGGTATTCGCTCTGGCAGGCGCAGCGGGCGACGGTGCGGCTGCTCAGCCAGCGCCGCCCGCTGACGGACGACGACTGGCACGAGGTGCTGCGGTCAGCGGTGGATACGCTCGACGGGGTGGACTCGGCCAGCCTGAACATCCGCGAGGGCAACCGGTTTCGCATGTGCGCGGTGGTGGGCTACGAGCCGGAACTGCTGGGGCTGGAGTTCACGGAGGCCGCGCAGCTCAAGTGGTACGCCGGGTCCGCCCAGGACTGGCGGCAGGGGCGGCCGCGCGTGTCGAATGTCGCGGACATGCAGCGCGCGTGGGTGAACGAGGACGACGTGCTGCGGGCGCAGGACGCCTCCCGGCTCGTGAGGGCCGGGCACCGCGATCAGCTGCGGCTGAACCTGTGCCTGCCGGTGGTGCTGGACGGCGAGGTGGTCGCGCACCTGAACCTGGACTCGCACGAGCTGGAGGACGCGTTCCCGCCGGGCGTCATGCAGGACGCGCCGCTGTTCGCGCAGCAGGTGGCGGCCCTGCTGCTGCTCCAGGAACGCTGGCGTGAACTGGGGCAGCTCTCGCGCCTGCACGGCGACCTGAGCCGCGCCGGGGATGAACTGCTGGGCGCGCATCTGGCCGAGACGGCGCACGATCTGCTGCGCACGACGTACACCCTGCTGCTCCAGTTCGACGAGTCGCGGGACGCCCTGATCCCGGCGGCCGAGGCGGGGCTGTCGGTCAACCCGCACGAGGCGCCCCCCACCCTGGCGCGCGGGGAGGGCATGGCGTGGCAGGCGCTGGCAACCGGACAGGTCATGCGGGTGGATGACATCCTGTCGGCGCGGGGAGCGTTCCGGCCTTCGGTCAGCCACCCGGACCGGCGGGCGCTGATGGTGGTGCCGCTCCTCAGCCGGGTGGGGGAGCCCCTGGGGGCGTTGTGCCTGCTGCGCGATGAGCACCGGCCGTTCCGGGCGTCCGACGAGGCGCTGGCGCAGATGCTGGCCAGCGTCGGCGCGCGGGTCATGGAAGGCCGCGCGCACGTCACGGATCTGGAGGTCACGCTGGACGCGGCGCTGACCATGCTGGGGGTGGCACTGGAGGCGCGTGACTTCGAGACGCAGGGCCACACGCGGCGCGTGCAGGAACTCGCCCACCGGATGGGCGAGGCCCTGCACCTCGACCGGGCCCAGCTGATGGCCCTGCGGCGCGGGGCGGCGCTGCACGACATCGGCAAGCTGTGCATTCCGGACGCGGTGCTGCTCAAACCGGGGCGCCTCACGCCGGAGGAGCGTGAGGTCATGGAGCGGCACGCGCCGCTGGGGGCCGCGCTGGTGGCGCGTATTCCCTTCCTGGAACCCGAGGCGCAGGACGTGGTGCGCCACCACCACGAGCGCTGGGACGGGCGGGGGTACCCGGATGGTCTGGCCGGATCGCAGACGTCGCTGCTGGCCCGCATCTTCGCGCTGTGCGACGTCTTCGACGCGCTGACCAGCGAGCGGCCCTACAAGCGGGCCATGTCGCGCGAGGAGGCCCTGTGCACCCTGCGCGAAGGGGCGGGCACGCAGTTCGACCCGGATCTGGTGGAGCTGTTCTGCCGGGTGAACGCCGAGCTGCCGGGCTGACTGGGCCCTGGCGGGCGCGCGGAGGCTGCGGCCGCGGTTGGTGCCCGTCAGGCTGTGTGCTGACGCGCGGCCCCTGCCCCTGGATGTTGTGGCCGGTTGGGGTATGGGAGTCAGGGAGTGGTGAAGGTCTGGTCAGCTTCCCGTGAGGGTTGTGTCAGGTGGGCAGGCGTAGTCTTTTGTCGTGGAGGACGAGGTTTGACGTGATCCCGTCCGGGGCGGCTGCGGCTTGCCCCCACCCTGGAAACTTGATATAGTTGCACTCAAGTTTCCTGGATGCAGGAGTTTCAGGAACCCGCTCTCACCAAGACCCCACCCGGGCGAAAAGGAGTTCCGAGATGCCCACCAACACCCTCCCCAGCAACGTTCCCGTCTGCCCCGTCCGCGGCAGCGTGATCTACCCCACGATGGTCCAGCACATCGACGCCAGCCGCGCCCTGTCCATCGGCGCGATCGAGGCGGCCATGGGCAGCGACAAGGTCATCCTGATCGTCTCCCAGCGCGACAAGGACATCGACGATCCCAAGGGCAGCGACCTGTACGACGTCGGCACCGCCTGCAACGTCCTGCGCGTGCGCAAGAACCCCGACGGCACCGTGCAGATGCTCGTGTCCGCCGTCGCGCGCGTCCGCGCCACCAACTATCAGCGTGGTGACTACCTCAGCGCCGACATCACCCCCCTGGATGCCGAGGCCGACGACACCGTCGAACTCCAGGCCCTGGGCCGTGAACTGCGCGAACGCTTCGACGCGCTCGCCAGCGGCGGCAAACTGAACGCCGAGACCGTCCAGACCATCCACAGCAAGGAAGACCTGGGCGAGATGGCCGACCACATCGCCTTCAACCTCGACTTCAAACTGGACGACAAGCAGGCGCTGCTGGAACTGCCCAGCCTGACCGGCCGCATCCGCAAACTGCTCACCCTGCTCGACACCGAGAAGGAAGTGCAGGAAGTGCAGGCCAAGATCCGCGCGCAGGTCAAGGAAGAGATCGACAAGAACCAGCGCGAGTACTACCTGCGCGAACAGATGAAGGTCATCCAGAAGGAACTCCAGGGCGGTGAGGACGGCGAGGACGGCGACGAGGCCGAAGCCTTCCGCGCCAAGCTCGACACCCTCGACCTGCGCCCCGAGGTCCGCAAGGACATTGACCGGGAAGTGAACCGCCTGGCGCGCATGCACCCCGACGCCGCCGAGGCGAGCGTCATCCGCACGTACCTCACCTGGATCACCGAACTGCCCTGGAACACCCGCAGCGACGACCAGCTGGACGTCATGCAGGCCTCCCAGATCCTCGACGACGACCACTACGGTCTGGAGAAGGTCAAGGACCGCGTGCTGGAATTCCTGGCCGTGCGCCGCCTGCGCAAGGAACGCGCCGAACGCGGCGAACTGAGCGCCGAGGACGTCAACAAGGGCCCGATCCTGGTGTTCACTGGCCCTCCCGGCGTCGGCAAGACCAGCATCGCGCAGAGCATCGCCAAGGCGCTGGGCCGCAAGTACGTCCGCATCGCCCTGGGCGGCGCCCGCGACGAGAGCGACATCCGTGGTCACCGCCGCACGTACATCGGCGCGATGCCCGGCCGCCTCATCCAGGGCATCCGCACCGCCGGCACCAAGAACCCCGTCATCCTTCTGGACGAGGTCGACAAGCTCGGCAGCTCCTACCAGGGTGACCCCTCGGCGGCCCTGCTGGAAGTGCTCGACCCCTCACAGAACCAGCACTTCACCGACCACTACCTCGGCGTGCCGTTCGACCTGAGCGAGGTCATGTTCATCGCCACCGCCAACTACCCCGAGCAGATCCCCCCGGCCCTGATGGACCGCATGGAAGTCATCGACTTCAACAGCTACATCGAACAGGAAAAACTGGAGATCGCCAAACGCTACCTGCTGCCCCGCCAGCTCATGGCGAACGGCCTGAAAGCCAACCAGATCGCGTTCACCGACGCCGCGCTGGAAAAACTCATCAGCCACTACACCCGCGAGGCTGGTGTGCGCAACCTCGAACGCGAGATCGGCACGGTCGCCCGCAAGGTCGCCCGCCGCATCGCCACCGGCGAGGTCAAGCGCGTCAAGGTCACCGACAAGGAACTCGACCGCTACCTCGGGCAGGCCCGCCACATCCCCGAAACCGAAGGCAAGGAAGACATGGTCGGCGTCTCGACCGGCATGTTCTACACCCCGGTCGGCGGTGACATCCTGTTCGTCGAGACCAGCACCAGCCCCGGCAAGGGCCTCGTCCTGACCGGCCAGCTCGGCGACGTCATGAAAGAAAGCGCCCGCGCCGCCCTGACCTACATCAAGGCGAACGCCGAACGCTTCCACATCGACAAATCCCGCATCGACGACAGCGAGATCCACGTGCACGTCCCCGCCGGAGCGATCCCCAAGGAAGGCCCCAGCGCCGGCGGCGCCATGGTGACCAGCCTCATCAGCGCCCTGACCGGCATCCCCGCCCGCCACGACGTCGCCATGACCGGCGAGATGACCCTCACCGGCCGCTACCTGCCCATCGGCGGCCTGAAAGAGAAAGTGCTGGGCGCCCGCCGCGCCGGGATCAAGCACATCATTCTGCCCAAGGCGAACGAGGGCGACCTGCGCGATATCCCCCTGCACCTGCGCACCACCATGCGCTTCCACCCCTGTGAGACCGTGGATCAGGTGCTCGACGTGGCCCTCGTCGGCGGCCTGAAGGCCCTGGAAACGCCCCGCGACGGCAGCCCCGCCCCCACCCTCCCCGCCCCCAAACGCAAGAGCGCCCGCCGCAGCGACGCCCGCGCGTAACCGAACTTCCCGCTGCTCCCCGTCCACGCCGGACGGGGAGTTTTTTTGCACGCCGCGCGCGACCAAGCGCACTATCCTGCCAGGACATGCGCCGCCTGCTCCCCCTGCTCCTCCTGACCACCCTGACCACCGCGCACGCCAGCCAGCTCACCGGAGGGAACTACTGCTTCGACATTCCCGGCGAGGACCGGTACCTGCTGCCCACCTTCCAGGGTGCACCAAAAAAAGTGGTGCAGACGGGGCAGATGTTCGATGGTTCAGGCCGCTCCCCGATCTCGACCCGGACGTACAGCCTGCAGGGAGGACAGGTGACTCAGGTGGAAGCCAGCACCCCCATCGAGGATACCTACACCCTCCTGCGGATCAGACCTGACGGGTCCGGCGGGACGTACCAACGCTCCAGCGTCGAATTCATCGGCATGCTCAAGGGGTGGAAGGCCAGCCTCGCCAGCGCCCTGAAGGTCAAACCCGACCCGGTCACCCTGAGCTTCGACCCGCAGGGCCGCCTGACGTCCTACAGCGGCAGGTGGGAGGAGCGCACCACGCTCCTGGCCTACCCCGAGAAGGTCAGCTGCACGTACTCGGACACCCAGCGGCAGGTGACGCAGCGCATCCTCAGATCAGACCGCTTCAGCTTCGTCACGACCGTCCAGTTCGACGAGCAGGGGCGCGTGACCGGCCGGGAGTTGATCAAGACGCAGGTGGACGTGCCCGAGAACGAGCGAGCCCTCCTGACGACCCGCTGGTCGACCACCTACACCTACGCCCCTGATGGTTCGGGCATCCGCGAGGACGGCTTCCTGAACGGCAAACCGCTGGCCGCCAGATTGCTGACCACCGACGCGGCCGGGCGCGTGACGCGCATCGAGATGGCGGACCTGGGGGACGTGCAGGAGCAGTGGCAGATTGAGTACGACGCGCAGGGCAACTGGGTGCGGCAGATCGGCACGATGCAGGGGCAGACGTTCATGACGGTCACGCGCCGGATCACGTACTGAATGGGCCTGAACGGACGCATGGGTCGCGCTATCCTGTGCGTATGAGTGCGCCCGTGACGTTCCTGGTGGCCAGCCCGCACCTGCGCGGCAGCCTGTTCGAGGGAACCGTGATCCTGCTGCTGGAGCACGACACGAAGGGCGCGATGGGATTGATTGTGAACGCCCCCATGACCCAGAGCGTGCAGGAGCTGATGCCGGAACTGGCGGGGCACCCGGAGGTGGCGTGGCTGGGCGGCCCGGTGGATCCGACGCTGGGCTGGTGCCTGTACGCGCAGCCCGTGGACATGGAGGGCGAGTTGCGCCTCCTGTCGGGCCTGACGGTGTCCAGCAGCCTGGATGTGTTGCGGGCGGTGGAGCGCAGCGGGCAGCCGTTCATGCTGGTGCTGGGGTATGCCGGGTGGGGTGCGGGCCAACTGGCCGAGGAGGCGCGCGAGGGGACGTGGGTGTGGGTGGAGCAGGCCACGCCGGAACTGCTGTGGGATGTGCCCGCCGAGGAGCGCTGGCAGTCGGCGCTGGACCGCCTGGGTGTGGACGCGTCGCGGATCGTGCCGGGCGGCGCACAGGCGTAACGCGGCAGAGCAGCGCGTCTTCATGGAGGATTGACCGGTCTTCATGGCCGGTCATTTCCGTTTGTGTGAACGGGTGGTCACCTCTAGACTGGCGTGTCCACTCTGCCGCGCTGTCTACCGATTCGATTCCAGCAGGTGCCGTCATGCTCGAACAACCGCAACGAAAGGGCCAGAAGGCCAAGCCGAAACAGCCCACCGCCAAGACCGCCGCGCGTCCCGCTCAGCCTGCCCCGCTGAAGGTGGGGCGCACGCCTGCCACGCCCCGCAAGGGCGTGAAGGCCGCGCCCATGATCGGCCCGCAGCTGCCGCCCGGCGCGCGCAAAACCACACCCAGGACGCTGCCCACGCCGAACCTGAAGGTCACGGGTCGTCCCGCCGCCCCGCCCCGCGAGGCCGGGGGTGTCATGGGGTTCTTCCGCAAGCAGCTGACCGGCCTGCATGCCAGCGCCGCGAAGAACCTGCCGGGCCTGCTGGAGGGCGCGAAGAAGGTCGTCAACGGCGCCGCCGACTTCGCGAAGAACCCGGTCAAGGGCGTCGTCAATGGCGCGAAAGCCGCCGGGAAGTTCGCCGGGGCGAAAGTCGAGCAGTTCAGGAAGTGGTACGCCACGCCGGAAGGCAAGGCGAAATTCTGGAAGGGCGTCGCCGTCACGGCCGTGGCCGTGGCGACCGTCGCCACCGGCGGCGCCCTGACAGCCCCGGCCCTGGCCCTGGCGGCCGGGATCAGCGCCGGGGGCGGCATTGCCGCGCAGGTCGTGGAGAACAAGGTCTTCAACGCCGCCGCGAAAGCCAAAGCCCAGAAGGAGAAGGCCTACAAGTTCAAGGAACGCGCCACCTTCCAGGGCGTCACCGCCAGGAGCGTCGCCGTGGACGCCATCGTGGGCAGCGTGGGCGGCCCGGTGTTCAAGTTCGCCGGGAAGGCCGTGGTCGGCGTGGGCCGCGCCCTCGGCAAGGGCCTCACGCCCGCCGCGCGGGGACTGGCGCACCTCGCGCAGGGCGCCGTGAAAGGCAGCGGGAAGGCCGCCGCGAAACTCGCCCGGCGCGTCCTGCCCGCCGGTGCGAAAACGGTCCTGAAGAACGCCGGGAAGCTCGCGCAGAAGTACCTCACGCAACCCGTGGCCCGCGCTGCCACGAACGTCAAGAACGCCGTCACCACCGGCGTCAGCAACGCCGCCGCGAAGGCCGGATCCGCCGCCCGCAAGGTCCGCGTCGTGACCACCCGCCGCGCCCGGCAGGCCCACGCGTACCTGAAAGCCCACACACCCACCCTCCGGAAACTCGCCAGCAAGGGCGCAGACGCCATCACCGGCACCGTCCGCAAGGGCGTGCAGGGCCTGCGCACCCTCGACCGCACCCTCCTGACGGGCCTGCGCAACCACGTCCGCCAGAGCCCTGTCCTGAAAGCCGCCCGGAAACTGAGGGACGCCGTGGACGGCGCCGGGAACACCCTCAGCCGCAAACTCACGAACGCCCGCGTCAAGGCCGCCGACCACGTGGACGCCTGGAAGGCCACCCTGGGCGGCAAGATCAGCCAGACCAGCGTCGCCCGGCACGCCCGGCACCTCAAGGAAACCACCGTTCAGCGCCTCGACGACCTGATCGCCCGCAACCCCGACGGGCACGTCGCCAAGGCCATCGTGGAATTCCGCGCCAGCGGCGCGGCCATCCGCACGCACCTGAACAAGGTCTGGACGGACGCCAGCCACGACCTGAACAAGGACCTCTCGCGCCTGCTGGGCCGCCACGGCAGCGTCCAGGCGGACTTCAAGGCCCTGGCCGAGCAGGGCGCCCCCCTGACGTACGGGGCGGAAGTCGCCCACGCCCGCGCCCTGGCCGAGCAACGCCTGCGGGACAAGGTCGCGCAGGATGCGGAAGCTGCTTACCTCGCGTTGATGGGGCGGCAGGGCCGCCAGGTGACGTCAGCCATGCAGGCAGAGGCTGTGAGTACCGGTCGCCGGGCCGCTGAAGACGCGGTCAAGCAATCAACCGACCTGCTGACCCGGCAGGCCGAGACGTTCGTCGCGCGGCACCCCTCTACGAACTTGCAGACGCTGGCCATGAAAACCGAGGCGCTGAACGCGTCGAAGAAAGCCATGGAGCGCTACTTCGGCAAGAACGCCACCGACAGGGGCGCGTTCGAGCGGTTGGGCATGGCGCTGACCACCCCGGCCCGCGTGCCGATCAACGAGCGGATCGAGAAGTACGGCAAGGTGATTCAGGCGCTGCGCAGCACCACGCCGCTGGCGTCGGTGGTCACCGTGGGATCGGAGGCCGTGGACGAGGTGCTCAGCAAGGCCGCCGAGTCGGCCATCGCCGCGCCCGTGAAGGCGAAGGCGAAGGAACTCAAGGGCGAGAAGGACGAGAAGCCGAAGAAGAAAGCCACCGAGGAAGAGGCCAGTGGTCTGCTGAAGGTCGCCGAGGACATCCTGAAGGAACTCTTCCCCAGCCTGAACC
Source organism: Deinococcus hopiensis KR-140 (assembly GCA_943327755.2). GTDB lineage: Bacteria > Deinococcota > Deinococci > Deinococcales > Deinococcaceae > Deinococcus > Deinococcus hopiensis_A. Next base: position 171,895 of record CALPYF020000001.1, read on the forward strand.
CGGACGACATCGTGGATGACATGAGCAAGCAGGCGAATATGAAGGCAGGCGACTGATGTTCGGGCTGTTCAAGAAAAAGCAGCCAGAACCGCACCTGCGCCAGGGTGTCGAGGTAGGGGAGATGCGTGAACCCGCTATCAATGCGATCCAGACCCTGACGGAGGTGGACGCTGGATTTCAGAATGTTGAGATCGGTACGGAACTGCCCGACATTCACCTGACCTACCGGGGACTGCGCATAGAAGCGCTGTTCACCCGGAATGTACTCGGTCTGTCTCTGACGACTCGCGTGCCGGAGTGCAACATTCTGCGGGCGGGGTCGGTGGCGGAGAAGGCGTTCGCGTACCGCTGTATCGATCACGTGTGCTCGACGTGCGCGGGGGTGCGGGCGCTGTTCGATCCGGTGTCCGGCGAGCTGGTGCTGGGCGTGGAGTCGGCGGGCTTCGACCGGCAGTTCCGGGCAGACACGCTCATCGACGTGGCGCTGTTCATGCTGGAGGAGGGCGTGATGGCGGCGCGGGCGTACCTGGGGCTGCCGTTCACGGAGGCCCCGCGGCCCAGCGTGTCGCAGTGGCTGGGCGGTTTCCATTACGGCGAGGGCTTCAACGTGTACCCGACGGCGTCGGATGCGTTCGCGGTGTTCATGCGCAAGAAGTACCAGGCCGAGGAACTGAGCCGGGATGCGACGTCGATTCTGCTCGCGTCGGGGCCGCTGCGCTTCGACGTGCGGTTCTTCGGGTGGCGCTTTGGGTACATGGTCGAGACGGCCACGCGCGGTTTCCGGCACGCCGTGATGGATGACGGGCGGTACGTGCGGATTCAGGAGCGGCTCGCGCAGTCGGTGCGGGAGCCGGGGAACGCGGGGGACAGTGGCTGGAACTTCCGAGATCCGGCCGGGTCGGCCATCGCGTACTTCCGGCCGGACGGGACGTTCGTGGTGGGCGAGTACGGCTTCGGGAACGCGAAGACCGAGGAGAACGGCGCGGCGTTCGAGCGGGTGGCGACCCGGCACCTGCTGAACATGCGGTACATGACGTTCCTCGCCGAGGAACTCCCGGAGGACCTGTACTCGGACGAGTCGAACCGCCCGAATTGAGCCCCCTCTCCCGCCGCCCCGGCATGGGCGGGCGGATGTGTACCGGAGGTATGACATGGCTGCTCAGGCAGTGAAGAAGAAGGTCGTGAAGGTCGCCCCCCCGCCCCGCGTGGCCGCGCCCTTGCCGGAGGGGCTGGCGGCGGTGCGGGACGCGCTGGGGGCACTGGGGTTCGCGGTGCAGGCCGACGCGGAGTCGGGCCTGACGTTCATGTTCGAGGGCGGGCAGTACTACGTGCCCGCGCAGGGGGACGACGCGGCGTTCTACCACCTGCTGTTCCCGAACTTCTGGCCGCTGGAGTCCGACGAGGAGTACGGGCAGGCGCTGTTCGCGTGTGACGCCGTGAACCGCGAGGCGAAGCTGGTGAAGCTGTACACCGTGGACGGCGACGTGTGGGCGGGCGTGGAGGCGCTGCACGCGCAGCCGCAGGAATTCGTGGCGGCCCTGCCGAGGTACCTGTCGTTCGTGCAGGAGGCGGTGCGGGCCTTCCGGGAGGTGATGCTCGCCGCGCAGGAGGCCGGGGACGCGGAAGAGATCGAGGACGTCCCGGAGGCGCGGCCCGAACCGGTGGCCTGAGCCTGTAGGAGGCCCGGTGGGCGCGGTGAGCGGGCGCGTGTGGGTGGGCCGTGCTGTAATGCGGTGACGGCCCGCTGACCTTCACCCCGTTTACTGCTCAAGGAGTCATGACTGTGCCTGCTGAAAAGTCCCTGCCTGCCCGTTCCGTTTCCTCTCGTGGCCGCCCGCGGCGGAAGGAGGAACCCGGAGGGGGCGACGTGCGGACCCACAGTGCGGTCGCCAACCCCGAGAGTCCGTTCCTGAACCGCGAGCTGTCGTGGCTGGCGTTCAACGAGCGGGTGCTGGCCGAGGCGCGGGACGAGCGCAACCCGCCGCTGGAGCGGCTGAAGTACGCGGCGATCTGCGGCAGCAACCTCGACGAGTTCTTCATGGTGCGCGTGGCGGGCGTGCACCGCCAGATCGCGGCGGGCGTGAACACGCCGGGCCCGGACGGCCTGCTGCCCCGTGAGACGCTGGCGCTCGTGCGGGAGCGGACGCAGAGCATGCTGCGCGAGATCGAACGGGTGACCCGCAAGACCCTGCGGGACCTGAACGCGGCGGGCGTGCGCTTCGCGCGGGTGTCGGACCTGGGCAAGCGGGCTCGGGCGCAGCTGCGCGAACATTACCTCGCGGAGATCCAGCCGGTCCTGACGCCGCTGGTCGTGGACCCCAGCCACCCGTTCCCATACCTGAGTAACCTCAGCCTGAACCTCGCGGTGCTGCTGGAGGGCGGCGACGGGGAGGACCCGGAATTCGCGCGGGTGAAGGTGCCGGTGGGGGTGCTGCCGCGCGCGGTGTGCATCGCCGACACGATCCTGCTGCTGGAGGACGTGATCGCCGCTCACATCGGCGAGCTGTTCAAGGGCCGCACCGTGCTGGCCGCGCACGCGTTCCGCGTGACCCGCAACACCGACTACGAGTTCGAGGAGGAGGAGGCCGAGGATCTGCTCGCCACCATCGAGGACGGCCTGCGGCGGCGGCGTTTCGGGTCGGCGGTGCGGCTGGAGGTCATGCGGGACACCCCGCCGGGCATCACGGCCTTCCTGCAGGAGCGGCTGCGGCTCGCGCCGGAGGACATCTTCCTGCTCGACGGCCCGCTCGGCTCGGCGGACCTGATGGGCCTGCCGGTGAAACGCCCGGACCTGAGCTTCCCGGAGTTCGCGCCTGCCGTGCCGGACCTCGACGGTGACGAGGACAGCGGCATCTTCGACACGCTGCGCGACGGCGACGTGCTGCTGCACCACCCGTACGACGGGTTCACGAACATCCTCGACTTCCTGGAGGAGGCCAGCCGGGACCCGCAGGTGCTGGCGATCAAGCAGACGCTGTACCGCACCGGGGACGATCCGCGTCTGCTCGCGGCGCTACGCACGGCAGCGGAGAACGGCAAGCAGGTCGTGGCCCTGATCGAACTCAAGGCGCGCTTCGACGAGCAGCGCAACATCTCCTGGGCGCGCAAACTGGAGCGGGCCGGGGCGCACGTCGTGTACGGCGTGGCGGGCCTGAAGACGCACGCGAAGGTCACCATGATCGTCCGCCGCGAGGAGGGCGGGCTGCGCCGCTACGTGCACATCGGCACCGGGAACTACAACGCGAAGACCGCGCGGCTGTACACCGACCTGAGCCTGCTGTCCGCCAACCCGGATCTGGGCGCGGACGTCGCGGAACTGTTCAACCACCTGACCGGCTACGCCGAAGCCGAGTACACGCATCTGCTGGTTGCGCCGGACACGGCCCGCACGGGCTTCGAGGCCCTGCTGGACCGCGAGTCCGCGCACGCCCGCGACGGGCTGGACGCCTGGGTGCGCGTGAAGGTGAACCAGCTGACCGACCCCGGCATGGTCGAGGCGCTGTGCCGCGCCGCGCAGGCGGGGGTGCGGGTGGAACTGATCATCCGTGGGGTGTGCTGCCTGCGCCCGGGCGTGCCGGGCCTGTCGCAGAACGTGCGGGTGCGCAGCCTGCTGGGACGCTACCTGGAACACGCCCGCGTGTACGCCTTCGGGAACGGTGGCAGCCCCGAGGTGTACTTCGGCAGTGCCGACTGGATGAGTCGCAACCTGGACCGCCGAGTGGAGGTGATCGCGCCCGTGCTGGACGACCGCCACCGCGAGGCGTTCCTGAGCATTCTGGACACCGAATGGGCCGATACGCGCGGCTCGTGGGAACTGAACGCCGACGGCGAGTACATGAAGATCCCGGGGGATTTCAGCGCGCAGGGGACCTTCGCGGCGGCGCGGCACCCGCTGTAGGCCCCGCGTGATGGGCGGGGGAGGGGAGGCCACACCGTGGGCCTCCCCTCCTTTCTGTCCGGACCAACAAGAACCCCCCGGTGTGGACACCGGGGGGCCTTGAAGAGGGGGGTTTAGCCCTGCTCTTCTTCGGTCTTCTTGTCGCCGCCCAGGCCGAACTGGGCGAACAGGTCGGCGTACACGTCGCCGAGCTTGGTGCTGATCTTGCCGCCCTGCTGGGCGTCCTTGGCGTTGTAGGCGTAGTCCGCGCCACCTTCACGGCGACGGCCACCGCCGCGCTGACCACCCTGGCCACCGCTGTAGCGGTCGCTGCGGGCGCCGCCACCCTGGCTGACGTAGTCACGCTGGGTGGGGGCCGCACCGCCACCGAGGAAGCGGCGACGGCTGAGGCTGGCGCGCTGCTCAACGGGGTCGATGTTCAGGATGACGGCTTCGATCTCGTCGCCCTTCTTGAACAGGTCGGCGGGGTTGTTGACGCGGTTCAGGTCGAGTTCGCTGATGTGGATCAGGCCCTCGATGCCTTCCTCGATCTCCATGAACACGCCGAAGTCGGTCATGCCGGTGATCTTGCCCTTCACGGGGGTGCCGGGCGGGTAGCGGTCAGGCAGCGCGCTCCAGGGATCGTCGGTGGTCTGACGAATACCCAGGCTGATGCGGCGGTCCTTCGGATCGATGCGCAGGATGACGGCTTCGACCTCGTCGCCTTCCTTCATCACTTCGTTGGGGTGACGGACGCGCTTGGTCCAGCTCATCTCGCTGACGTGCACCAGACCTTCGAGGCCGCTTTCGAGTTCAACGAACGCACCGAAGTTGGTGAGGTTCGTGACCTTGCCGGTGACCTTCTGGCCGATGCTGTAGCGGTCGGTGGCGCCTTCCCAGGGATCCTGGGTGAGGGCCTTCATGCTCAGGTTGATGCGTTCACGGTCGTTGTCCACGTCCATGACCTGCACCTGAACCTTGTCGCCCACCTTGACCACGTCGCGGGGGTGGTTGAAGCGGCCGTAGGTCAGTTCGCTGCGGTGAACGAGGCCGTCGATGCCGCCCAGGTTCACGAACACGCCGAAGTCGGTGATTTCGACGACTTCGCCTTCGAACTGCGCGCCGGCTTCCAGCTGGCCGACCGTGGCTTCACGGGCCTGGGCCTTCTGGGCTTCCAGGATAGCGCGGTGGCTGATGATCACGCGGTTGCGCTTGCGGTTCAGCTCGATGAGCTTGACCATCAGGGGCTTGCCCACGTAGGGGTCGAGGTCGTTCACGCGGCGGGTGTCCACCTGCGACGCGGGCAGGAAGGCGCGGATGCCTTCAACCTGCGCGACCAGACCGCCACGGACCTTCTCGAGCACCTCGACTTCGAAGGCTTCCTCGGCTTCCTGCATCTTCTCCAGGACGCGCCAGCCCTTGTCCTGATCGGCCCGCTTCTTGGACAGGACGATCTGGCTGTTGGGCAGGTCGACGCGCACGACGTACGCTTCGATCTGCTCGCCGGACTTGTACATTTCCTGGGCCTGCTCCAGCGTGACGGGCTCGTCGCCCAGCTGGTTCAGGGGGATGATGCCTTCGACCTTGGCGCCGATGTCCACGGCAATGCCTTCCTGGCCGATGAACACGATGGTCCCGTCGACGATGTCGCCGCGGCTGACGTTCTGGGGTTCCTGCGCCTCACTGGCGAGGATGTCCTCCATGGTCATCGCGGGGTACTCGCGCTCCTCCACGGGGGTGGGGGTGCTGGGGGTGGTGCCCGTCGTGGGCTGAGTCCCGCCTTGCTGGGCGGGGGTCTGGGTGTTGTCTTCCATGAACTCCTGTCCTCCTGGGCGTGTGGCACGGGGGCCGCACGCCAGCCTGATACCTGCTTCCCGTGCGGGTCCGGTCCGGTGGACCGGGTGCATACGGCGCGGCAACACCTCAGTGTACCAGAGTCAAAGGACTTGCGGCAACTGCGATCTAAACGCGGTCCAGCGATACTTGCCGCGTGTCCGCCCTGACGGGCCCCCGCCCGGCGCTGGAGGGGGGTGCTTGACGAATGCGCGCAGGGGCCTCTATACTTCCCCACGCTTCACCCGACGGCGAAGCGAGTCAGAGCAGGACCCATGTTGGGGCATCGTCTAATGGCAGGACACCAGTCTCTGACACTGTCGATCTAGGTTCGAGTCCTAGTGCCCCAGCCAGAACACCCACCCGAAAGGGTGGGTTTTTTCATGCCATGTGGTTAGTCGGTCGGGACCCCCGCATGGATGAGGTCGGGTGAGGGCACCCCCAACGGCGTGGCAGCGCTTCCAGCCCGGACGTGTCTTAGACTCCGGATCATGACCCAGACCCCCGCCCCGGAGTGGTACAAGAGCGCCGTCTTCTACGAACTCTCGGTCCGCACCTTCGCGGACGGCAACGGCGACGGCAAGGGCGACTTCCCCGGGCTGACCGGCAAACTCGACTACCTGCGCGGCCTGGGCGTGGACGTCCTGTGGATCCTGCCGTGCTACCCCAGCCCCCTGCGCGACGACGGCTACGACGTGGCCGACTACGTGGGCATCCACCCGGACCTGGGCACCCTGGACGACTTCAAGGTCTTCCTGCGCGAGGCCCACGCGCGCGGCCTGCGCGTCGTCACAGACTTCGTCACCAACCACACCAGCAGCGACCACCCCTGGTTCCAGGCGGCCCGGCGCGGCCCGACCCTCCCGGACGGCAGCCCCAACGAGTACCACGACTACTACGTCTGGAGCGACACCGGCACCGAGTATGCCGGGGCCAGGATCATCTTCACCGACACCGAGACCAGCAACTGGACCCTGGACGAGAGTTGTGGCCGCTACTACTGGCACCGCTTCTTCTCCAGCCAGCCGGACCTGAACTACGACAACCCCCGGGTCGTCGAGGAGATCCTGCAGGCCGCGCGCTTCTGGCTGGACCTCGGCGTGGACGGCTTCCGCGTGGACGCCGTGCCCTACCTGATCGAACGCGAGGGCACCAACTGCGAGAACCTGCCCGAGACGCACGACATCCTCAAACGCTTCCGGCGCATGGTCGACCAGGACTACCCCGGCCGCGTCCTGCTGGCCGAGGCCAACCAGTGGCCCGAAGAGGTCGTGGAGTACTTCGGCACCGACGCCGACCCCGAATTCCACATGTGCTTCAACTTCCCGGTCATGCCGCGCCTGTACATGAGCCTGAAGAAGGAGGACACCACCTCCATCCGCGAGATCATGGAGCGCCTGCCCGCCATCCCCGCTTTCGGGCAGTGGGTGACGTTCCTGCGCAACCACGACGAACTGACCCTGGAGATGGTCACCGACGACGAACGCGCCTTCATGTACGCCGCGTACGCCCCGGACACCCGCATGAAGATCAACGTGGGCATCCGCCGCCGCCTCGCGCCGCTGCTGGACAACGACCGCCGCCGCGTGGAACTGCTGACCACCGTCCTGCTGGCCCTGCCCGGCAGCCCCATCCTGTACTACGGCGACGAGATCGGCATGGGCGACGACCTGTCCCTGGCCGACCGCAACGGCGTGCGCACCCCCATGCAGTGGAACGCCGGCATGAGCGGCGGGTTCTCCACCACCACGCCCGACCAGTGCTTCTTCCCGCCCATCGGGGACGCCGTGTACGGCTACGGCCGCGTGAACGTCCAGAGCCAGGAACAGGACCCCAGCAGCCTCCTGAAATGGACCAGCCGCCAGCTCGAACTGCGCCGCCGTCACCCGGCCTTCGCGGTGGGCGACCTGACCTTCGTGGACACCGACAACCCCGCCATCCTGGCCTTCACGCGCCGCACCGGGGACGAGACGCTGCTGATCGTCAGCAACTTCGCCGGGAACGCCCAGTCGGTCCACCTGAACCTCGAACAGTTCGTCGGGCGCGTGCCCGTCACGCTGGCCGGGGCCAGCCCCTTTCCCGCCATCGGCGAGACGCCCTACGCCATGATCCTCGGGAAGTACGACTACTACTGGCTGCGCCTGAACTGAACGCGGCGCCTGGGCTCTGAAGTTTCACCCATCGGCGCCGCTCCACGCGGCTGTCCCCTTGCCGGGGCAGCCGCGTGGCTGCTGTCAGGCCGACCGCCACGCCCAGCCGCCTGGATCACGCGTGGTACAGCCACACGCCGCGCCCCTCGTTCCAGGTGCGGTACAGCTGCCCCAGCAGGCGCAGGTGCTCGACGTGCGCCAGGGTCTCGGCCAGGGCGAAGCGGCGGCCCGAGACGTTCAGGTCACGGGGGAACATCGCCAGGGACAGGTCGTAGGCACTGCGGGGTTCGCGGGCCGCCTCGGCCGCCATGAAGTCCAGCCGCTCGTGGTGATGGGCGCGCAGTTCGCGCGCGCGGGCCTGCACGCCGGTCATGACCGGGCCGTGGTGGCCCACCACGGCCCGCGCCGGGTTCAGCGCCTCCAGTTTCCCCAGGGTCTGCAGGTAGTCGCCCAGCGGGTCCGGGCGGGTGTACGCGTACAGGCCCACGTTCGGGCTAATGCGCGGCAGGATCGCGTCCCCGGCGATCAGGGTCCCCTCGGCTTCGTTCCAGAGGCCCAGGTGTCCGTCCGCGTGACCGGGCAGCCACAGCACCTCCCACGGCTGCCCCGAGAGGTCCACGTGCTGCCCCTCTCGTAGCGGCTGCACGCGCGCCGCCGGATGCACCCGCTCGCGGCCCCGGCGGTTGTCGGCGCCCATGCCCTCCAGCGACTCGGGCGGCAGGCCGTGATCGCGCATGTGCTTCAGGTGCCCGGGCAGCCACTCCTCCCACAGGTGCCAGTAGCGTTCGCCGCGCCCGATCTCCACGTCCAGCATCTGCACCTGCGCGCCGCTGCGTTCTTCCACGACGCCCGCCAGCCCGTAGTGGTCCGGGTGGTGATGCGTGATGATCAGCCGGTCCACGTCCGGCCAGTGCAGGCCCAGCGCCGCCAGCCCGGCCTCCAGCGCCGCGCGGGCCTCGGGCGTGTCCAGCGCGCAGTCGATCATCGTGACCGGGCCACCCGCCGGGCGGTCCAGCAGCACCGTCACGTACTTCATGGGGTACGGAATCGGCACCTGGAGGGCGTGAAGGTCACCCAGGACGTGGGTCAGCAGCGGCGTATCCGTCATGCCGCCGAGCGTACCACCGCGCCCCGGCGCCGCCCGCCACCGCGCCAGGAACACGAAAACCGGGTGCACGGCAAAGGGGAGGCGCCACGGCCTCCCCCGGACGCGCGCGCCGTCAGGGCAGTGTGCAGGTGTACGCGCCGCCCTGAACCGCGCAGATCACCGGACTGACCCGGTCCGCCGTGACCCGCACCAGCAGGTTCTGCGGCGCAAAACGCCGGTCTCGGGGCACCACGTTCAGCGCCACCACCCCGGGCCGCAGCGCCAGATCCAGCCCCACACCGGGCTGCACCGACCCCGAGGGTAGCCGCTCGACGAACAGGTCGGCCAGCACGTCGCTGCGCACCGACAGCGTCCCGGTCACCGGGCGCAGCGTGACGTCCACACGGTTCACGCTGTCCCCCGCGATGTTCACGCGCTGCGTGACGGTCTTGTACCCGGCCCGCGACACCTCCACCGACACCTGCCCCTCCGGGAGGTCCGGGACGCTCAGCGGCGTCGTGCCCACCCGCACGCCGTTCACGCGCACGAGCGCGTCCCCGAAGTTCGACGTGACATCCAGCGTCCCGAAGCGCACCACGCGGTACACCGTGGTGCCCACCGTGTACGACCCGGCGGGCAGGGCCCGCGCGGCGCCCTCGACCGCCCGCGACACGTCCGACACGCTGCGCGCACCCACCGCGCCGTCCAGCGGCATCGGCTGCAGACTCGCCACCGTGAACACCTGCGTGAACCCCAGCGTCGCCGGCAACGCGGTCGTCACGACCTCGCCAGGGCGGGTCTGCACCGTCGGCAGCACCAGCGCCCCACCCTGCGCGGGCAGCACCACCGACGTCACGAACGCCGCCCGGTCCGTCCCCACCAGCAGCGACCCCGGCCCCGGCGCGCGGTACAACGCCTCCTCACCCGTCACCGGCTGCGCGGCCCGCGACCCCGGCGTGACCGTCAGACGCACCTGCGCGCCCGGCTGCGCCCGCAGCGGCGCCGGAACGCATCCACTGAGCAGACCCGCCAGCGCCAGGCCCGCCGCCCCCACCACACCACGTTTCATAAGACCAGGGTAAGGTACGGGCGTGACCCGCACCTGACGGTCCTCACACTCCGGCGTGTGCGGTGGGCGCGCCCTGCGTGCGCCGCTCCAGTTCCGCCAGCGTGCCGCTGACGTGCGTCAGGGGGTTGCCGCTGCGGTGCACCCACGCGACCGTGCCGTCCGGGTCGATCAGGACCGTCACGCGGGACGCCATGTTCAGCAGGCCGCCCAGCGTGCCCATCACGCCGTACTGGCGGCACAGGCTGCGGTCCCCGTCCGGGATGAGCGGGTAGCTCAGGCGGCACGAGTCGCGGAACGCCGCCTGCCGCGCCTCGGTGTCGGTGCTCACGCCGATCACCTGCGCGCCCAGCCGCTCGAATTCCGGCAGGGCCGCCTCGAACCGCTGCGCCTCGATGCTGCACCCGGCGCTGCTCGCACGCGGGTAGAAGTACAGCACCACCCAGCGGCCCCGCAGCGCGCCGAGACTGACGGTGCGGCCGTCGTCGCTGCGGCGCGTGAAGTCGGGGGCGGCCTGTCCGGGCGTGACACTCATGCGCCCGATTGTACGGGCCGCCCGTACAATGCGCCCGTGCCCGATCCCACCGAATCCCTCCTGCGGCCCCTGCGCGAGTACGCGGGCGCCGTGGTGGTCGTGGGTGTGTCCGGCGGGGCGGACAGCGTGGCGCTGCTGCTGGCCCTGCGGCAGGCGGGCGCGCGGCCGGTGGCGGCCCACCTGGACCACGCCCTGCGGCCCGACTCCGCGCAGGACGCCGCGTGGGTGCAGGCGCTCGCCGCCCGGCTGGACGTGCCGTTCGCGGGCGCGCGGGTGGACGTGGGCGCGGTCGCCGCCCGGCGCGGCTGGAACACCGAGGACGCCGCCCGCCGCCTGCGCTACGACTTCCTGGCCCGCGCGGCGAAGGCGCACGGCGCGCCGGTCATCCTGACCGCCCACACCCGCCGTGATCAGGCCGAGACGGTCCTGACCGCCCTCCTGCGCGGCGAGGCGGTGCTGCACGGCATTCCCGCCGTGCGTGGGCGGGTGCGGCGGCCCTGGCTGGACGTGCCCCGCGCCGACCTGGAAGCGTTCCTGCGCGCGCAGGGGCAGGACTGGCGCGAGGACCCCACCAACGACGACACCACGTACACCCGCGCGTGGCTGCGCCGTGACGTGATGCCCGTCCTGACCGCCCGCTACCCCGCGCTGGAGGCCACCCTGGCCCGCGTGGCGCGGCATCAGGCGCAGGACGACGCCGCCCTGAGCGACCAGGCGGAGCGGATCACATCGCACGTGCCCCTGCGCGCCGTGCCGCCCGCCGTGCTGCGCCGCTGGCTGCGCGCCCGGCTGCGGGACGCGGGCCTCGACGCGCACGCCACGCACCTCGACACCCTCGCGGAGGCCCTGACGTCGGGCGGCACCACGCCCCTTGACCTGCCCGGCGCGCACCCCGTCACCGTCACCGGCGGGAGGCTGCACCTCACCCCGCAGATGTATCCGGACCCCGACTTCCCCCTCCCGGACGGCTGGACGCGCCGCACCCGTCAGCCCGGCGACCGCATCCACCTGCCCGGCGGCACCCGCAAGCTCAGCGACGTGCTGACCGACCGGCACGTGCCGCGCGCCGACCGGGACCGCGTGCCGCTGCTCGTCAGTGACGCGGGCGTGCAGTGGATCGGCCTCCCGCCGCCCATCTGGGCCAGCGGGGCGCGCGAGCACGCTGCCCAGCCCCCCGACCCGCTACACGCCGTGATGGGCGAGGCGCTGGCCCAGGCCCGGCAGGCCGCCGATGCGCAGGAAGTCCCGGTCGGCGCGGTCGTCCTGGGCCCGGACGGCACCGTGGTGGGGCGGGGGCGCAACACCAGCCGCGAGCACGGCGACATGACCCGCCACGCCGAACTGACCGCCCTGCGCGAGGCGGCCCGCACCCTCGGCACCCCGTACCTGACCGGCTGCACGCTGGTCGTCACCCTGGAACCCTGCCCCATGTGCCTCGGCGCGGCCCTCGAAGCGCGCATCGGCCACATCGTCTACGGCGCCGCCAACCCGAAAGCGGGCGCGCTGGGCGGTGTTACCGACCTCCTCGCCGCGCACTGGGGCCACGCGCCCCGGGTCACGCCCGGCCTCCGCGCCCGCGAGGCCGCCCGCCTCCTGAAAGACGTGTTCAGCCAGGTGCGCGCCCAGCGGTCCTAGCGTTTCAGCGCCGCGAGAGATGCCCGCAGCGCCCGGAACTGCTCGGCGGTCAGGCCCAGCCGCGCCGCGCCCGCCTCGTCCTCGACGGTCCCGTGCCGGACGATCAGCTCGTGCCGGGACACCCGTGCCAGGTCATTATCCGTGGGACCGGTGTGTAGTCCGGCAATCTCGAATCGCATACGTCACCGTATCCGCACCACTCCGGGCACCACATCCGCCGACTGGCCGACGCTGCCCGGACGGATGATCAGCTGCTGCACCCGCCGCCACAGCTGGACCCGCAACTGCTGCCGCCCCCGTCCGAGCAGCTGCTGTCGCTGCCGGGCGCACAGTCGCCGCCCGAGGTACCACCCATCCAGGTCACGCCCAGGTCCCCGTCCGAGCGGCGACGCAGCGCGGTGGGGGAGAGCTCCGGCGGGGTGAGGGTCACGATCAGCAGCGCGATCAGGCCCGCGCCCAGGGCCAGCAGCAGCGCCACGTGACTCCAGGCGAAGGTCAGGCCCGTGACGAGCGCCACGCCCAGCGCCAGCCACAGGCCCGAGCGGCGCGCACTGCCCTGCACGTGCTCCCGCCGGGCACGCGAGCGGCGTGGGTCCGGCCAGATGTCCGCCGGGGGCTGCTCGCCGAAGGTGCGGGCGTAGGCGTCCAGCGTCGCCTCGTACTGCGCGCGGAAGCGGGCCGGGTCGCCCGGCTGGCCGCCCCCGGGTTCGTGGTGCAGCGGCGCGGGCAGCAGCGGCGTCAGGCGCTCCCAGTAGTCGCGGGTGAACAGCAGGTGCAGGTGCCAGACCTCGTCCACGACCGCGGACGGCGTGACCGGCGCGCCCAGCGTGGATAGCAGCAGGAACCGGCGGTACTCCAGCGCTGCGCGCTGCGCGTAGGCGGGCGTCCAGCGCTGTTCGCGGGCCACGCGGGCCAGCAGGCCGTCCGGCAGGGCGTACGCACGCAACTCGGTCCACAGCGGGGGCAGGATCGGGAGGTTCGGGGTGACACTCGACTGACCGCTCATTCGTTCGTGGCTCATGGCCCACTCCCTGACGGGACACGGCTTGCCGGTCGGCCTGGACGGCCTCCACGCTGGTGATCCCGTCACGATCAGCGTGCGCGCCCCGTGTCAGGCGCCCGTCAGCCCACCCGCGCCGACCCGTCCGCCATGACCTGCGCGTACGCCTCGCGCACCGCCGCCACCAGCTGATCCCCGCTCAGGACGCCACGCAGGTCCAGCATGCTGACAATCTCATGCGGGTCCAGCAGCGGATTCGCGCACGCGCGCAGCAGCGCGTAATGCACCACGCTCGTCCCCGGCCGCGCGCCGCCCGCCGGAGTCCACGCCTCACGCAGGCGCGGCAGCAGCAGCGACGCGAAGCGCACCACCTCCGCCTCATGCCGCCGCAGTTCCTTCTGCAATGCCCCCACCGAGTGCACGCCCACGTAATGCAGCAGGCTCGCCAGCCGCTGCGGCCGCTCCGGATCCGGCCAGTCGGTCAGGAGCAGCACGCTCAGCGCGCCCGCCACCTGCTGATCCAGGTCCCGCACCGGCGCCACCCCCAGCAGGTGCTTCATGCTCGGCGCGTCGATGAACACCGCGTCCGGCGCGTCCTCCACCCGCGTGGGCAGCGTCGCCGCGTACTGCTGCGACAGGCGGTGCAGGGTCATGAATTCCTCGTCCGCCATCTCCAGCAGGCCCGCCAGCCGGTAGAAGCGGCGCTGCACCTCCCGCGGGATCGCCTCGCGGTTCTTGTAGCCCAGATCATGCTCGATCTCCGCCCAGGCATGCTGGAGGATCGAGCGGATCTGCACCTCGAACTTCAGCCCGGCGAACCCCGACAGGTCCGGCGAGTCCGGCGTGACCTGCACCACGTAATGCACGCCCATGTACCCGAAGCGGTCCGGGTCGTGCATCTTGCTCTTGTCGATCGAGTTCTCCCAGTCGATCACGTGATGCTCCTCCAGCAGGCGCGACACCACGCTCACATCCGACTCGAAGTACGTGATCACGCGCACCGCCACCAGATCCGTCACGTCCGACAGCGCCCCGTACCGGCCCGGCTTGCGCCGCAGCTTGTCCTCCAGACTCGCGCGTTTCTTCACGCGGCCCGTCACGTGATGGATGTTCAGGCCCGCACCGGCGATCAAGCGCGTGACGTGCGCCACCGCCGCGTCCCGCAGTCCCTCGAAGGTCTCGCACCCGTCCTCGTACGCCTGGAGTAGCTGACCGTTCATGTGCCCCCAGCTTAAACCCGCGCCCGCTCCGTCCGGCGCGCAGGTCCACACCCGACCCCCCGGCGCCGCGTGCTATCCCCAGACATGCGCCCCGCCCTGCCCGCCCTGCTCCTGGGCACCGCCCTGCTCACCCTCGGCGCGGCCCCCGCCGCCACCCCCAGCCCCGCCACCGCCAGCGCGCCCGGCATCCTCGTCGCGTACCCGCCCGAAGGGCACCGGGTCGCGTTCGACCACGTCATTCTGGAGGGCATGGTCCCGCCCGGCGCGACCCTCACCGTCAGCGGCACGCCCGTCCCCACCGGCCCCGACGGGCTGTACATCAGCTGGTTCCCGCTGAAGCCCGGCGTGAACGACCTGCGCCTGATCGCCCGCACCCCCGCCCGCCCCGGCCAGAGCGCCCGCAGTACCACGCGTATCCTGCGCGTCACCCGCACCGTCCCCCGCACGCTGCCCGCCGCGCCCACCACCATCACCCGCGCCAGCATCACGCCCGCGCAGCCCACCGAACTGTGGGACCCCGCCGGGGACACCCCCCAGGACCGGCAGATTCCCGTGCGCTTCCAGGGCAGCCCCGGCGGCCGCGCCAGCGCCCGCATCGCCAGCCTGCCCCCACAACCCCTGCGTGAAGGCCCAGCAGGAACGTACAGCGGCACCCTCGACGTGCCCCCCACCGCCCGCCTGAGCAGCGCCACCCTCACCGTCACCCTCACCGGCCGCGACGGGCGCACCACCAGCGCCCCCGCCCCCGGCCCCGTCACCAGCGCCCCCGGCACCGCCCGCACCGTCACCACCCCACCCGGCACCATCCCCGGCCCCGGCCTGAATGCCAGCAGCACCCGCCTCACCACCACCCAGGGCGCACCCCTCCTGTACCCCCGCGACGGCACCACGTACCGCGCCGTCGGCCGCACCGGCGACGACCTGCGCGTCCGCCTCGCCTCCGGCACCAGCGCCTTGATCACCGCCAGCCAGACCACCCCACTCGGCTTCACTCCACCCCCCGCCCCAGGCGGCGGCCCCCTCACCCTCAGCAGCACCCCCGACCAGCTCCAGCTACACCTCCCGCTCGGCACCGCCCGGCCCCCCTTCACCCTCACCCAGACCGGCGACCGCACCCTGCGCCTCACCCTGTACGCCACCCCTGGCCAACCCCTCACCCCACCCGACCCCGTCGACCCCCACCTCGCCCGCCTTACGATCAGCACCCCCACCCCCGGTGTCACCCAACTCGACCTCACCCTCACCCACCCCATCTGGGGCTTCCACGCCGACCATGACGACCAGGGCCTCCTCCTCACCACCCGCCAGCCCCCCACCCCCGACCCCACCCGACCCCTCCAGGGCCGCGCTATCACGCTCGACCCTGGCCACGGCGGCACCCAGAACGGCGGCGCCGGCAGCCTCGGCACGCCCGAGAAGAACCTCACCCTCCCCATCACCCTCCTCACCGCCCAGCTCCTCCAGGCGCAGGGCGCCACCGTCATCCTCACCCGCGACACCGACACCACCCTCGGCCTCTACGAACGCGGCCTGATCGCCGAACAGGTTGGCAGCGACCTCCTCATCAGCATCCACGCCAACGCCCTCCCCGACGGCCGCGACCCCCGCGGCACCCGCGGCCCCGAGGTGTATTTCACCCACCAGCAGGCCAGAGGCCCCGCGCAGGCCATCCTCACCGCCCTCCGCGCTGGCCTCCCCGATCTCGGCCCCGGCGCCGGACTCAAACCCGACGCCGACCTCGCCCTCACCCGCCCCACCACCCAACCCAGTCTCCTCGTGGAAACCGGGTACCTCACCGACCCCGGCAACCTCCGCCTCCTCAACAACCCAGACGGACAACGGCGCATCGCGCAGGCCATCGCCGACGGCATCAGCGCGTACTACGCGGGGCTGGCGGGGCGGTAGGGATTCGGGGCTGGATTGGAATGGTTGCGCCTGGCGGCGGGCTTCCCCACCCCCCAGCCCCCTACCCCAGAGGGGCAGGGGGGGCTTACGTTGGCACTGGGCAAGAGTTGTTCCTGATGCGGCGGTCCTGTATTGGGCGGTGACGTGTCCGGCCTTGACGCCATCCTCCGGCCCCCGTAAGGCCCGCGCGCTGCGCGCACGACGGCCGGTGGGGGTCTGCGGTCGCTGGCTGGGCAACCTGAAGCGATCCGCTGATGGACTTTCAAAAGACCGCTCTGGCAGAAGCTCAAATAGTAGAACCTTCTGGGTCGCACCACGATGTGGGGGCAACCCATCATCGTGGCAACCGAGCCCGTCGTGCGCGCAGCGCGCGGGGCGCCCGCCGCGAAACCGGAGGTCTGCAGCCCCATCAGTGGCCGTCCCCGCCAGTCACCCACCGACCACCTCAGAGAAATACCTGCCCAGTGCAACGCTACTCCCCCTGCCCCCTGGGGTAGGGGGCTGGGGGGTGGGGAAGCCCGCCGCAGGCGCAGCCCATCCAACTCAATTCCGGCATGCGGGGCAGCCCGCCACCAGCCCCAGTGAAGGGCCGTTACCGCCCGACAACCTCCTGCCCGTACACGGCGATCAGCGCGTGGGCGAGTGGGGTGATGGCGTGGTCGGGGATGCCGGCGATGTTGATGCGGCCTTCGCGGGTGCCGTAGATGGCGTGGTGGTCGCGGAGGGTGTCCATCTGGTGGGGGGTGAGGGGGAGGAGGCTGAACATGCCCTGGTGGTGTTCGATGGTGAGGAGGTCGTGGGGGGCGCCTGCGTCGCGCAGGGCGTGTCCGAGGGCTTCGCGGACGGTGCGGATGCGGTCGCGCATGGTGTCGAGTTCCTGGTGCCAGGGGTGGGGGGTGTTCAGGAGGGTGGCGGCGATGGCGGCGCCGTGTTCGGGGGGCATGGAGTAGGTGCGGCGGGCGATGCCTTCGAGGACGCTGAGGACGGCAGTTTTCTCGTGTGGGTGGGGGACGAGGACGGTGGCGGTGCCGGTGCGTTCGCAGTACAGGCCCATGTTCTTGGAGCAGCTGGCGGCGATGAGGACGGTGCCGAGGTGGCGGGTCATGATCCGCAGGCCCTGGGCGTCCTCGTGCAGGCCCTGGCCGAGGCCCTGGTAGGCCATGTCGATCAGGGGGATGAGCCCGCGCCCCATGCAGTAGCTGGCGAGGGTGTGCCAGCTTTCCTCGCTGAGGTCGATGCCGGTGGGGTTGTGGCAGCAGCCCTGCACGAGGAGGATGTCGCCGGGCTGGGCGGCGTCGAGCGTGCCAAGCATGGGGGTGAGGTCTGTCGTGCCGGTGCCGTCGTCCTGCCAGGGGTATTCGGCGGTGAGGAGTCCGGCGGCGCGCATGAGGGGGTGGTGGTTGGCGTAGCCGGGGTTGGATGTCCAGACGGTCGCTTCGGGGTTGGCGCTGGCGATCAGGTCGGCGAGGGTGCGCAGGGCGCCGGTCCCGCCGACGGTCTGCACGGTCACGGTGCGATCCAGGGTGCGCTCCAGGGTGGGGGTGTGGTCGCCGAGGAGCAGGCGGGTCATGGCGGCGTTGAAGTCGGCGTTGCCGCTCAGGGGCCGGTAGACCTTGCTGGGGGCCGCGTCGGCGAGGGCGCGTTCGGCGTGCTGGACGGCGTTCAGGACGGGGGTGTGGCCGTGCGCGTCGCGGTAGATGCCGATGCCGAGGTTGAGTTTGTGGGGGCGGGGGTCGTCGCGGTGGGCGTCCTGCAGGGCCCAGAGGGGATCGAGGGGCAGGGGGCGCAGGTCACTGAACATGGGCAGCTCCTTTGGTTCGGGTGGGCATGAGGTTGAAGATGAGGACGCCGGTGGTGACGATGGCGACGCCGATGGCGGACGCGAGGCTGGGTCGCTCGCCGAGCAGCGGGAGGGCCAGCAGGGTGGCGAGGACGGGCGCGAGGGCGCCGACCGTGGCGCAGCGCAGCGTGCCCAGGTGTTTCAGGGCGTACGGGTAGGTCAGGGACGCGACGAGGCCGACCCCGAGGCCCTGCACGGCGATGAACGGCAGCAGGCCTTGCCAGGGCACCTGCGTGAGGTGGCTGGGGAGCGTGCCGCTCAGCAGCAGCGGTGCCAGCAGCAGCAGCGAGGGGTACGTGACGAGCATGGCGACCCCCAGGGGATCGAGTCCGGCGCGGCGCATCCCGAGGGTGTAGCCGCCCCACAGCAGGCTGGCGCTCAGCAGCAGCGCGATCCCGGTCAGGGGGGAGGCGCCGACCGGGCCCAGCCCGGCGACCAGCAGGACGATGCCGAGGAGGATCAGGCCCAGGCCCGGCCGCTGGTTGGCGGTCACGCGGTCGCGGAACAGCAGGGCGCCGACCAGCACGACGGACAGCGGGGTGGTCCCGGCGACGAGGGCGCTGACGTGCGCGGCAGACGTGCTGGCCCCCCCGGCGGCGGCGATCAGGAAGAACGGCAGGCCCGCCCCGGCCATGATCATCAGCGCCGCGTGCGGGGGGACGCGCCGCAGCGCGGGCAGGCGCGAGGGCAGCAGCGGCAGCAGCAGCGCGGCGGGAATCAGGAAGCGGATCAGCGCCACGTCCCCCGGCGTCAGCGGTGAGTGCCCGATGGCGCGGATGGTCAGCGCGAAGGCCGCCCAGATGAGCACCGTGATGGTCAGGGCTGCCCAGCCGAGCAGCGCACCAGTGGGTAAGCCGCGCCCGGCGGCGCGCGGGAACGAGGGGTTCAGTTGAGTCACGCCCGCATGCTCCGGTAACAGGTGGGTGCCGCCCCGGAATGGTCAGAAGCTGCCAAAACCTGCTGCCCTGGGCTGGATAAGGGGCAGAATCTGCCACAATTCACCCATGGATGACCGTGACCGCCGCATCCTCGCCGCGCTGCAGGCGAACGGGCGCATCAGCAACCAGGACCTCGCGGATCAGGTGCACCTCTCGCCGTCGCCGTGCCTGCGGCGCGTGCGGCAGCTGGAGGACTCCGGCGTCATCCAGGGGTACACCGCCCTCGTGGACGAGGAAGCGTACGGGCTGACCGTCACCGCGTTCGTCCGCGTGCGGCTCCAGCTGCACACGACCGCCAGCATCCACGCGTTCGAGGACGCCATCGCACGCATGGACGCCGTACTGGACTGCTACGTCATGACCGGCGAGGCCGACTACCTCCTGCGGGTGCTCGTGGCGGACCTGAAAGCCTACGAGGCGTTCGTGCGCCGGGAACTGCACGCCGTGCCCGGCATCGCCTCCATCGACACCAGCTTCGCGTACGGCCGGGTGAAGCGCGCGACGGTGTACCCGCAGCTGGGGTGACAGGGGTGTAGGGAGTGGGGAGTGGGTCGGGGGTTGCGGGCGGAGGCGTCGCGTTCACGGACACCGCCCTCTCACGCCTGACCTCTTTACCATTTCCTGCGACCCTCACCTCACCTCGTGCGGCCCTGCTACCGTCGGGCCATGGGTGTTCGTCCGGTGACGGTGGTGACGGGTGCGGCGGGTGGGATCGGGGCGGCGCTGGCGCGGGAGCTGGCGCCGGGGCATGACCTGATCCTGTCGGGCCGGAACGTGGGGGCGCTGGAGGCCCTGTGTGCGGAGGTGGGGGGGACGCCGCTGGTGCTGGACCTGACCCGCCCGGAGTCGTTCGAGGCGGCGCTGGCGGGGCTGGG
Source organism: Deinococcus hopiensis KR-140 (assembly GCA_943327755.2). Lineage (GTDB taxonomy): Bacteria > Deinococcota > Deinococci > Deinococcales > Deinococcaceae > Deinococcus > Deinococcus hopiensis_A. Next base: position 191,856 of record CALPYF020000001.1, read on the forward strand.
GCGCGTGTCGAACGTAGTCCACAACGCTGGGGTGGTGGAACTGGGCGCGGTGGCGGAGCAGGGGCACGCGGTGTGGTCGCACACGCTGGCGGTGAATGTGGTCGCCCCGGCGGAACTGACGCGCCTGCTGCTGCCGCGCGTGCGCGCCGAGCGGGGGTCGGTGGTGTTCGTGAACAGCGGCGCGGGCCTGCGCGCGAACGCGGGCTGGGGCAGTTACGCGGCGAGCAAGTTCGCCCTGAAGGCCCTGGCGGACGCGTTGCGTGAGGAGGAGGCCGCGCATGGCGTGCGGGTCACGAGCGTGTACCCGGGCCGCACGGCGACGCCCATGCAGGAGAAGGTGCGGTCGCAGGAGGGCGCGCCGTACACCCCGGAGGCGTTCGTGCGGCCGGAGTCGGTCGCAAAGCTGATCGCGTTCGCGCTGAACGCGCCCCGTGACGCGCTGCTGCCGGACCTGAGCGTCCGCCCCGGTCCGCAGTGAGTGGGCCGCAGTGAGTGGGGCGGAGGTCCCCGCGCCGCGTGCGGGTAAGGTCGTGCCGGGCCTGTGGGACGTGCTGGTCGTGGGGGCGGGCCCGGCGGGCCTGAGTGCGGCGTTGACGCTGGGCCGCTCGCGGCGCCGGGTGTTGCTGCTGGACGGCGGGCCGCCCCGTAACGCGAGCGTGTCGGCGGGGCACGGCCTCCTGACCCGTGACGGGATCAGCCCGGAAGAACTGAAGGCGGCGGCGCTGGCGGATCTGGAACCGTACGACGTGACGGTGCGGGGTGACAGCGCGCGCGAGGTCCGGCGGGTGGGCGAGTGCTTCGACGTGCGCGTCGGGGACGCGTGGCAGCGGACGCGGGTGCTGGTGTTCGCGACGGGCGTGCGGGACGTCCTGCCGCCGGTGCCGGGGTTGCGGGAACGCTGGGGGCAGGGCGTGTTCCACTGTCCGTACTGCGACGGCTGGGAGCACGAGGGCCGAGCCCTGGCCGTGTACGGGTCGGGGCAGTCGGCGCATCACCTCGCCCTGACGGTCCGGGCGTGGTCGGACCGCGTGACGCTGCTGTGCGACGGGGACCCGTGCCTGACGCCCGAGCAGGCGCTCGATCTGGAGCGGGTGGGCGTGACGGTCCGCACGCAGCCGGTGCGCCGCGTGAGTGGCGGCCCGCTGGAGGCCACCCCGGTGTGCGTGTCGTTCGTGGGTGCCCCGCCCCTGAGCGTGGACGCGGTGTTCCTCGCGCCCGAGCAGCAGGGTGGCAGCCACCTGCCCGCCGCGCTGGGCTGCGAGCTGGACGGGAAGGGCCGCGTGACCGTGGACGGCGATCAGGAGACCAGCCTGCCGGGCGTGTTCGCGATCGGGGATATGACGGGCGCGCCGCAGTACGTGGTGCAGGCGGCGGCGGCGGGCATGCACGCGGCGCAGGTGATCAACACGCGTCTGATCCACGCGGCGGTGCACTCCATGGGCGCGGCGTTCCACAAGAGCCCGGAGGACGAGGGGGACCGCGATCCCGCCAGCCGTGACGAGTGACCAGCCCACGATCCGGGCGGTACTGTTCGATCTGGACGGCACCCTGCACGACCGCGCCGTCACGCTGCGCGCGTGGCTGGCCGGGCACGTCCGGCAGTTCGGCCTCCCGGCCGGGTACGCCGCGCGCTTCCTGAATCTGGAGGATCACGGCTACCGCCCGAAGGCGGAGGTGATCCCGCAGCTCGTGCAGGAGTTCGCGCTGCCGCACGACCCGTGCACCCTGCTCGACACCTACGCGGAGCACGTGCAGAACGCCGTCCCGATGGCCCACGCGCACGCTGTCCTGCGCGAACTGCGCGCCCGGGGCGTGCGGGTGGGGGTCGTCACGAACGGCTGGGAGAACCTCCAGCGCACCTGCGTGGACATATGCGGCCTGACGGGGCTGATCGACGACCTCGTGATCAGCAAGGTGGTGGGCCTGAGCAAACCCGATCCGGCCATCTATCGGCTGGCGCTGGACCGCCTGGGCGTCCACGCGGATCAGGTGTGGTTCGTGGGCGACTCGCCCTGCAACGACATCGCCGGACCGCAGGCGGTCGGGCTGCGCGCCGCGTGGCTGTCCACCACCCACCCCCTGAATGGCGAGGTGCCGGACGCCACGCTGGGTGACCTGCGGGACGTCCTGACCCTGCCGGGCCTGCCGTCCCGCGCCGTCACTCGTCCGGCGTGAGGATCAGCACCGTGCCGTCCTTCGTCCCGAACGCCGTCCAGGGTTCCTCCGCGCGGACGCGGTAGCCCTCGGCGGGGCGCAGGCGCACGAAGTTACTCAGTGGCAGGTCCACGACCGCCTCGCCACTCAGGCACAGCAGCCAGCCGGTCTCGGCAGGCCCCGTCAGGGTGCCGGACAGATTCACGACGCGCACGCGCCCGCCGGGCAGCCGCACCCACTTGCCGGGACTGCCCTGCGCCAGCCGCGCCAGATGCAGGGATTGAGGAACATCAGGTTTCACGGGCGTCACAGTGCCGCACGTCATATCACGCCCCGGCCCGCGCGGGGGCAGAAGGCCAGGAAACGACCAGGGGCGCGCGAGTCCACCACCAGGACGCGCGACTGAAAGGTCCCGCCGACCTCCGGATGAGGTGGCGGGACGCAGTGGGCTGAAGGTTTACTCGCCGCGCGCGGCCTGATTGAGTTTCTTGCTGGCCTGGAGGGCCATGCCCTTGGCTTTCTTGACGTCCAGCCCGAGTTCCGGGGCGATGTCCTCGACCTTGCGGCCCTCGCCGCGCGTGGCGGTCACGAGGCGGCGTTCGGGGTCGCTCAGGACGCCCAGGTGCGGTTGCAGGTCCGCCCAGGTGAAGGTGGCCCTGGCGGGCGCGGCTTTCGCGGCTGGCTTCTTCACGCCGGGTTTTTTGGTGGTTGTCTTGCTGGCGGCGGGTTTCTTCGCCCCGGCCTTCGCGGTGGTCTTGTTCGCGCCGGTCTTGGCTGTGACCTTCTTCGTCGCTCCAGCTTTGCCGGGTTTCTTCTTGGGTTCCTTGCCGCGTTCCTCCAGGATTTCCAGGGCGCGCTCGGCGGTCAGGTTCTCCGGCGTCTCGCCCTTGCGCAGCGTGGCGTTGCGCTCGCCGTCGGTCAGGTACGGTCCGAAGCGGCCGTCCTTGAGCTGGATGGCGGCGCGGCCCGGAAACTCGAAGGTCCGCAGCGGTCCGGCGGCGGCGGCGCGCGCCCGGAAGCGCGGTTGCAGGAACAGCGCCTCCGCCTCGGGGAGCGTCACGGTGAACAGCTGCTCGTGCGTGGCGAGGCTACGGCTGTCGTTGCCGCGCTTCAGGTACGGGCCGTACTTGCCGTTGAACGCCCAGACTTCCTCGCCCTCGCTGCTGCCTACCAGTCGGGGCAGGGTCAGGAGTTGCAGGGCGCGCTCCAGGCTCAGGGTGCCCAGTTCGTCGCCGGGGAAGAGGCTGGCGCTGCGCGCGGGCGGGTTCGTGTCGCCCAGGGTCACGTAGGGCCCGTAGCGTCCGGCGCGGGCCACAACGGGCAGTCCGGTGTCCGGGTCGGTGCCCAGGGGGCGGTCGCCGCTGGGCCGCGCGAGGATCTCCTCGGCCTTCTCGGTGGTCAGTTCGTCCGGCGCGAGGTCTTCTGGCAGGTTCGCTTTCTGCTCGCCGCGTTCCATGTATGGCCCGTAGCGGCCCACGCGGACTTCCACGCCGCTGCCCTCTAGCTTCGGCACGCGGATGGTGGCAATGCCGCGCGCGTCAATTTCACCCATCTGCTGCTCGATGGTGGGTTTCAGCGCCATGCCCTGCCCGTGATCCCCCAGGTAGAAGCGCTTGAGGTACGGCACGCGGCTCTCGCGGCCCCCGGCTATCTCGTCGAGGTCCTCTTCCATCTTCGCGGTGAAGTCGTAGTCCACCAGCGTCCCAAAGTGATGCTCCAGCAGCGCGCTCGTGGCGAACGCCGTCCAAGAGGGCACCAGCGCCTGCCCCTTCTTCGTGGCGTACCCACGGTCCTGAATGGTGCCCAGGATGCTCGCGTACGTACTGGGCCGCCCGATCCCGGCGGCTTCCAGCGACTGCACCAGACTGGCCTCGGTGAAGCGGGCGGGCGGCTGGGTCTCGTGCCCCTCTGGTTTGGCGCCGTCCGCCGTCACACGCTGCCCCTCGGTCAGGGGGGGCAGGGGCGTCTCGCGGTCCTCCAGCGCGGCGCTGGGGTCGTCGCTGCCCTCCACGTACGCGCGCAGGAACCCGGCGAAGTCGATGGTGCGGCCCGACGCGCTCAGGGCCACGTCCTCCCCACCTTTGGCCCTGCCGCCCAGGCGGACGCGCAGGCTGCGGCCACGCGCGTCGGCCATCTGGCAGGCGACCGTGCGCTTCCAGATCAGGTCGTACAGGCGCCACTCGTCGCCGGCCAGTTCGGTCTTCAGGCTGTCGGGCGTGCGGAAGCTGCTCCCGGCGGGGCGGATCGCCTCGTGGGCCTCCTGCGCGTTCTTGGCCTTCTTCGTGTACACGCGCGGCTGCGGGGACAGGTAGTTTGCGCCGTACATCTGCGCCACCTGCGACCGCGCCGCCTTCACGGCCTCCTCGGAGAGGTTCGTGGAGTCCGTGCGCATATAGGTGATGTAGCCCTGCTCGTACAGGCGCTGCGCGGCGCGCATCGTGCGGGTCGCGGCGAAGCCCAGCTTGCGGCTGCCCTCCTGCTGCAGGGTGGACGTGATGAACGGCGGGTACGGCCGCTGCGTGAACGGTTTTTCCTCCGCGCTCGTGACCGTCAGCGGCTGCCCGGCCAGACCGTCGGCCAGCGCGCGGGCCTCGGCCTCGGTCAGCAGGCGGGCGGCCACGCCGTCCTTCAGTCGCCCGGTCAGCGGGTCGAAATCACGGCCCAGCGCCAGCTTCTGCCCCGCCACATCCGTCAGGCGGGCCGGGAAGCTCTGCCCGTCCGCCGTCTTCGCCGTGACCAGCAGGTCCCACCACGTCGCACTGACGAACCGCATGCGCTCGCGTTCGCGCTGCACCAGCATGCGCGTCGCCACCGACTGCACCCGCCCCGCCGACAGTTTCGGCGCGACCTTCTTCCACAGCACCGGGCTGACCTCGTACCCGTACAGGCGGTCCAGGGCCCGGCGGGCCTCCTGCGCCTCCACGAGATTCGTGTCGATCTGACGCGGCGCGGCAATCGCCGCCTGAATCGCTTCCTTCGTGATCTCGTGGAACACCATGCGCCGCACCGGCACCTTCGGCTTCAGCTCCTGAAACAGGTGCCACGCGATGCTCTCGCCCTCGCGGTCATCGTCGGTCGCCAGGATGATCTCGTCGGCGTCCTGCGCCAGCTTGCGCAGCTTCGCCACGTGCGCCCGCTTCTCCGGCGCCACCACGTACAGCGGCTGGAAGTCGTTCTCGACATCCAGACCCAGGCGCGCCCAGGCCTTGCCCTTGTACTTCTCGGGAATGTCCGCCGCACTTTTCGGCAGGTCGCGGATGTGCCCGATAGACGACTCCACCGTGTACCCCTTTCCGAGGTACTTCTCGATGGTGCGGGCCTTGGCAGGCGACTCGACGATAACCAGCGTGTGGGCAGAGGATCTGGGCATAGGCAGTGGTGCTCCCCGAAAGAAGTCAGGGGTGAGCGTAGCACGCCCCCCCTCACGCTTCCGGAAGAAGACGATCAATGCACCCTCATGGGCGGAGCGGCCACCCGCTACCCGGCCGGGCCCGCGCGCCCCACCCGGACGCCACAACATCCTCAGGATTCAGATTTTCTTCATGCTACGCTGCCCGCATGCGAGCCCGGGGCGCCACGCTCTCCATCATTCCCCTCGCGGTCACCGCCCTCCTCCTCACGGGCTTCCTGACCGCGCCCCCCCTCCAGCTCCCCGCATCCGCCCCCAACGCCACCCTGATCGTCCTCGGGGCCGCGCAGTACGACGGTCGCCCCAGCCCCGCCTTCCAGCGCCGCCTCGACCACGCCCTGAGCCTCTACCGCCAGGGTCACGTCCGGCAGGTCGTCGTCACCGGCGGCCGCCAGCCCGGCGACCGCTACACCGAAGGACAGGTCGGTACCACCTACCTGCACGCCCGCGGCGTCCCCAGCGGCGCCCTGATCGCCGAGGAACGCAGCCGCACGACCGTCCAGAACCTCGAGAACGCCCGCGCCCAGCTGCCCGGCGGCACCCCCGTCACCCTCGTCACCGACGCCGCCCACGCCCCCCGCGCCCTCGCCCTGGCCCGCGCCCTGAACATGAACGCCAACGTCAATGCCAGCCCCCTGAGCCCCCACACCAGCCGGCAGTACATCCTGCGGGAGAAACTCGCGCTGCTCGGTTACGCTCTGCTGGGCATCCGGCTGTAAGGACAAGAAGGGCGGGGCGCGGGAGGTGAGTCCCCGCGCCCCGCTCCTGCGACTCCGGATTACCGCTTGAGTCGGCGGGTCACCGCCGCAACCTCCGGCAGGCGCAGGGCGAGCGCGCCGCCCAGGTACACCGCGAGGCCCGCGCCGCCCGCCAGGGCCAGCACGGGGATGCTGGTCAGGATGAAGCCCGGCTGGATCGGCAGCGCGCGGGCGATTAACCACGCCGCGCCCCCCGAGACGGCTGCCAGCGGCACGACGCGCAGCAGATGCCCCGTGACCTCGCGCGTGGGGAAGCCCACGGCGCGGCGGTACAGGACGATCAGGGCCGCCGTCATCAGCAGCCCGCTGATGGTGGTGCTCAGCCCGAAGCCGATCAATCCCAGCGGTGGCACGAGCAGGCGGTACAGGCCGACTTCCAGCACGAAGCCGATGGCGCTGATCGTCACGGCCTCCCGCGTGCGTTCCCGCGCGTAGAAGGTGCGCAGCAGCACCGTTACGAGCGCCCACGGTACGAGCGCCAGCGCCCAGCCGAACAGGATGCCGCTGCCCGCCGCGAACTTATCCAGTTCCTGGACGCCCCTCGGCGGGGTCAGGTTGATCAGGCTGACCGCGAACGGGGCCAGTGCGATCAGGAGCGCACTCATGGGGGCCGCCAGGAACGTGGTCGTACGGATGGTGCTGGCCGTCAGTGCGCGGAACTGCGTCCAGTCCTTTTCCGCCGCGGCCTGCGAGAAGCGCGGGAAGACGGCCAGGACGGGGGAGACGACGAACAGACCGTTGACCATCGTGAACAGCGCCTCGGCGTTGGTGTACCCGGTCTGCGTGCCTTTCGGGAACTGCTGAGCGTTGGACAGCAGGCTGGTCACGTACACGTTCAGGATCTGCCGCGCCCCGGCGGTCAGGGTGAACGGCGCCATCTGCTTCAGCACGCGGCCCACCGCCGGGTGCCTCTTCAGGCCGGGCGTGGGCAGCAGCCCAAAGCGGTTCAGGGCGGGGAGCTGCACCAGCAGCTGCGCCACACCACCGATCAGCCAGCCGAAGGCGAGCCACGTCGTGCTGTGCGGCAGCAGGATCAGCGCGACGATGCTGGCAATGTTGAACGCCACGGGCGCGAAACTGCTCTCACGGAAATGCTCATCGGCGTTCAGCAGGCCCATGGCGATGGCTGACAGGCTGATCAGCATCAGGAACGGCATGAGCATCCGCGTCATGAACAGCGTCAGTTCCCGGTCCACGTTGGAATTGCTGGCCAGCAGCAGATCCACGATCCACGGCGCGGCGAAGATTCCGGCCGCCATGAGCAGGAGGTTCACGGCGATCAGCACGCCGCTGAACGCCTGCGCCAGTTCCCGGCGACCCCGGGTGTCCAGGGTCTTGTACACCGGGATGAACGAGTTCACCAGGGCGCCCTCGGCCAGCAGTTCCCGCAGCAGGTTCGGGACCTTCACGGCGACCGAGAAGGCGTCGGTCAGGGCTGGCGCGAAAGTGTTGATGATCTGTTGCCGGATGATGCCGCTCAGGCGGGAGCCGAGAGTGCCGAGCATGACGATGATCGTGTTCGCCCGCAGGGACTTCTTCGGGCTGGCGGGTGGGGGCGCGTCGGGCGGACCGGCGTCCTCGAAGGTCATGTTCAGTTCGGGTGGGGCGGGCGGCTGGCCCAGCGGGGACTTGCTCACCGGGCCACTGTAGCGCCGCCCACGCTCCGGGGGGTGGGGCGGGTCAGTCCGTCAGGGCCCGGGCGTGGCCGTCCGGCCCGATGAACAGCCGCGCGGCCCCGAACGCCACCGAAAGCCGCAGCGTGCCCAGATACGCCTGGAGGTGGGTAGGGAGGGCATCCAGCGTGACCGGCGTGCGCGGCGCGGCCACTAGCCGGTACACGCCAGTCTCGCCGGGCACGTGGTCGTACACGAACGCCCCCCGCCGCTGCGGGGCGCACAGGTGCTCGTCGAAGCCCCCGGCGGGCGTATTCGTCGCCTCGGTCTCCGGGCGGGTATCGAGCCACACGTGCGTGGCCTCGAGCAGCTCCTCGGAGGCCAGCGCGTGGGCGGGGACGGTGTCGTCCCCGGCGGCCAGGAACTGCGCCAGATGCCCGTTCGGGTCGGTGGCGAACCAGTCGAACTCTACCCCGGCGATCTCCTCGCGGGTCAGGGGGGTATGGGCCGTCACCGGTTCAGCAGGTTCTGAATGGCGGGCGTGGCAGCCGGGAATGAGACGGCGACGTTCACGGTCGTCCCGGCGGGCGTGGCGGGATCCACGTTGATCCAGTGGCTGGCAAGCACCGGCGGGTTCGGCTGTGGGTCGATGGCGCGCACGAGCACGCGACCCTGCGGCGGCACGAACGCGCACCAGCCCTCGCTGGCGGCGCTGAAGGCCCGCACCGGCAGGACACTCTGAAGCGTCAGGTCGTCCGGCGTCGCCCAGTACTCGATCAGCAGGCTGGCCTGCGCGCGGTTCAGGTCGGCTGCGGCGACATCCAGCTGGATCTCGACCCCGTCCGCCTTGCCGGGCACGAGATTCATCCAGCCCGGGAAGACCAGGCGACCACTCTGGGCACTCTTGAACTGCTGCGGGGCGGGCTGTGTCATGGCGCACAGCGTAGCGCACCCCCGCCCGTCCCTGAGGACCGTCAGGTCCGGGACGGGTTCAGCTGCGTTTAACGGTGCGGATCAGCGCGCGCACCGCGACGAAACCCACGGCGAAGAACAGCAGTGGTGTGAGGTTCACGGTCACCTCGGCGTCCTTCTCGGGTTCCAGGGGGTTCTGCTTGCGGTACTTGATCATGCGTCCCAGCCTACGCCGGGGCGCGCGCGGAGGCGCACACGTTTCATTAAGCCTGCTCTGCGCCCGCGCGGCGTCCAGTCCACGCGGCCCGGGCCGTTGCACCCCGGGCCACGCAGGGGTAGAACTGCCCCCGTGACCCACGACCCCGCCACCCCGACCCCCGACGCGACCCTGCCGGACACCATGCGCGCCCTGAGCAAACAGCACGCCCAGGAGGGCATCTGGATGACCGAGGCGCCGGTGCCCACGCCCGGCCCGAACGACATCCTGATCAAGGTCCGCAAGGGCAGCATCTGCGGGACGGACGTGCACATCTACAAGTGGGACACCTGGGCGCAGAACACCATCCCCGTCCCGATGATCGTCGGGCACGAGTACGTGGGCACGGTCGCCGCGATCGGCAGCGAGGTCCGCGGCTTCCAGATCGGCGACCGCGTCAGCGGCGAGGGCCACGTCACCTGCGGGCACTGCCGCAACTGCCGCGCCGGACGCCGCCACCTGTGCCGCAACACCCTGGGCGTCGGCGTGAACCGCCCCGGCTCCTTCGCGGAGTACCTCGTGCTGCCCGCCTTCAACGCCTTCAAACTCCCGGACGACATCCCGGACGATATTGCCGCGATCTTCGACCCCTTCGGGAATGCCGTCCACACCGCCCTGAGCTTCGATCTGGTCGGCGAGGACGTCCTGATCACCGGCGCGGGCCCCATCGGCGTGATGGCCGCCGCCGTCGCCCGGCACGTCGGGGCGCGCAACGTCGTCATCACGGACATCAACGATTACCGCCTGGACCTCGCCCGGAAGATGGGCGTCACCCGCGCCGTGAACGTCGCCCACGAGGACCTCCGCATTGTCATGCAGGAACTCGGCATGACCGAGGGCTTTGACGTGGGCCTGGAAATGAGCGGGTCCGGCCCCGCCTTCGCGCAGATGGTGGACGTCATGAACAACGGCGGCAAGATCGCCCTGCTCGGCATCCCCGCTGGCCGCGTGGACATCGACTGGAACGGCGTGATCTTCAAGATGCTGACCATCAAGGGCATCTACGGCCGCGAGATGTTCGAAACCTGGTACAAGATGGCGGCCCTCATCCAGTCCGGCCTGGACCTGACCCCCGTCATCACGCACCACTACCCCATTCAAGACTACCAGCAGGGCTTCGACGCCATGCTCGGCGGCCAGAGCGGCAAGGTTATCCTGAACTGGGAATGACGGGCGCGGTGCGCCGGAAGTAGGAAGTGGGGAGTGGGAAGTGGAGGTGCTCGACAACGGTATCGACGCTGGTGCTCTTCTCTTGTCCCACTTCCTACTTCCTACTCCCCCCCCTCGCCATCTGGCGGATGCCCTGCCGCGCCTCCCTGCGGCATGCTGCGGCGCATGAGCGCTTTCGTGCAGGTGTGGTGGCCCGGTGATCCGGGTGCCTTCGCCTGTTGACGTTCATCGTCGCGCCGCGCCCGGATTCAGTGTCCGGGCGCGGCTTTTTTCGTGTCTCTCGTGGAGGAGTAGAGCATGTCGAATACAGGTAATGGAATGGGGGAGAGGCCGCGCGTGCTGACGGGGGACCGCCCGACGGGCCGGTTGCACCTGGGGCACCTGGCAGGATCGCTGCGGTCGCGGGTGGCGTTGCAGGACTCGCATGAGGTGTTCGTGCTGGTCGCGGACGTGCAGGGCCTGACCGATCACTTCGACCGGCCTGACGTGCTGCGCCGGAACGTTCCGGAGGTGATGCTGGACTACCTTGGGGCGGGCCTGGACCCGGCGCGGGTGACGTTCGTGCAGCAGTCGGGCGTGCCGGAACTGACCGAGCTGACCGTGTACCTGCTGAATCTGGTGACCGTCTCGAAGCTGCGGCAGAACCCTACCGTGAAGACCGAGATCGCACAGAAGGGCTTCGGGGACGCGGTCCCGGCGGGGTTCTTCATCTACCCGGCGGCGCAGGTGGCGGACATCACGGCGTTCGGCGCGCAGGTCGTCCCGGTCGGGGAGGATCAGTTGCCCATGCTGGAACTGACGCGCGAGGTGGTCCGGCGCTTCAACGGGCTGTACGGGCCAGCCGCCGACGGGACGGACGTGCTCGTGGAGCCGCAGGCACTCCTGTCCGCGTCGCCGCGCCTGCCGGGCCTGGACGGGCACGCGAAGATGGGCAAGAGCCTCGGCAACGCCGCGTACCTGTCCGACTCGCCCGACGAACTGCGCCGCAAGGTGATGGGTATGCTCACCGACCCCGCCCACCTGCGCGCGGCGGACCCCGGACAGGTCGAGGGCAACCCGGTCTTCACGTACCTGGACGCCTTCGACCCGGACGTGGCGCGCGTGCAGGCCCTGAAGGACCACTACCGCGCCGGGGGCCTGGGCGACGTGACCGTCAAACGGCACCTGCTGGACGTGCTGGATGCCGAACTGACGCCCATCCGCGAACGCCGCGCCGCGTACGCGCGGGACCCGCAGGCCGTCATGGACCTCCTGCGGGATGGCACCCGGCGGGGCCGAGAGGTGGCCGCGCAGACGCTGGCGCAGGTGCGGGCCGTCCTGTTCTGAACGGGAGGGTGAGACGTGGGGTGTGCGTCGCCTGCGGTGCCCGGTCCGTCCTGCCCACGACCCACACCCCCTCTGCCCACTTTTCCTGAGTGTGGTCGTGTTAACCTGTGGCCGGAGGTCGGGCCTCGCCCGGCGAGACACGACATATGGATTACTACGAACTGCTGGGCGTCGCGAAGACCGCGAGTGCCGATGAGATCAAGTCCGCTTACCGCAAACTGGCCCTGAAGTACCACCCCGACCGCAACAAGGAAGAGGGGGCGGCCGAGAAGTTCACGCAGATCAACGAGGCGTACGCCGTCCTCAGCGACACGGAGAAACGCGCGCACTACGACCGCTTCGGCAGCGCGCCGGGCGCGGGCATGCCCGGCGGCGACCCGTTCGGCGGGATGGGCGGCGCGGGCTTCGACCCGATGGACATCTTCGAGCAGCTGTTCGGCGGCGCGATGGGTGGCCGGGGCGGGCGGCGCGGCCCGGCGCGCGGGGACGACCTGGAAACCGAGGCGTTCGTGAGCCTCGCGCAGGCCCGCGCGGGCGAGGAGATCGAGGTCACGGTGGACCGCCTGACCACCTGCGAGCACTGCGACGGCACGAAGACCGAACCCGGCGGCAAGCCGCACAAGACCTGCACGACCTGCGGCGGGGCGGGCGCGGTGCGCGCGCAGGCCCGCACGATCTTCGGCGTGGTGGAGACGCAGCAGGCCTGCCCCACCTGCCGCGGCGAGGGCCAGATCGTGCAGGACCCCTGCACGGTGTGCAAGGGCCGCGGCCGCACCCTGAAGGCCGAGACCGTGAAGGTCAAGCTGCCCAAGGGCATCGACGAGGGCTACCGCATCCGCGTGAGCGGCGCGGGCAACGAGGGCCCCGGCGGGAACGGCGACCTGTACGTGCACATCGAGATGGAGAAGCACCCCGAGCTGCGCCGCGAGCAGGAGCACCTGATCCACACGGCGAAGATCGGCTTCGCGAAGGCCGCGCTGGGCGGGCAGGTCACGGTCCCCACCCTGGACGGCCCGCAGACGGTCGAGGTGAAGGCGGGCACGCAGCACGGCGAACTGCACCGCCTGCGCGGGCAGGGCATGCCGCGCCTCCAGGGATCCGGCAACGGGGACCTGATCGTTGAGTACGACGTCATCGTGCCCAAGCCGGGCCAGCTGAATCCCGAAGCGCGCGAGGCGCTGCTCGCCTACGCCCGCGCCATGGGCGACGAGGTGAACGAGAAGCACGAGGGGTTCTTCGACCGGGTCGGCAAGATCTTCCGGGGCGAGTGATGCGCCGCCTGAGACTGTGGACGGGGGCCGCCCTGCTGGGCGTCACGCTGACCGCGTGCGGCGCGGATCAGATCGTCACCCCGGACGAGTACACGCGCCTGACGCCCGGCATGACGCTCGTGCAGGCGCAGCAGGTCGTGGGTGACCAGGGCCAGCCGGTGCAGGCGCTGGCGGGGCAGGCGCACCGCTGGGAGAACGCGGACGGCAGCTTCGCGCAGGGCACGTTCCTGGCGGGCCGCGCCGTGGACTTCGATCAGGAAGGCCTGCTGGCCGAGGCGGGCAGCAAGAGCAAGCTGAAGAAGCTGCGCAAATCCAACCGCCGCTGACCGCTGGACAAGCTGGGCCGCGCTGCCTCTGAATGGAGGCCGGGCGGCCCGCTCCTATGGGGCGCGCAGCCTGAACTCGTCGTGCAGGGCGGCCTGCGCGGCGTGGTAGCCGCTCATACCGTGGATGCCGCCGCCGGGCGGGGTGGCGCTGGAGCAGAGGTACACCCCCTTCACCGGGGTGCGGTACGGGGTGGGCGTGGGCAGCGGGCGGGCCAGCAGGCCCCACAGGTCGCCGCGCCCGCCGTTCACGTCCCCGCCCTGGAAGACCGGACTGAACGTCTGCAACTCCGGCGCGGTGGTGCGCCGCCGGGCCAGGATCAGGTCGCGCCAGCCGGGTGCGAAGCGGTCGATCTGCGCCTCCATCGGCCCGCTGGCGTCGCCCGCGAAGCCAGCGGGCACGTGCGAGTACGCCCAGAAGGTGTGCCCCCCGGCGGGTGCGCGGCAGGGGTCGAAGAGGGTGTGCTGCGCGGCGAGCACATAGGGCCGCGCGGGCACCTGCCGCTCCGCTACCCGTTCTGACTCGGCGAGGTCGGGTGCTAGGCCGCCCAGGTGCACGGTCGCGGCGCGTGCCACGCGCGGGTCCGCCCACGGCAGGGGGCCGGACAGGGCGTAGTCGAGTTTCTGGAGGCCCGGCCCGTAGCGGTACCCCTCCAGCGCGGCGCGGTACCAGCCCGGCGCGCGGTCGCCCAGCAGTTCCAGCAGCACGCGGGGGCTGCTGTCCACCAGGGTCACGCGGGCCGGCGGCAGGTCACGGGCAGTCTTCACGGTCACACCAGTCAGCACCTCGCTCCCCAGGAATTCCAGGTAGGCGCGCAGGGCGTCCGCCAGCGCCTGTGCCCCACCACGCGGGAACGGCCAGCCCACCGCGTGCGCCAGCAGCGCCAGCACCAGCGTCATGGCGGCCGTGCCGGGCGTGGTCAGCGGCAGGTTGCTGTGCGCCGCCAGCCCCGCCCACAGCGCCTTGCCCTCTGGCGTGCGGAACAGCGTGTCGCCCACCAGCTGGGCACTCGGCAGGCCCCGCAGCCCGAAGCGTACCAGGGACAGCGGATGACGGGGCAGGCGCGGCAGGGGCCGCAGGAGGTCGTCCAGCAGCCCCTCCCAGTCGTGCAGGAGTGGGCACATCAGGCGCACCCAGGCGGGACCGTCCCGGCCCAGTGCGGCGGCGGTCGCGTGCAGGTCCCGCTCCAGCGTCACGCTCCGCCCGCCCGGCAGCGGGTGCGCCACCGGTGCCTCCGGCTGCACCCAGTCCAGCCCGAACGCGTGCAGTGGCCACGCCCGGAACGCCGGACTGGCCGCCGCCAGCGGATGAATCGCCGACCCCACGTCATGCGTGAACCCCGGCAGCGTCAGCTCCGCGCTGCTCAGGCCACCCCCCACCCGGCCGTGCGCCTCGAGCACCTGCACGCGCAACCCGGCCCGGGCCAGCGTCACGGCCGCCGACAGGCCGTTCGGCCCGGCCCCCACCACCACGGCGTCCAGCGTCATGCCTCCCACCCTAACGCCCCCACGCCCGCGTCCCCCTTGAGCGGACATTCACCGCCCGTGTTCCCCGCCCGGGCACGCCTTCCGGGTATGACAGTCCCATCACAGGGCAGGTATGCTGCTGAGCGGTCAACAGTCGCGCCCCACGCAGGCGCGTATCAACCCCCGCCCCACCCTCACCTCCCGGAGGATTCCCCGTGTCCGTCCCCCACCGCGCCCCCGCCGAACTGCTCAACAGCCGCCGCTCACCCCTGCTGGTGTTCGCCGGGCAGAGCAACCGCCCCCTCGCCCAGGCCATCTGCGACCACCTGGGGGTGCCGCTGGGCCGCAGCAAGACCGAGAAGTTCACGAACGACAACATCATCGTGCACTACGAGGAATCCTTACGCGAAGGGGACGTGTTCATCGTCCAGACCTTCAGCAACCCCGTCAGCGACTCGATCATGGAACTCATGCTCATGATCGACGCCGCCAAGAGCGCCAGCGCCGGACGCGTCACCGCCGTCATCCCCTACTACTCCTACGCCCGCAGCGACAAGAAGGACAGCCCCCGCATCAGCATCGCCGGGCGCCTCATCGCCGACCTGCTGCAGGAAGCCGGCGCCGACCGCATCCTGACCATGACCCTGCACGCCCCGCAGGTGCACGGCTTCTTCAAGGTGCCCGTCGATCACCTCTCGGCGGACCTCGTGCTCAGCGAGCACTTCCGGCAGTGCGTGCCCGACGCGCACAACGGCGTCGTCCTGGCCCCCGACGCGGGCAGCATCAAACGCGCCTCGCAGATCGCGCGCCGCCTCGACAGCGGCCTCGCCATGATCGACAAGGAACGCCTCTCCGACACCGAGGTGCGCCCCCGCGCCCTGATCGGCGACGTGGACGGCAAGACCGTGTTCATCGTCGACGACGAGATCAGCACCGCCGGCAGCCTCGTCGAGACCGTGAACATCGCCCGCAGCATGGGCGCCAAGGACGTGTACGTCGCCGTCACGCACGGCGTGTACTCCGGCCCCGCCATCCAGCGCATCGCGGGCCTGGACGTCACCCAGGTCGCCAGCACGAACACCGTGCTCGTGCCCGACTCGAAGGTCGAAGCGTCCAACGGCAAGCTGGCCGTGCTGGACGTCGCGCCGCTGTTCGCGAACGCCATCACGAACATCCACACCGGCGCCAGCGTCAGCACCCTGTTCACCTGAGCAGCGCGTCAAGACGGTGGGGAGGGGTCGCGAGATCCCTCCCTTTCTTCTTGCCCGAGTTAAGTTCTGTCGCTCAGCACATGACACTTCGCCAAAAATGGCGTCCTGAACGCAGTTTGGCATGACAATGGGCAGTATCTGAGTCTGTGACAAGCTCCGATACTGCCCGCCTGCATGCTGACACGCTGGCCGACCACCTGAAAACCCACCTCCCTCATCGCCGCGTTGACGCCCTGAAGCGGCTGGCAGAAGTGCTCCTGGCGGTGCTCCAGGCCGAATCGACGCTCCACCGCAAGATCGCACTCCATCTCCCCAGAGCGGCAACCCTGGAATCCAAGACCCGGACGGTCGCCCGGGTCTTCCACGACGCTCAACTCACTCCGCAGGACGTCACAAACGTCCTGCTTCCATTGCTACCCGACGGCAGGCTCACCCTGATCATGGACCGCACGACCTGGCACTATGGCCAGACGCCGCTGAACATCCTCGTGCTGGGCGCCCTCCTCGGGGGTGCAGTGATCCCACTCGTCTGGTCGATGTTGCCCCATCAAGGCAACAGCTGTACCGCCGCGCGAATCCTGCTGGTTGCGCGATTGCTCAAGGTACTGCCCGCTCGACGGTGGGCCGTCGTGATCGCAGATCGGGAGTTTGTGGGGCGCGAGTGGTGCGCATTCCTGCGCTGGAAACGCATTCGGCAATGTATCCGCATCCGGGAGAACACCAGGACCTCAGACGAACTGGTGCGAGACCTGTTCACGACGCTTCAACCAGGAGAGGTGCGCACTCTGTTTGAGCGGACATGGGTGTATGGGGGCTGGATGCATGTGGTGATCACCCTGTCCCCCACAGGGGACAGGGTGATCGTTGCGTCGGATTTGCCCGTGCTGGACGTGCTGAACACCTATCGACTCAGGTGGGCGATTGAATCTGCGTTTTCTTCGCTCAAATCTCGTGGCCTGAATCTGGAGGCGACGCACATGACGGCCCCAGCGCGAATCTCTCGTCTCTTTGGGCTGCTGTGTATCGCACTGGCCTGGATGACCCGGGTGGGGGCGCAGCGGACGGTGACCCGTGCCTCTCGGCGGGATAAACGCGGGCGAGCGGTCGCGAGTGTGACGCGGATTGGGTGGCAGATTCTCACTCAGGCGGCGCGGTGGGGCGGCGACGACTTCTGGGAATGCCTGCAGCTGCTCAGGACGCCATTTCCAACATCCAATACATCAATTTCCCAAATTTTCAGGTGTTGAGCGAGGTTGCATTAACGGCGTTAAGCAAAATAAGCCAACTGTTTTGAATATTTGGCATATTTTGCTAATTTTAACGGAGGATAAATATATTTACTAGTCGATTAAGATAGCTAATTGCATTAACAGAAAGATTATAGATTTCTATATCAATGGATTCAGTATTTTTCAAGATATCAAATGATTTTAAAAGATGATCAAGTTCTACAGCAGTAAAATGATCAATTACACGCAATGTAGGTAAAACTTTAATATATCTAATTAGATTAGCCTTGTCATCTAAAGACATATCCGACCTTTCAATCAAATCTATTAATAATATAAAATGGTTTCTGTTTTTTTTCGATAAATATTTAAGATATTCGTCTTTATCGACAATATAAATTTGCCAAGCATGGATACCAACCATGATACTCGGGATTCCTTCTAAATCTTTTTTACTAAAATTAATGATATATGTCTCAAAACTATTATATACATATTTTTTCTGATCTTCTGAGAGGAGATAGAAAGCAATACCGCCCATACCTACAAAACTATAGAACGTGTCCTCATCTAAAACCGGCTCCATAATATCAATGAGACAATTTACATAAACTGAATCAAAGAAGATATCTTCATCAGTCAATTCACTAGTTTTTATAACTTTAGACATATTATCACTCTCAGTACCCGACAGTTTACCAAGGGGCTTGAAAAAGTTCGGCTGACACGCAAGAACAGAACGCGTCTCCCGATGTCCTGGTCAAGCTGGCCCACTGCTTCACCGCGCACTTCCCAGAGTTTCGCAAAAACCCTCTGCACCTGACCCTTCGCCATTTCCCACGAAGTGTCAGGTGCTGAGGTTCTGTCGGATACGAGGTGGCTGTTGATTTGGTTTCCGTAATCAAATTATTAAAATGGGTGATTGCTTATTTTTTATGCTGCCTGTAAATTTTCCCAGAGGTAGATATATGACAAAAGGCGGATCATCGAAGGGATCGGGTGGCGGCAAAGGTAGCTCCTCGGGCAGCAAGGGAAGTGCCGGTTACCCAAGTACAACCGGAAATCCCTCTGGTGGCGGTCGGGATAACGGGCCAAGGAAGTAGGATCAGGTAAGTGCCGGGGGTAACCCCGGCCTTCTGTCGTTATGCCGTGGCCGGGGCGAGCCAGCGGGCGCGGGGCAGGAGCAGGAGCAGCAGGGTGGCGGCCAGGACGGTGAGGATCAGGCTCGCGTGGCCGCCGGTCAGGAACGCCAGGGGCAGCGCGGCGCTGGCGAGGAGCGGGAGCAGGGGCGTGCGGGCCTGTCTGGGACCGCCGAGGATCACCCAGGCAAGCGCCGCACCCAGGAGGCTGCCGAGGACCTCGGCGGGCAGGAGGGGCAGGTAGGCGGTCAGCACGCCGCCGAGGGTGAAGCCCAGCGCGAGGCCGAGCAGCGCGCCGCCGAGCGTGAGGGGCGCGAGGGGCGTGCGGCGCGTGACGGCCCACAGCGGGATCAGGAGGGCGGCGAGCACGACGGCGAGGCCCTGAGTGAGGTGGACCTTGGTGAGGGTCTCGCGGACGCTGCCCTGCGTGAAGACCACGGCGACGTCCTGCGCGGTCACGGCGTTCTTCAGCTGCCAGCGCAGCGTGGCGGGGCCGCCCAGCGCGGGTCGGGTCTGGCTGGTGGGGAACAGCGAGTACCGCTGGAACTTGGCGGGGCGGTCGGCGGTGACGGTCACGTCCAGATCCTTGATGGCCTCGCGGCGGCTGAGCTGGTAACTCCAGGCGCGGGAGCCCTGGTGCGCGTACGCGACCTGCACGTCCACACTGCCTCCAGCGGTCACCTGCCCTTCCCAGACGCTGCCGTTCAGGAGGTCGCTGGCGCTGAGTGCCTGTCCGTTCACGGTCAGGGTGAAGCCGCTGAGGGTGCCGCTCCCGCCGGGCAGCGGGAACGCGAAGCGCAGCGTGGCAGGCGTGTTCAGCGGATTGCGGAAGCGGTAGCTGGCCTGGAAGGCGGCGGTGTAGTACGTGCCGCGCCCCCCGGCGGGGTCCACGAAGCGCAGGTCGGCGCGGACGACGCTGCGGTCGAAGTCCAGCGGGCGTTCGGACTGCATGACGACCTCTCGCGTGTAGCGCAGCCCCGCCGGGGTGCGGGTGAAGTTCTCGCGGAGATCCTGCACGGTCTCGCCGGGGTTACCCAGGTACGGCAGCAGGCCGTCCAGACTGTTGTCCACGCGGATGCGAGTGGCGACGTCGTTGGGCAGCAGGAGGCTGCGGGTGTACGTGCGGCTTTCCAGGAGGGCGGCGCTGGGCGCGACCTGCACGGTCTGGCCGCCGTCGGGGTCGGCGGCGTTGGCGTAGCGGGCGCTCTGCTGCGCGGCGATCCGGGCGTCCACGGCGCGGCGCGACACGTTCAGCACGAGCAGCGCCCCTCCCAGCAGCAGCGCGGCCAGCGCCCACCCGCCGAGCTGCGGCGCGCGGGTGCCCAGCCCGTGCAGCGTGCGGCGGGCGCGGTCCCGGTCGATCAGGGCGAGGCCCCATAGGGCCAGCGCGAGCACGGCCAGCACCAGCGCAGCGGGCAGGGCGAGGTCGAGCAGGGCGCGCAGCGCGCCGAGCAGGACGGTCAGGGCGGTCTGAACCATGGGGCCTCCTGGGGGTGGGGGAGAGGTTGTGGTGGATGTTGCTCCTCGGAGTACACCACTCACGCGCTTCGTGAAGCGTCCCTCTTTGGTTGCAGGGATCGGGGCGGGGCACGATGGAGCATGACGCTCCTCGACCTGCCCGTCCGGCCCCTGACCCCGCTGCTGGAGATGCACCTGGGCGCGGGTATCCGCGCGGCGCAGCGGCTGCACGGTGGGGACATCAGCGACACGTTCCGGCTGGACACCACGCGCGGCCCCTTCGTCCTGAAGACCTCGCCGCAGAAGGCAGGGGGCCGCCTGCCGGACGGGTTCTACGCCGCCGAGGCGCACGGCCTGGGCCTGCTGCGCCCGGGGCCGCTGATCACCCCGGACGTCATCGCGCACGGCAGCGGCCCCGCCGGGCAGCCGTACCTGCTGCTGTCCTGGCTGCCGCCCGGCGAGGACACGCCCGCCGCGCAGGACGCCCTGGGGCGCGGCCTCGCGGCGCTGCACGCCCGCCCTGCCCCGGGCTTCGGGGGCCTGCCGGACAACTATTTCGCGTCCCTGCCGCAGCGCAACCCGCCCGCTGGCAGCGCGGCCGAATTCTTCTGGACCGCGCGGCTGGAGCCGCTGCTGACCCGCGAGCGGCTGTACCTGACGCCCCGCGACCGCTCGGGCTTCGACACGCTGCGGGAGCGGCTGCCAGACCTGATCCCACCCGAACCGCCCGCGCTGGTGCACGGGGACCTGTGGCACGGGAACGTCCACTACACGCCGCGCGGCCCGGCCCTGATCGACCCGGCGGTGGGCTTCAGTCACCGCGAGGTCGATTTGGCGGCCCTGCGGCTGTTCGGCGGCGTGCCCCGGCGGGTCTTCCAGGCCTACCACGAGGCGTACCCGCTGGCGGACGGCTGGGAGGCCCGCGCGGCGTTGTGGAACCTGTACCCGCTGCTGGCGCACCTGCTGCTGTTCGGCGAGGGGTACCTGGGCCGCACGCGCGAGGCGCTGCAAGCGGCCCTCGACCCCAGATAGGTTGGTTTTGCAAACCGGTTGATTTATCAAAGTTGAAGGGGCACACTACAGGCATGACCACCACCTCCGTCCTGCCTGCCAGTACCCATGTCGGCGCCGTGCACCTGAACGTCCGCGACCTGAACGGCACCGCCGCGTTCTACGCCATCCTGCTGGGCCTGAATGCCGCGGCCCAGACCGACACTGACGTCACCCTGGCCGCGCAGGGCACGCCGCTGCTGCATCTGCACGCCGCGCCGGACCTGCCCCGTGCGCCCGTCAGCCGACCCGGCCTGTACCACACCGCCTTCCTGCTCCCCACCCGCGCCGACCTGGGCCGCTGGCTGGCGCACGCCGCGCAGCTGGGCCACCGCATCGGCAGCGGCGACCACCTCGTCAGCGAGGCCTTCTACCTCAGTGATCCCGAAGGGAACGGCATCGAGGTCTACGCCGACCGCCCGCGCGACACCTGGACGTGGCGGGACGGACAGGTGCAGATGGACACGAAAGCCGTGGACGCCGCCGCCGTCCTCGCGGCCGCCGGGATCGATCCCGCCACGCTGGACAGCGCTGTGGCCTTCGCCGCGCCGCAGGGCACGACCGTCGGGCACGTGCACCTGAAGGTCGGCAGCGCCGCGCAGGCCGCCCAGTGGTACCAGGACACCCTCGGCCTGGACGTCGTCGCGGACCTGGGCAGCGCCGCGTTCCTCTCGTGGGGCGGGTATCACCATCACGTCGGCCTGAACGAATGGCACAGTGCCGGGCAGCCCGCGCCGAGCACCCCCGCTGCCGGACTGGGCGGCGTGACCTTCTACACCCCCGACCTGGGCACCCTGCGCACGCACCTCGCGGGCCGCGCGGACGTGCAGGACGCAGGCGACCACCTGACCCTGCGCGACCCCTGGGGCAACCGCGTGACCGTCGCCCAGCGCTGATTCTGTACGCTGGGGCATGCGTGCCCACCACCGAACCCTGCTCCTGGCTGGCCTGCTGACCCTGCTCCCCTGCAAGGTGCAGGCCGCCGCGCCCGCCGGACTGCACCCCGTCCTCGCCACGCTGCCCGGCAGCGGCGGCACGTACCTGCTGGGCGGCTGGCAGGACGGCCGCTGGCTGACCGACGCCCAGACCCGCCCCCGCATGACGTCCGGGGCCACCTACACCCGCCTCGCCCCCGGCGCGGCCCCCACCCGCATGCAGGGAGGCCGCCCCGCCTCGCTGGGTGAACCGTGCGAGGTCACCTTCGAGGTCAAGGTCACGCCCGCCCGCGAGGGACTGGCGGTCCTGGCCTCGGCCCGGCTGAACGCCCAGCCGCGCCCCGTCACGGTGCTCCCCACCCGCAACGCCACCTATGAGGCCGCCGTCCGGGACCAACTGAAGCGGCGGGGCCTGCCGAACCCACAGGTGACCCTCAACCGCCTGATCCGCGCCGACCTGGACGGCAACGGCACCCAGGAAGTCGTCATTGAGGCCCGCCACTTCCAGAACGGCCGGGACGACTACCCGCCGCCCGTCGGGCAGCCCGGCGACTACAGCCTCCTGCTGCTGCGCGCCGTGGTGAACGGCAAGGTCGTGACCACCGTCCTCGGCGAACACATCGCGCCCCGAACCCCCTGGGACCCCGGCAGCAGCGACCCCATGCCCATGGCCACCCTCCACCGGCTGGCAGGCGTGGCCGACCTGAACGGCGACGGCCGCATGGAACTCATCCTGTACGGTGCGTACTACGAAGGCTCGGGCTTCAGCGCGCAGCAGTGGACACCCGCCGGACTGAAGGCCACGCCGCTGGAAAGTGGCTGCGGCGTATAAAGCCCGTGCGGGCAGGCGCTACACTCGCGCCTGATGAGCGACACGCCCGCCCGCACCCTCGTCGGCCCCGCCGAAGCCCTGCCCGACGGCCAGCAAACCGCCGTGGACGTCGGTGGGATCAGCGTGGTCGTCGTGAACTTCGAGGGGCAGTTCTACGCCCTGCGGAACAACTGCACCCACAAGGACTTCCCGCTGCTGGGTGGGGACGTCAGTATGGGCCGCATCACCTGTGAGAAACACGGCGCCAAGTTTGAACTCGCGACCGGTAAGGCCAAGACGCTGCCCGCCGTGAAACCCGTCAAGCTCTACCGCACGCAGGTTGAGGACGGCCAGCTGTACGTCTCCGAGCTGTAACCACAGAGAGACGATCACGCACGAGGAGGCGAGGCGCCGTCACCGCGCCCCGCCTCCTCATTCCTGAATTCAGAATCCGCGTTCCGTGTCGCCGTGCACCTGACTCTGCAGTTCCGGCGTTTCCCCCTCGGGCAGGTCACCGGGACGCTGGCTCACGCGGGGGGGACCCTGCTCGCTGGGCGGCGTGTACCCGGGGTTCGGGTCGATGGCCTGCTGCTGGGATTCCAGGGCCATCGTCGTGGACGCGTTGATGCCCACGCCCGCCGTCGGCACGATGGTGTCGAGGTTCTCGCCGCCCAGCCCGGCGACCGTCTGCGCTCCGGCGAACTCGGCGTCCTGCGGGGTATGTTCCATGGCGGCCACGTCGCGCGTGGCGAGGTGATCGAACTGCCCGGTCACCTCTTTGGCGCTGGTGGGCTTGACCGGCTCGTACTTGCCCTGATCGGCGCTGCCCACACGGTCCTCGGCGGGCGTCGTCGTGTACGCCTCCTGGTGATCGTCCTTCGGGTCGGGCGTGTCAAACCCGGTCTGCGCGCCGTGCTCGCCCGTCCGCTGCGGGTTGCGGTCATCGTGATTGGTCATGCGCCCAGTCTGACCCGCACGTTCCGCAGCTGCCTTCGGGCTTTCTTCAGACGCCCGAACGGAACCGTTCAGGAACACTCACGCCGGGAGGGGCCCCTCCAGCGAGTCGGCCAGCACCGCGTGCCCCTCCTCGCGCGCGAAATCGGCGGCGCGGCGACCGTCCGCCGTGCGGGCGTCCGCGTCCGCGCCGTGCTGACGCAGGAACAGCGCCAGCCCCGCGTCGCCGTTCTGCGCGGCGGCCATCAGCGGCGTGAACTCGCCCTGCTGCGTGGCGTTCACGTCCGCGCCCGCCATGACCAGCGCCCGCGCCAGCGCCCCGTGCCCGCCCGCCACCGCCGAGTGCAGCGGCTGCACCCCCATCGCGTTGCGGCTGACCGCGTTCACGTCCGCGCCGCGCGACAGCAGCGCCTCGGCGACCCCCGCGTGTCCGAAGAACGCCGCGAGGCCCAGCGGACTGAACCCGTCCACGCTCACGCCGCCTACCAGCGCCGGGTCGGCGTTCAGTGAGCGCGTCAGGGCCGCCTCGTCCCCCAGGGCCGCCGCCTCGAATACGTTCAGTGGCGCGCCCAGCCCCACGAGCACACGCGCCATGTCCGGACGGCCGTAGTACACCGCGAACAGCACCGGACTCACGCCCATCGGACTGGGCAGGCCCAGCAGCCCCGCGTCCCCGTCCACCAGGGCGCGCAGCAGCGCCTCGTCCCGCGTCTTGATCGCCAGGAAGAACGCCGCCTCGCGGTCCCCCACCGTTGCTCCGTCACTCATGCGCCCAGGGTAGAGGGTCGGGCACTCAGCGTGTGGCCCTCGCCGTAATGCGGAGCGCACAACCCCACCGTCAGGGGCGCGTCCGGCGCGGGCCAGCGCACCTCCCAGCGGGCGCCGTCCTCAATCAGCAGCAGCGTCAGGGCCAGCGTCCCGTCGGCCTGTCAGCACATTCGCCGTCGGGGGCGTCCAGCCACGCCAGCACCGCCCCGGACGGCAGACCCAGCGACTCCGGCGACACCTGAACCATAGAAGGAGGCACGCCCCACGCTACGGGACGTGCCACGGCGGCGGCATCCGCCAGGTGGCGCACCTACCGGTGATCCACGATAGCCAGCGGCTGCTTTGGCGTCAGGGTGATCTGCCCGGGCACCGCCTCGAAGGTGAACCGCATGCTGCCGAGCGGCACGGTCCCCAGGTGACGCGGGTTGAGGGACGTGGCGAGCGCCCGCAGCGGCCCAGCATCCCCGGAGAGCATGATGCGCTGCACGGCACGGTCCGGGCTGACGAGGATGTTGACGAATCCGAAGTTGCTGGCCGGTGCAGTGACGCAGGAGTTTCTGAATTCCTGGGTGTACACGTAGATTCTGGGTTGTCCCTGACTGCCGGTTTTCCGCAGGGTCGTCACGTCCAGCGGCGCGTGCAGTGAGGACTGAAGCCAGTCCGCGAAGGCGTAGCAGTCGGGTGCCGGGGCGGCGCTGGAGGTCGGCAGACTCCAGGTCAGAACGCCCAGCAGGGGCAGGAGTGCGGGGCGTGGCATACCGCCACCTTACGACGCGCGTGATCCGCGGGCGCGCTCATCTGCGCATGTAGAGGGGCGGGAGGCTCCCTGTGGCCCCCGCCCCCGGTCTGGCGCAGTGTTACGCCCGCGCGCGCACCACGACGGCGATGCCCATGCCGCCGCCGATGCACAGGCTGGCGACGCCGGTTTCCTTGCCCAGGCGGCGCAGCTGGTGGATCAGCGTGACGAGCACGCGCGCCCCGGAAGCGCCGATGGGGTGCCCGAGGGCGACGGCGCCGCCCGTGACGTTCACGCGGGCGGGGTCGGCGTTCAGGTCACGCATGACGGCCAGGGACTGCGCGGCGAAGGCCTCGTTCAGTTCGAACAGGTCCACGTCGGCGACGCTCATCCCGGCGCGGTTCAGGGCGACGGGGACGGCCTTGGCGGGGCCGATGCCCATGATGGCGGGGTCCACGCCGATGGCGGCGTAACTGGCGATCTCGGCCAGGATGGGCAGGCCGTGCGCCTGGGCGTACTCCTCGCTGGCGACGAGGAGCATGGCGGCGCCGTCGTTGATGCCGCTGGCGTTCCCGGCAGTGACGGTCCCGTCCTTCTTGAACGCGGGTTTCAGTTTGGCGAGGGCCTCGGCGGTGGTGGCGCGCGGGTACTCATCGGCGCTGAAGGTGGTGGGGCCCTTACGGCCGGGCACCTCCACGCTGACCAGTTCATCCGCGAAGTGGTTGCCCGCCAGTGCGGCGGCGGCGCGGGTCTGGCTTTCCAGCGCGAAGGCGTCCTGTTCCTCGCGGGTCAGGTTCCACTGCGCGGCGATGTTCTCGGCGGTGATGCCCATGTGGTAGTTCCCGAACACGTCGGTCAGGCCGTCCGACAGGATGGAGTCCAGCGCCTGCGCGTGCCCCAGCCGGTACCCTTCTCGGGCGCGGGGGAGGAGGTACGGGGCGCGGCTCATGCTCTCGGTGCCGCCCGCGAGGTACAGCCTCCCGTCCCCGGCGCGGATGCCCTGCGCGGCGCTGATGACCGCCTGGAGGCCGCTGCCGCACACGCGGTTCACGGTCAGGCCGGGCACGTCCTGCGGGAGGCCCGCGCCGATGCCGACCTGACGGCCCACATTCATGCCGCTTCCGGCCTGCAGGACATTCCCCACGATCACGTCCGCCACGTCCGCGCCGTTGACGCCGTCCAGCACGGCCTTCGCCGCCGTGACGCCCAGGTCGGCCGCCGAGACGTCCTTGAGGCTGCCCATGAAGCTTCCGATCGGCGTGCGTTTCGCCGCCACGATCACCAGTTTGCTCATGCCCGGAGAATAACGGGCGTTCGTTCCAGCGGCGGGTCACCGGAGTGGGAACGGGGGAGGGCAGGTCTGCTTGACGCTTCACAGTCCAGCAGTCATATTGAAAAACGATAATATCGAAGATCGATAAATCCTGGAGGCCCCATGCTGACCCCCGCCCGCGCCCAGACCATCCTGACCTACCTGATCACCACCATGATGATCCTGACCATGCTGTTCCTGATGGTCAGCCTGATCATTCCTGCAGTGCAGGCCACGCTCAGCCTGACCATCCCACTGAACACCACGTTGAATCTGTCGGGCGCCCGGTACGATCTCGCCAGCTTCCACCTGCCTCTGGACGACCTGCCGGGCTGGGTGAGACTCACCTGCCTCGCTGCCTTCTCCCTGCTCCTGGTGGGCGTGACCGGCCTGCTGTGGCGCGCCCGGCAGTTCACGCGCCGCCTGCTGAGTGACCCGTTCCACCCCGACAACGCTCGCGACCTGACCCTCACCGCCCGGCTGGCCCTGATCGGGCAGGTGTTTGCCGTGCTGCAACCCTTGCTGAACAGTTGGATGACTGCTCGTATCCAACCGCTTGAGGCCCTGCGCCGCCACTTGCCCGAGGAGGCCGTGGTGCTGGGGAATACCGTCAACACCAGTCTCTTCAGCCTGTTCGGAGTGAACCTCACGCCCCTCTTGATCGCTGCGGTCTGCGTGCTGTTCGCGGCTGCCCTCACCCAGGCGGCGCACATCCGCGAGCAGGAACGGCAACTGCGCGCCGAACAGGAGCTCACCGTATGACCCCGTCCCGGCACACCCTGAATGCCCTGCTGCTGATCCTGACCGTCCCTACCGTCCTGAACCTGATCGGCCTGGGAGTCCTGATGCTCGCCGCCCTGGCGTTCATCACCCAGGATCTGCGCGTCAGCGCCGCGCTGGGCCTTTGGGCCGGGGTCAGTTTCGCCGGGTACTGGCACCTGAACCGCGCCATTCAGGCCGCGCGCCGGGGCGGTCCGCTGCACGGTGACGTCAGCGAGGAACTGTTCCGCGCCGGGCAGCGCCTCTTCTGGAGCACCCTGCTGGGGACCCCCCTGTCGCTGGCCGCCGTGTGGCGCATGGCGCCCGACCTGGGTCTGACCGTGGACCGCTCGACCGGCGCGCTGCTGGGCGTCCTGCTCAGCCCCGAGCTGCTGCTCGGTACTCTGGTGTCACTGGCGCTGCCGCTGCTGCTCATGGCGCTCTCCGGCTGGCTGGACGAGGGGCGCGCCAGCCTGGACCGCCAGAGGACGACCATATGACCCTGACCACGCTGCTCCGCGCCCGCGCCCTGACGCGCCTCGAACGCCTGTGCCAGTTGGGCCTGCTGCTCGGCACGGGCGCGCTGATCTACGGCGTGACCCGGCGGGGCTGGTCCGCGTTGCCCCAGATGCTCCTGGGAAGTCTCCCGGGCGCGCTGGCCCTGCTGTTCCTGTGGCGGGCTGCCCGCGCCAGCCGGCAGGGCAACCTGAGCGTCATTCCGCGAGAGGTCGCGCTGGCGGGTGTGGCGCTGCTGGCCGGGCAGGTCGTTCCGGGCCTGCTGCCGCTGGTCACCCCCGATCCACTGCTGCTCGCCAGCAGCGCTGGACTGCTCGTGTTTTCAAGCCTGCCCGGCGTGGGTCTGCTGGCGTTCGCGGCAGTGCTGAACGTCACGTTCCAGGTGCTGCGCGACGAGGAGCTGACGGTCTGACATGCCCATCCGCGTGCACCTCGACGACCTGCTGACCCAGCGGGGCATGACCCTGTCGGAGCTCTCGTCGCGGGTGGGGATCACCCTGGCGAACCTCAGCATCCTGAAGACCGGGAAGGCCCGCGCGGTGCGCTTCAGCACCCTGGACGCCCTGTGCCGCGCGCTGGACTGTCAGCCGGGCGACCTGCTGCGCTGGGAGGACGGCCCCCCCGACCCCGACGGGACGTAGGCCCCGGCGTGGGGGTCAGTGGACGTCGGCGACGCTCTCCAGCAGGTCGGCGAGCTGCTCCTTGGCGCGGAACACGCGGCTCTTGGCCGTGCCGACCGCCACGCCCTGAATCTGCGCGATCTCGTCGTAACTGAGGTCCTCGACGAAGCGCAGCACGACCGCCTCGCGGTACTCGTGCGGCAGCTGGGACAGGGCGCGCTGCACGCGGTCCTGCGCGTCGGCACTCTCGGCGGCCTGCACGGGCGAGCGGCGCTCGCTGGTCACCTCGAAGCCCACGTCCTCGCGGGCCTGCTCCAGCGAGAAGCGCTGCAACTGCTTGCGGCGGTGCGATTCGATCTGCGTGTTGCGCGCCACCTGATACAGCCACGGCAGCACCCGCTCCCCGGCGCGGAACGTGCGGATGCTGCGCCACGCGCGGTAGAAGACCTCCTGCGTCAGGTCCAGCGCGTCCTCGCTGTTGCCTTCCAGGCGGTACAGGTAGCCGTACATGCGGCCCTCGTACTCCTGCACGAACTCGAACCAGGCCTGCTCCTCACCCGCGCACAGGCGCCCATACAGCTCTGGGGAGATCACGTCGGGAAGGGAGGGCTCGGTCGGGAGGGTCACGGTGCCCTACACCATACCGCGCCTCGCCCCGGCGCGCCCTCCGCCTTTCGGCGCAGCCGTCCCGGCGCGCTAGGATGCGCGCACCTTGAGCGTCACCGGTTCACTCTTCAGTCTGCTGGCCAGCACGGCGCCCGCCCCGGCGGGCTTCGCGGACGCCCTGAAACCCCTGCTGCCCGACCTGAGCGTCGGCGCGCTGCTGGGCTTCGCGACGGGCGTCGCCCTGAAACACATCGGCCGCTGGGCGCTGGTGGGGCTGGGCGTGCTGTTCATCACGGTGCAGGTCCTCGCGTACTTCGATCTGGTCAGCGTGAACTGGTTGCGCGTGCAGGCTCTGGCCGAGCCGTGGCTGGCGCAGGGCCGCGAGAACGGCGGCGCGTGGCTGACCCGCCTACTAACCGCGAACCTGCCCTTTGCCGGGGCGTTCACGGCGGGCCTGCTGCTGGGCCTGCGCGCCCGCGTCTGATCCGGATGCCGATTGAATGGGGTGCAGAACCCGTTCACTCCGCGTGGAGCGAGCAGGAAACAAACGGAATCCGTCTGGCAATAATAAACCGCCCCGGCACCTGGGTGACCGGGGCGGAGCAGGGCGGAGAGGCTTACTTGTCGGCGGGGGGGGCGCTGGTGGCGCTGCCGTCCGTCTTGGGAGTGGTCGCCGCGCCGTCCGTCTGGCCGTCGGTGCTGTCCTTGGCGGGCGTGGCGGGCGTCTTGGGCGCCGCGGCGGCCACGCGCTTCTCCTGCGCGGCCAGCACGGTCTTCAGGTTGTCGGTGGGCTTGAGGGTCTTCACCTGGGCGTCCAGGAAGGTCTGGCCCTCACTGCTCTTCTTCTGGCCCAGCACGACCGGCTCGATCTGGTCGCGCACCTCGGCGAAGCTCTTGGTCTCGGCGGGCTTCAGGTCGGTGACGTACAGCACCGAGTAGCGGTCGCCGACCTTCACGACGTCGCTCAGGCTGCCGTCGGCGGCGTCCTTGAGGGACTTGGCGGCGAACACGGCGGCGTTCAGTTCCTCACTCAGCTTGCCGTCCCCGGCGGTGACGGTGCCGCGCTCGCTGACGGTGCCGCCGGCCTTGCTGGCCGCCGAGACGAAGTCGCCACGGGTGTAGCTGCCCCGGAAGGCCACGGCCTTGGCCTGGTCCTTGAAGCTGGCCTCGCTGACCGCCGCGCTGGCGGGCGATTCGAACTGGGCCTTGTTCTCGGTGTAGTACGCCTGCAGGTCCGCGTCGGTGACCTTTGCGTTCCGCGCGCCGTACGCGGCGACGCCCTGCGCGATCTCCTGGCGGGTGCCGACGAGGTTCAGCTTCAGGCGCTCGGCGATGGTGGGCGCGCCGTACCCCTGGATGATCTGCTGCACGACCTGCGGTTTCAGGATGCCGTTCACGAGCTGCGAGGCCTGCTCGGCGGGCACCTGCTGCAGCAGGCTGGCGAACTGCTGGTTCTGCACGACCTGTTCGATCACCTGCGAGTAGCGGACGTTCTGCCCGGCGACGGTGGCGACGGTGGGATCCTCGACCTTCCAGTTCAGGTCCTTGAACTCGATCTTGGCGTCCTTGCGCAGACCCTCGACCCAGGCTTCCACGGCGGCGTTCTGCTTGCTGGCGTTCACGGCGGTGGCCACGTCGCTCTTGGCCTCCGCGAAGGGCTTGGCGCTGGGGGCGAGATACTTCTCGACCTTCACGATGTAGAACTTCCCGCCGCTTTCCACGACGTCGGTCAGGCCGCCGTCTTTCAGGGCGAAGGCGGCCGCGCCGACCTCGCTGGGCAGCGCCACCTGCGCCACGGGGCGCGGCGCGCCGTTCTCGATGGGGCCCAGGGCGCCGCCCCGGTCCTTGAACTCGGTGCTGTTGGCGCCCGCGAGCTGCGCGAAGTCCGCGCCGCCCCGGAGCTGCTTCAGGAGGTCCGCGGCCTTGGCCTTGTCCGCCACGACGATCTGACGGCCCTGGATGCGCGCGTCCGTCTGGTACTTCTCCTGGTTCAGGTCGTAGTACGCCTGGAGTTCCGCGTCGGTCGCGGCGGGCACGCCCTTCTTGATCTCGTCGACCCGGCGTTCGATGGCGAGGCTCTGGCGCACCTGCTTGCGGTAGTCGCTGTCGGTCAGGCCCACGCCCTGCAGCGCGTCCGTCCAGGCCTTGTTGTCGGTCAGGTTGTTCTGCGCGCGGACTTCCTTCACCTTGGCGTCCACGTCGCCGCGGCTGACCTTGATGTCCTTCACGGCGTTCGACACGAGCGTCTGGTCGATCTGCTGCGCGACCACGTAGGTCTTGAAGTCGTCGCCGAGCACGCCGGTGTCGGTGCTGCTCAGCACCTGGTTGCCGCGCTTGGCGGCCTCGAGCTGCTCGACGGTGACGGTCGTGCCGTTCACGGTCAGGGCGGGCGTGCCGGTCTGCTTGTTGAACAGGCTGCCGAGGTTCGGGGTGAACTGGTAGGCCATGCCGACCACGAGCAGCAGGGCCAGGACGCCCATCAGGACGTTCACGAGTTTCTTCTTGTTCACTTGATCTCCTTCATGCGAAGTGCTAGGGTACCGGAGCTCTGCACTCGTAGCTCAGGTGGATAGAGCGTTGGCCTCCGGAGCCAAAGGCCACTGGTTCGAGTCCAGTCGAGTGCGCCACACACTGAACGCCACCCCTCGGGGTGGTGTTTTTCGTTCAGGACGCGGACGTCCCCGGCAGTTGTCTGGAAGCGCACGCGCCGGATTCTAGCACGCAGAATTAAGCGGGCGTGAAGAAAGAAAGGGCGTGCTGGACAGTGTTTTGGTGTAGGCGGCCGGCCGTGCATGAAGGCGTGAGCCGCCCCCCGACCGGTGCCCGGCCGCGCCGCAGCCTGTACCCTGGAGGGCATGAGCACCCACCTCCTGACCCTGCTTGAAACGCTGCCCGGCAGCTACAGCGGCCCCACCCGCCCCGAGGAGGCCCCCTACGGCCTCGTCGGCAGCGGCGAGGGCACCCTGGCGGCGCACCTCGCGCAGACGCTCGTGGCGAGCAGCCTCACCCGCAGCGGCACCCAGTTCGTCCTGAGCAGCCCCGACGCCGCCGCCCTCGCCACCGACTACGCCGACCTCGCCAGCGTCGCGGGCGCGCAGGTGCGCCGCGTCGCCACCGGCGGCACCCCCGAGGAGATCGACACCCTGGTCCCCGGCGGGCCGCTCGCCACGTACCACTTCGCGCAGTTCGTCGCCCACGCCACGGGCCACAGCGAGGACGCCCAGGCCGCCGACGCCCTGCTGGGCGACCTCGCCGCCCGCTGCGCCCCGCACGTCACGGACAACAACCCCGCCCGCGACCTCGCCTGGAGCCTGTGGGGCCGCACGCCGCTGCTGCTCGCCGCGCCTGACGCGGACGCCCTGCCGCACGCGTGGCAGCAGCTGCTGGCCCGCACCGGCAAGACCCTCAGCGTGCCCCTGATCGGCGATCCCCTGCCCCTGGTGACCGGCGCGTTCGAGGCGCAGCACGAGAAGGGCGACGCCAAGGTGGCCGTGATCCTCGGCGACGCCGACGACACCCTGCTGCTCGCGCGCGAGGTGCTCGAATCCCGCATCGATGAGATCATCCACGTGCCCTACCCGGACGGCGCCGTCGGCTACCCGGCGCAGCTGGCCCTGTGGTACTTCGGCGCGTGGGTGGCCGCGTACCTCGCCGAACGCTACGGCGCGTCCGCCGCCGACCAGCCCGTCCTGGCCCGCGCGCAGGGCGTCATGAGCGGCGAGGACCGTGAACAGGCGCGCCTGGCCGCGCCCCGCGACGACCTGCGCCGCACGAACGTCGTCAAGGACTGGGCCGACGACCAGGACCTGGACGACGTGGAACTCGACGAGGACGGGGACGACGAGGAGTGAATGGGGAGTAGGCAGTGGGTCGGGCGTCTGACCCGCCCCCGCTGAAGCCCCCAGACAGAGAAGCAGGGAGCGAAGGCGAGTGCCGACGCTCCCTGTTTTCGCTGTTCCCACTCCCCACAACCCAGAATTCAGTGCAGCGGCACGTGCCCGGGGAAGCCGATCACCCAGTCGAGCAGGTCGCCGACCATGGCGCTCGCGGTGACCATGCCGCCCGCGCCGCCTCCCGCGAAGATCAGGGTGCCGCATTCCTCGCCCTCGTACACCATGGCGTTGCGGCTGGCCCCGGCGGTGCACAGCGGGTGGTCCTCCGGCAGCGACTGCGGGGAGACGCGGGCCTGCCACTCTCCATTCACGCTCTCCAGTTCCGCCACGAGCTTGATGCGTTCGCCACGGGCGCGGGCCGCCTGCACGTCCGCGAGGGTCAGGTCCTCGATGCCCTGCACCTGCACGCGGTCGTACGGGAAGTTGCCGTCCGCGCAGAAGCGCGCCAGCACCGTCAGTTTGTGCGCCGTGTCGAAGCCCCCGACGTCCAGGGTGGGCGGGTCCTCCGCGTACCCCAGCGCCTGCGCTTCCGCCAGGGCCTGCGCGTACTCCTTGCCCTGCTCCATCTGCGTGATGATGTACAGGCACGTGCCGTTCAGCACCGCCTGCAGGCGCTCGAAGGTGCTGGCGCGCAGCACGGTGCTCATCGGGCCGATCACAGGCGTCCCGGCCATCACGGACGCCTCGTAGTACAGCTTGCCGTCCAGGGCGTAGGCGCGCAGCTCGTCCCATTTCTCGGCCAGCAGCGCCTTGTTCGCCGTGATCACCGGGCGGCCCGAGCGCAGGTGCGGGCGCAGCAGGCTCATGGGGTGCTCCACGCCGCCCATCGCCTCGATGACCACGCCGCACTCCTGCAAGAAGGCGGGGTCGGTCGTCAGGGGCGTGCCGGGCGGGCAGGCGCGCGGGCGGCCGGTGTCGCGCACGAGGACGCCCGCCACCTCGATCCGCACACCCAGATCGGCGAAGATCGCCTCGCGCCTCCGGATCAGGTTCAGGACGTCCTGCCCCACGGTGCCACAGCCCAGCACGCCCACGGTCACGGTTCTCATGCGCCCGACTGTAGCGCCCGCGCCCCCCGCGTCCGGACGCCTGGATTAGACGCGTCCTCCCGTGGGACCCGCTGCCACCTGCCAGCCGTGACCGGCGCCGGACCTGACAGGCGGCAACTCCACGGGGGCCCACTGTGAGGGCCGCGTCAGGGGAACGTGTCCGCAGCCGCTCACGGGGGGGCGCTAGACTGCACTCATGATTCCCGTGTCCACCCTGTCTGCCCACAGCCGTCCGCCGTGCCGAGCACGCGGGCGCTCCCCCGCCCCGTGAGTCGCCTCGACGAACTCGCGGCGGAATTCGGCAAGGTCGAGCGGGCGCTGGGCGACCCGGCCGCGCTGGCCGACCCGCGCGAGTACGCCCGCCTGACCCGCCGCCACCGCGAGCTGCTGCCGCTCGTGACCCTGCTGCGTGAACGCGACGGGCTGGAAGGGGACCTGCGCGGCGCGCGCGAACTCCTCACCGACCCCGACATGCGCGACCCTGAGCTGCGCGAACTGGCCGCCGGGGAGGTGCAGGCCCTGGAGGCGCGGCTGGCCGAGATCGAATCGGACCTCGTCGTGCTGCTGCTCCCCACCGATCCGGACGACGCCAAGGACGTGATTCTGGAACTGCGCGCCGGGGCGGGCGGCGCCGAGGCCGGGCTGTTCGTGATGGACCTGCTGCGCATGTACACCCGCTACGCCGAGGGGCTGGGCCTGAAACTCAGCGTTCTGGACGCCAGCGAGAGCGACCTGGGCGGCGCGAGCAAGGTCGTGGCCGAGGTCACGGGCGACGGCGCGTTCCGGGCCTTCCGGTGGGAGCGCGGCGTGCACCGCGTGCAGCGCGTTCCCGCCACCGAGAGCCAGGGCCGCATCCACACGAGCACCGTCACGGTGGCCGTGCTGCCCGAGGCCGACACGGAAGAGGTGCAGCTCGACCTGTCCGAGGTGCGCATCGACGTGTTCCGCTCGCAGGGCGCGGGCGGGCAGGGCGTGAACACCACCGACTCGGCCGTGCGCGCCGTGTACCGCGCGGGCACGCCCGACGAGATCATGGTCGTGTGCCAGGACGGCCGCTCGCAGATCAAGAACCGCGAGAAGGCCCTCCAGGTGCTCGCCGCGCGCCTCGCCGAGCGGGAACGGATCGCGCGCGAGGAACGCGAACGCAGCGACCGCGCCGCGCAGGTCGGCAGCGGCGACCGCAGCGAGAAGATCCGCACGTACAACTACCCCCAGAACCGCGTGACCGACCACCGCCTGGAAGGCGAGGGCAAGAACCACCCCCTCGACAGCGTGATCGCGGGCGCACTGGGGCCGGTCGTGGCGAACCTCGCCCGCGCGCAGCGCGAACTGCAACTCCTCCAGATGGGCGAGGAGGGCCAGCATGGCGCGGCGTGACCTGCTCGTCGCCGCCGGGATCCTCCGCGACCGCTTCGGCCGCGTGCTGCTCGTCGGCAACGACTGGCAGGGCCACGGCCGCGTGCGCCACACCCTGCCCGGCGGCGTGGTCGAACCCGGCGAGACCCTCCCCGAGGCGCTGTACCGTGAAATCTACGAGGAAACCGGCCTGAAACTGACGGGCATCAGGCACATGGCCTACACCGTCCACATCGAGGACGAACGCCGCGGGGAACGCGCCATCGCTGTGGCGTTCGAGGCCACCTGGGACGGCCTGCTGAACCCCGCCGACCCCGACGGCTTCATCGTGGAAGCCCGCTTCTGCACCGTCGAGGAGGCCCTGGAGAAGATCGAGGCGCCCCCCATGCGCGAACCGCTCAGCGACTACCTGCTCACCGGCGAACCCGGCCGCTTCTACGCCTTCAAGGGCTGGGACGGCCGCGGCGGCCTGCGCATCCCCGCGCTGAAACCCCGCACATAGCGCGGGAACGGCACGCGGCCCCAGGCGACAGGCGTCCTGGGGCCGCGCTGCTGGCGGGTCAGTCCGTGCCGCCCGGCAGCGTCACCGTGAAGTGCGCGCCGCCCAGTCCCTTGGAGGCCGCCAGCGCCGCCTGCCCTCCGTGCGCGGCAGCCAGGGCGCGCACGATGGCGAGGCCCAGGCCGCTGCCGCCGGTGTCGCGGGAGCGGCTGGCGTCCAGGCGGGTGAAGCGTGTGAAGACCGCCTCGCGGCTGCCCTCGGGGATGCCGGGGCCGTCGTCCTCGACGTGCAGCACGACCTGCTCGCCGCGCGCCTCGACGCGGACCTGCACGCGGCTGTGGGCGTGCCGCAGGGCGTTGTCCACGAGGTTCGTGGTGATCTGCCGCACCCGGTCCCGGTCGGCGTGCGTGAGGGCCGGTTCGGCCTGCACGCCCAGCGTCAGGCCCAGCGCGGCGGCGCGGTCCTGCAGGGCCTGCACGACCTCGCGCCCCAGGGCGCCCAGGTCCAGCGGGCGCGGGTCCAGCGCCAGCCGCCCGGCGTCCGCGAGGGTCAGGGTGCGCAGGTCACCCACCAGTCGCGTGAGGAGCTGCGTCTGCGTGCTCAGCAGCGCGATCTGCTCGGTGTTCAGCGGGTACACGCCGTCCTCCAGGGCGTCCAGGCGGGCCTGGATCACGGCGATCGGGGTGCGCAGCTCGTGCGCGATGTCCGCGACCGCCTGCTGCCGCTCGCGTTCGAGCGCCTGGAGGTTCTCGGCCATGTCGTTGAAGGAGTGCGCCAGCGCCGCGATCTCCCGCTCGCCGCCCAGCACGGGCGCGCGGGCACTCAGGTCGCCGCTGGCCAGCCGCGCCGCCGCGCCCGACACCGCCGAGACGGGGCGCGCCACCCGCCGCGAGATCAGGAACGCCAGCAGCGCCGACACGGCCGCCGCGACCACGCCCACCTGCAGCAGACTGCGCTGCACGTCGTGCAGGAAGTCCTGCGCGCGGCTGCGGGGCGGCGGTTTGCCGTCACTGACCCACAGGTTGCGGGGCCGCTTGCCGTTCGTGACGACCGCGTCGTCCCCGCTGGCCTGTTTCACCACGCCGCTGACGTCCAGGCTGCTCTCGAAGGGGTCCAGGTACGCGTCGGCGGCGCTGCCGGTGCGGATCACGGGCAGCGGGGGGGTCGGGGCAATCAGTTCGCCGCGCAGCGCCGCCGCCTGCTGCTCGCGCAGGAGCTGCCGCACGCCGCTCGGCAGCCGCTCGAACTCGCGCTTGACGACCAGATTCGAGAAGTAGAAAGTGCTGCCCACCGCCACGCCCACCACCAGCAGCATGGCCAGCAGCAGCGTCACCGCCAGCGGCTGTCCCCGGTTCAGGCCCGGCGGGCGGGGCGTCATCCGGCGGCCTCCAGCCGGTACCCAACGCCCCGCACCGTGTGCAGCAGCCCCCCGGCGCGCGCGGCGTCCAGTTTGCGGCGCACGCTGGCCAGATGCGCGTCCACCACGCGTTCCAGCGCGTCACTGTCCGGCAGGGCAGCCGCAAGCAGCTCCTCACGGGTGTACGCGCGGCCCGGCGCCTCGGCCAGCTGCGACAGCAGGCGGAACTCGGCGGGCGTGAGGCTCAGGGTCTCGCCGTGCACCCGCGCCACGACCGCGCGGCGGTCCACCTCCAGCGGGCCGACCCGCAGTGGGCGGTCGGCATCGTCGAGCAGGGCGGTCGCGCGGCGCAGGACGGCCTTCACGCGGGCCATCACCTCGCGGGGACGGAACGGTTTGACCACGTAGTCGTCCGCGCCGAGTTCCAGCCCCACGATCTGGTCGGTCTCCTCGGCGCGGGCGGTCACGAGGATCACGGGCGTGCCGCCCTCGGCCCGGATGGTCTTCAGGACGTCCAGGCCGCTGCGGCCCGGCAGCATCACGTCCAGCAGGATCAGGTCCGGGCTGGCGGCGCGGTACACGCTCAGGGCGGCGTTCCCGTCGGCGGCGCGCTCGGTGCGGTAGCCCTCCTGGCGGGCGTAGGCTTCCAGCACCTCCGCCAGTTGCGGTTCGTCCTCGACGATCAGGATCAGGGCACTCATGCCATGAGCGTACGTGAACGGCGTGAAGGTCGCGCGAAGGGCCCCAGATGCCCCCGCCCCCCGCCAGGTGGGGGAAACGGCCTCCTGGCGGGGGGCGGGGCGCCTTCGACAAATCTTCACGGAGGCTGCGCGGAGTCTTGACCCCCGCCCCGCACGCTGGGCGACATGACACGTCCCCCACCGCCCCGCCTGCTCACGCTGGCCCTGCTGCTCGGCGCGGCGCACGCCCAGACCGCCGCGGCCCCCGACCTCACGCTGGAGCAGGCGTACGCGCAGCTGGCCCAGGCCCCCAGCGTCACCCGCGCCGCGCTGAGCGTGCAGGTCGCGCAGCAGAACCTCCAGGCGGCCCGCGCCGCACTGGGCCTGACCGTCAGCGTGAGCGGCAGCGCCAGCTACGCCGGGCCGACCACCACCGCCAGCGACGGCACGAGCGCCGCTGTGAGTGGCGGCCTGTCCGGCACGGCGGGCGCGAATGTCAGCCTGGGCCTGCTGCCCTGGTCCAGTTCACAGGGCAGCCTGCGGGCGTCCGAGCGCAGCCTCGCGCTGGCGCAGGCGAACCTGCGCGACGCGAACCTGAGCACCCGGCTGAACGTGGCGCAGGCGTACTTCTCGGCGGTGCTCGCCACGCAGGACATCACGCTGGCGGGCCGCACCCT
This sequence comes from Deinococcus hopiensis KR-140, assembly GCA_943327755.2. Taxonomy (GTDB): domain Bacteria; phylum Deinococcota; class Deinococci; order Deinococcales; family Deinococcaceae; genus Deinococcus; species Deinococcus hopiensis_A. The sequence goes on from CALPYF020000001.1 coordinate 230,130, forward strand.
GGAGCTGCGGCAGCGGCAGCTGACGGTCGCGCAGGCACAGCAGGTCGCCGGGAACGCCACCGCCGAGACCGTCCTGAATGCGCAGAGCGCCGTGCAGGCCGCGCAGAACAGCGTGACGCAGGCACAGGCCAGTCTGGACAGCGCCCGCCGCACGCTGGACGCCACGCTGGGCAGCGCGCTGGGCGACGTGACCTTCAGCACGCTGCCGGACGCCACGCTGACCCTCCCGGACCTGACTGCACTGGTCGCCCGCGCCCGCGCGAGCAGCAGCGACGTGATCAGCGCCCAGAACGCCCTGGCCAGCGCGCAGGAGAGCCTGGAGCAGGACCAGCGTGACGCCCGCCTGCCCGACCTGACCGCCAGCGTCGGCTACGGCGGCGGGGCCGCCGGAACGGTCAGCGCCACGCTGAACGTCAGGCAGGGCACCCTGGGCGGCAGTTACAGCCTGCCGCTGGGCGACCGCGCGAGCAGCGGCGGCAACCGCCTGACCGCCAGCGTCAGCGGCTCGTACGTCGTGTACTCGCCCGCGCAGCAGGCCGCACTGAGCGCCGCGCAGGCGGGGGTCACGCAGGCGGGGCTGTCCCTGACCGTCGCGCAGCAGAACGCCGAACTCGACGTCCGCAGCCGCTTCGTGACCTTGCAGACCAACCAGAGCGCCGTGCAGACCCGCGCCGCGCAGGTGCAGGCCGCGCAATTGGGGGTGCAGACCGCCCAGGCCCGCCTGGACGCCGGGACCGGCACCGCCGACGACCTCGCCGCTGCCACGCTGAGCCTCGCGCAGGCCGAGCGGGACCTGCTGTCCGCCCGCATCACCGCCCAGCTGAGCCTGACCCAGCTTCTCAACGCCGCCGGAGGCCCCCAATGACGCACGCCCGCACCCGACTGCTCACCCTTGGCCTCGCCCTGCTTGCCGCGCCCGCCGCACACGCCCAGAGCACCCTGAGTGCCGGGAGCGCCGTCAGCGCCGCGCTGAACACCAGTAGCGACGTCAAGACCTCCCAGGCGAACCTCGACAAGGCCCAGGCCGCCAGCCGCGCCGCGCAGGCCGACCCCAGCACCCTGGTCGCCGCGAAACTGAATGCCGCGAACGCCGAGAAACTCGCGCAGGCGCAGGTCCGCGCCGCGAAACTCGGCGCGCTGCAGAGCGCCGTCGGCGCGTACATGGCGCTGCTGGAAGCGCAGGAGAACGTCGAACTCCAGACGTTGCAGGTGCAGGTGGACACCAAGGGCGTGCAGGTCACGCAGGTGAAACTCGGCATCGGGAACGCCACCACCCTGGACGTCACGAACGCGCAGAACACCCTGGCCGCCAGCACCCAGACCCTCGCGGACGCCCGCGCGCAGCTGAACCTCGCCGCCGCGAAACTCGGCACCCTGACCGGCCTGGGGGGCAGCGTCCGCGCCGGGAGTGCGATCACCGCGCCCAAACTGAGCGTCACGCTCGCCAGCCTCCAGGGCGGGTTGGACCGGCTGACCAGTCTGGTCGGCGCTGCGAACGATGTCGCCAGCGCCGCGCTGAACGTGAAACTCGCCGACAACGATTTCACGCCCGCCCGCACCCTCCAGGACGCGAAAACTGCCCTGGCGAACGCGCAACGTAGCCAGGACAGCGCCGAGAAGACGGCCGGGCAGACCCTCGCCAGCGCGTACCAGGCCGCGCAGAACGCCTCTGAACTCCAGCAGGTCGCCCTGAACCGCGAGGCCGCCGCGCAGAAGACCTACACGCAGGACAGCGCCCGCCTGAAAAGTGGCACGATCAGCGCCGTCGAACTCCAGAGCACCCAGCTGACCCTCAAGAAGGCCCAGTACAGCCGCCTGCAGGCGCAGAACAACGTCACCGAGGCCCTCGCGGCGCTGTCGGTCGCCGCCGGGCAGAACCTCACCGGCATCGGGGGCGCGCTGTGACCACCACCAGCCCCGCCCGGCCCGCCGCGCCGCGCCGCCGCTGGCCGTGGGTGCTCGGAGGCCTGCTGCTGGTCGGCGCCGCCACCGGAGGCTTCCTGTACACCCGCAGTCACAGTGCGCAGACCGCGACCGTCACCGCCACGACCACCACCAGCCGCGCGCAGCCGGGCGTCGTCCGGGTGTCCGTCAGCGGGCCCGGCACGCTGGAAGCCGCGCAGACCCGCACGGTCGGCGCGGACCTGACCGCCACGGTGGGCGCCGTGCCCGCCGTGGGCGAACGCGTCACGAAGGGGCAACTGATCACCACCCTGAGCAGCGACACCGTCGAGCAGAACGTCAGCAGCGCGCAGCTGAACCTCGACAAGGCCCGCGCCAGCCTGGACGCGGCGCGGGCCAGTCAGGCCAGCAGTGCCGCGCAGCGCGCCAGCAGCGTCGTCAGCGCCCGGGGCAGCGTCACGCAGGCCGAGCAGACCCTCGCCGACGCGCAGCGCACCCTCAGCGGCCAGCGGCAGCTTGCGGCCATCGGCGCGCTCAGCGCCTCCGCGCTGGCCGACGCGCAGTCCGCCGTCACCAAGGCCCAGCAGAGCGTGGACAGCGCCCGCGCCAGCCTGAGCAGCGCCCTGACGCAGCAGCAGACCGGCGCGAGCACCGACGCGCAGAACCTCCGCAGTCAGGCGCTCGCCGTGCAGCAGGCGCAGGACGCCCTGGACGCCGCCGCGCAGGACCGCGCCGACCTGAAGGTGTACGCCCCGATGAGCGGCGTGGTCAGCACCGTCACCGCCACCGAGGGCGCCGTCGTCACCAGCGGCGCGAGCATCCTGACCCTGATCGACGACGCCACCCTGAACCTCCCGGTGCAGATCGACGAGACCGAGATCGCAGGCGTGAATGTCGGGCAGCGCGCCGACGTGACCCTCGACGCCTTCGACGGGCAGACCTTCAGCGGGAAGGTCGTGCGTGTCTCGCCCGGCGCGACCCAGAGCAGCGGCATCAGCGTGTTCACCGCCACTGTCCAGTTGAGCAACCCCGACGGGCAACTGCGCGCCGGGATGACCGCCGAGGCCGAGATCGTCCAGAGCGAAGCCCAGGGCCTGCTCGTCCCCAGCAAGGCCGTGCAGACCATGCGGGGCCGCAGCTACGTGCAGACGCCCGGTGCGGCGGGCGCCGAGCCCGAACGGGTGCGCGTGCAGACCGGCGCGACCGACGGCACGAACACCATCGTCACCGAGGGCCTGACCCCCGGCCAGGAAGTCGTCGTGCCCGGCGCAGCCCGCCGCGCGGGCACCTCCGGCACCGGCAGCCAGGGGGGGGGCCAGAACAGCCGACAGGGCGGGTTCGGCGGCCCCCCCGGCGGCTTCCCCGGAGGCGCGCCGTGACCACGCCGCAGGTCACCCCAGTCGTCCCCGCGCCCAGCCTCGCCCCGGCGGTGGTGGACCTGCGCGGCATCCGCAAGGTGTACGCGCAGGGCGACGTGATCTTCGAGGCGCTCCGGGGCGTGGACGTGCAGATCATGCCGGGCGAGATGGTCGCCCTGATGGGCCCGTCGGGCAGCGGCAAGACCACCCTGATGCAGATCATCGGCCTGCTCGACCGGCCCAGCGAGGGCGGGTACCGGCTGGGTGGCCGCGACGTCACCACCCTCAGCGAGAACGAACGCGCCGCAGCCCGCAACACCGAGATCGGGTTCGTGTTCCAGGCCTTCCACCTGCTGCCCCGCCTGAACCTCGTGGAGAACGTCGAGGTGCCCCTCACGTACGCCGGAGTGCCCCCGCGCGAGCGGCGCGAGCGGGCCATGCAGGTCCTGGCGCGCGTCGGGCTGGCCGACAAGGCCCGCAACCTCCCCAGCCAGATCAGCGGCGGGCAGAAACAACGCGTCGCGGTTGCCCGTGCGCTGGCCGGACGCCCCCGCCTGCTGCTGGCGGACGAACCCACCGGGAACCTCGACACTCGCACCAGCGAGGAGGTCATGGGCCTGTTCAGCGACCTGCACGCCGAGGGCACCACCGTCGTCCTGGTCACGCACGAGGACGACATCGGCGCGTACGCCGGGCGGGTCATCCGCGTCCGTGACGGCCTGATTGAGAGTGACCGCCGCCAGACACCCCGGCGCGGTCTGGGAGGACACCCGTGACCACCCGGCCCCTCCCGCAGACCGGCGCGGCCGCCCCGACCCCCGCCGCCGTCCCCCGCCGGGGCGGAATCGGCCTGGGCGGCGCGTTCACCATCGCGTGGCGCGCCATCGTCGGCACGCCGCTGCGCTCGGTGCTGACCGCGCTGGGCGTCATCATCGGCGTGGCCGCCGTCGTCGCCCTGACCGCCATCGGACAGGGCAGCACCGCCGGGGTCACGAAGAACCTCGAGAGCCTCGGTACGAACCTCCTGACCGTGCAGAGCGCGCGGGGCGGGGGCGGCGGGAGCCTCGTGCGCGCCGGACCCCGGCAGACCATCACCGTCGCGGACGCCGAGGCCCTGGCGGGCGCGTTCCTGGACCGCGTGGCGGGCGTCGCGCCCAGCGTGAACAGCAATCTGCAGGCCAAGGTCGGCACGAACAACGCTCAGGTCAGCGTCGTCGGCACTTGGCCCGCCTATGAGACGGTGCGCAACAGCCCGGTCGAGACCGGCGCGTACTTCACGGACGCGGACGTCAGCGGCAGGAAACGCGTCGCCGTGATCGGCCACCAGACGCTGCTCGACCTGTTCGGCGACGGCACCGAGGGCAGCGCCACTCCGGAGCAGGCGATCGGGCAGAAGGTCCGGCTGGGCAGCGTGACCTTCACCGTCAGCGGCGTCCTGCCCGACAAGGGCAACAGCGGCTTCGGGAACGCCAACAGCCAGGTCCTCATTCCCCTCAGCACCTACCTGCAACGCTTCTCCCGCACCAACAGCGCCGGGGGGCAACCCACCGTCAGCACCGTCTACCTGCAGGCCACCGACGCGAAGGACCTGACAGGGCTCCAGAGCGACGTGACCGACCTGCTCATGACCCGCCACGACCTGACCGACCCGGACAGCCTGGACTTCCAGGTGCAGAACCAGGCGGACAGCCTCGCCAGCCTGAACTCCATCACGAACACCCTCACCCTGTTCGTCGGCGCCATCGCGGGCATCAGCCTGCTCGTCGGCGGCATCGGGATCATGAACATCATGCTCGTCTCGGTCACCGAACGCACCCGCGAGATCGGCGTGCGCAAGGCCCTGGGTGCCCGGCCCCGCGACATCCTCACGCAGTTCCTCGTAGAAGCCAGCCTGCTGTCCATCGGCGGCGGCGTGATCGGCATGCTGCTCGGCGTCGCCCTCGCCTTCGGCGGAAAGGCCCTGAACATCACGCCCGTCTTCAGCCTGCCCCCCATGCTGATCGCCTTCGCGTTCAGCGCCCTCGTCGGCGTGTTCTTCGGGTACTACCCCGCCGCCCGCGCCGCGAAACTCGACCCCGTCGATTCCCTCAGATACGAGTAAAGGAGTACTCCCATGACCAAGACCCGCACCACCCTGATCCTCACCGCTCTTGCCTTCACCACGCTCGCCCTCGGCGCCGCCAGCGCCCAGACCGCCGCGACCGGCCAGGGCCAGCGCCAGATGACCCCCGAGATGCAGGCCCGCATGAAAGCCATGCAGCCCGTCACCGACCTCGCGCAGACCGTCCGCCTCCTGCCTGACCTGGAAAAGAACAAGGCGACCGCCCTGACCAGGGCGCAGGCCAAACAGCTGCTCCCGCTCCTGACCACCATCCAGAAAGCCAGCAGCGTGCAGCCCAACGACGCCAAGAAGTACCTCACGCAGATTGAGGACAAGATCCTGACGGGCAAGCAGCTGACCGCCATGGACGACCTGCAGCTGAAAGCCGAGCAGGAGCGGGAGGCACGCCGCACCCAGGCGCAGCGCACCCAGGCTCAGGGCGGCGGCACCCAGGGGCAGGGACAGCGGGTGCCCGGCCTGCCCGGCGGTCTGGGCGGCTTCCTCGGCGGCCAGGGCCAGCGGCCCGGCAGCGCCGGACAGGCCCCGGCAGGGCAGAGTGGCCAGGGCGGGCAGCCGGGCACCTTCAACCCCTTCAAGCAGGGCCGCCTGGCCGAGCAGCTGACCGCCTACATCAAGGTCCTCCAGAAGAAATGACGGATGGGAGAGAGGCCCGCCGCTGATTGACCGGCCGGCGGGCCCCCCCGGACTTGCTCCCACCTCGCCGGTTCAGTCCAGCAGGCCGTCCTCCCGCAGGCCGGCCAGGAAGACCTGCACCACCGCCGGGTCGAACTGCCGCCCCGCCTGCTCCTCCAGGGTCTGGGCCGCGGCCCGCGCCGTCCAGGCCGGCTTGTAGGGGCGGGCGCTGACCAGGGCGTCGAACACGTCCGCGACACTGAAAATCCGGGCCAGCAGGGGAATGTCCGGGCCTGCCAGTCCGTCCGGGTAGCCGCTCCCGTCCCAGCGTTCGTGGTGGTGCCGGACGATCTCGCGCACCTCGCGCGGGACGAACACCTCCTCGCGCAGCAGCTGATCGCCGACCTCCACGTGCCACTGCATCGCCACCCGTTCCGCCAGGGTCAGCGGGCCCACCTTGCGCAGCACCCGGTCGTCCACGGCGACCTTGCCGATATCGTGCAGGTAGGCGCCCCAGCGCAGATGCTGGAGGCGCGTCTCGGTCAGGCCCAGCCGTTCACCCAGGCGCAGGGCCAGGGTGGTCACGCGGTCCGTGTGCCCGAACGTGTCCCCGTCGCGGCTCTCGAGCATGCGGCCCAGCGTGCGCAGCGCCGCCTCCCGCGTGGCGTGCAGGTGCTCGACCCCCTCGGCGCGCTCGATGGCCTGACTGATCCGCTGCGCGACCGTCTCCAGCAGCGCGACCAGCGACCCCGGCACCGGCACGCGCCGTACGAGGTGCAGCAGCAGCACCACGCCCGTCACCCGACCCGCGACCCGCAGCGGCGCGGCCAGACCCGTGAACACGTGCGTGGCGTCATCCCGGCGCGCCGCCCACGCCTGATAGTCGGCCGCGATCTCCGTGCGGCCACTGCGCAGCACCTCGCCGATCAGGCCGGTGGGCGTCGGCGTGGTCTCCAGAACCTGCCGCGTCGCCGCCTGCCCGTCCGGGTGCCCGGCCAGCACCGA
>CALPYF020000002.1 GCA_943327755.2 Deinococcus hopiensis KR-140
GAATTGTCGAGCAACGTCCGCCTGGCTCATGCCCTCTTGTACGGCGTGGACGATCCGTTGTCGAAGGTCAAGGCTGTACCCGCGCATGGATCACATTACTCCTTCAACGCCTCTGGAAACCGCTGTCAGTGTGCGCGCTTCCTGGGAAGCGCGCGGCGAGTTCGGCATGCCGGACGTCCTTGCCCCCAAGGAGTGCGAGCACCATGAGGGAAAGCAACTCGACCTGGTTTTTGCGGAACTCCGGGAAGTGCGCGGTAAAGCAGCGGGTCAGCTTGGCCAGGACATCGGGAGACGCGTTCTGTTCTCGCGTCTCAGCCGAACTTTCTCAAGCCCCCCGGGAAAGTGTCGGGTACTGAGGGGCGCCATTCAGAACTGAGTAGGGGATGCCTCTACGTCAACGAGGGGCTAGAGGCCAATGTGGGCAGCGTAATACGAGGTAGTGGAGCTCCATAGCGATTGCCCCAGTTCTCCATCGCTGCCCTCGGCATTAGAGGTTGCCAAGAACAGAAGCGAACTGGGGGAATAGGGCTCTGAAGACAGCAGAATAGGTGGGTGGCCTAGTGAGGCTATCCCGACGACGTTGACGACGACACATACCTGTTCCCGCTGCCGTAACTTCTGCTCAGCCGTGCGGATGCGGGCCTACGGAAGTACCCCATTTGTGACGTTGTGAACATCTTGCTGTGGCTAGCCCGCACGAGAGTGCAGTGGAGCTACCTGCCAAAAGACTTTCCCTATGACGTTCGTGCCCAGCCAGCAGCACGATTTACACTCGCTCTGTGCGCCAGCGCGTCTGATTGCCACCCTCGCGCGCTAGCGGTAGAGGCCCACGACCACGTATCTCCCGGCCACGACGGTGGGTTCCAGGTTGACCGGCGAGACGTAGTACCACACGTCGTCGATCTCAACGCCCAGCGTCTTCTGATTCTGTTCCGTGACCTGCATGACCTCGACCAGCCAGTCGACATCCACCGCGATCAGGGCCTGAATGGTCCACTCTTCTCCGCGTTCACCTGTGACCAGGTCAAAGTCGCGTTCGGTGAGCGAGGCGAAATCGAACTGTACCGGTGCGCCCTCCGGCTCCAGGAGCGCCGTTCTTCCGTTGAACGCCTTCACCTGATAGCAGGGCACGTCAATGACCCCGGCGTGGGGGACCGTCGAACTGGACAGGGGATACAGGACGGGAGTCATGCCTCCGAGGGTATCCCGCCACCAGATCAAGCACGACGACTATGAACCGACGCTCACCCCCAGGTGCTTGGCCGAGACAGACGACCGGCGAGTGCAGGGGCGAGGACGCTGGCACGGCTGACCTGAAGCGGGAGGTCAGGCGCGCCATCCGCAGGAGGACAGAGAGGAAGGCGGGTGGGACCGCACGACAACACCCCCAGGAACCTGGGGGCGGGGAGGGGAGGAGTTAGGTTGCACGGTCCGCCAGAGCCTCGGGGATGGTCCGCGCCGAGGGTCATTGGATCAGGTGCAACGTGGTGAGTCTGCGGCGGGGCTGGCGCCTGATTTGTACCGCTTTTGGCAATGTGGGACGCACATAAACGCACGGGCAAGCTGACCGTGAGGATGTCTTTATGGGCGCCGCGCGTCGCCCTGCGCGCAGCCCGGTGCCGGATCGGTCCGTGGGGATGAATGGGCATACTGCGGCTGTGTCTGAACCCCTCAGGATCATGATCGGTGCTGGCAGTCAGGCGTGGGCTGGCTGGTTGCCCACGCAGCGGGAAGAGCTCAATCTCACGAGTCGCGCCAGTTTTGAACGTTACTTCGGCGGTCGCCGGGCCGACGCCCTGCTCTGCGAGCATGTCTGGGAGCACCTGACGCTTGAGGAGGGGGAGGCCGCCGCGCAGGTGTGCTTCGACTTCCTGACCCCCGGCGGCTTCCTGCGCTGCGCGGTGCCGGACGCCCACTTTCCGGATGCGGAGTACCAGCGCGCCGTGCAGGTTGGTGGCCCTGGCCCGGCGGATCACCCCGCGGCCGACCACAGGATCGTGTATGACGCGGCGCTGTTCCGCTCCATTTTCGAGGCGGCCGGTTTCGAGGTGGAACTGCTGGAATACTGCGACGAGCAGGGCCGCTTTCACTATCACGGGTGGGACGTCTCGACCGGACCGGTGTACCGCTCGCTGATGCTGGACCACCGCAATCGGGATGGCAGAATCGGCTTCGTCTCCATCATCCTGGATGCCAGACGACCCGGGTGACGCCTGAGGCCGCCGACCCGCCTGCTTCCCCTTGTCTGCGGTGCAGGATGGCTGGATCGTGAGGGCGGGCCGGGACTCATACCCGCCGGTCTGACGGGCTGGAGAGGGGCGGCCGGAGCACGGCAGGGCAACAGAAACGGGGGGCGTGAAGGGCGGGCGCGCGCCGGGGCCGTCCGGTGCGTGGCTCGGGTCACCTTTAGGAAGGCCGTAGACCCGCTCAAGAGGAGTTCACTCAGCTCAACCGCGCAGTGACCCGTCAGGTCCTACTGTGGAGTTAGCCAAACATTCAAACCCGCCCGGGTGAAGGCGGGACGGCAGCCCCGCCTCCCGTGGGGCTTTTCTCTGGCTAGGGCTGTCCGTCGGGCTGAACCTGCAGGTCAGGCACCGCACTGACTTTCATGCGTCTGGTCAGTGCGGTTGTTACTTCAGTTCGGCGGCGAGGTTCAGCACGGCCTTCTTCAGCGTGACGGCGCCGCCCCCGGCAGAGAGCACCTCACCGGTTGCCCCGTCCACGATGCGGGCGACGGCACGGGCGGCGCCGCTGCCGTCGGGTTCCACGGTGATCTCCAGCCGCTGCCCGCGGCTCAGGCTGGTCGCGGCGGTGTTCAGGCACCAGTCGGCCCAGTTGATCTTCTCGGTCTGCGGGGCGTTCGCCTTCGCTTCCTGCTTCTCGCGGTACGCCTGGGTCCTCTGGTCCACGTGGGTGCGGATGACCTCGAAGCGTTCGGGGTTGGTCAGGGTGTCGAAGGGCACCTCGTCACCGCTGTCCGGATGGTGCACCAGGGCGTCGGGCTGCATCTTCTTCACGACGCTGGCCATGATGCGGACCTCGGCGGCGGGCACGTCCCACGGCACGTCCTCCTCGCCGTTCAATTCGCCGTCCGCGTCGGGCTGCGTCTCGGGCGCGGCGGCCTCGACCAGCCGGGCGATGACGCGCTGCTGTTCGGGTTCGAGTTCCTCAATGACCTTCGCGGCGGCGCGGTACGAGCGGGCTTGCGCCTCGTTCTTCGGCTGGATGCCCAGCGGATCGAGCACCTTGGCCACGTCGGAGGCGTCGATCAGACGCCCGGCCTGCGGGGCGGTGAACCCCCAGCGGTCCTGCAGATACGCCTCGAAGGACTCGTAGTGGGCGCGGTAGAACCCGTTGTCGCGGATCTCGCTGAGGGCCTGTCCGGTACGGCGGAAGTCGCGCAGGCCGTCACGGACGGTCTGTTCCAGCGCGGAGAGGCGGGCGGACTCGTGGGGAGCGAGGGGAGCAGAGGAGGTCACCGGCTGAGTATGCCGAATGGACGGCGCGCCGCAAAACGGCCGGACCCCGGGTGGCCGGCAGCCCCAGCACAAATCATTTCGGGGGACACCCTCGCCGGCCAGCGTCCCTACCGGACGTCCGGTTCAGCTGATCTCGATCAGTTCGGCCAGCAGGAACGGTTTGAGGGTCTCCAGCACCAGTCGGGGCGGCGCGGCCGTGCGTTCCAGCAGCGTGCGGATATTGCCGCTGTCCGCGATCAGGTTCAGGATGCGGTACTGCGTGCGGGTCACGGGCTGCGTCTCCGTCCACTTCGCCGTGAAGCGCAGGCGCCGGTTCCAGTCGGGGAAGGTGCGCAGCAGCGGCTCCCACGCGGCGTTGTCCTCCAGCAGCCGCCGCAGGGCCGGGTCGCGGCGCAGGCTCATGGTGCGGTTGGGGGGCGGCTGGTCCACCTCGAAGACGAACACGCCGGCGTCCAGGCTGGCCATGAACTGCAGTGCGTGATCGCCGCGCAGGCGCCCGGCCTCGGCGTGCGTGATCTCGCCGCGTTCCAGCCACAGCTGACCGCCGCGCACGTGATCCACGCTGAGCCGCCCCGCGCGTCCGCTGGTCAGGAACATCTGCATGACGGACAGAAAGGGGAAAACTGCCAGATCGCCGCGTACCATAGGTGCCTTCCAGTGTAGGCGCCCCGCGCGGGTCGTGCGAGGGGGCACCCGGCGGGGGCGCGGGCGTGCGAAGATCAGCGTATGCCGGAGCCGCTGAACGTGCTGCTGTCCCTGTGCGCGGCGGACGCCCTGGGCGCCGCCACCGAATTCAAATCCCCCGACGTGATCCAGGCCCGTTACGGCGCCACCTTCCGCGCGTACCAGCCGGGCAGCGTGTTCGGCTTCGCGCCCGGCGAGGCCACCGACGACAGCCAGATGGTCGTCGCGACCCTGCTCGGCGCGGCGCGGGGTGAGGGGCACACGAGCGTCCTCGCGGCGTTCCGCGAGTGGCTGGCGGCCGCGCCGCCCGACGTGGGCGGCCTGACCCGGCAGGCCCTGAGACTGACCTTCACGGAGCCGCAGCGGCTGGACGGGGGCGCCCTGGCCTGGGAACGCGGGGGCTTCGACGGCGCCGGGAACGGCGGCCTGATGCGCGTGGCCGCTGCGTGGCTCCTCGGGCACCGGGGCGCGGCCCTGGCGCGCGAGGCGGCGGTCCTGACCGCCCTGACGCACGCCGATCCGCGCTGCGTGTACGCCTCGGTGTTCCTGACGGCGTTCATGGAGGCGCTCGCGGCGGGGCAGCCGTACGCGGCGGCGGCGCAGGCGGGGCTGGGGATCATGGACAGCCTGGACGCGCGGGACGTGCTCGTGGACGCCGGAGTGCTGGGCCTGAACACCCAGGACGCCCACCGCGCCTTCCGGGGCCGCGAGCGCGAGGCCCGCGCGCAGGTCCGCGCCCGCGTGCGCTCGGGCCTGGAGGGCACGGTCACCTCCCAGAGCGGGTACGTGCTGGACACGCTGGAGGCCGCCGTCGCCCACGCCCGACGGGAGGACTGGTGGGCGTGCGTGGAGCCCGCCGTGCTGGGCGGTGACGACAGCGACACGGTCGCGTGCGTGGTCGGGGCCCTCGTGGGCGCGCGCGGTCTGAGCACCCCGCCCGAGCTCCTGCCGGACCTGCGCCTGGGGCACGCCTGGCCCGGCTGGGAGCGTGGGTGGGCCGCCACCGCCCACCTGCCCGCCGTCCTGGCCCACGTGCAGGCGTGACCGGGGAGGAGTTCCTGACCCTGGTGCGCCGCAACCCGGTCAATGCCGCCATCCTGGCCCGGTTGCCCGACCTGGGGGTCCCGCAGGCGCACCTGACGGCCGGAGCCCTGTTCGGGACCGTCTGGAACGTGCAAGGCGGTCAGCCGCTCGACGCGAACATCGCCGATTAGGACCTGTTCTACTGGGATGCCGACCGGTTCTACGACGCCGAGGACGCCGTGATCCGCCGCGCGCAGGCGCTCTTCGCGGACCTGCCCGTGACCGTGGAGGTCCGCAATCAGGCGCGCGTGCACCTGTGGTTCCGCGAGAAGACCGGGCTGGACCGCCCCGCGCTGGGGTCGGCGCGGGACGGCATCGATCAGTTTCTCGTGGAGTGCACGGCGCTGGGGATCGGCGCCTGCGGCGAGGTGTACGCCCCCTGCGGCCTGTGCGACCTCGCTGCGGGGGTCCTGCGGCTGAATCCGCGCAACCACACGCCCGGGCTGTACCGCGCCAAGGTGGACTCGTACCGGCGCCGCTGGCCGTGGCTGACCGACACCACCGAGCCCTCCTCACCCTGAAGGGCGCGTGCGTGGTACACTGTCAGGGTTGCCCGCTACGCACATGCACCGGAGACCGGGGCGCAGACGTGGCGGAGGAGGCACCCATGAAGAAAGACATCCACCCCAAAGTCGTTCCCACCAAGATCATCTACCAGGGCAAAGTCGTGATGGAAACCCTGAGCACCAAGCCCGAAATCCACGTGGACGTCTGGAGCGGCGTGCACCCCTTCTGGACCGGCGAAGAGCGCTTCGTGGACACCGAAGGCCGCGTCGACAAGTTCAACAAGCGCTTCGGCGACAGCTACCGCAACAAGAAGAAGTAAGCGCCCCGCGCCTGCGCCCGCCCCCGCCACCACCGGCCGGGGCGGTTCTTCTTGTGGCCCGCTGCGGGCCGCCACGTCCTCACGTGATCTGCGATACTCGCGGGCGTGCTGAAGTCCCCCTACCACGGCGGTCACCTGGAAGTCATCGTCGGCCCGATGTTCAGCGGCAAGAGCGAGGAACTCATCCGCCGCGTGACCCGCGCCGTGATCGCCCGCCAGCGCGTCTCCGTGTTCAAACCCGCCCTGGACGACCGCTACCACGAATCGGCCGTCGCCAGTCACGCCGGGCGGACCGTGAATGCCGTCGCCGTGCGCGGCGCCGCCGACATCCGCGCGTACCTGAGCGGCGAGGGGGCCCTGCTGAACACCCAGGGCGAGACCCTGCCCGACGTGGTCGGCATCGACGAGGTGCAGTTCATGGACGCCGCGATCATCCCGCTCGCGCTGGATCTGGCCGACGCGGGCGTGCGCGTGATTCTCGCCGGGCTGGACCTGGACTTCCGCGCCGAGCCGTTCGGCTTCATGCCCGAACTCCTAGCCCGCGCCGAGAGCGTCGAGAAACTCACGGCGATCTGCACCGTGTGCGGCGCGCCCGCCACCCGCTCGCAGCGCCTGATCGGCGGGCAGCCGGCCCGCTTCGACGATCCCGTGGTGCTCGTCGGGGCCGAGGAGAGCTACGAGGCCCGCTGCCGCGTGCATCACGTCCTGGCCTCCCCACACGGCGGGTAGATCCGGACAGCCGGGAGTTTCCCCTGGAGCCGTGCGGGTGACCCCCACCGGCCGGGTTCGCATGAATCGCCACAGGGCCGATCCGGGCAGTACACTGGTTCATACCGACCCGTCCGAACCTGCTCCGGCCCCCACCATTTCTGGATTGCGCCTTGACTGACGACACGCCCCTGCCTGCCGACGCTGCCCCCTGGCTGACCCGCCAGCGGCGCATGTTCACGTCGCTGGTCTGGCTGGGCGCCCTGGCCTGCGGCGCCGCGCTGGGTTCACAGTACCCGGACTTCGACCCGCTGGATCTGTGGGCGCTGCCCACCCTGATGGTGACCCTGCTGGCCCTGCAACTGCTCATGACCCTGCGCGCGGTCACCATCGGCGCCGCGGTGCAGGTCATGTTCACCGCAACCGCCGGGTACGTGCTGCTGGCCCTGAACCATCAGTTCAGCGTGCTGACCTCGACCTCGCAGGCCCTCATGGAGAACACCTACTGGTTCGCGGTGATCTACGTGGCTGCGTTCCTGGTCTACGATCCCCGGCAGGCCACCCGCGCCGCCGGCGTGATCCTGGGCGTCGCGACGTTGATCTGCGTGGCCAATCTGCTGCTGATCGTGCCGGCCGCCGCGCGGCCCAACCTGATCGGGCCGTGCGCACAGTTCCTGCTGATGGGGGCCGTGCTGACCCTCATGCAGGCCACGCTGGGCGTGCAGCGCACCCAGTTCCAGGCGGCCCGAGCCGCCGCCCTGACCGATCCCCTGACCGGGCTGGCCAACCGACGCGCCGCCGAGGAGCGCCTGTCGAGCCTCACGCGCGGCGGCGAGACGTACACCCTGATCCTGTTCGACCTGGATCACTTCAAACGCGTGAACGACATGCACGGCCACGCCATGGGTGACCTGGTGCTGCGCGGCGTGGCCGAGATCACCCGCCGCCACCTGCCCGAGGGCAGTCTCGCGGCCCGCTGGGGCGGCGAGGAATTCCTGCTGATTCTCCCCGAGCAGCGCGACAAGCACCTGCGCCCCATGCTCGACCGGCTGCGCGCCGACCTGCGCCACCACCGGTACGGCACCGTGAACGGCATCACGGCCTGCTTCGGCGTGGCGACCGCCAGCGCCGGCGAGGACCCCACCGACGTGGTGCAGCGCGCCGATCTGGCGATGTACCGCGTCAAGCAGCAGGGTCGCAACGACGTGCACCTCGCCGATCTGCGCCGCACACAGATCAGCTGAGCGAGGTGGGTTCAGGACGGGCCTGCGCCGACAGGCCCAGGGGGACGTCACATGCCGGTGACCTCCTGAAAATCTTTCAGGAGGTCACCGGCACCCGACGGGATCAGTGCTACTCGGTCGGGGGGCGTGTGCGGCGGGGTCGGCGGGCGCCGCGATCCTCGTTCAGGTCGTTGAGGGCCAGACCCAGTTTGCGGGTCAGGACGCTCAGCTGTGCCAGTTCGTCCGGGTGCATGGCGCTGAAGACCTCGCGGATCCCCTGGACGTGGCGGGGCAGCACCTGTTCGATCAGGGCGCGGCCCTCGTCCGTCAGGGAGATCCGCATGATCCGGCGGTCCAGTTCGTCGCGGTCGCGGCGCACCAGCCCGTCGCGTTCCAGGTTGTCGATGACCATGGTCAGGTTCCCGCTGGAGCGCAGGATCTTGTCGGCCAGCTGCCGCTGGCTGAGGGGGCCCAGGTGGTAGACGGCTTCGAGCACACCGAACTGGCTGATGGTGAGGTTGTGATCGGAGAGATGACGGTTGGCGTTCACCTCGACCGCGTGCGCGGCGCGCCACAACTTCACGTAGGCGTCCAGCGCGGCGCGGTCGTCGGGTGAACCAGCGTAACGGTTCGGCATTGCCCCCATGGTCGGGGGGGAGCTTCATGAAGTCAAGCTGATCGTCCGGTCAGTCGCGTCCGTAGGTGACGCCTCCCCCCGCTGCCGGGACGGGTCTCAGGGCTGCTGCGCGCGGTACTCCTCGGTGGCCAGCCGCACGCAGGTCGCCACGGCGCGCATTGCCTCGTAGACCTCCTCGACCGGCGGGCGGGTCGGCGCGAGGCGGATGTTGCGGTCGTGCGGGTCCCGCCCACCGGGGTACGTGGCGCCCGCCGGGGTGAGGCTCACGCCGGCCTCGTCGGCCAGCTGCACCACGCGCAAGGCGACGGGCGCGGCCGTGTCCAGGCTGATGAAGTACCCGCCGCGCGGACTGCCCCAGCTGGCGAACTCGCCGTCGTCCCCCAGTTCCGCGCGCAGCACCTCGTCCACCGCGCGGAATTTCGGGGCGATCAGCGCCGCGTGATCCTTCATCAGGCCCTCCAGCCCGCCGGGGTACGACTGGAGGAACTTCACGTGGCGGGCCTGCTCGACCTTGTTCGGGCCGATGCTCTGCGCGTTCAGGAACTTCGACAGCCACCGGATGTTGTCCTCGCTGCTGCCCACGAAGCCCAGCCCGGCGCCCGCGAAGGTGATCTTGCTGGTGCTGGCGAACACGAACGTCCGGTCCGGGTACCCGGCGTCGCGCGACAGCGTCACGAGGTTCACCGGCGTGTCCTGCCCCGCCGGATCGGGGGAGAGATGGTGGGCGCGGTACGCGTCGTCCGCGAAGATCGTGAAGTCCGGCGCGGCCGCCTTCACCCCCGCCAGTCGGCGGGCCTTCCCGGCGCTGATCGTCTCCCCGCCGGGGTTCGAGTACGTGGGGACGAACAGCACGCCCTTCACGCTCGCGTCCGCCGCGGCCAGTCGCTCGATGGCCTCCACGTCTGGGCCGTCGGGCTGCATGTCGACGGTCAGCAGCTCGAAGCCCAGCGTCTGCAGCAGCAGGAAGTGCCGGTCGTACCCGGGCGTCGTGACGATCATCTTCGGGGTCTGCCCCGCCCAGGGCTGGCCGCCACGCGGGCCGTGCAGCAGCGCGAACGTCAGCACGTAGCCCTGGAGTTCCAGGCTGGCGTTGTTCCACACGATCACGTTCTCAGGCTTCAGGTCCAGGTACGCGCCGAACATCGCCCGCGCGGACGGCAGGCCCGCCACGCCCCCGGGGTAATTGCGCAGGTCCAGGCCGTCCATGTGCGTGTCCGTTTCATTCAGAACGGTCAGCAGCCCGTTGCTGAGGTCGAAGTCCGCGTCGGCGGGCTGGCCGCGCTGCATGTTCAGCTTCAACCCCTTCGCCTTCACCGCGTCGTACGCCGCGCGCGCCTGCGCCAGGGCCTCACTCTGCACGTCACTCGTCATGCGCCCAGCGTACCCGCCCCCAGCCGGGCAGGGCAGGGACGTGTCTACCCCTGACGGGACACCGGGAAGCGGAGGACGGGGCGGGGGGTGTTACACTGCCAGCGCTGCGCCCGCCGGGCCAGCTTTTGCCCCTCTTTCGCGCCTTTCCCCTTCCGCCTTTTCCCACCCAGCTTCGACCACAACAGGAGAATCCACATGCAATACGTAGTGCACCGCCCCCGCGTCGGGGTGTTCATCGACACGCAGAACCTCTACCACTCGGCCCGCGACCTGATGGAACGCACCGTGAACTTCGAGACGATCCTGAAGACCGCCACCGAGGACCGCGAACTCGTGCACGCCATCAGCTACACCGTGGAACGCGAGAACGAGGCCACCGCCCGCCCGTTCATCTACAAGCTGTCCACGCTGGGCTTCAAGGTGCGGCGCATGAACCTCACGCTGCACCACGTCACCGACGGCGGCAAGGCCATCTACGAGGGCAACTGGGACATGGGCATCGTGGCCGACATGGTCCGCCTGATGGACCACCTCGACATCGTGGTGCTCGGCAGCGGCGACGGGGACTTCACGGACATCGTGGAGGTGCTGCAGGAGCGCGGCAAGCGCGTGGAGGTCATCGCGTTCCGGGAGCACACCGCGCAGAAACTCGTGGACGCCGCCGACCGCTTCACGCACCTGCCCGACATCGACGGCGGCCTGATGCCCGCCCGCCAGACCCGCGCCGCCACGCCCAAGACCGAGGAGTAAGCCCCGTGACCGACGCCACGCCGCACGCCGGGGCGGACGCCGTCCTGCACCGCCTGAACTTCCACCTGCCCGAGGACCGCGTCGCGCAGACCGGCGCGGAACCCCGCGACGCCTCGCGCCTGATGATCGTGGGCGAAGCGATCGAGCACCGCGTGTTCCGCGACCTGCCGGAGTTCCTGCGCGCGGGCGACCTGCTGGTGTTCAACCAGAGCAAGGTCATCCCCGCGCGCGTCATGGCCCGCAAACCCGTGGACGCCCACGGGCACGGCGGCGGCAGCGTGGAGGTCATGCTGCTGCGCGCCGAGGAACGCCCCGAACTGGGCCGACACGTCTGGAGCGCGTACCTGAAACCCGCCCGCCGCGCCGGGGTTGAGCTGTGGCTGGGCGGCCTGGAGCACGAGGGCGGGCACCGCGCCCAGGTCGTCGGGGAACTGGAGGACGGCGCGCGCCTGCTGCGTTTCGACCACGACATCCTGCCGCACCTGGACGACATCGGCCGCCTGCCCCTCCCGCCGTACATCGACGCGGGGGACAGTGACGAGACGTGGCGCGAACGCTACCAGACCGTGTACGCGCGCGAGCCCGGCAGCGTCGCCGCGCCCACCGCCGGCCTGCACTTCACGCCCGACCTGCTGGCCCGGCTGGCCGGAATGGGCGTGCAGACCGCGCACGTCACCCTGCACGTCGGCGCCGGCACGTTCCGGCCCATCAGCGGCAGCGTGGCCGACCACGTCATGCACGCCGAACGCTGGCACGTCACGCCCGACACGGCGCAAGCCATCAATGCCGCCCGCGCCGAGGGCCGCCGCGTCATCGCCGTCGGGACCACCACCGTCCGCACGCTGGAAAGCGCCTGGGACGGCACGCAGGTCCAGTCCGGCGAGGGCGACACGCAGATCTTCATCACCCCCGGCGTCCCGGTCAACGTACCGGACCTACTCATCACGAACCTGCACCTGCCGGGCAGCACCCTGCTGCTGCTGGTCGCCGCGTTCGCCGGAGAGGACCGCATCCGCGTCGCGTACGACGCCGCCCTGAACGGCGACTACCGCTTCTACTCGCTGGGCGACGCGATGCTCCTGAGCAACGTGCGCGGCGCGCGATCCGGGGTCAGTGGGGAGTAGGGAGTGGTGAGTGGGGACACATGAAGGTGGGCGCGTCACGGCGACGCGCCCACCTTCCTTTTCCACTCCCTACTGCCCACTCCCCACTGCCCGCGTGAGCGTGACCGTCGCCGCCTCGCGCACGAAGCCCATGCGTTCGTTGATGGCGAGCATGGGGCGGTTGATGACGTGGTTCCCGGTGCGGGAGTGCGTGAAGCCCCGCTCAAGCGCAGCGCGGGCGGCGGCGAGTTTCAGGGCGAGGCCCAGGCTGTGCCCGCGCCACCCGGCGCGGACGCCGGTCAGGCCGTTGTGGACGAAGCCGGGGCGCGTGGCGATGGGTTGCGACAGCTGACTGGTGCCCACCCACGTGCCGTCCGGTGCGAGGGCGATCATGATGCCGCTCGTGTCGGGCAGCAGGGTGGGCATGCGCTCCAGCCACACCTCGAACGGCCAGACCTGCACGGGGCGGGCGCTGGGCACGTCGGTCAGCAGCGCGTGGATCAGGTCGTAATGTTCACGCTGATGCGCGTCCCAGCCGCCCAGGTCGCTCAGCGGGACGATCCGCACGCCGCTCGCGCGGGCGCGGGCCTCGTCGGCGGCGAACGCGCCGAAATCCAGGCTGCGCAGGTCGAGGGTGCTGAGCCACATGCGGTCCGCCTCCTGCCAGCCGCGCGCCCGCAGGAAGTCGTACTCCCACCAGTCCTCACGCACGCGGGTCACGGCGGTGGTCGCGCCCGCCGCGCGCAGCATGCCCAGCCCGGCGCCCAGCAGCTCGTCCGCCAGCGGCCCCCCGGCCTCCTGCGGGTGGAGGGTGATTGTCAGGTCCAGCCAGCCGTCGTGCGCGTCCATGCGCGGCACGCCGGTCGTGGCGGCCCCCCTCGCCTCGCCGCGTTCGAAGGCGGCCTGCTGGGTGTGGTGTTCGCCCGGGCGGCGGGTGGCGCTCAGGCGGGTCAGGTCGGCCACGCTGACGGGGCTGTCCGGGTGGGCCAGGGAGCGCAGTGCGGCCAGATCGGCGTCCGCGATGGGCGTCAGGTGGGGGAGGGTCGCGTCCATGCACGATTACAGCACGCGCCCCGGAGGGCCGGGCACGTCAAATGGCTTACGGTGCGCTCAGCCGCCCTGTCTATACTCCGGGGTGATGACTGCAACCCAGCCCGAGGCGACCGGCGTCAGCAACCCGCTGCTGAACGTCGGCTTCCGCATTCCCTTCGACCAGATCCGCCCCGAGCACGCCGAGGCCGCCGTGGACACCCTCCTGGCGCAGACGCAGGCGAAACTCGAGGACCTCGCCCGCAGCGGCGAGCGCGGCTTCGCCCACTTCATGGCGGACCTGGACACCCTGACCGAGCAGCTCGACACGGTGAACACCATCGTGCACCACCTCGACAGCGTGAACAGCAGCCCCGAGTGGCACGCCGCGAAGATGGCGATCCTGCCCAAGACCAGCGAGTTCTACACGAAACTCAGCCTGCACCCCGGCCTGTGGGCGGCGCTGAAGGCCTTCGCCGAGACGCCCGAGGCCGCCGCGCTCGACCCGGTGCGCGCCCGGCACCTGAAACTCACCATCGACGAGTTCCGCCGCGAGGGCGCCGACCTGCAGGGCGAGGAGCAGGAGCGTCTGCTGGCCCTGAACACCCGCCTCGCCGAGGTGACCAGCCAGTTCAGCAAGAACGTCCTCGACGAGACCGCCGCCTTCGAAATGTACGTCCCCACCGAACGGCTGGCGGGCGTGCCGCAGCGCGTGCAGGACGCCACGCGCCGCGACGCGGAAAGCAAGGGCAAGGACGGCCACCGCCTGACCCTGCACGCCCCGGTCCTCGTGCCCGTCCTGACGTACGCGGACGACCGCGAGCTGCGCCGCGACCTGTGGCTGGCGAACAGCCGCGTGGGTCAGCAGGAGGGCCGCGACAACCGTCCCCTGATCCGCGAGATCCTGAAACTGCGCCGCGAGAAGGCCCAGCTGCTGGGCTTCGCGAACTTCGCGGACTACGTGCTGCAAGACCGCATGGCGGGCAGCGGCGCGCGCGCCCTGGCCTTCGAGCGCGACCTAGACGCCCGCACCCGCCCCGCCTTCGAACGCGAGAACGACGAACTGCGCGCCTTCCACCGCGAGCAGGTCGGTGCCGAGGCCCCCGAACTGGAAGCCTGGGACGTCTCGTACTGGGCCGAGAAGCAGCGGCAGGCCAAGTACGACTTCGACGAGGAAGCCCTGCGCCCCTACTTCCCCATGGACGGCGTCCTGGCGGGCCTGTTCGAGATCACCCGCCACGTGTTCGGCATCACCGTCGCCCAGAGCGAGGCGCCCGGCTGGCACCCCGAGGTGCGCTACTACACCATCCACGACGAGGCGGGCACGCACGTCGCGAGCTTCTACACCGACTGGTTCCCGCGCGACAGCAAACGCGCCGGGGCGTGGATGAACGCCTTCATCACCGGCGGCCCCCGCGAGCACGGCGTCGAGCCGCACCTGGGCCTGATGTGCGGCAACATGACACCCCCCGACGGCGACACCCCCGCCCTGCTGTCCATCCGTGAAGTCGAGACCGTCTTCCACGAGTTCGGGCACCTGCTGCACCACGCCCTGAGCCGCGTGGAGGTCCGCACCCTGAGCGGCACCAGCGTCCCGTGGGACTTCGTGGAACTGCCCAGCCAGATCATGGAGAACTGGGTGATGGAACGCGGCGCGCTCGACCTGTTCGCCCGCCACTACCAGACCGGCGAGACCATCCCCGAGGACCTGTTTGGCCGCATGATCGCCGCGCGCAACTACCGCGCCGCGAACGCCGCCATGCGCCAGTACTCCTTCGGCCTGACCGACCTGAGCCTGCACGTCGAATTCGACCCCGAAGGCGACGCGGACCACGTCACGTACGCCCGCGACCTGATGGCCACCTTCCAGCCCACCGCGCTGCCCGAGCACTACGCGCAGATCGCGTCATTCAACCACCTGTTCAGCAGCCCCGTCGGCTACGGCGCCGGGTACTACAGCTACAAGTGGGCCGAGGTTCTGGACGCCGACGCGTTCAGCCGCTTTGCCCAGGAGGGCATCTTCAACCGTGAGACGGGCCGCGCCTTCGTGGACAGCGTCCTGAGCCGCGGCAACAGCGCCGACCCCGCCGAGCTGTACCGCGAGTTCATGGGCCGCGACCCCGACGCGGACGCCCTGCTGCGCCGCAGCGGGCTGCTGTAAGAACCACAGGAAACCGGAGGGTGAGGGGGCCATAGCGGCAGCTCGTGGTCCCCTCACCCTTTCGGCGGACGACAGATCAGGCTGTGCATGAGAGCCGATGCCGATTTTCCCATCTCCTTCATCTTCTGTTCAGGTTAAGATCGGTTCACGATGCTCATGCAGACCGCCCAGCGCACGCTGGGAGCCCTGGCGGCCCTGGTGGCCCTGGGACTTCCCGCCACGGCCCAGTCCTCCACAGAGGGGCAACTCGTCGCGCGCCTGAACCAAGTGCGTGCCCAGGGCGTCACCTGCCCCGGCAGCGGCCAGCGGCCCGTCGCGGGCAGCCTGACCTTCACGCCTGCCCTGGCCGCCGCCGCCCGCCAGCAGGCCGGGTACATGAGCGCCACCGGGCGCATCACCCACACCGGCGCCAACGGCAGCACCCCCCGCGTGCGCGCCGCCAGCACCGGCGTGAACGCCGTCAGCGTCACCGAGATCGTCTTCATGGGCGGCAGCCAGAACCCGGAAAGCGCGATCCGCTGGTGGCTGCAGTCCCCCGTGCACTGCTTCTGGATGAACGAGGGCCGCTACACCCACGTCGGCGCCGCCGTCGTGCAGGGCGCCCGCGGCACCGCCTACGTAATGGTCCTCAGCAGCCAGCCCCGCTAAAGGTCGATGGGTGATGGAGGATGGTTGATGGAACCGTCCTCCATTTTCTTGCTCTGATACTGATTCCGTCTGTTTCGTTCACAACCCGGAAGGACACCGGGTTGCCAAGTCCACGCCAGGAACCCGTTTCTCTCCTGCTCGCTCCGCTCGGGTTGAACGGTTTGCAAAACCGTTCAACCCGAGTCTGCATGAGATGTCCCCATTCGGCCGTTACCGGGCGGTCCAGCCCAAGTCCAGGTCGAGCACCGCGCCCGTCATGCCCCACGCCGCCGGACTGACCACGTAACTCGCCAGTGCGGCGATGTCCTCCGGGTTCAGCAGACGCTTGATCGCGGCGGGTTCCAGCATGACCTTCTGCTCGACCTCCTGCTCGGTCAGGCCGCGCGTGCGGGCCTGATCGGCAATCTGACCCTCGACCAGCGGCGTGCGCACGTACCCGGGGCAGATGGCGTTCACGGTCAGGCCCTGCTCCCCGGCCTCCAGCGCCGCCGTGCGGGTCAGGCCGATCAGGCCGTGCTTCGCGCTGATGTACGCGCTCTTGAAGGGGCTGGCCACGTGCCCGTGGATGCTCGCCACGTTCACGATCCGGCCCTGCCCGGAGCGGGTCAGGTGCGGCCACGCGTACTTGCTCAGCAGGAACGGCGCCGTGAGCATCACGTGCAGCATCGCGTCCCAGGTGTCCTCCGGAAAGGCGGCAATGGGGTTGATGTGCTGGAAGCCCGCGTTGTTCACGAGGACGTCCAGGCCACCCAGCGCCGCCACCGTCTCGTCCACCGCGCGGCGGCAGTCCGCCCGGCGCGACAGGTCCGCCCCGATGAACGTGAGGCCGTGCGCCTGCGCCACCTCCCGCGCCTGCGGGCGGTCCAGATCCAGCACCGCCACCCGCAGCCCATCCTGCGCGAGCCGCTGCGCGATCGCCAGCCCGATGCCGCTCGTGCCGCCCGTGACGAGCGCGGCCCTGCCTTCCATGCCCTGCTTGTGCGTGTCCTGCGTCATGCGCGGAGTGTAGGCCGCAGGCGTCACTCGGCGGTTACGCCCACAGGAAGACCGATCAGGCCCGCGCGCCGGACAGCGCCTGCCACAGCGCCTGCGTCTCCGGCAGGGGTTTCAGGCCCAGGTCCGCCAGCGCCGCCGTGAGGGCCGCGTACACCCGTCCGGCTGCCGCGCCGCGCCCCAGCGCATGCTGGGCGCGCATCAGGGCCCGCGCGGCCGGTTCGTGCGCCGGGTCGAGGCTCAGGGCGCGCCCCGCCGCCAGCGCGGCCCGGTCCGGGCGGGCCAGTGCCAGCGCCACGTCGGCCTCGGCGGCCAGCGCCTCGGGCAGCGCCGCCGCGTACCGCTCGGCCTCGCGGGCCACGTCCTCCAGATCCACGTCCGCCAGCGCGGGGGGCAACGCCAGCAGGGCGTCCAGGCGGCCCGGGGTGCCTGCCGCCTGCCCCAGCTGCGCCCAGGCGGTCCCCAGATCGACGTGCAGATCCGCGCCGGGGCGCAGGCGCAGCCAGTCACCGCGTTCCACGAACACGCCGCTGCGCGCGCCCTCCTCCAGCACCTGCCCCAGGGCGTGCAGGGTCACGCGGAAATTCCGTTCGCCCACGCCCGGATCGGCGTCGGGGAACAGCGCCTCCTGCGCGGCCTCGCGAGGCAGGCCCGCCGGGTGGACGGCCAGCAGCGCCAGCAGGTCCCTGGCCTTCGCGCGGCCCCACTCGCGCACCCGGCCGTCCTCGCGGGTGACGGCCACGCGGCCCAGCACCTGCACGCGCACCTCGAAGCCCGGCGTGTCGGCCGGGTCCGGCACCGCCGGGTACCCCAGTAGGCGAGCCGCGCCGGTCAGCGGGCCGCGCGCATCCGGGTGCGCCTCACCCAGGCGGGCCAGCAGCGCCGCGCGGCCCGCGCGGGTGGCGGCCGGGGCGAACAGGGACGGGCGGCCCAGCAGGAACGGGTACGCCGTGGCAGCCTGCGCGGCCCCCTCGGCTGGCCCGGCGTCCAGCGCGAACAGCGCCAGCGCCGCCGCCGCCTGCCCGAAGGCGTCCCCGCACGCCCCGAACAGCGCGGCGGCCTCCTGCAACCCCGGGACGGCCTGCGCCGCCTGCGGGCCCTGCGCCAGTCCCAGCGCGGACGTCAGGATCAGCAGCCCCGCCATGTAGCTGTCCCCGCCGGTCTGCCCACGTGCCTCGGCGGTCAGGGCCTGCGCGCGCGCCCCGTCCCCCGCCCGGCCCGCCAGCGCCGCGAGGCCCATCAGCGGCTCGACCCGCAGGCGACCCGTGACCGGCTGCGCCTGCCGCAGCGCCGCGTCGTAACTCTCGCGGGCCGCCGCGAAGTCTCCCGCCGCCTGCTGCGCGTGCCCCAGCCGCGCCAGCGCCAGCGACTGCACGAACGGGCTCTCCAGCCGCTCGCCCTCGCTCAGGCCCCGGCGGGCACACGCCCCGGCGTCCTGCACCTCGCCGCGCGCCGCATGCAGGAAACTCGCCAGCAGCAGCCCCTCGCGGTGGTTCTGCGCGGCCCGCGCGCCGCCCGTCTCGCCGTCCGCCAGCGCCTGCGCGCGCGCCAGGGCAGCGTCCAGATCCCCGGAGCGCAGCGCGTAGCGCGCCCCGCCGCGCAGCTCGGGTTCCAGCGCCACGGCCTCCGCCAGCTGTCCGGCGTTCAGCAGGTTCTCGGCCCGCAGGCGGCGCAGTTCGGCCTGCCGGTCCCCGCCGATCAGCGCCGCCGCCGTGTCCAGCGGGCTCCAGGCCTGCTCGGGCTGCACGGTGTCCAGCGCCAGCCGGACCTCGCCCAGCGCGCGTTCCAGCGGGTCCGCCAGGGCGTACTCGGCGCGGGCCTCGTCGTAGCGGCTCGCCAGCCGCAGCGCGTCCCCGGCCAGGGCGTGCAGGGCGGGCGTCCAGTCCGCGCGCGGCAGCCGGGCGAGACTGCGGTCCACCAGCGTCACACGCCCCTGCGCCAGCCACGCGCCGCCCCGGCCCGCCAGGAGTGCGGCCGCCCGCGCCGTGTTCCCCGCCAGCAGGTGCGCCGCCAGCGCCCGGCGCAGCCGCCCGGTCCGCTCGAAGAACGCCGCGCCGCGCGCCGCGATCTCCCGCGCCTCCGCCGGGGGCAGCAGGCCGCGCAGGTGCGCGCGCAGCAGCGGATGCGCCCTGTACGTGTCCTCGCCCGCCCGGGTCAGGAACGTCCCGCTGCCCGCCAGCGTCTCCAGCAGCGTCCGCGCGCGCGGCTCGTCCAGCGCGTCCTCCAGCAGCGCCGGAATCAGTTCCTCAAATACGCTGCTGCGCGTCAGCAGCCCCCGCAGCGCCGGGTCGAGCGGCCCCAGCACCTCCTGCGCGAGGTACGTGAACAGCGTCCCCAGCGGCGCGTCCCCGCCCTCCAGATCCGCCAGGTCCGCCAGCGTCACGCGGCCCTGCGCCGCTGCCTGCGCCAGGAAGCGCGCCGCGATCGGCCAGCCCTCGGTCACCGCGTGCGCCGTGCGGACCTCCGCGCCCGTCAGGGTCAGGCCCTGCGCCGCGAACAGCGCCGCGATCTCGGCCGGGGTGAACGCCAGTTCCGCCGCCGAGAGCCGCGCCGCGTCCCCCGAGACCTCCAGCCGCGCCAGTTCCGGCAGGTCCAGCGCGGTGCGTGACAGCAGCGCCAGCCGCCCCTCGCCCGGCGCGAGCAGCCCGCCCAGCACCTCCGTCCCCGCCGAGCCGGACAGCACCTGCGCCTCGTCCAGCACGAGCAGCGCCCCGCAGCCGTCGAGCACGTCCGCCACCAGTCCCGCCACCCGGCGCGGCGACGCCCCCCCACCCAGCGCGTCACCTGGGCGCGCGCCCCCAGG
Source organism: Deinococcus hopiensis KR-140 (assembly GCA_943327755.2). Lineage (GTDB taxonomy): Bacteria > Deinococcota > Deinococci > Deinococcales > Deinococcaceae > Deinococcus > Deinococcus hopiensis_A. Next base: position 19,499 of record CALPYF020000002.1, read on the forward strand.
CAGCGTCTGCACCGCCAGCGACAGGCTGGCCGCCAGCACCAGCGGATCTGCGTCGTCGCCGTCCAGCGTCAGCCACGCGACCGGGCCGGGCCGACCCGTGGCCGCGCCCGCTAGCGCCGTCGTCTTGCCGTACCCGGCGGGCGCGGTCACGAGCAGCAGGCGGGCGTCCAGCGCCGCGAGCAGCCGCTCGCGCGCCACCGCGCCGCGCACCGCCGGCAGCCGCGTGCGCCGCGCGGACGTCAGGTCCCGCCAGTGAAGGGTCACGCGAGGAAATCTAGCGTATTTCGCCGTGCTGAACGCCGGCCGAACGCGCCCGGCGCGGGGGCTCACACGACTCACCCAACCCGGAAATTTCAGTCACCTGCGCGGCTCATGAGAGGACTAGCGTGCGCGCATGACGCTCCCGGCCCCACCTCCCACCACCGGCCACAGCGATCCCACCCCCGACCTCCAGAATGGCGGCCCGCCCCGCGCAGCGCGGCCCCGCCTGACCGCGCTGGACGCCTTCCGCGGCGCGACCGTGCTGCTCATGCTGCTCGTGAACAACGTCGCGCTGGGCAGCGCCACGCCGGAGCAGCTCATGCACGCGCCGTTCGGCGGGCTGACCCTCACGGACCTCGTGTTCCCGTGGTTCCTGTACTGCGCCGGGGCGGCCCTGCCGTTCTCGCAGGCCGCCATGACCCGCGCGGGCCTGACCGGCGCGGCCCGCACCCGCCGCCTGCTGGAACGCGCCGCGCTGCTGTACCTGCTGGGCGCGTTCGAGACGAGCGTCACCACCCACCACCTCACGCTGGGGCTGGGGGTACTGCAACTCATCGCGCTGGCCACCCTGTTCGCCGCGCTGCCCGGCGACCTGCGCAGCCGCACCCGCCTGCTGATCGCGGCGCTGCTGCTCGCCGGGTACGCCGCGTTCCTGAAACTCGGCGTGCACCCCGGCGGGGTGGGCGTGATCAGCGAGACCAGCAACCCCGTGCAGGCCCTGAACGACGCCGTCCTGAACCCGCTGGGGCTGCGCGGCCTGCTCTCCGTGATCCCCACCACCGCGCTCGTGCTGCTGGGCAGCGTCGCCGCGCGCGTCCTGTCCCTGCGCGACCCGCGCGCGCCCGCCAAACTGCTCGGTCTGGGCCTGATCCTGAGCGCCGCGGGCTTCGGCTGGGCGGCCAGCGGGCACCTGCCGCTCAGCAAGACCCTCTGGACCCCCCCGTACATCCTGTACGCGGCGGGCCTGGGCACCCTGGCCCTGCTGCTGACCTGGCTGATCGCCGACTCGGGCCGCGTGCCGCGCGGCGCGGCGCTGCTCGCCCCGCTGACCATCCCGGGCCGCAACGCCCTGGCCGGGTACGTGCTGCCCATCCTGATCAAGATCTGGATCCTGCAGGACTGGCGCGTGACCTGGGCGGGAAACGCGCAGCCCATGGGCGCGGCCCTGCTGACCCTCGCGCAGCGGCACCTCGGCGCGGTCGGCGGCGGCTGGACGTACACCCTGGGCTACGTCGCCGCCGTGTGGCTGGGCCTGGCCTGGATGGCCCGCCGCGACCTCATCCTGAAACTCTGACCCCCGCACGAGGTCCCCATGAACCGACTCCTGACAGCCCTGACCCTGCTCGCCCTGCCCGCCGCCCCCGCCCACGCCGCCCCACCACCCACAGTGCCCGCGGACCTGCACCTGGGCGGCCCCGCCTTCCGCGCCCTGGCGGCCGACTCGTACGCCCGCGCCGGGCTGAAGGGTACCTTCGAGGACTGGCTGACGACCGCCTACGCCCGCCAGAGCGTGAAGCTGGAGGGACAGGCCACCCTGGGTGCCGCGCTGGACGCCCGCCGCGCCCACCTGAAGGGCCTGAGGGGCGCCGCGCACGACCAGCTGGCGCTGGACACCGCCGCCTGGGCCCACCGTTTCGTCAAGGCCAGCATCCCGCACTTCAGCCTGGAACGCGGCTACGAGTTCGCCGCGACCGTTCAGTACGGCGAGCGGCAGTGCCTGCTCCAGAGCACCATCATCGCCGCCCTGCTCCAGCGCGCGGGCCTGGACGCCGGACTGGTCATGGTCTGGAAAAGCCAGACCGGGCAGGAAAGCAACCTCGGGCACGTGACCAGCGTGCTGCGCCTGCCTGGCGGGGACGTGCAGGTGGACGCCAGCGAACCCACGCCCTTCGCGCGGCACCAGGGCCTGCTGGCCCGCGTGGACGGCGCGTGGCGCTTCGTGACCCCCACCTTCCAGGGTGACCGCATGACCGCCTACGCCCGGGCGGACGGGGGGGGCCGCGTATCCAGCGCGGGTCTGGGTTTCCTGAGCCTCGCGTACGTGAAATCGCAGTACGACTACTACCGCGCCGAACGCACCGTAGGCGGCGTGCTGGGCACCGGCACCGGGCGCAGCACGCCGCAGGGCCTGAAGATCAGCGAGACCCTACTGCGCCGCGCCCTGACCGAGGAACCCCGCAACGCCCTGGCTGCCAGCGTCCTGGGCACCACCCTGCGCAAGGAAGGCCAGAATGAGGCGGCCCGCACCCAGTACCGCGCCGCCGCCACCCTGTACGCCGCCCAGGGCCACACGCCCGCTGGGATGCAGGCCAACCTGAAGTGGGCCGACACGACCAGCCGCTTCCCGGACCTGCCCGCCCCGATCCTCGCCCTGCTGACCCGGAGTGCCCATTGAACCCCACCCGCCCCGCCCGTCCCCTGATCGCCCTGCTGGCGACCCTGACCCTTGCCGCCCAGGCCAGCACGGCCCCCACGCACGCACCCGTGCTGGCCGCGCTGCCGGGCCAGACTCAGCCCAGGCAGCTTCAGCCCGGCCAGATTCAACCGGTCGCGCCCGGCACGCGCGCCGCGCCGGACCTGCCCACCCTGACCCTCACGCCCACCCTGCCGTACGTACATACCGTGAACGTGCTCGGCAACGGGTTCATCACGGTGGCGCACGCCATCCTGACCCTGAACGCCGCGCAGCACCCCCAGGCCCGCACCCTGGCTGAAACGGCCGTGCAGCGCGTGTTCGCCGCCCGCCCCGACCTGACCGAGGTGGACGTCAGCGTGTACGACGCGGGCAGCTACGGCGGCTTCGGCGGGCCGCTGCCCCTGCTGACCGCCAGCGTGCCCCGCGCCCGCCTGATCGACTTCCAGACCTGGGCCGCCGGACGCGGCGCGTACGAGCGCGCCTGGGTCAACCCCGGCCCGGCAGTCACCACGGCGCGCCCCGCCGACCGCGTGCGCGAGACCACCCCGACCCTCACCACCGACCCGGCCGCGCCCCTGACCTCCCAGAACCGCGCGCGGCTGCGCGACACCACCGCCCAGGTCGCCGGTGGGGAACACGGCGGCCTGCTGTACCGCGCCCGCCGGGGCACCACGGATCTGGCCGCCCTGACCTTCGACGACGCGCCCCACCCGCTGTTCGAGCCGCTGCTGCTGGACCTGCTGCGCCGCAGCGGCGCGCACGCCACGTTCTTCGTGATCGGTCGCAACGCCCAGGCGTACCCGTACTTCGTGCGCGACATGGCCACCCAGGGCCACGAGGTCGGCAACCACACCTACCACCACGTCCGCCTGCCACCCCTGAGCCCGGCCGCCGTGCAGGACGAACTCCAGAGCACGGACACCCTGCTGCGCGACCTGACCGGCAGACCCGTACGCTACTTCCGCCCGCCCGGCGGCGAGTACACGCCCGCGACCCTCCAGGCGGCGCGCGACGCGGGCCTGACCACCGTGTTCTGGACGGACGACCCCGGCGACTTCCAGAACCCCGGCGACACCGTCCTGGAACGCCGCTACCGCGCCCACCTGCACGCGGGCGGGATCGTGCTGCTGCACGACAACGCGCCGCAGATGCTTGACGTGCTGCGGGACTTCCTGCGCTACGCCCGGCAGGAGGGCGTGGCCCTGACCACCGTCGGCGGCCTCCCGAAATAACAGAAAAAGGGGGAGGGGACGTGTAATCGCCCCCTCCCGCCCCTGCTGTTCGCTCACAGCGCCAGATACGCCTCCCGCACCGCCGGATCGGCCAGCAGCGCCGCGCCCGTGCCCTCCTTGACGACCTGCCCGTTCTCCAGCACGTACGCCCGGTGCGCCAGCTTCAGGCTGAGGTTCACGTTCTGCTCGACCAGCACGACCGTCACGCCCTGCGCGTTCACGGCCTTCAGCGCCTCGAACACCGTCTGTGTCATCAGCGGCGACAGGCCCAGGCTGGGTTCGTCCACCACGAGCACGCTGGGACGGGCCATCAGCGCGCGGCCCACCGCGACCATCTGCTGCTCCCCACCCGACAGCGTGCCCGCCAGCTGCCCCGCGCGTTCCTGCAACCGGGGGAACAGCGCGTACACCTCGCCCAGCGTCTCGGCGGCGCGCGCGCGGGCGGCGGCGCTCATGGCCGCGCCCAGGTCCAGGTTCTCGCGGACCGTCATGTGCGGGAACAGCTCGCGGCCCTCCGGGACGTGCCCCAGGCCCAGCGCCACCACGCGGCTCGGTTCAGCCCGCGTGATGTCCACGCCACCCAGCGTGATGCGGCCCGCGCTGGGCTTCACCACGCCACTCACGGCGCGCAGCGTGGTCGTCTTGCCCGCCCCGTTCGCGCCGATCACCGCCACGAACTCACCCGGCGCGGCGTGCAGCGAGACGTCCCACAGCACCTGCACCTTCCCGTACCCGGCGGCCAGACCCTCGATCCTCAGTTCCTGCCCCACGTCATTCGCTGTAGGGGACGTCCGATTCAGTGTGTAGGTCATACCGGATTCATCCGATTCCCGACCTTCCGGGACACCACCGGAAGTCCGTCCATCTCCTGAAGTCCGCTCAACATTGCTGCTCCCTCCGGTCGGGTTCGTCTCCGACTCACCGCAATTCTCTTCATGCTTGCAGCCCCTCTTCCGTGCCCAGGTACGCGCTGACCACGCGTGGGTCGGCCGTCACCTCGCGGTAGGTGCCCTGCGCGAGCACCTGCCCCTGATCCATCACGACCACCCGGTCGGCCAGATCCCGCACGACCGGCATGATGTGCTCGATGAACAGGACGCTCACGCCGCTCTCGCGCACGCCGCGCACCAGGGCCACCGCCTCCTGAGCCTCGCCGGGACGCAGGCCCGCCATCACCTCGTCCAGCAGCAGCACGCTGGGGTTGGTCGCCAGGGCGCGCGCCACCTCCAGCCGCTTGTCCTGCAGCAGCGTCAGTTCATGCGCGGCCTTGTCGGCGTGCGCGGCCAGCCCGGTGCGTTCCAGCAGCGCCCAGGCCCGCTCGCGCGCCTCCGGCAGGCGCTGACCGGGTTTGCCGAACAGCGCGCCCACCGTGACGTTCTCGTGCACGGTCATCTCTGGGAAGGGCCGCACGATCTGGAACGCGCGGCCCAGCCCGGCGTGACAGCGGGCCTCCATGGGCTGATCGGTCACGTCGCGGCCCATCAGGTGCAGCCGTCCCGCCGACGGGCTGTACACGCCGGACAGCAGGTTCAGCAGCGTCGTCTTGCCCGCCCCGTTCGGCCCGATCACCGCCAGGATCTCACCCTGATGGTGCGTGAACGACACGTCCTGCACGGCCTTCAGGCCCCCGAAGCGCTTGGAGAGGCCCTCGGCGCGCAGCACTTCCGCTCCCGGCGGGGTGGGGGAGAGGGCGCCCTTTGTTGCAGTGGCAGTCACAGGTCACCTCCATGTTTCCTGCCCCGGCGCAGGCCCATCAGGCCGCGCGGGAGCCACAGGATGCTCAGCATCAGCACCAGCCCGTACACCACCAGATAGCCGTTCTTCACGCTGTTATGCAGCAGTTCCTCGGCCACGCGCAGCACGCCCGCGCCCAGCACCGGCCCCAGCGTCGTGTACAGCCCCCCGAAGATCGAGGTGGTCAGCGGCGCGATGGAGTTCGCCAGGCTGAAGGTCTCCAGCGGGTTGATGAAGAACGTCTTCCCGGCGTACAGCACGCCCGCCAGCGCCGCCAGCGACGAGCTGATGAAGAACGCCAGCAGCTTGAAGCGCACGATGCTCACGCCCAGCACCCGCGCTGTTTCCTCGCCCTGCCGGATCGCGGCGAACGCGAAGTGCAGCCGCGTCAGGCGCACCGCCAGACTGACGAGCACCGTGAACGCCAGCAGGCCCCACGCGAGGAAGTACTGCGCGCGGCTGTTCCCGCCCAGCAGCGCGGGCACGAGCAGGCCGGTCGCGCCGCCCGCGACGCTCTCGGGGAGGTTCTGGATGATCGTGCGGACCACCTCCGTGAAGGCCAGCGTGGCGATCGCGAAGTACATGCCGCTCAGGCGCATGGTGACCGCGCCCAGGATCAGGCTCACGCCGCCTGCCAGCAGCGCCGCGACCGGCATGGCCAGCAGCCAGGGCAGCCCCGCTTTCAGCAGCAGTGCGTACCCGTACGCGCCCAGCCCGTAGAACGCCGCGTGCGCGAGGCTCACCTGCCCGCTGCGCGCCAGGATGTCCCACGACAGCGCCATGATGCCCGCAACCAGCGTGAAGAACGCGATCTGCAGCAGGAACTCCGCGCGACTGCCCAGCGGCAGGAACGGGAACAGCGCCGCCAGCAGCAGGAACCCCAGCAGGGGCAGCGCGGCGCCCGGCGTGATCTCACGGCGCGGCGCGGTGCGCACGGGCGTTCCCCCCTCGACGTTGCGGGCACTCACCGGGCACCCCGGTACGAGCGCAGGACCAGCGTCCCGAAGATCATCAGGAAGAACACCGCGTCACTCCAGCCGCCGCCGCCCGGCACGTACGTCTGCACCAGCGCCTCGCTGACGCCCAGCAGCACCGACGCCCACAGCACGCCCGTCAGGTTCCCCAGGCCCGCCATCACGATGATCGCGAAGGCCTTCAGGGCGAACACCAGCCCCACGGTCGGGGACGCGAACAGCAGCACGCTCACGAGCACGCCCGCCACCGCCGCCAGGGCGCAGCTCACGCCGAACGCGATCAGGTACACGCGGTCCACGTTGATGCCGATCAGCTGCGCGCCCCGGCGGTTCTGCGCCACGGCGCGCATCTGGCGGCCCAGCGTCGTGCGGTACAGCACCACGTACAGCGCGCCCAGCAGCAGCGCCGCCAGCCCGAACGCCAGCGCCTTCGGGCCGCCCACGCTCAGGTCACCCAGTTGCATGCTGCTCGCCTGGTACGGGGTGGTGACCGTGCGGGTGTTCCCGCCCAGCAGCATCAGCGCGAGGTTCTGCAGCAGGATGCCCAGCCCGAAGGTCAGCAGCATCTGGTTCAGTTCCGGCGCGAGCAGCACGTGCCGGATGCTCACGCGGTACGTCAGCGCCCCGATGGCGAACACGGCGACGGCGATCACTGGCAGGCTCAGCAGCGGGTCCACGCCCAGGAAGGCGCTGCCCGCCCACGCCAGGAACGCCCCGATCATCAGGTATTCCCCGTGCGCGAAATTCACGATGCCGACCACGCCCACCGCCAGCGCCAGCCCCGACGCGACGAGCGCGTACAGGCCACTCTGGAGCAGGCCGTTGACCAGCGTCTGCACAAATAAGTCCATGATTTACTCCCTTGAACGTGGGGGGCCGTCCCTACGACCCCGGACGGCCCCCCTGCTGCGGCGTGACGCCGGACGTGCTGTTACTTGCCGTACACCATGGGTTTCTGCGCGAACTTGATCGGGAAGACCGGCACGCGCGCGTCCCCGAGGTACTGGAAATGCAGCCAGTTCCCGGCCTTGAAGCCCTGGTACTTGGTTTTCAGGCTGGGGCTGAAGGTCAGCTGCCCGAACGGCGTGGACACGTTCGTCTTGGCCATCTCGGCGGCGACCTTGGCCTTGTCGGTCGTGCCCGCGCGGTTGATCGCGGCGGCCAGTGTCTTGAGGTTCACGTACGCCAGCGGCGCGAAGTACTCGTCGGTGACCGTGCCGTACTTCTTCTTGTACGCGGCGACGAACGTGCGGCTGTCCTTGTTGGGGCTGGTGGACAGCCACAGGCTCAGGCCCGCCACGTTGTCCGAGAGGCTGTTCTTCTCGAAGCCCACGGGCCAGCTGGGGGGGGTGCCGTACAGCAGGCCCAGCTGCAGGTTCTGCTGCTTGATCTCGGTCGCCAGGGGCAGGGCGTCGGTGTCGTAGCCGACCCAGTACAGGATGTCGGGCTTGGCGGCCTTGGCCTTGCTGACCAGCGGACCGAAGTTGCCGCTGCCGGTCTTGAACTTCTCGGTCATGACGACGTTGAACCCGGCCTTCTTGAAGGCGTCCACGGTCGCGTCGATGCCCGCGCTGCCGAAGGGGCCGTCCTCGTACGCGATGGCGATGTTCTTGGCCTTCTTGTACGTCTTGAGGTACTTGAAGTACCCGAGGATCGCCTCGAAGTTGTAGTACGACCAGGGGTGGTAGTGGAAGAAGTACGGGTGGTCCGCGAAGGCGTCCTCGACGGGCACGGCGGCCGCGCCGATCCAGGCCATGAAGGTGTTGTACTGCTTGGCGGGCCCGCTGATGGCGATGCTGGTGGCGCTGCTCACGCCGCCCGCCATGAAGTCCACCTTCTCGACCGTCACGAGCTTCACGAATTCCGGCACGGCCTTGGCGGGCGCGCTGCCGTCATCGGCGAATTCCAGTTCCAGGGGCTTGCCGAGCACGCCGCCCGCCTTGTTGATCTCGTCGAGGGCCAGCTGGTACCCGTTTTTTGCGGCCTGGCCGGACACGCTGCCCGCCCCGCTCAGGGGAAGCAGCACGCCGACCTTCACTGCGCCCGCGCCAGACAGCGCGAGCAGAACGCCCGTCATCAGGAGTGTTTTCATGTTCGCTGCGCAGTGTAGGGCCGGGCCGTCACACGCGCGTTACACCCGCCGCTGACCGGGCGTGTAACCGGCCCGTGACGCCCCGCGCCTAGCCTGAACCGCGATGCGAGACAGTCCGTGGACGTGGATGCCAGGAGAATCCCCTGGCGCCTTTGAACTGAGAGGTGACCTGACCGTGGCGGGCCAGACGGTACCGCTGCGCCTGGGCGGCCGGGCCTGGGGTGAACTCAACGCCGCGCGGGACAACGCCGTGCTGGTCTGTCACCACTACACCGGCACCATGCGCGCCGCTGGCGAGCAGCCCGACGGGACGCCCGGCTGGTGGGACGCCCTGATCGGCCCGGGCCGCGCGCTGGACACCGACCGGTTCTACGTGGCGTGCCTGAACACGCCCGGAAACGTGCAGGTGCGCGACCCGGAGGTCGTCACGACCGGCCCCGCCACGCTCCACCCGGACGGGCGGCCCTGGGGGGCGCGGTTCCCGGCGTGGACGATGGCTGACCTGCACGGGGCGCAGTGCGGGCTGCTGCGCTCTCTGGGGGCGCCGCACTGGCACGCGGTGGTGGGGCCCAGCTTCGGCGGGATGCAGGCCCTGCAGTGGGCGGCGCGCACCCCGGCGCTGGCGCCGCGCGTGGCGGCGGTCGTGAGCAGCCCGGTCGCGGGGCCGGTGCTGCGCGGCGTGTTCGGGCCGCTCCTGCACGCGGCGGCGCAGGGCGGCCCGGACGCGGCGCTGCACGAGACGCTGCGCCTGATCACCTTCTTCGGGCTGGGCGCGGACGGCGTGGACCTGCTTTTCCGGGACACGGACGTGGACGCCTACCTGCGCACCCGCACGGTGACCGCCGACCTGCGGCACGTGCTGGATATCGGCCGGGCCGTGCAGACGCACGATCTGCTGGAGGTGGCCCCGCTGGACGACCTGTGCCGCCGCTGGCGCGAACAGGGCACGCGGCTGCTGAGCGTGAACGTGCGCGGCGACCAGTTCTTCCCCGCCGCCGAGATGCGCGATTTCGCCGCGCAGACGCAGGCGGCGGGCGTGGCACACACCCACCTGGAATTCGACTCGCCGCGCGGGCACCTGGGCGGCTTGGCCGATACCGCCGCCTTCGAAGACGCCCTGCGGGAGCTGCTGGGCACGGCGCCGCTGCCACCCGCCCTGGACGCGACGGAGGTCAGACATGTCTGATGGGGGCGTGACCCGCACGCTGGTGGCCCTGCACGGTAATTTCGCCTCGTCCCGCTGGTGGGTGGACCTGCTGGCGTACCCGCCCGCCGGGTGGCGGGTGCTCGCCCCGGACCTGCCGGGTTTCGCGGGCACGCCGCATTCGGGCCCCGTCTCCATTGAAGCTTATGCGGACTGGGTGCAGGAGTGGCTGCGCGCGCAGGGCGTCACGCGGCCGGTGCTGCTGGGCCACTCGCTGGGCGGCGCGGTGGCGCTGGAGGTCGCGGCGCGTGACCCGCAGGCCCTCGCGGGGCTGGTGCTGGCCGCCAGTGCACCCCTGAGCGGGCTGGTCACGCCCGAGGAGCACTACCCGGTGCTGGAGCTGCTGCGCACCACGCCCGCTCTGCTGGAGGCCAGCCTGGGCGCGCTGTTCCCCTCCGGGCGCCCCGCGAACTTCGTGGACCTGCTGACCGACGGGGCGAACATGGCCGCCACGCACTACAGCGGGAACGCCCGTGCGCTCGCCGGGTGGCAGGTGGAGGCCGCGCGGCTGGCCGGACTGCCGACCCTGGTGCTGGGCGGCGAACTGGACGCCCTGATCACCCCTGGCCTCGTGCGCGCGCAGGCGGCGGCGCTGGGCACGGCCGCCACCGTCCTGCCCGGGCGCGGGCACGGCTTCCCGCAGGAGGACCCGGCGGCCTTCCGCGCGCTGCTGGAGGGATTCCTGGACACCCTCCCCGCGTCCTAACGACCGTTCGTTCTACACTGGAGCCAACATGAACAAGGTGTACCCCGACGCCCACGCGGCGCTTGCAGACATCGTGGCCGACGGCCAGACCATCGCCGTAGGGGGCTTCGGCCTGTGCGGCATTCCCGAACAGCTCATCCTCGCCCTGCGCGACAGCGGCGCCACCAACCTGACCGCCGTCAGCAACAACGCCGGCGTGGACGGCTGGGGCCTGGGGCTGCTGCTCCAGACCCGCCAGATCCGCAAGATGATCAGCTCCTACGTCGGCGAGAACAAGGAATTCGAACGCCAGTACCTCGCCGGGGAACTCGAACTGGAATTCACGCCGCAGGGCACCCTGGCCGAACGCATGCGCGCCGGAGGCGCGGGCATCCCCGGCTTCTACACGAAGACCGGCGTGGGCACCACCGTCGCCGAGGGCAAGGAACACAAGGATTTCGACGGCCAGACGTTCATCCTGGAACGCGGCATCGTGGCCGACGTGGCCCTCGTGAAGGCCTGGAAGGCGGACCGCGCCGGGAACCTCGTGTACCGCAAGACCGCCCGCAACTTCAACCCGATGGCCGCCACCTGCGGCCGGGTCACGGTCGCGGAGGTCGAGGAGATCGTCGAGATCGGTCAGATCGACCCGGACGACGTGGACACCCCCGGCATCTTCGTGCAGCGCGTCGTGCTCAACGCGGCGCCCGAGAAGCGCATCGAGCAGCGCACCGTCCGCGCCGGGTAAGTCCGGCCGCCTGGGAGGTCACGCGGGGTGGACGTTCCCGCGTGACCTCCGGTCCGTCTACGCCTCCTGCCACCACCCGTCGAAGGGCGTGACCGGCACCGCGCGCTTGTGGCGGGTGACGCGGTACAGGCGCTCCAGCTTCCCGGCCACCTCCGGCGCGACCGGCTTGCCTTCCAGGTAATCGTCGATCTGCGCGTACGTCAGGCCCAGCGCGACCTCGTCCGGCAGGCCGGGGCGGTCGTCTTCCAGATCGGCGGTGGGGACCTTCTGCCACGTCGCGCGGGGCGCGCCCAGGAACTCCAGCAGCTGCGCGCCCTGGCGTTTGCTCAGGCCGGTCAGGGGGGTCAGGTCCACGCCGCCGTCCCCGTACTTCGTGAAGAAGCCCGTGATGGCCTCCGCGGCGTGGTCGGTGCCCACCACGAGCAGGTTCAGCTGCCCGGCCAGCGCGTACTGCGCGACCATCCGCTCGCGGGCCTTGATGTTCCCCCGCACGAAGTCGCGCAGTTCGCCGCCTGCACCCACCTCTGCCAGCGCGGCGGAGGCGGCGCCCGAGGCGGCGTCCACGGCGCCCTTCACGTTCACCGTCACGCTCTGATCGGGTCGGATGAACGCCAGGGCGCGCTGCGCGTCCGCCTCGTCGGCCTGCACGCCGTACGGCAGGCGCACCGCCACGAAGGTCGCCTCGGTCCCGTCGGCGCGCAGGCGCTCGGCGGCCAGCTGGCACAGCCGCCCCGCCAGGGTGCTGTCCTGCCCGCCGCTGATGCCCAGCACGAAGCCCCGCGTGCCCGACGCCCGCAGGTACGCGCCCAGGAACGCCACGCGCCGCTCGACTTCCGCCGCCGGGTCGATCTCGGCCTGGACGGCCAGTTCACGCCGGATGATCTGCTGCATGCTCATGCCGCGCAGTATTCCACCTGCGCGCAGGTGGCGCCCGGGCGCAGGCCGGAACGCTCTACACTGAACGGGTGACCGAGCGGCCCACGCGACTGCAACTCCCGGACGACGTGCCTGCCGCGCCCCTGCCCGGCACGCTCACCGTGGACGCGGTCATCGAGCACCTGGGCGTGGGGCCGTTCCAGATCCGGCTGCTGCTCATCTGCGGCCTGACCTTTGCCGCCGACGCCATGGAGGTCCTGCTGATGGGCTTCGCGCTGCCCGGCGTGAACGCCTCCTTCGGCCTGCCGCCCGGCGCGCTGGGCGCCACCATGCTTCTCTCGGCGACGTTCGCGGGCATGCTGCTGGGCGCGCCCTTCTGGGGCCGGCAGGCCGACGTGTACGGCCGCCGCCCGGTGTTCCTGTTCACCGTGCTGGCCGGCGTGATCTTCGGCCTGGTCGGCGCGATGGCCCCGAACATCTGGGTGTTGGTGCTCGCGCGGGTACTGGCGGGCTTCGCGATCGGCGGGACCATGGCCGTCGACTACGCCCTGATGGCCGAGTTCGTCCCCCGGCGCGTGCGGGGCCGCTTCCTGGTCCTCACCGAGGGCTTCTGGGCGATCGGGACGCTGCTGATCGGCGCGCTGGCGTACTTGATCGGGCAGCTGCTGCCCCCGCAGGAGGGCTGGCGGATCATGGTGCTCGTCGCGGCGCTGCCCGGCGTGGTCGGCCTGCTCGTGCGGACCGGCGTGCCGGACTCGCCGCGCTGGCTGGTCTCCCGCGGCCGCCTGGACGAGGCGCAGCGGGCCCTGACCCGCGTGGCGCAGCTCAATGGCCGCACGCTGCCCGCAGGCACGCTGGCCGCCCCGCGCCGCGTGCCGGGCCGTCCGGCCCGCTGGGCGGCGCTGCTGTCCCCGCAGCTGCGTGACCGGACGCTGCTGCTGGCATTGGCGTGGTTCGGCATGAGCCTGGGCTACTACGGGATCTTCTCGTGGCTGCCCACGTACCTGCGCACGCAGGGCGTCGACCTGCCCGAGGCGTACCGCGTGACCATGATCCTGGCCCTGGCGCAGATTCCCGGGTACCTGCTGTCCAGCCTGCTCATCGAGTGGGTGGGTCGCCGCGCGACCCTGGTGGGCTTCATGCTGGCCAGCGCCGCCGGCGCGTACCTGTTCATGCTGTCGAGCAGTCCCGTCTGGACGCTGATCGCCTCCGGCCTGCTGGCCTTCTCGCTGCTGGGCACCTGGGGCGCGCTGTACGCCTTCGCCGCCGAGGTGTTCCCCACCACCCTGCGCGCCACCGGCATGGGCACGGTCAGCGCCGCCGCGCGGCTGGGCAGCCTGATCTCCCCGGTGGCGGGTGGGCTGCTGCTCAGCGGGAATCTGACGCTGGCCCTGACGGTGTTCGCCGCGTCGTTCATCCTCTCGGCCGGGTGCGTGTGGGCGACCGGCCTGGAACCACGCGGGCAGGCGGTCCCGGAAGGAGAACACGGATGAATGACACCTCCCCGCTCGGCTCGGCGCTGTTCACGGACCTGTACCAGCTGACCATGATGCAGGGCTACCACGAGGCCGGCCTGCACACCCAGACCGCCACCTTCGACCTGTACTTCCGCCGCTCGCCGTTCCAGGGCGGGTACGCGGTGTGGGCCGGTCTGGACCCCGCCCTGAGTGCGCTTGAGGGCCTGCGCTTCACGGACCGGGACCTCGCGTACCTGGAGGGCACCGGGCTGTTCCGCCCGGCCTTCCTGAGCGCCCTGCGCGGCTGGCGCTTCAGCGGTCAGGTCACGGCCTTCCCGGAGGGCCGCGTGGTCTTCCCGCACGAACCGCTGCTGACCGTGCGCGGCCCGCTGTGGGAGGCGCAGCTCATCGAGACGGCTCTGCTGAACGTCCTGAACTTCCAGACCCTGATCGCCACGAAGGCCGCGCGGCTGGTCTACGCTGCGCAGGCCAGCCCGCACGGGGGCGAGGTCGTGGAGTTCGGCGCGCGCCGCGCGCAGGGCCCGGACGGCGCGCTGGGCGCCACGCGCGCCGCCGTGATCGGCGGGGCGACCGGCACGAGCAACGTCGAGGCCGCCGCCCGCTACGGCCTGCGCGCCACCGGCACGCACGCGCACGCCTGGGTCGAGGCGTTCCCCACCGAACTGGACGCCTTCCGCGCCTACGCCGCGCTGTACCCGGACGCCACCACGCTGCTGCTGGACACCTTCGACACGCTGCGCAGCGGCCTCCCGAACGCCCTGACCGTCGCGCGGGAATTGCGCGCCGCCGGGCACGAGCTGCGCGGCGTGCGGCTGGACAGCGGGGACCTCGCGTACCTGTCCGCGCAGGTGCGCGCCGAGCTGGACGGAGCGGGCTTCCCCGACGTGCAGATCGTCGCCAGCAACGACCTGTCCGAATTCGTGATCGAGAGCGTCATCAAGGGCGGCGGCCGGGTGGACGTGTACGGCGTCGGCACGCAGCTCGCCACGGGCGGCGGCGAGGGCGGCGGCGCGCTGGGCGGCGTGTTCAAACTGGTCGCGCTGGACGGGCAGGACCGCATGAAACTCACCGGGGACCCCGCCAAGGCCAGCGTGCCCGGCGACAAACGCGTCTGGCGCGCCCACACCGGGCAGGGCGGCCTGGTCATGGATGTCATCACAGGGCTGCACGACCCCGCGCCGCAGCCCGGCGAGCGCGTCAGCGACCCCACCAACCCCCTCGGGTCGCGCCGCGTGCCCGCCGGACTGACCTGGACCGACCCGCGCGTGGTCGTCATGGACGGCGGCGTGCGCCGACAGCCGCCCGAACCGCTGACCGACATCCAGGCCCGCACCCGCGCGGAGATCGCCGCGCTGCCCGAAGGTACCCGCCGCCTCCTGAACCCGCACCGCTACCACGTCAGCCTGGGCGCCCCCCTGCAGGCGCGGCGCGACGCGCTGATCGCCAGCCTGCGCGACCGCCACGGGCTGTGAGACGGATTCCGTCTGTTTCGCCAACAATCCGGAACGTCACCAGATTGCCGGCTCCACGTCCGGAACCCGCCCCGCTCCCACTCGCATCCGCTCGGATTGCATGGGCTTTGCAGCCCATTCAACCGGAGTTCGTATGACCGGCCCGCTGGCCGTGTACGTGGGCCGCTTCCAGCCGCCGCACGCGGGGCACCTGCACACCATGCGCGCGGCCCTGGACCGGCACGGTCGGCTGCTGGTGCTGCTGGGCAGCGCGAACCTCGCCCGCAGCGCCCGCAACCCGTTCATGCCGCGCGAACGGGCCGGGATGATCCGCGCCGCGCTGCGCGAGTCGGGAGTCCCGCCGGGCCGCGTGAGCCTGCGGCCCCTCCCGGACGAGTTCGACGCGACCCGCTGGGCGGCGCACGTGCGGCACCTCGCGCGGGCGGAGGCCGGAGACGACCCCATCCACCTGACCGGCTTCGAGAAGGACGCCAGCAGCAGCTACCTGCACTGGTTTCCCGACTGGACCCTCGACCCCAGCCCGCCCGTGATGGCGCAGGACGGCATGCTGAACGCCACGGCGGTACGCCGCGCCCTCCTGGAACGGGGCGAGGTGCCCGCTCACCTGCCCCCGGCGGTCGCCGGATTCCTGACCCGCTTCCTGAGCACCCGCACCTTCACCCGCCTGCGCGCCGAGTGGGCCGCCCTGGAGGCCGAACGGGCCGCCTGGGACGGCACGCCCCGCCACGAACGCCTCGACCTGCACGTCACACCGGAACACCTGTGGCTGGCCCGCCGCCCCGGCCCGGTCGGCGCGGGTCTGTGGACGCTGCCCGCCACGCCCCTGCACCCCGACAGGCTGCCCGCCGGGGCGATCGTGTTTGCCCACCCGGCCCGCTCGCTGGGCGTGCCGACTGCCGCGCACGTCGTCCTCGCGGACGCGCCGCCTGCGGGGACCCGCCCGGTGCCCCTCGCGCACGCGCTGGCGCGCCCGAGGCGGTTCTTCGAGGACCACCACGTCATCCTCCGGCGGATGCTGGAGGCCGGGAGCGGCGCGCCGGACGCGGGAAGCGGAAACTCCACCTGAAACGGGCCTGTGACGGGCGCCGGGCATGATACGGGTGTCCATTCCAGCGGGCCCGGCGGCTTGACACCCCGGCAACCCGCGCCGCAAGCTGCCCCTGACTTTCACAATCCCACCCCCCACTGACTTCAAGGAGGTCACCCATGCCCTGGACCCGAGACGAGATGGCCGCCCGCGCGGCCCGTGAACTGCAGGACGGCTACTACGTGAACCTGGGCATCGGCCTGCCCACCCTGGTCGCCAACCACATCCCAGGCGGCGTGAGCGTCATGCTGCAAAGTGAAAACGGTCTGCTCGGCATCGGCCCGTTCCCCACCGAGGAGCAGGTGGACCCCGACCTGATCAACGCCGGGAAGCAGACCGTCACGGCGCTGCCTGGCGCGAGTTTCTTCTCCAGCGCGGACAGTTTCGCCATGATCCGCGGCGGGCACGTGAATCTGGCGATCCTGGGCGCCATGCAGGTCAGCGAGAAGGGTGACCTGGCGAACTGGATGATTCCCGGCAAGATGGTCAAGGGCATGGGTGGCGCGATGGACCTCGTGGCGGGCGTGCAGCGCGTCGTGGTCCTCATGGAGCACGTCGCCAAAGGGGACGCGCACAAGATCCTGCCCGACTGCACCCTGCCGCTGACCGGGCAGGCGGTCGTGAACCGCATCATCACGGACCTGGGTGTGCTGGACGTCACGCCGGAGGGCCTGAAACTGGTGGAACTCGCCCCGGGCGTGACGCTGGAGGAGTTGCAGGCGAAGACCGGCGCGCCCATCCACGCGTAACCCGTTCAGGCGACCGGCCCTGGTGTCACGCCGGGGCCGGTTGTCGTTCAGCGGTGGAACACGGCGGTCACCGGGCCGTCCGGGCGCAGGGTCACGCCCGCGTTCAGGCCGGTGGGGCCGCCGTCCGGGACGGTCACGCGCACGTCCCGCAGCAGCAGCGCGGCGATCAGCCCCGCCTCCATCAGCGCGAGGTTGTTCCCGATGCACATGCGCGGCCCCAGGCCGAACGGCATGAACGCGTCCGGGGTGCGTTCGCCGCGCAGCCAGCGGTCCGGCACGAAGGCGTTGGGATCTGGCCAGTACACCGCGTGCCGCTGCAGCAGGTAGATGCACACCGACACCGCCGCGCCTTCCGGCAGGTCGAAGCCCGCCACGCGGACCGGGGCGGTCGCCTGCCGGGGCACCAGCCACGCGGGTGGGTACAGCCGCAGCGTCTCCTGGATGCAGGCGTGCAGCAGCGGCAGGCGCGGGAGGTCGGCTGCGGTGGGGTCGCGGTCCCCCAGCACCCCGCGCAGTTCGGCCCGTACGCGGCCCTGCACGTCGGGGTGGCGGGCGAGCAGCAGCAGCAGGAACGTCAGGGTGTTCGCGGTCGTCTCGTGCCCGGCCAGGAACAGCGTCATGACCTCGTCGCGCAGTTCGCGGTCACTCAGGCCGCCGCCCTCCTCGTCGCGGGCGGCCAGCAGCAGCCCCAGCAGGTCGTTCCCCAGAGTGCCGGCCTCCTGCTCGGCCCGCCGCGCGGCGATGATGCGCGCCACGATGGCGTCCAGCGCCCGGCTGGCGGCCGCCGAGCGTTGCCCGGCCGGGGTGGGCAGCCAGCGCGGCAGGTCCACCACCGAGCGCACGCGACTGGCCGTGTGGTCCAGCAGGGGCGGCAGTTCGGCCTCCACCACGGCCAGTTCCCCGTCGGTCAGGCCGGTGCCGAACAGCACCGACGCCACGGCGCGCAGCGTGACGCGCAGCATCTCGCCGCCCACCTCCAGCCCCTCGCCGGAGTCGGCGGCCTTCAGCAGGGCCGCGTGGGTGGGCCGGGTCGCCTGCACGATGTCGTCCGCCATGCCGCTCAGCGCCGCGCGGTGAAAGGAGGGCTGCATCAGGCGGCGGTGGGTGCGCCACGTCTGCCCCTCGGCGGTCAGGAGGCCCGTGCCCAGGAAGTCCTGCATCTTCTGGATGCCGCGCCCCTTGCGAAACCGCGCGGCCTGCGTGACGAGCACCTCGCGCGCCGCGTCCGGGTGCGTGACCATCAGCACCTCGCGCGGGCCGATCCGCACGCGGAAGGCGTCCCCGTACGCGGCGCGCAGGTGGCGCAGGTACCCCAGCGGGTCGCGGCGCAGGTCCAGCGCGGAGCGCAGCGGCGAGATGCGGGGGCCGGGCGGCAAGGGAGAGGAAGCAGTCACGGTGACCTCCAGTCTGACACCCGGTCGGCGGTGCGGGTGGGCGTCTCCCACCTCCCCCCTGGGGGTCACTTGCGGCAGGTCAGGTCTACCCGGAAACTCGGGTCCGGCACCGAGAAGCGCGCCTTGACGCTGCTGTCCAGCTTCGGGTCCACCTCGAACAGGAACTTCTGGGGGGTCGCGGCGGCGAGGGCAGCGGCGTCCAGTTTCTCCTCCGGGAAGATCTGGAAGGTGTAGACCGTTCCCGTGCCCTGCGGCAGTTTCGCGTAGGTCTTGTCCTGCCACGCGCCCACGCCCAGGGTCATCTTCGCCCAGCTGTCGCCGTCGGCGAAGGTGAGGTTCCGCGCGCTGTTGTAGTGAATGCCCGCGTCATCCAGGGTCAGGGTCTGCGTGGTGCCGTTCTTCACCTCGACCGTGACGGCGTACCCGTCGCCGTACGGGTCGTTGTGGAACGGCGTGACCTTCGTGACGCGCAGGCGCCAGATGCCGTTGAACAGCCACTCGTTGACGCAGCCGGTCACGCTGGCTTTCGCGTTCGCGCCGCCCTGCGCCGCCAGGACTTTCTGAAGGTCGGCCAGTTTGATGTACGTGACGCCGCCGATGACCGTGGTGTTGAGGCTGGCGGGCTGACCGTTCAGGGTGAGGGTCACGGGCGCGGCGGTGGCAGTGGACAGGGCGGTCAGGGCCAGCAGGGTCGTGAGGTGACGCATGGGTGCTCCTTGGAGACGCCGGGGACTGAGGCTGAAGCCTCTGTGACGCCAGACTGCGCCGGAGACCGTTGCGCCGCCGTTGCAGTCCGCTGAGGACCGGACAGCGCCGGGTATCCCACACACCCCTAACGAGCGTTTGTTAGACTGCGGGCAACAATGACCCAGCCCGACACCAGCGCCCCCCCGGCGCCCCCGACCCGTAGCGCGTGGCAGGACGCCCTGGAACGCCTCGTCACTGACCGCCTGACCGTACACGCCGGTGGCGGCGCCAAGGCCCAGCAGCGCCAGCACGACAAGAACCGCCTCACCGCCCGCGAACGCATCCGCCAGCTCATCGACGATGGCACCCCCTTCGACGAACTCATGACCTTCGCCGGTTGGGAGATGTACCAGGACGTCGGCGGCTGCCCGTCCGGCGGGACCGTCACCGGCATCGGCACCATCCAGGGCCGCCCGTGGATGATCATCGCCAACGACGCCACCGTGAAGGCCGGAGCGTTCTTCCCGATCACCGCGAAGAAGGTCATCCGCGCGCAGACCATCGCCCTGGAAAACCACCTCCCGGTCGTGTACCTCGTGGACAGCGCCGGCGTATACCTGCCCATGCAGGACGAGATCTTCCCCGACCAGGACGACTTCGGCCGCGTCTTCTACCTCAACGCCCGCATGAGCGCGCGCGGCATCCCGCAGATCGCCGCGATCATGGGCAACTGCGTCGCAGGCGGCGCGTACCTGCCCGTCATGTGCGACACCCTGATCATGACCGAAGGCTCGGGCCTGTACCTCGCCGGACCCGCGCTGGTGAAGGCCGCCATCGGACAGGTCGTGGACAGCGAGGACCTCGGCGGGGCGGGCATGCACGCCTCCATCGCCGGGACCGTGGACTACAAGGAACCCGACGACGCCGCCGCCCTGAAACGCATCCGCGCGCTGGCCGACCTGTACGCGCAGGGCGACCCCGCCCCGTTCGCCAGACGCCGCAAGGAGACACTGCCCGCCCCGGAACGCGACCTCACCGACCTCGTCGGCTTCGACGGCAGCAGGACGTACGACGTGCGCGACCTCATCACCGCCCTGGTCGATGGCGGCGAGTTCCACGAGTTCAAACCCGAGTACGGCGAGACCCTCGTCTGCGGCTTCGCCCGCGCCGGTGGCTACCCCGTCGCGTTCGTCGCCAACCAGCGCACCGTGATCAAGAAGAAACTCAAGAGCGGCGGCGAACCCGGCCTGCGCACCCGCATTGAGGTCGGCGGCGTCATCTACGGCGACAGCGCCGACAAGGCCGCCCGCTTCATCATGGACGCCAACCAGGCCGGGGTGCCCCTCGTGTTCCTGAGTGACGTGACCGGCTTCATGGTCGGCCGCGACAGCGAACAGGAGGGCATCATCCGGCGCGGCGCGAAACTCGTGAGCGCTGTGAGCAACACCGTCGTCCCCAAGATCACCATCATCACCGGCGGGTCCTTCGGGGCGGGGAACTACGCCATGAACGGCAAAGCCTACGCCCCCCGCTTCCTGTTCGCGTGGCCCAGCGCCAAATACGCCGTCATGAGCGGCAACGCCGCCGCTAAGACGCTGCTGGACATCCAGCTCGCCGCCCTCAAGCGCAGCGGCCACCAGCCCGACGACGAGGAACTCCAGCGCCTCTACGACGAGGTCAAGAGCAAATACGACACCGAACTCGACCCCCGCTACGCCGCCGCCCGCCTCTGGGTCGACGAGATCATTCCCCCCAACGACACCCGAGACCGCCTCATCCGCGCCCTCGAAGCCTGCGCGCAGAACCCCCACCAGGATGAATTCCGCGTCGGCGTGTTCCAGGTGTAGGGGGCGGATGGCTGAAGGCCGATGGCCTATGGCCTATAACGCCCCAGCCACACCCCCACCCCTCGCCATCTGCCATCCGCCATCTGCCCTCCGAAGGAGAATTCCATGACCAGCACCCTGAACCGTCCCGATGTCAGCAACCCGAACACGCAGCCCATGAACGACGATCAGCGCACCATCATCAGCGCCCTGAAATCGTTCCTGAAGAACAAGGTGGAACCCGGCGCGGCCGAGCGCGACCAGACGAGCGAGTTCCCCATGCAGATCGTCCGTGAACTGGGCGAGATGGGCATCATGGGCGCGCAGACGCCCGAGGAGTACGGCGGGGCCGGGCTGGACACGGCGACGTTCGCGATGATCATCGAGGAGATCGCCGCGGTGGACGGCAGCCTGTGCCTCACGGTCGCCAGTCACAACAGCCTGTGCCAGGGCCACATCCTGATCGGCGGGACCGAGGCGCAGAAGCAGAAGTTCCTCCCAGCCCTGGCGACCGCGGAGAAGCTGGGCGCGTGGGGCCTCACCGAGCCCGGCAGCGGCAGCGACAGCGGCGGCATGCAGAGCAACGCCAAGGAGCAGCCGGACGGCAGCTGGATCCTGAACGGCAGCAAGAACTTCATCACGCAGGGCAGCGTCGGCGGCACGTACGTCGTCCTGGCCCGCACGGACGCCGCCCGCCCCGGCAAGGGCAAGAACGACGGCATCAGCGCCTTCGTGTTCAACCGCGACGAGGTGCAGGGCTTCTCCATCGGCCGGAAGGAAGACAAACTCGGCCTGCGCAGCAGCGACACCGCGCAGCTGATCTTCGAGGACATCCACCTGCCCGCAGACGCCCTGCTGGGCGAGCGCGGGAACGCCTTCAAGGACGTCATGAAAGTCCTCGACGGGGGCCGCGTCGGCATCGCCGCCATGGGCCTCGGCCTGGGCCGCGCCGCGTTCGAGTACGCCGCCCGCTACACCACCCAGCGCGAACAGTTCGGTAAACCCATCGGACACAACCAGAACCTCGCCTTCCGCCTCGCCGACATGGACACCAAACTGGAAGCCGCGCGCCTCCTGATCCGCAAGGCCGCCGACCTCAAGGACGCGGGCATGAACTTCACCGTTCCGGTCGCCCGCGCCAAACTCTTCGCCACCACCGTCGGCGTCGAGGCCTGCGACGAGGCCATCCAGATGCTCGGAGGGTACGGCTACATCAAGGAGTACCCCGTGGAACGCATGTGGCGCGACAACCGCCTCACCCGCATCGGCGAGGGCACCGACGAGGTGCAGCGCCTCGTCATCAGCCGCGACGTGCTGAAGAGATTCGCGGACTGAACCGGGGGGCAGGAGAGGGGCCGGGGGTCAGTCCTCCGGCTCCTCCAGTTTTTCCAGGAACTCGTCGTACTGGTACGTGATCTGATCCGAGAAGCCGTACCCGAACCCGCTAGCGTTCGACACCAGCCGTTCGAGCCGCCTGAATGGAATGTCTTTCAGGTCGAGGGTTGCCGCGCGTTTCAGGGCGGCCTCGAAGACGCCTTCCATACTGCCGTAGTTGTTCTCAGGCCAGTCGCCGTACGCGTGCAGGCACAGCACGCCCGCTTCTACGTACCGCAGTTCCGCGTCGAGCGCGTCGGCGGGCGCGGCGACTTTCAGGTACGCGGTCAGGGCCTTCTTCGCCGCGCCGACCTTCATGCTGGGGAGGCGGCCGGAGGTGCGGAACGCCTTTTCCAGCTCAGTGTCCAGTCGGTCGAGGAGGCCGCTGTGGTCGCCTTCGAGCAGCGCGGCCAGCTGGCGTTTGTTGTCGGCGCTGGCGCGGTACAGGGTGACGATCACCTCGCGGAGTTCGGGAGCGTCCATATCACCGAGCGTCTGGCGAAGTTGCGTGAGGGTGAGGGCCATGCCGTCAGCGTACCGGCTGGCGGGTGCGACAATCAGCCATGAAAGCCGGAAGACTGTGGGGGGTGGGGGCGGCGCTGGCGGTGGGTGCGTGGGTCCTCTCGACCAGACGTGCAGCTTCGTACGCCCATTTACATCCGGAGTTACGCTCGCCGTTCGTGCGTTTCCGCTCGCCGCCGTTCACGAGGGGTGTGGTGGCGGTCATGGGGGCGATGCAGGCCCGCGCGAAGGCTCCCGCGCTGCCGGACGGGGTGCAGGTCGAGGAGCGGCGTATTTCCGGCCTGCCCGGTGTGCCGGACGTGACGGTGTTCGTGTACCGGCCCCCGAATCTGCCGGCTGAGGCGGCGGCGATCCTGAACATTCACGGGGGCGGGTACGTGACGGGCTCGGCCGCGTCGTCCCACCCGCAGAGCGCGGCCTACGCGCGGGAACTGGGCGTACTGGTCGTGGGCGTCGCATACCGCCTCGCGCCGGGCACGCCGTTTCCCGGCCCGCTGGAGGACTGTTACGCCGCCCTGACGTGGATGGCCCGCGAGGCACGGGCGCTGAGCCTTGACCCGGCCCGCATCGCGCTGGTCGGGGACAGCGCCGGGGGAGGGCTGGCCGCCGCGCTGGCACAACTCGCACACGACCGGGGTGAGGTCACGCCCGCCTTCCAGCTGCTGTATTACCCCATGCTGGACGACCGCACGGCCCTGAACGCCGATCACGCCGGGCGGGGTGAGTTCATCTGGCGGCCCGCGTCGAACGTGCTGGGCTGGACGTCGTACCTGGGCCGCCCACCGCGCCTGGACAGTGCCCCGGCGTACGCTGCACCCGCCCGCCGCGCCGACCTGACCGGCCTGCCGCCCGCGTGGATCGGCGTGGGCACCCTCGACCTCTTCCACGAGGAGGACCGCGAGTACGCCCGCAGACTCCGGGCCGCCGGGGTGCCCTGCGAGTACGTCCAGGTACCCGGCGCGTACCACGCCTTCGAACGCTTCGCGCCGGATTCGGCGGTGGCGCGCACCTTCACGGCCTCCGCCCTGAACGCGCTGCGGCGCGGGCTGGGACTGTCCTGAAGAGGCCCCGGACGGTTGCCGGTCAGTTTCCCTACACCACGAAGACATCGGTGGTGCTGGCACTCGTATTCCCCTCTCGCTGCGAACTCATGGCGATGTACTTCCCCGCCTTTGTGGCGTAGACGAGAAGTTCTGATCCACTCAGGCGAGAACTGGGGAGGGCGTTGTACCTGGAGTACGCCGCCTGGCTGTAGCCCAGGGGCCGGGTCTTGTAGATCAGGTCATGGAAGGTCGAGCCCCAGTTGCGAGCGCCGTAGATCTCGATCCACTTCACGGGAACGCCCCTGGCCCGGGCGTTCGCCATGATCTCCGCTTTCAACTGCTGAGCGCCGGCGTCGCAGGCCTATTGCAGCAGGGCGCCGCCGCCACCGGACGGGTAGGGAATCTTCACCAGTCCGTTGAACGCGTGCGTGGGCGCTTTGACGCACTGTGCGCCAGCCAGTCCGGTGATACTCAGTGCCGCCAGAACAGTGATGGAACGGGCATTCATGGTGACCTCCTGGGAGAAGGTCAACGTAAAGGCTGCCCATGGTGGCCGCTTGAGAGCCCGCCCTGCACGGCGGGGCAGAAGATGAGGACAGGCACAGGAACTGCCGGGCCCTCCGGCGGCTGGGCGCCACGAGAGGACCGTCATCGGGGTCCGTGCTTTATGAGAAGACTCTAGAGATCGTCGTGTGAGAGATGCTCACCTGCATATCTCAGGCACGTTCCTGGCGGCTTCAGAAGGGCCCGAGCCCAGAACAGTGATCAGACTGGAATGTCCACCCGCGGCCTGATCGTGACTTCTTCGCGGTGTCGTTCGATCACGAGGCCCACGTCGCTCAGCGTGACGGTGTCCAGCATGGGCTGGTAGTACTGGAGGCGACGGGCGACGGCGGGCAGGTGGTATGTCCAGTACAGGCCCATCAGCGGGTTGATCCACAGTTCGCTGCCGTCCGTGCGGCTGGTGGTGTGGTGGTCACCGTACTGCCCGTCAATGGCGCTGACGATGCTGCTGTTCACGATGCTGGTGTAGCGGGGCATCATCTGGAATACGGCCTCGCAGGCTTCCTTGTACTTCTGCACCGGGGGCATGTCGGGCGTGAGGCTGAACGCGCCCAGGTACGCGCCGCCCCGGGCGAGTTCAGCGGTGGCTTCCAGGTAGTCGGCGTGCGAGACGCCGTGGAAGTGGTCCACGCCGAAGCCCAGGCAGGCCAGCAGCTTCTTCGGGCCGCGCAGTTCGTTCACGGCGATGAGGCTGGTGGCGTCCTCGTGCGGGGTGCCCAGCCCGGACTCGTCGCCACGCATCAGGGAGTCGGTCCCGCCGTCCACGAGGATGATCGTGTCGATGCTCAGATGCTGCACCAGCACCTCGTATGCGCTTTTTAGAGGCTTCACGCCCACCTTCCGCAGGGCGTACACGGTGTCCGGTTCACCCTGCGTGACCAGCCAGCGGCTCAGCCAGTATTCCGGGAAGTATTCGCCGGGCGGAACGAACAGATCCGGCGTGACGGGCACCACTGCGTGCGGCAGCGGGCCGTTCGGGCCGAGGCCCAGGCTGGTGAAGGAATAGTTCGCCAGAAATACCTCCCTCCCCTCGGCCTTCAGGGCGAAGTACAGTGGGAGCCCGCAGAACACGTCGAATCCGCCGCCCATGCCCGCGATCAGCACGCGGCGCGAGTTCTGAAGTTCCCGGAAGAAGGGGGGCTGAAGGGCGGTCATGACGAGGTCATTCTGGCAGACGCCCGGTCCTGCCAGTGCCGTTCATGCCGGGCTGCTGGCCCTGGAGGAGGCGCGGGCGGGTCAGCCGAACCGGGTGGCGAGCCACAGGGCCAGCGGGGCGATGAGCAGCGCGGGCAGCAGGCTCCCGACCCGTACGCGGCGGTCGTCGAAGCCCAGCCCGGCCAGCATGAGGTTCCAGCTGATCCCGATGATGGTCAGGCCGCCCGCCCCCGTGATCAGCAGCACGTACGGGTTGGTCTTGAGAATCTGCGGGTCCGCGCCGCCCAGCAGCCCGGCGGCGAAGGTGCCCGCCAGCAGGCTGATGCCGCCCTGCACGATCAGTACGGTCAGTGCGCTGAAGCCCACCCCGATCCCGTACGCGCCTGCCAGGGCCAGCGCCGCGATGCCGTCCAGCGTGGCTTTCAGGACGTACGTGGCGCTGTCGCCCGTCAGGCCGTTCTGCAGGCCGCCGATCACGGTCATCGGGCCGATGCAGAACAGCAGGCTGGCCGCCACGAAGCCCTCCGTGAAGCGGCCCCCACCCCGGAAGCGGCGTTTCAGGGTCTCGCCCAGGCGTTCCAGGCTCTCCTCGATACCCAGCGCCTCGCCGATCACGGCCCCCACCGCCAGACTGACCAGCGCCAGGATCACGCCCGGTACCGCGCCGCCCTGCACGCGGTTCAGGCTGCCCGCCATGTCCAGCCCGATGAACAGCGTCACCAGGCTGAGCGTCTGCAGCAGCGTGCGCTGCGTGCGCTCGGGGAGGCGGCCGCCCACCGCGAGGCCCACGGCGGTGCCCAGCAGGACCGTGACGACGTTGACCAGGGTGCCGGACAGCTGCGACAGGACGCTCATTGCCGCTGACTGTAGAGCACGCCGCCTGTTGCGCAGGCCTGCTCTGTCCAGTTCCACCTGCCGGAGGGGCCTAGCCGGAACATCAAGGCCCCCTTCAGGGGTCATCAAGAAGGCTGCAAGATCTGTGACTTCTCGCTGACAGTGGGTATGGTACGTTCATCGCAAGTTGAAACGTCCGCTGCACATCTTCCTGCCCGAGCCGCCCCTGCGCGGTGGGCCGGGCGGCGCGCCGCTGAAACCCATGCCGGCGTGCTGCCTGTTTCCTGGCATCGACATCGAATCTGTTACGGGGCTGCCTGCGGGCGGCCCCGCTGCGTTGAAGGAGGTCCGACCATGACCCTGAGCGACCAGTACCAGAACATGCCCAAACTCCTGAAAGTCAGTGAAGTGGCCGACTTCACAGGTACGCACGAGCGCACCGTGCGCCGTTGGATCCGCGACGGCCGCCTGAGCGCCGTCGAGCACCCCAGTGGCCTGCGCGTCCCCAGACGCTCCCTGTGGCGCTTCCTGGGTCTGGACCTCGCCCTGAGCGCGTAATACGGATTCCGTTCGTTTCGTCGACGGATCGGTGGTGTTCCGATCTGTCAACGAAACGAACGAAACTCGGTTCTCTCCTTCTCTGAGGAGCAGTTCTACGAGTTGCATCCAGCCGGGTTGAAAGATTGTGCAAACCTTTCAACCGGAGTCCATGTAATCCGGCGGCGACTGGCACAATGGCGGGCGTGACCGCCCCGCTCCCGCTGCCAGACCACCGGCTTGACGCCCTGCGCGCTGCCCTGAGCCTGCCGACCCCCACCTTCCGCGCGGCAGACCTGTCCCTCCCGGCGGGCCTGACTGCCGCGCAGACCGAGGAGGCCGCCGCGCTGGCCCTGCACTGGGGCGCACCCCGCGCGGCGCTCGCCTGGAGTTGCGAGCCGCTGCGTCGCGCTGCCGCGCAGCTGCGCCTGGGTGACCCGACCGCCGCACGCGCCGAACTGGTAGCCGAGGTGGACGGCGCCCGCGTGGCGCTCCTGCGCGCCCGCGCCGCCGCGCTGGACGGTCAGCCCGGGGCAGGTCAGCAGGCCAAGGCGGCGAGAACCCTGGCCCGCCAGGAGGGCGACAGCGCCGCCCTGATCGCCGCCGTGACCCTCCTCGCAGAGGGGCAGCAGGCGGACCCGTACGCGGCCCTGCGGACCCTCGCCGAGGGCCTGAAGGTCGCCGAGATCGCCGGGCAGAGCGCGGACCCGCACCTGCTGGCCGTGCTGGCCCACACCCAGGCGCGCCTGAACGGCCGCAAGGGTCAGGCGACCGCCGCGAAGGCCCTGGAGCGCAGCGCGCCGCGCAGCCCCGCGCGGGTGCTGGCCCTGCTGGCCCTGGACCGCCCCGAGGAGGCGGTCGCCGAGGCTCACGCGGGCAACCTGCACCCCGGCTGGTGGGCGTTCAGCGCAGCCCCGACGCCGTCCATGCCTGCGGGAACGGCACGTACGGCGGTGGACGGATGAACGCGCGGGGGCCTGGGTTGCCGCGCAGGTACACGCTCTCGTAGACCCACACGTTCCGCTCCTGCAGGGCGGCGTACAGGTCGGCGCCCAGCCTCAGCTCCTCCGGCGGGAGGGGCAGGTGCTCCCGGTAGGCGCGCAGGAACGCTCCGCCCAGCGTCGGGTCGAGCCGCAGGCTGAGGTGGAGCGCCCGCACGACCTCCCACGCGCGGGGCGCGAGGCGCGGCTGCTCCCAGTCGATCACCGACGCGGGCACGCCTCCCAGGAAGAAGACGTTCCCGTCGTGGAAGTCACCGTGCACGCAGCGCAGGGGCAGCGCGGGCAGGTCGTCCGGCAGTGGACTGACCCGCAGGTGCGCGAGGCGCTGCCGGGTGCGGTCCAGCGCCCAGCCGTCCGCAGCGTCCGGGTGGGGGAGAGCCAGGATCGCCGTCTCGATGACCCGCAGGCGCTCCAGCGTCGCCGCCACGCCTGCCGGGGGGGCCAGCGGCGGTACCTCGAACGGCACCGCGTCCGGCAGCCGCGTATGGAGCGCCGCCAGTAGCGCTCCCAGGCCCGCCGTGTGCTCCGGGGTCAACGCGGGACGCGGCACCGGGGCGCCGGGCGCCATCTCGAACAGCGCCGCCCAGCGGTGGCCCAGCCGGGCCAGCGTGCCGCCCTCGCGCGTGACGAGCAGGTCCGGCGTGGGCACCCCGCAGGTGCGGGCCAGCCGCACGGCGTGGTGTTCGACCTCCGCCCGCTCGCGGCGGGGATCACGGTACACTCGCAGGTGGAACGCCCCCGACGCCGCCTGCACGCGCCAGGCGGCGTTGATGCTCCCGCCGCCCAGCGGGGTCAGCGCTGCTACCGGCCCGACCGGCCAGACCGCCGCGACCTCCGCCGCGAGCGGGCCGGTGGGGGTCACCCGGCCTGCACGTCCAGCCGCGCCAGCCCCCGGATCACGAAGCCCCCGGTGTACTGCCCCGGCTCTCCCGGGTCCACGAGGTGCAGGTCCGGCAGGGCACGGCACAGCGCCCGCAGGCTCAGGGCCAGTTCCAGCCGGGCCAGCGGCGCGCCCAGGCAGTAGTGGATGCCCAGCCCGAACGTCAGGTGCGGGTTCGGGTCGCGGTCCAGCCGCAGCTCGTCCGGCGCGTTGAAGCGACCCGGGTCGCGGTTCCCGCTGGCGTACAGCAGGCTCACGCGGTCCCCGGGCTTCAGGTCCGCGCCGTGCAGCGTCAGGGGGTCCAGCACGATCCGCTCGAACATCGGCAGGGGCGTGTCGAAGCGCAGCAGTTCCTCGACCGCCCGGCGGAACACGCTCAGGCTGTCCGGCGCGTGCGCCTGCGCCACGAGTGCCTCCCAGTGCCGCCGGTCGCGTTGCAGGGCCAGCACGCCCGCCGTCAGGCCATTCACGCTCGCCTCGTGCCCGGCGTTCAGCAGCAGGATGCAGGTGTCGATCAGTTCCTGCTCGGTCAGGCGGTCCCCGCCTTCCTCGGCCTGCACGAGCGCCGTGATCAGGTCGTCCTGCGGCTGCGCGCGGCGCTGCGCGACCAGCTCCCGCAGCAGCGCGCTGAAGTCCAGCACCGCCTGCTCGGCCTCGTCCTGATCGGCGGGCGTGGGGGCCGGCTCGTACAGTTTCACGATCGACGCCGACCAGGGCCGCAGCCGCGCGCGGTGCTCGTGCGGCACACCCAGCAGCTCCGCGATGACCGTCACGGGCAGCGGCTCGGCGTACTCCTCGACCAGATCGAACGGCCCCTGGCGCCCCAGGTCACGCAGCTGCGCCTCCAGGATTACCTCAATCCGCTCCGACAGGGCCTCCACGCGGCGGGGTGTGAACGCCAGCCCCACCAGCGAACGCAGACGCGTGTGCTTGGGCGGCTCGCTGTCCAGCAGGTGATTGCTGTTGAACGCATCGAAGTTCGCCTGCCGGGGGTCCGGCAGCGGCCAGCCCAGTTCGTCGCGCGAGAAGCGGTGCAGGGCGCTGCGCCCGAAACGCCGGTCGCGCAGCACGGCACTGATGTCCGCGTGCCGGGTCAGGACCACCCGGTTCATGCCCGGATCGAAGAACACCGGCGTCTCCTCCCGCAGCCGCGCCAGCAGCGGGTACGGGTCGCGCACGAACGCCGGGTCCGCCACGGGCAGCGCGAAGGTGGGCAGGGCAGAGGTCAGGGCACTCACAGGAACTGCTGCGCTTCCATCCGCAGGGGCCGGTCATCGGACTCGGCTGGAACCGGACTGGGGATCACCAGGGCGTGACCGGCCAGCGGAATCCGGTCGGCGTGCGCCGGCCCGGACGACCCGGTATCCGGCAGCGCGGCTGGCCCGGCCGCGTCGTCTGCACCGGTATCCGGGCCGGGCTGTTCATGCACCGGGGTGAGAGTGAGGCGCGACAGGGGGAGACCTGGTTCATCGGGCAGGGCGTGGCGGCCCGCCAGATCCGAGAAGGACGCCACCAGCGCCCGGTACCCGCTGAGGAACTGCGCGTACTCCTGCCGCGCCCCGATCAGCCGGGCACTGAGCTCCGCGTGCCGCTCGCTGAAGGTGCGTTCCAGGTCCGCCAGCCGCTCGGCCTGCGCCCGCTCACGTTCCAGCGTCAGCGTGTGGTGATCGCGTTCCAGATCCGCGAAGCGGCCCCGGAACGCCGCTTCCAGTTCCGACAGGCGCGCCTGATGCCCGGATTCCAGCGCGGCGCGGCGCGACTCGACCTCGCGCAGCAGCCCGTCCCGCTCGGTGGTGGCCTGCGCGACCATCAGTTCCGACTCGCGCGCCGCGTTCTCCCGCAGCTCATGCGAGATGCGCTCGGCGGCGATCACTGCGCGGCGGATCTCGTCCTCGTTCTGACGCTGCGCCTCCAGCTCCTTTTCCAGCAGCGTCACGCGCTCCAGCGTCTGCTGATGCTGCTGAAGCTGCGTTTCCAGATCGTCGGCCAGATCGTTCAGGAAGGCGCGCACACCGGCGCGATCGTACCCGCCCAGACGGGTGGGGAATTCCTGGTGACGCACATCAAGGGGTGTGAATTTCACGTGAACAGACTCCTTCCCACCCGAACCAGGGTGGCTCCAGCCGCAACGGCGTGCGGGTAATCCCCGCTCATGCCCATGCTCAACTCTGACAGACCCAGATCATGCGCGCGCCGCGCCACGTCCGTAAACAACCCCGACAGCCGGGTGTCCCGCTCGGCGGGCAGCAGGTCGTCCAGGTCGGGGGCCATGACCATTAGTCCCCGCACCCGCAGTCCGGTCTGCTGCACCTCGCGCAGCACGCCGGGCAGTTCGTGCGCTTCCAGGCCGTGTTTCTGCGCCTCGCCGTTGTGGAGTTGCAGCAGCACGTCCGGCGCGCGGCCCCAGCCCTGCGCGGCCTGCGCGATCGCCTCGGCCTGCCACGCCGCCTCGATGGAATGCACCAGCGTCACGTGCCGCAGGTACTTGACCTTGTTGCGCTGGAGCGACCCGATAAAATGCCAGTCCAGGTCCGGACGCAGCGCCGACTTGTCCCGCAGTTCCTGCGCGCGGCCCTCACCCAGCGGAAAGCTGCCGTGAGACAGGACGCAGCGCGCGATGGCGTCCAGATCCTGTCCCTTGGTGACGGCCACCAGCCGGGCGCTGCCTGCCGGGCGGCCTGCCGCCTCTTCCGCCCGGCGGATGCCCGCCAGGACCTCCGGGACACTCATGGATGAACCCCGGCGCGTGCGCGCCTCACCCGCGTCTCTGTTGCGTTCACCCACCCATTCTCTCCCGCACGGCTCCCAGGCTCAAGCGGACGCGCCGCGGGTCCTGCACCGGATTCTCATGAACGTCACCCGGCGCGCACGCCAGTGCAGGGAAGCGCGGCCCGCAGGCCGAAAGCCACCCGCACCCAATCTTCACCCTTCTCAGGCGCGACGCCGCAACTGTGAGCAACGATGCGCACCCCAGCCTGCAGCCAGAACCAGCGGTCAGCGGGCGATGTCCAGGGGTGTGCCACACTAGGAGAAGCATGCGACACCCCCTGACGCTCGCCGTGACCGTCCTTCTTGCCGCGCCCGCCGTCGCCCAGACCGCAGGCACCGTGCAGGACGTGACCGTGGTCGGCACCAGCGACCTGCTGGCCAACTTTATCCGCGCCACCCTCAGCACACAGACCGGCACGCCCCTGAGCAGCGTGAACCTCCGCCAGGTCGAGCAGGAGGTCGTGGCCACCGGATACTTCAAGAGCGCCGTGGCCGAACTGCGCACCGTGGGCGGCAAGGACACCCTGGTCATCACCGTCGTGCCCAACGCCACCATCAAGGACGTCACCATCACGGGCCTGACGTTCCTGCCCGCCGACGGCTTCAAGAAGAGCGTCGCTGACCTGCTCAACCTCGCGCCCGGCGCCACGCTGAACAACCAGCGCATCGAGGAAGCCAAGACCGCCCTGGCGCAGAACTTCCAGCAGGAAGGCTACCCCTTCGCGCCCAGCATCAGCGCCGACGTGAAAACCGAAACCGACGGCAGCGTCACCGTGAACTTCGTCGTCGACGAGACCGCGCCGGTCACGCGCGTGGAAGTCGACGGCGTGACCCTGCTGCCCGCCACCCAGGTCACCACCATCTTCAAGCCGCTGTACGACGCCAAACGCTTCACCCCCGACGCGTACTACGGCGCCGTGCAGCAGCTTCAGGAAGCCTACGACGCAGCCGGATACATCCAGGCGGGCGTGGACGTCCAGAGCAGCACCCTCCAGGGCGGCGTGCTGAAGATCAAGGTCATCGAGGGCCGCGTCACCACCGTGAACCTCGACGATCTGGGCAACCCTCAGGTCACCCTGCAGACCCAGACCGGTCAGCCGGTCAGCCTGACCAACCTCCAGGCGGACGTCCGCACCCTGTCAAACCAGACGGGAAAACCCGTGGGCTTCGCGATCCAGGCCGACCCGCAGAACCCCGCGCAGGTCACGGTGCTGTTCGGCTCCGCCGGCGTCGAGACCGGCCCGGTCAAGGCCGTCGCCATCCAGGGCAACACCCTGATCCCCACCGCCACCCTGCAGGCCGCGCTGAAGACCAGGGTCGGGGACGTGTACTCCCCGCAGCTGGCCCAGCAGGACTTCCTGGCCCTGCGCGACGCCTACCGCAAGCAGGGCTATGAGATTAGCACCCGCGACGCGATCAGCTTCAAGGACGGCACGCTCACCTTCGCCGTGCGCGAGGTGAAGGTCGCCGGATACGAACTGCAGTGGCAGGGCGCGCACAACACCAAGGACCGCGTGATCACCCGCGAACTGCCCGCCCCAGGTACGGCGTTCAACCGCAACGACCTGAACGCCGCGATCGGGCGCATCGCCCGCCTGGGCTTCGTGCGCGTCACCACCGAGAGTGTCCGTACCGACCCGCAGAACCCCGAGAGCATCACCTACGTGCTGGGCGTCGCCGAGACCAAGACCGGGATTCCCGTCGACCTGGGCCTGAGCTACGACCAGTTCAATGGTGGTTTCGGCGGCAATGCCGGGTACAGCAACAACAATGTCTTCGGACTGGGTCACAGCCTGACCGCCAGTCTGGGCGGCCAGCAGAACGAGGCCGGGCAGAACCTCGTCGGGAACGTCAGCTACACCATCCCCTGGCTGGATATCGACTTCCTGGATTTCCGCAAGACGCCCACCAGCCTCAGCTTCGGGCTCGGCACCAACGTGTTCGGGAACAACGCCCTGTTCAGCAAGGACACCGACACACCTGCCAAGGCCGATACCGGCTGGGATTACACCGTGCGTGACACCAGCTTCAGCGTCAGTGCCGGGCGCAGCATCGCCAAGAATCTCACGGCGAACGTGGGCGTGGGCGTCAGCTACAAGACCTACTACCTTGAAGCCCTCCAGAGTGCCGACAAGAACACCGTCACGTACAAGGACGCTGCCGGGACCGACCAGACCCGCACCTTCAACGAGGCTGACGCCAAGGCCCTGCTGCCCGAAACCAACCTGACCACCCGCGTCTCCGGGGGCCTGAACTACGACAGCACCACCAACGGTGAGTTCCCCGACGGCGGCGTGCGCGCCAACTTCGGCGCCACGTACAGCTTCGGCCGTCAGGGCAACACGCCCCTGAGCTGGACGAACCTGAACGGCGGGGCTAGCACCTACTACGGCTTCGGCCGCACCATCGAGAAGGATCTGGGCCTCAGCAACAAGCAGCAGGTGGTCGCGGTGCGCGCCAACGCCGGCACCGTCCTGGGTGTCGACACCGCGCCAGCCGGCACCGGCTACGCTGTCGGCGGCGGCAGCGTCGCCACGCCCTTCCAGGTGCGCGGCCTGAAAGACGGCGAACTGTTCGGGACGAACTACGCCACCGCCAGCGCCGAGTACCGCTATGACTTCGGCCTGAAAGCCGGGATCGCGCAGGGTCTGTACGGCGTGCTGTTCGCCGACGTCGGGACCGCCTGGGGTGGCAGCGCCACGAACACCGACCCCAGCCTGAAGTACGGCTTCGGGGCCGGCGCGCAGCTGAACCTCGGGATCGGCGGGGCGCTGCTGCCCAGCCTCCGCTTTGATTACGGCTTCAGCCCCCAGACCGGCACCGGGAAGTTCTACTTCCGCATCGGGAACTTCTGGTAATCCCCTGATCTGCCCCGCGCGGGCCGTCCCCAGGTGCAGGGCTGGGGGCGGCCCGCGCGCTAGCATGCCCGGATGACTGCTCACCCCCACCCCGGAGGCCACCCGTGGAAGGCCTGATGCTCGCGCGCGTGCTGCGCGACCTGAGCGGCCAGCTGCCCCTGCGTACCCTGGGCTGGGCCTTCCCGGACGAGACGACCGCCGCGCTGCTTCTCGACGGCCCGCGCCTGGGCGGGCAGACGAACTTGGTGCTCGCGTACCGCCCCCCGCAGCCCGTGGTGTACCTGTCACGCGAGCGGCTGCGCGGCGACCCCCGCAGTCCCTTCCAGCGCTTCCTGGCGGCGCGGGTGCGCGGTGACCTGCTGCGCGCCGAACAGCTGAAACTCGACCGGGTGATCACGCTGCACTTCGCGGGCGAGACCGGGTTCGTGGACCAGCCCCCCACCCGCCTGCTGTTCGAGGTGACGGGCCGCAACGCCAACCTTCTCGTGCTGGACGAGGGCGAGGGCTTCGAGGGCCGTATCGTCATGGCCGCCCGCGAGATCACCGGGAGCCGCAACCGCTTCCGCACCATCCGCACCGGGGGGCGCTACACGCCGCCGCCACCCTACGAGAAACTCGATCCGCGCACCCTGAGCCCCGAACAGGCGCAGGCCCTGCGGCACGTGCCCGTCGGGCGCTGGCGCGAGCAGTTGGACGGCATGGGACCGCTGCTGGGTGCGGAACTCGCGCGCCGCGCGGACCTGGGCCCCGCCGAGGTGCCCGGCGAGGCGTGGCCGCGCGTCCTGACAGCCGTGCAGTCCCTGGTGGCCGACCCGACCGTCAGCGAGGGCGCCCTGCAGGATGGCGCGCGCGAGGCCGCGCGGGGCGAGAAGGCCGCCACGCTGCGCAAGGCCCTGCGAGAACCGCTCGACAAGCGCGTGACGCTGCTGCGTAACCAGCTCGCGGACGTCAACCGCGCCGAGGCGGGCCTCACCGACGCCGCCCGCGACCGGTCAGAAGCCGACCTGCTCATGGCCTACGCCCACACGGTCCCCACCGGTGCCAGCAGTGTCACCCTGCCCGCCTTCGACGGGAGCGGCGAGCAGCCGGTCAGCCTCGAACCGCAGCTGAGCGCCGTGCAGAACGCCGAGAAACGCTATGCCCGCGCCCGCCGCCGTGAGGACGTGTATCTGCGCCTCGCCGAGCGTGAGCACACCCTGCGGGCCGAACTGGCCGAGGCCGAGGCCCGCGTGCAGGCCCTGGACACCGCCGACCTGCCCGACCTTGAGGCCCTGAACACCCGCGTGCAGCAGGAGCGGCCCGAGAAGAGTCCCTACGGCACGCGCTTCACCACGCCGGGTGGTCTGGAGGCGCTGGTGGGCCGCAACAACAAGGAGAACGCCACCCTGACCCACCGCATCGGCCGCAGCATGGACTGGTGGTTCCACGCGCAGGGCTACCCCGGCAGTCACGTGCTGGTCCGCAGCAGCGGGCGCGACCTGGACCTGCCGGACATCCTGTACGCCGCCCGGCTGGCCGCCGCGAACAGCAAGGCGCGCGGCAGCAGCAACGTGCCCGTGGACTACACCCGCATCAAGCACGTCTGGAAACCACGCGGGGCGCCCGCCGGACAGGTGCACTACACCGACCAGAAGACCGTGTTCGTGGACGGCACCCTGCCCGAATAGGCTCCGCGCCACGCGACCGTGTCCCGCCGCCCGGTGCGCGGCGCGGCGCGGCGTACAATGGCCGGTCGTGGAACGCATCATGTTCAGGGCCAAGATTCACCGCGCCACCGTCACCCAGGCCGACCTCGACTACGTCGGAAGCATCACCATCGACCAGGACCTGCTCGACGCGGCGGACATCCTCGTGAACGAACGGGTGGACATTTACAACATCACCAACGGCAACCGCCTGAGCACCTACGCCCTGAGCGGCCCGCGCGGCAGCGGCGTGATCGGCATCAACGGCGCCGCCGCGCACCTCGTGAATCCCGGTGACCTCGTGATCATCGCCGCGTTCGGCAACTACAGCGAGGAGGAAGCCCGCACGCTCGAACCGAACGTCGTGCACGTGGACGCCCGCAACCGCCAGATCCAGCTGCAGCCCGCCTGAGCGTCACTTCCGCTCGATCGAGCCCCCTGCGTCACGCCGGACCTGCACCCCGTCACAGGGGGGTCCGGCGTGTTTCACGTGGGTGCTATGCTGATCTGGTGCCCCGTTCAACCCCGTGGTCTTCGCTGATTCTGCTCGGCGCGGCCGCCCTGCTCGGCTACGCCGCATGGCAGCATCATACGGCCCTGATGATCGGCGCGACCCTCCTGATGGCTGCCGCAACCGTCGGCGCGACAGGTCTGACCCGCCTGGCGCCCCTCACGGCGTTCAGCGTGGCGTTCGTGGCGTCCCTGCTGCTGCCCGGCCCCCGACTGAATACCCTGGACCTGCTGGCGGCGCTGCTGGTGCTCGGTGGGCTGGGCGTGCGCATCCTGCGCGAGCAGGCCGCCGCGCGGCAGGCCGCATGGCAGCGCAACACCACGGCGGCCCTGCACGCCGGCAGCGAGCGACTGGCCGAGGCCCGCGACGCCGACGCCATCATCCGCGCCGGCATCGGCATCCTGGACAAGTTGCAGGTCGCGCCGAACCTCGCGTTCGTCGCCTACCGTCACGGCACGCCGCACATCCTGGCGGCCAAGGGTGCGTTCGAGCCGTTCTTGGAGCGGCCCGTCCATCCCAGCGACAACGACAGCCGCAGCGTGCAGGCCGACCACTGGGTGGCCGAGGAGGCGCTGGCGCTGCTGAAAAAACCCCAGCGGCGCCGCTATCACGTGGCCCCGGTGTACGGGCGGGCCTCCAACCACCTGGGCGTGCTGATCCTGACCCGCAGCGAGCCCGAGGCCTTCGATGACGCGGAGAAGGCCGTGGTGGCGTCCTTCGCGCGGCTGCTGGGTGCCCAGCTGGGGCAGTGGCAGGCCATCCGTGACCTGCGGGACGCCAACGACCTGACCCTGCGCTCGCTGGGTGCCGCATTGGAACACCGCGACGACGATACCGGGGGGCACACCAACCGCGTCGTGACCCTGAGTGTCCGGCTGGCCCGGCGCCTGGGCTGGGACGAGGATCAGGTCAAGGCCCTGCGCTGGGGTGCGTACCTGCACGACCTGGGCAAGCTGGCCATCCCCGACGCGGTGCTGCACAAACGCGGCGCGCTGGACACCGACGAGCGGCGCGTGATCCAGACGCACACCACCATCGGGTACGACATGCTGCAGGACCTGCACTTCCTGCCCGCCGAGACCCTGGATCTCGTGCGGTACCACCACGAACGCTGGGACGGCACCGGGTACCCCAGCGGCCTGCGCGGGCAGAATATCCCCGACACGGCGCGGCTGTTCACGATCGTGGACGTGTTCGACGCCCTGACGAACGCCCGCCCCTACAAGCCCGCCTGGACCCGCGACCGCGCTGTCAGCGAGATCCGCATGCAGGCCGGGCGGCAGTTCGATCCGCAGTACGTGGACGCCTTCCTGCGCATGATGGCCGAGCATGATGAGGCGCACCTCGTGGTGTGATCCGGGATTCACGACGACAGGAGGGGCCGCGTGCTGAACAGCGTCCCCTCCCTCATGTCCGGGCTCAGTCGAGGTCGAGGTCCGCGCGGATGGGGGCGTACGCCCCGGCGTGCGCGCAGGCGGCGGCGGCG
This sequence comes from Deinococcus hopiensis KR-140, assembly GCA_943327755.2. Classification (GTDB taxonomy): domain Bacteria; phylum Deinococcota; class Deinococci; order Deinococcales; family Deinococcaceae; genus Deinococcus; species Deinococcus hopiensis_A. The sequence continues at coordinate 57,633 of CALPYF020000002.1, forward strand.
GCCCGCAGGCCCACGCGCAGGTGCTCGGTCCACAGGGTGTCCGGGTGCTCGGTGGCGCTGACGAGCAGCCCGGCGCACAGGGCGTCCCCGGCGCCGACGGTGTCCACGACCTGCACGGGCGCGGCCGGAAGGTCGGCTCGGCCCGCGCTGTGGTACAGGCTCGCGCCCTGCGCGCCGCGCGTGATCACGATCGGCGCCTTCGCGTTCAGGCCGCGCAGGCGCCGCATGACGTCGGCCTCGGACTGACCGGGGAAGAAGAACGCGAGGTCCTCGTCACTGAACTTCATCAGGTCGGCGCGGCGGGCGACGGCCTCGAATACCGCCGGGTAGTCCGGGTGGCGGTGCGTGATGCGGGCGTTCGGGTCGAAGCTGATGCGCACACCGGCGGCGCGGGCCGATTCGATCAGGCCCAGCAGCGTGTCCGCCAGCGGCCAGCGGCTCAGGCTGATGCCGCCCACGTGCAGCCAGCGGGCCGCGCGCAGCCAGCCGTCCGGCAGCAGGGCAGGGTCGAAGTGCAGGTCGGCGCTGTTCTCACCCAGGAAGCGGTACGCGGGCGGGTTCGCGGAGTACACGACGGCCAGCAGGGTGGGGGCGGGCACGCGTTGCAGGAAGCGCAGGTCCAGCCCGGCGTCCTGCGAGGCGCGCTGCAGGTCGTCCCCGAAGTTGTCCTGCCCGACCGCGCCCGCGAAGGCGCTGGGCACCCCCAGGGACGCGCAGGCCCGCGCGACGTTCCACCCGGCCCCGCCCGGGTGGGCGTGCCAGGCGTTCCCACCGGCAGTCACGAGGTCGGTCAGGGCCTCACCGGCGCTGACAATCAGGGGCAGGTCGTTCTGGGGCAGGGACATGACCCGTCCATCCTAACGTGATGGTCACGAGACCAGCCCCTCGCCCCACCGCGCCTGTCTGACCTGCCCGGCATGGGGAGGAGAGGCGTGGCCCGGGCAGCGCGCGGGTCTGATCATGGCCTGATCATGGCCCGGGTGGCACCCTGTGATCAGGCGGGGTTCGGACCACTTCCGGGGGGGAGTCGCAGGTCCGGACCCGCCAAACTGTTGGGTCCGTCAGGCCCGGTTCACCGGCAGGCGGTAGCGCACCACCCGAAAGCCGAAGACCTCCCGTTCGTCTACCGGCTCGAAGCCGAAGGTCTCGTACAGGCGCCGCAGGGCGGGGCGGCTGGCGGCGGTATCCAGCTTCAGCCAGGGCCGACCCGACGCGCGCGTGACCTGCACGGCGTGCTCCAGCAGCGTGTGCGCCAGCCCCTGACCCTGACCGTCCGGGTGAACGGCCAGCTTGTGCAGATACAGCGCCTCGCCGGGCGGGTCGTCCGGCCAGAAGGGCGGGTCCGCGGCCAGCAGGCTGAACGCCCCGATCGCCGCGCCGTCACGCCACGCGACGTGCCAGGTCGGGGCCGGGTAGTGCCGCGCCAGCCGCTCGGGCGTGACACTGTCGGGCGGCCAGAGGGGGCGGCCCAGCACCTCCTGATGCCGCGCGGTGGCCTCCACCACCGTGGCGGCAGCCTGGAGGTCACCCTGCGTGAACGTCAGCGGTCCGGTCATGCCGCGCGTCACCCGTTGTACGCGGGCGCCGGTTCGATCCCGGTCGCCCAGACGTCCGCGCCGCGCCGCTCCAGCCGTACGCGGGGCAGCGGCGCGAGGGCCTTACCGAACACCGCCTCGCCCGCCTTCAGGGGATCGAACACCGAGTAGTGACAGCGGCAGCCCAGCTGCGGGTGATCCTGCCCGCCCGGCGCGCGGTAGTTGAACGCGAAGGCCAGCACCTCGGCGTCCCGCACGAGGTTCACGTTGCAGCCCAGGTGCGTGCACACCCGCGAGAAGCCCGCCAGATGCCCGCCCGGCACCGCCAGCGACCCGCGCGTGGCGGCGGGGAGGCGCAGCAGCGTGCAGGGCCGCCCAGCGTACGTGAAGGTCACCTCGGCCCAGTCAGGGCCCAGGTCTGCCAGGGCCGCCACGCGCTGCGGCGGCGCGGCCCCGAAAGCGGGCTCGCCGGGCGTGCGTTTGCCCAGGGTCACGCGGCTCGCGTACCAGCCCATGTACCCGAACGTCCCCACCGTGCCCGCCACCGGCAGCAGCCACCAGCGTTCCAGCAGCGCCCGGCGTGTCACGCGGCGCGCCCGGAGAGGGCCGGGTGCCGGGTCGGTCACTGCCCCTCCCGCTGCCAGCCCTCAAGGACGTTCAGCAGCGCGGCCAGCTCGTCCGGCTTCAGGTCCGGGTAGGCGGGCATGGCGCCCTTGCCCTGCGTGATCACCTGCGACAGCGCCGCGCGGGTCAGGGTGGATGCCCGCAGGCTGGGCCCGGTGCCGCCGCCCCCGCCCGGCCCGTGGCAGGACGCGCAGCTCGCGGCGTACACGCGCAGGCCCGGGTCGCTGGTGTTCAGGCGGGCGCGCAGCGCCGTGATCAGGTCGTCCGCGTCCCGGCCCTTCGGGTCCAGCGTGCGGTAGCGTTCCAGGGCCGCCAGCGCCGCCTGATCCTCGCCGAAGCGGGCCAGGGCGAAGCCCAGCAGCAGCTGCGATTCGGGTTCGTCGGGGGCCAGCTGCGCCCCGGTGCGGATCAGCAGCGCGGCTTCCTGGGCGTCCTCGGCGCTGATGGCCTGCCCGGTCTGCTCGCCGCGCGTCAGGAGCAGGATGCCCAGGCGGCGCAGCGCCTCCGGCTGACGCGGGTCGAGTTTCAGGGTGTTCCCGTACGCCGTGACCGCCTGATCGAAGGTGTTCGAATCGAAGGCCGCCTTGCCCCACGCCAGATAGTCTTCCTTGCGCCCGCTGCGTTCCGCCTGCGCCTTGAGCCCCGGGAGCTTCAGCACGGCCTGCACGTTCCCGGCCTCACTGGCGTTCAGGCTGGCCAGCTGCCAGCGGGGCACGAACGTCACGGCGCCCACTGCGGTCAGCAGCGCCGCGCCGCCCAGCAGCCCCAGCGCCAGCGTGCGCGTCCCCCGCCGCGCCTGCGGGGCGGGCGGCAGGGCGTCCAGGCCCCGCAGGGCCAGCGCCGCGCGCCGCTCCAGGTCCGGGCGGCGCGACTCGTCGGTCAGGGCCGCGAGGTCGGCGTACAGCCGGTCCCGTTCGGCTCCCAGGCGCGCGCGTTCCGCCGCGTCCGGATCGTCCGGCGTGCGCGCCCGCAGCGGCTCGGTCACCAGCCACACGCAGGCCAGCGCCACGAGCGCCAGCAGCAGCACGTTCAGCAGCACCGGGCCGGTCACGAGTCACCGCCCCGGCGGGTGTCGCGCTGCACCTGCGCGAGGTACGGGTCGAAGCCGCCCGCGTCGTTCAGCGGTTCGTCCGGTAGGGTCGCCGACGGGCGGCTGCGGCGCAGGAACGCCCACAGCACGCCCCCGCCGACCGCCAGCGCCGCCAGGGGCGCGCCCCACAGCAGCAGGTTCCGGCCCGACTTGGGCGGGTCGAGCAGCACGAAATTCCCGTACCGCTGCGAGAAGTACACGTAGATGTCCGTGTCGCCCTTCCCGGCCGCGACCTGTTCCCTCACCGAGTCGCGCATCTTGCCCGAGATGGTGCTGCGCGAATCCGCGATGGACTCCCCGGTGTCGCACAGCGGGCAGCGCAGGTTCTTCTCGATCGCCAGGGCCCGCGCCTCCTGCGCCGGGGTCAGGGCCGCCGTGGGCGCCGTCTGGGCCAGCGTGAAGGCTCCGCCCAGCAGCGCGCCCGTGAGCAGCAGCGCGCGCGTCATAGCCCGGGCACGCCGATCTTCTCCAGCCCGACGTTCAGGCGCTCGCGGGTCAGGCCGCCGCGGTCCATGTGCTGCACCACGCCATCCTTATCGATGAAGACCGTCTCGGGAATGCCGCTCACGCCGTACTCCAGGCCCGTGTTGATGCCGGGGTCGCGCAAGTTCGGGTACGCCAGCGCGTACTCCTGAATGAACTGCCGGGCGTTCCCCTCGTTCGTCTCGTTGAACAGGATGCCCACGACCGCCAGGCCGTCGCCGCCGCTCTGGCGGGCGCTCAGCTCGCGGAACATCGGCGCTTCCTCGCGGCAGGGCCCGCACCACGACGCCCAGAAGTTCACGACGACCGGGCGGCCCCTGAGGCTCGCCAGGGACAGCGGCGTGTCGTCCAGGCTGGTCAGCGTGAAGGCCGGGGCGGGCTTGCCGATGAGGGGACCGCCAGTCTCGTTGTTGCTGGCCGGGGTACGCAGCGCGACCGCCAGGACTGCCACCAGCACGAACGCGATGGCCGGGGGCAGCAGGCGGCGCCACAGCGGCGCGGGGGGCTTGGGCGCCGGGGTCTGGGACGCGGGGGCGGACTTCGGGGCAGAGGGGGTGGATTCGGTCATCACAACTCCGGAAGGCGGGTCAGGCAGGAAAGGAAGCAGGGGCTCAGTCGGTGGCGGGTGCCAGTCGCGCCGGGGCGGCCTGGGGAGCGCGGCGCGGCGTGACCAGCGTGAACGCGGCCCCCACGCACACCAGCAGCGTGCCCCACCAGATCCACGACACCAGCGGCGACTCGATCAGGCGCACGCTGGCCCACTGGCCCTTCTGGGCGTCCACGTTCGTCAGGACGAGGTACGTGTCGCCGGTCAGGCCGTAGCGCACCGCCGGGGCGGGGAAGGCCGTGTCGCCGCCCTGCACGTAGGTGTTCAGCCGCGCTCCGAAGGGCCGCCCGTCGATCAGCACGCGCGCCACCACCGACTTCCCGTCGGGGCGGGTCACGGTCTCCAGGGCAGTCAGGGTCAGGTCCTCGTTCAGCAGGTGCGCGGGTTTGTTCAGGTTCAGCGTGACCTGCGCGTCGCGGCGGTACGTGCCGCTGAACGCCAGCCCCAGCGCCAGCACGATCAGGCCCGCGTGCGACAGGTACGCCCCGTAGCGGCGCGGCTGCGCGCGCAGCGTGCGGCCCAGCCCGCCCGCCTGCCGGGCCGCACGGGCGGTCAGAAGGCCCAGGCCCAGCAGGTTGTACGCGCTGAGGGCCACCGTCGCCAGCACGCCGGGGTGCCGCACGCCCAGCGCCAGCGCCAGCAGCGCCGCGCCTGCGCCCGCGATCAGCAGGGGCCGCAGCGCCCGCCACAGGCCCTGCCCGTCCGCGCGGCGCCAGGGCAGCAGCGGCCCCACGCCCATCAGCAGCAGCAGGCCCAGGCCCAGCGGAATGGCGAACGCGTTGTAGAAGGCCGGGCCCACGCTGGCATCCCGACGGCCCTGCACGGCCTCCACGATGGTGGGGAACAGCGTCCCTACCATCACCATCACCGCGAACACCACGAACAGCCAGTTTCCGGCCAGGAACGCGCCCTCGCGGCTCAGCGCGGCGGGCGGGTCGTTGTCGTCCCGCAGGTGGGGCGCGCGCCACGCGGCCAGCAGCGTCCCGGCCAGCAGCAGGAACGCCAGGAAGCCCAAGAACACGGGCCCCACCGGGCCGCCCGCGAAGGCGTGCACGCTCTGAACGATGCCGCTGCGGTTCAGGAAGGTCCCCAGCACGGTGCTCGCGTACGCCAGCACGATCAGCCACACGTTCCACGACCGCATCAGGCCCCGGCGCTCCTGAATCTGGATGGAATGCAGGAACGCGGTCGTCAGCAGCCACGGAATGAAACTGGCGTTCTCCACGGGGTCCCAGGCCCAGTAGCCGCCCCAGCCGAGCGTCTCGTAACTCCACCAGCCGCCCGCCACGATCGCCGCCGTCAGGAACGCCCAGGCGACCAGCGTCCAGCGGCGCGTGACGACCACCCAGTGGTCCGACAGGCGACCCGTCACCAGCGCCGCCACCGCGTACGCGAACGGTACGCTCAGGCCCACGAAGCCCAGGTACAGCAGCACCGGGTGCACGGCCATCATCCAGTGGTTCTGCAGGGCCGGGTTCGGGCCGCGCCCGTCCGCGACCAGCGTCGCCACCGGCGTGAACGGCGATGCGACCGTGGCGCACACGCCCACGAAGAACACCAGACTGGCGAACATTGCCGCCAGCGCCCAGGGCCGCAGCGCGTCGCGGCGCAGCGTGACACTCAGGATGAACGCGTACCCGGCCAGCAGCCACGCCCACAGCAGGATGCTGCCCTCCAGCGCGCCCCACAGGCCCGTGACCTTCACCCAGGTCGGCGAGGCGCGCATGGAGTGCTCCGCGACGAACCGCACCGTGAAATCGTCCCGCAGCAGCGCCGCGAGCAGCACCAGCGTGCCCAGACTGACGAGCGCGAACACCGCCCAGGTGGCCCGGCGCGCGGCCTCGGTGACGCGCGGGTCGCGCCGCGCGCCGCCCAGCAGCGCCAGCAGCAGCCCCGCCACGCTGAACAGCAGCGCGCCCAGCAGGCTCAGCTGCCCCAGCGCCCCGGACGCACTGGACGAAAACGAGATCAGGTTCAGCACATTCACTCCCACCCGGACCCCGCCGCAGGGGCGCAGTCCGTTCGCAGCCTCAGTCGGCCGACTTGATCATGTCCTTCAGCTCGGCCTGCGTCTTCGGGACGTTGTATTCCTCGCTGTGCTTCACCACGAGGTCCGTCGCGTGGAACGTCTCGCCCTGGAACTCGCCGCGCACCACGACGCCCTGGTTCTCCTTGAAGAGATCCGTGACCGCCCCGTGGTACTGCACCGGGAAGCTCGCGCTGCCGTCCGTGACCGTGAAGCGCAGGTTCAGCGTCTGCGGGTCGTACTTCGCGGCCTTCACCAGTCCGCCGATCCGCACCGGGCGGCCCTGCAACTCGGCCTCCTGCTGCTGGTACTCGCTGGGCGTCACGAAGTACTCCAGCGACTTGTTCAGGTTCCCGAACGCGATGGTCGCCGTCAGGCCCACCAGCGCCGCCACGCCCAGCACGACCGGCAGCGGGCTGCGCCTGCGCCGACGCGCCTGCGGCAGCGGCGTCAGGGGCGTGGGGGCGTCAGGGCCGGGCGCACTCAACGGGGGGCCTCGCTGACGTCCTCACCGCGCACGGCGCGCAGCCGCAGCCACATCCACACCAGATACCCGATCAGGACGCTGAACGTCGCCAGATAGGACAACAGCACGTACCAGAAGTACTTATCCACGGGCCACCTCCACCCGGCCGGTCACGCCGGTCAGTTCGCGTTCCTCACGCGCCTCCTCACGGGCGGCCAGGGTGCCGCGCAGGCGCAGCAGGAAGAAGTACAGCAGCGTGAACGACGCCACGCTGAGCAGCAGCGTCGGCAGGTAGATCGGCGCGGCGTCCCAGCGCACGCCCCCCAGCAGCTTCAGCGTCTGCGTCTGGTGCACGCCGCGCCACCACTCCACCGCCATGTAGTTCACGGGCACGTACAGCGTCCCCACGATCCCCACGACCGCTGACACGCGCGCGCGGCGCTCCGGATCGTCGATCAGCGACCGGATCAGCAGGTACCCGCCGTACACCACCAGACTGAGCGCCGTGGTCGTCAGGCGCGCGTCCCAGACCCAGTACGTGCCCCAGGTCGGCTTGGCCCACAGCATTCCGCCCACGATGGTCGCCAGCGTGAACAGCAGCCCGATCTCGCCACTGGCCATCGCCAGCCGGTCCCAGTGGCGGCGGCGCTGGATCAGGTACAGCAGCCCGAACAGGCCCGTGCCGCCGTACGCGAGGTAACTCAGCCACGCCTCGGGCACGTGCACGAACATCAGCCGTACCAGCGACCCCTGATTCACGTCCAGCGGAGAGGTCAGGCTCAGGCCCAGCACCACGGCCAGGCCCAGGAGGCTGGCCGCGCCCAGCACAGTCGTCGTGACGTCTCTTTTCATATCGCTCCTATTGTGCCGTCAACGCCGGGCGGGGAACCGTGAGGGCCGCCGCGCAGCGATCGTTTCCGGCCCGCAGCATCGCGCCCCACGCATGAACCGGCAAGTGCGAGTGTCCCCGCCACGCTATCCTGCACGCACCCATGCCGAGAATCCTGCCCGCCGCGCTGCTCGCGCTGAGCGCCCTGCTGCCCGCCTGCGCCCCCACCCAGACCGGCCCCCTGCCCGACCCCGCCACGTACCGCCCCGGCCCGGCGGACGTCGCCACTCTGCCCAACCTCGGCCCGGTCGGCCGCTGGATGATCACCAAGACGCTGGAACCTGCCACCTGGCTGGGCGAGCGGGTCAGCGGACGCACCCTGCGCGAACCCATCAACGTCCTGATCCTCGACCGGACCTCCACCACGCCCGAGGCCGCCACCGCCCGCCTGAACGCCGCCATGACCGCCGCCGGGTACGGCCCGAAGAACATGCACAGCGACGGCTACAGCGGCCAGATCGGCGGGCGCCTGTACCCGCAACTGCCCCCCAGCGGCCAGGGCCTCGCGTTCAGTGACGGCCCCTGGTACGCCAGCAACCACCACGGCCGTGTCTTCGGCCCCGCCCCCGTGCAGGGCGGCTACCTGTTCAGCGCCGCCGTCAGCCGCGAGGACATGCGCTGGCTCCCGAAACCCGGCCACACCTACAGCAGCTTCATGGCGACCCGCGAGGACCTCGCCGCGCGCCTGAGCGCCACCGGCCTGTACCGCCGCGCCCCGAACGTGGACCTCGGCAACCGACTCGACACCCCCCAGGAGACCACCGGGGACCACGACGGACAGGCCGCGCTGCTCACCACCCCCTGAGAAACGCGGTCAAGAGACCCCGGAGACTGTGCCGCCGGGGCCTCTCCTGTCTTGAGGTCACCGGTGAGCTCAGCCCTCGACGGCCGCCGGGAACAGCAGGGTCGCCAGGATGATCGTGCCCAGGTCGAACGCCGTCAGGAACGTCAGCCAGGTGCCGACCTCGGGATTCCAGCCACCCTCCAGCAGCAGGCGGGTGGCCTGCACGGTCGCCAGGACCGCCGGGACCAGGATCGGGAAGGCCAGGGCGGGCAGCAGTGCCTCGCGCGCGCGGAGGTTCACGGTGATGCTGCCGTAGAAGGTCGTGGCGGCCGCGAAGCCCAGCACGCCCAGCGCGGTCGTCAGGGCCAGCGCCGCCCACGGCAGGGCGCGGCCCGACGCCGTGACCGCCTCGGACGCGCCGAACAGCACCAGACCCGTCGGGACGGTCACCGCCGCGACGAGCAGCAGGGGCGGCAGCACCCCCAGCAGCTTGCCCATGTACAGCGCGCCGTGCGGCCCGGGGTACGCCAGCAACTGCTCCAGCGCCCCGGCCTCCTGCTCCTGCGCGAAGGCCCGCTGCGCGCCCACCGCCGCCGCGAGGGCCAGCGCCGTCCAGATCGCCCCGGCGGCCAGCGGCGCACTCAGGCGGGCGTCGCGGGACACCATGCCGCCACTCAGGGCGAAGCCCAGCACCAGCAGCACGATCCCCGCGAAGAACGCCGTGGCCAGCAGCGTGTCGCGCGTGCGGCCCGCCACGCGCAAGTCCTTCGCGGCGACCGTCAGCGCCTGCCTCAGCGCGCCCTTCACGCGGGCACCTCCTCGCGCAGCAGGCCGCCCGCGAGGCGCAGCGTGCGCGGCGCGACCACCTGCGCCAGTGCGGGCTCGTGCGCGGCGATCAGCAGCGAGCAGCCCTGCCCGCGCAACTCCAGCAGCAGCTCCTGCACCAGCGCCCGCCCCGCGTCGTCCAGATTCGCGAAGGGTTCATCCACCAGCGTGAGCGGCCGGGCCAGCAGGTGCGCGCGGGCCAGCGCCAGCCGCTTACGCATCCCCGCTGACAGGAAGCGCGCCCGCCGCTGCGCCGCGCCCTCCAGCCCCACGCGGCGCAGCGCGCCCGGCACGTCCCCGGCCCGCGCGTGCATCCGCAGCGCGAACGCCAGATTCTCCGCCGCCGTCAGGTCCGGGTACAGCCCGCCGTCCACCGGCATGAGGTGAATCGCGTCCCGCACACCGCGGCTGTCACGCAGGTCGAAGCCCAGCACTCGCCCCTCGCCGCGCGTGGGCCTCAGCCCGGCACTCAGCAGGCGCAGCAGCGTGGTCTTCCCGGCGCCGTTCTCGCCCAGCAGCGTCACGCCCTGCCCGGCCGGGACGTCCAGCGTCACGCCGCGCAGGATCACCTCGCGGCCCAGCCTCAGCCACACGTCCCGCAGCTGCACCGCGAACGCCGTACCGGGTTCAGTCACAGGCGCAGCCACTCGGGCATGACCGAGAAGAAGAACGTCGCCAGCCGCGTAAACTGCCCCGTCAGCATCATCAGGCCCACCACGACCAGCAGCGCGCCCCCCACCTTCTCGAACACCCCCGCGAAGCGGTTCAGGCTCCGCAGGTTCACGCGGTGCCACAGCGCCGCCGCCAGCAGAAAGGGCACGCTCAGGCCCAGCGTGTACGCCGCCAGCAGGGTCACGCCGCTGCCCAGGCTGGCGCTGCTCGCCGCGAGGCTCAGGACGCTGCCCAGCGTCGGCCCCAGGCACGGACTCCAGCCGAACGCGAACGCCGCGCCCAGCGCCACCGGCCCGTACCCCCCGGCGTTCGCCAGGGCGCGCGTGTCCCGCATCAGGAACGGCAGCCGGATCAGGCCCAGCATCACCAGCCCGAAGAAGATGATCAGCCCCGCCGACAGCTGCCCCAGCAGCGCCTTGTGCGGCGCGATCAGCGCGCCCAGGCTGCTGGCCGTCGCGCCCAGCGCGATGAACACCAGCCCGAATCCCAGGATGAACCCCAGCGCCCGCGACCACGGCTGCCGCTCGCCGCCCAGCACCCCCAGGTAACTGGGCACCAGCGGCAGGACGCACGGACTCAGGAACGACACCAGCCCCGCCAGGAACGCGACAGTCAGGGTCGGGGAAGCACTCGTCATGCCCGGCAGTCTAGCGGCACACGCTCAGGCCGCCTGTCCCGCCGCCTCATGCGGATTCCGTCTGTTCCGTTGGCAACCCGGAAGGGCACCGGGTTGCCAACTCCACGCCCGGAACCCGTTTCGCTCCTGCTCGCTCTGCTCGGGTTGAAAGGCTTGCAAAGCCTTTCAACCGGATTCCGTATCACTCCAGCTTGCCGCTGAAGGTGCCCTCCCAGGCGTTCATGATCCGGCCGTCCTGCACCAGCAGCACCGTCGGGTAAGCCCCCACGCGCAGCTGCCGCGCGAAGGTCGTCGCGGCCTCGCCCGTCCAGGCCTGCACGCCCGCCGGGGCGGGGGAGGGGAACCCCTCGGCGTTCACGGCCCGCACCGGCAGACCCGCCGCCAGCACCGCCGACCACAGGTCGCCCAGGTCCCCGCAGTCGTGGCTGTACACCACCACGACCTCCTGCGCCGCTGCCGTCCACGGATGCTGCGGCAGCAGTTCCCCCAGGCGCACGCGCGCCTCGGCGGTCGAGATGCCCAGGGTCAGCAGCAGGGTCAGCAGGGGAGCGCGGCGCAACCTCATGCCCGACATCATGCCCCGCCCGCCGCCCGACTGCATGACGGCGTGGTGAGCGAGGCCTCAACAGTTCGCCCCCCGGCAGGTGCGGGGGGCAAGGGAAGAAGGGCGGCCGTCAGGGCCGGGTCACGGCGCGGCCGGCGGCACCGACTGCGTGGTGCCTGTGACCCCCTTGGCGGCCTTCACGGCCTCCGGGTCAGGCTGCTCGTCTTTCAGGGGCGCGGGGTTCTCGTCGGGCGCGTATCCCGGGAGATCCTCGAGCTGCACGCGGCGCTGCACGATGTTCTGCGGCGGCGTGAACTCGGTCGCCAGACGATCCGTCGTGCGGTCCAGGCTGATCAGGACCGTGTCGGTGTCCGGCTGCACCCGGTAGGTCGTCTCGCGGTACGGCGTGGGAGGCGGCGCGTCGGCCTGCACCTCGGTGTTCGCCGCGTCCCGGTAGTTCGGATCAAGCACGGCCAGTTTCACGTTCGGCAGGAACTGCTGATCCGGCGCGTCCACGTACTGCACGCCGGGCGGTTCGCTGAACTGCCGCATGGCCTGCCCCTGATGCGCCAGTTCCATCATCCGGCGCCAGATGGGGGCGTTCACGTACCCGGAGTAGTAGTAGATCGGCATGTCGCCGCCCTGCTGCTTCCCGACCCAGACGGCCCCAGTGTACAGCGGCGTGGTGCCCACGAACCAGAAATCCTTCGGGCCGTTGCTTGTGCCAGTCTTCCCGGCCACTGGCCAGTCGCCGAACTTGGCCCGGCTGGCCAGGCCGCCCTGACGCTCGGTCAGGTCATTCACGACCCCGCGGATCATGTCCAGGCCCAGCCACGCGATCTGCGGTGTCCAGACGCGCTTGCCCTGAACCGGCTGGCTGTTCACGTCGAACAGCACCGCCCCGCGCGCGTCCGTCACGCGGGTGATGTACCGAGGCGTGCGGTACAGGCCGCCGTTCACGAACGGCGCGTACGCGGCCGCCATCTTCACCGGGGTGGTCTCCACGGCGCCCAGCGCTGCGGCCAGACCGGTGCCGTCGTTCGTCTGGATGCCCAGCTCACGGATCTTCCCGAAGAAGGTCTGCAGGCCGATCCGGTCCGCCAGCCGCACGGTCACGAGGTTCAGCGACCGGTCCAGTGCCTCGCGGATGGTCATGTCCCGGTAGGTGGTGGCGCCCTCGAAGTTCTTCGGTTCATAGACGCCGTTCTTGCAGCCGGTGCAGGGGAACGACACGGGCCGGTCCTCCTCCCGGTGCGACTGATCCAGGCCCGTGGAGAGTGCCGTGGTGTAAAGCAGCGGCTTGATGGTCGAGCCGATCTGCCGCTGCCCCTGCGCGGCGTTGTTCCACGCGGCGGGCGGCTCGGTGCCGCGCAGCTTCTGGCCGATCATTCCCAGCACCTCACCCGTGTACGGGTTGATGATGGTCGCGCCCAGTGTCGCGCCCGGGGGCAGTCCCGTCGCCTCGCGGCTCGCGGTCTCCACCGCCGTCTGCACCTTCGGGTCCAGCGTCGTGTACACCCGCAGGCCCCCCGAGCCGTACACCACGTCCCGCCCGAAGCGCCGCACGAGCTCCTGCTCGACCTGCTGCGTGAAGTGCGGCGCGCGCGTCGTGACGACCGCCTTGAGTTCCTTCGCGGTCCGGTCGACCAGCTTCGCGGTCTTCACGTTGCCGTTCTCGTCGTACGCGACCTGCCAGCCGCGCGGCTGCAGTTTTTCCCGCCACGCCGCGTCCATCTGCGCCTGCGTGATCCAGCCGTCCTCGACCATGCGAGACAGCAGCACCCGCATCAGGGGCCGCACTTCCGCGTACTGGAAGTACCGGCTGGCATTCGGCACGAGAATCGTCAGGTACGCCGCCTGCGCCAGCGTCAGGTCCTTCGGTGTCGTCCGGAAGTACGCCTGCGCCGCCGAGTAGATCCCGTACAGTTCCACCGGCCCGCCGTCCCCCCAGTAGATCGTGTTCAGGTACGTCTGGAGGATCTCGGCCTTCGTGAACGACCGCTCAACCTGCACGCTCAGGATCCACTCCTTGAACTTGCGGTCGGGCGTGCGGGCCTGCTGGTACTCGTCGAGCAGTAGCGTGTTCTTCACGAGCTGGTTGGTCAGGGTGCTGCCCCCCTGCACGCTGTCCCCACGCGCCATACGCTGGAACTGCCGCCCGAGGCCGTACGGGTCCAGGCCGTAATGCTCGAAGAAGCGGCGGTCCTCGTTGCTGATCAGCGCGCCCAGCATGAACGGGCTGATCTCGTTCAGCGTGACGATCGTGCGGCTGATCGCCTGATCCCCCACCTTCGGAATCAGGCTGCCCAGCGGCGCGCCGTCCCGGGCGAAGATCTTCGTCTCGGACCCCAGCGACCGCGTCAGGTTGTCCAGCTCCCGGTAGTCCGGCAGCTCCCGGCCCCACTTCAGGGCATACATGGTCGCCACGCCCAGCGCCGCCACCAGCACCGCGATCACGAACGACGTCAGGAACTTCAGGAACCGCAGGACGATCACGCCTGCCCCCCGTCGCCTGCGCCCACCGAATTGATTGCGCCCGTCAACGCCGTCGCGCCTCGATGAGCTGGTTCACGCGGCCCCGCAGGTTCTTGCCGGACAGCGGTTTGTACACGATGTCATCCGCACCGACCAGCTTGGCGTGATCCCGCGTCTGATCGTCGTCGAACGCCGTGAGCAGCAGCACCGGGGTGTCCCTGAGCCGCTTGATGCGTTTGACGCGCGAGCAGATCTCGAATCCGTCCATGAACGGCATCTTCACGTCGAGCAGCATCGCGTCGGGCGTGTGCTCCTTGAGGTACTCCAAGGCCAGTTTGCCGTCCTGCACTGCCACGATGTCGTGCCCGTCTGCGGACAGAATGACCTCCAGCATGGTCCGGATGGCCGGTTCGTCGTCCGCGACGAGAATGGTATACGCCATGCCGCCCATCATAGAGCAGGGCAGCGGGACACACGCCGTGACCTGCTGCCCCATCTGCACGGCGCGCCCAGCGGCACCCACACAGGGTTGAGCAGAGGCCAGACTGGCGTCGTCCGCCGGACGCCACGCGGATCAGCGGCAATCCTGGCGGCTCAGCGCGCCGTCCAGCGTCGCCTGCGCCCGGTCCCAGGCTGAGCCGTCGTTCCCGAAGGCGGCCTCGGGCCGACCCGCCCGGACGGCCTGAATGAAGCCCCAGGGATCCTGCTGCGGTCGCAACGGCTCCTGCGCCGCCGGGTGAGCGGGCAGGCGGCTTCCCGCCCTGTACAGGGCCAGCTGCGCCTCAGGGCGGGTCAGGTGCAGGGCCAGTGCCTCGGCCTCGTGGGCGGCCCTGGTCCGGGCATCCACTGCGACGCCCTGGAACCCGACGATGGGCTGCCAGGATTGCGGCGCGCCAGGGGGGGTGGGCAGCGGCTGCACGCTGTACGTCACGCCTGAATTCACCAGTGCCGGGTGGTTCCACGGCCCGGTCAGGATGGCACCCAGACGGCCCTGCCCGAACGCCTCAAGGGCCTGCGCCTCGTTCAGGTTCGCGCCTGGCCCACCGACGTGGCGCAGCGCGCACCCCGCGCGGCTGACTGCTGCCGGGTCCGGCGCAGGAGCAAGCAGGTTCACCCCGAACGCCCGGAACAGCCCCGCCTGAAGGTAGGGATCGTGGGGCCCGAGTGCCACACCCGGCCCATCCGCCGCAGCGGCGCGTTCCAGATCCGCCCAGCTGCCGATCCCTCCCGGCACCAGCGCCCGGTTCACGACCAGCGCCACGGCTTCTGCCATCAGCGGCCGGGCGCGCACCACCCCGCCCACGGTCAGGGCCGCCACGCCCGCCGGATCTCCCAGGTCGTCCCCGGCCAGCGGAGCCGTCTGCGCGGCCAGACCGGGCAGCCATTCGTCCGGCACGCCCACCACCACGTCCGGACGGGCACGCGCGCCCTCCCAGCGTTCGATCAGGTCCCCGAACGCAACAGAGGTGACCCGCACCTGCACGCCCGTCTCCCGCGCGTACCCGGCGCTCTGCGCCCGCACCCACGCGAGGTCCTGACCGACATAGTGCGTCAAGACCGTCAACGTGACTGCCTGCGCCTGACCCAGCACCAGTCCGACCCCCAATCCCACCAGCCACCGACCTCGCCTCATCATGTCCAGAGCAGAGCACACGCCCGTCCATAACGCACGCCGGGATGACAGCAGAGGCGGGGTGCCGTGGTCTCCCACCGCGCCCCGCCCCCTGTGTCCCGGTTTACTCGAACTGCGCGAGGACCTGCGTCAGGCGTTCGCGCTGCGCGCCGAAGTCGGCCACGCGGCGTTTCTCCTCCTCGATGACCTCGGCGGGGGCGCGGGCGACGAAGCCTTCATTGCTCAGTTTGCCCTGCGCCTGCTTGATCTGCTTGTCGAACTCCACGAGGCGTTTTTTCTGCTTGCCGATCCAGTCGGCAATGTCCACGGTGCCTTCCAGCGGCGCGCGGACGGTCACGCCCTGCTCGACGAGGCTCAGGGTGCGGCCATCCAGATCGCCCGTGAGTTTCACGCGGGCGATGCTCTCGACCACCCGGGCATTCTCGTGCACGGTGGGGGCGAGGTCGCCCTCCACGGCGACGTTCAGGCGGTCCTGCGGGCTGAGGCCCAGTTCGCTCTTGAGGCTGCGGGCGGCGGCGACGGCGGCGCGCAGGGCGTCGAAGGCGCGGGTGGCGTCCGCGTCGTGCAGCGCCTCGTCGGCGGCCGGCCAGGAGTGCACGGCCAGCTGGCGGCGGTGCCCGAGCGCGCCGTACAGTTCGCTCGTCACGAACGGCATGAAGGGGTGCAGCAGCTTCAGGATGTGTTCCAGCGTGGCCTTCAGCGTCACCAGCGTGGACAGCTTGCCCTCAGCCAGGGCGGGTTTGGCGGCCTCGATGTACCAGTCGCAGAACTCGTCCCAGGTGAAGGTGTACAGCGTGCGGATCGCTGCGCCGATGTCGAACGCGTCGAGCTGCGCGGTGGCCTCGGCGGTCACGGCGTTCAGGCGCGACAGGATCCAGCGGTCCGCCAGGGTCAGATCCGGCCGGGCACGCACGGCGCTCAGCGCGTCGCGGCTGCGCAGGGTCTCGCCCACACTGTCGTCCAATGCGCCCTGCACGTACTGGATCAGGGCCTCGTCGGCCTCGCTGCCGGTCGTCTGGAGGTTCGGGAGGGCCTCGCCGAGGCGCAGCATCGCGAAGCGCGCCGCGTTCCACAGCTTGTTCGCGAAGTTGCGGCCCTGCTCGAAGCGCCGGGGATCGTGCTTGATGTCCTGCCCGCCGGTGGACAGGAAGCTGAACGCGAAGCGGCTGGCGTCCACGCCGTACTGGTCGAACAGTTCCAGCGGATCAATGCCGTTGCCTTTGCTCTTGGACATCTTCTGGCCCTTCGCGTCGAGGTACAGGCCGTGCAGCATCACCGTGCTGAAGGGCGCCTGACCGGTCAGGCCGTACCCGGCCATCTGCATGCGCGCCACCCAGAAGAACAGGATGTCATACCCGGTCACGAGAACCTGCGTGGGGTAGAACTTCCGGAAGTCCTCACTGTCCGTGTCGGGCCAGCCCAGCGTGGAGAACGGCCAGAGGTTGGAGCTGAACCACGTGTCGAACACGTCCGGGTCGCGGCGCAGGTTCAGGTGCGCATAGTGGGGGTCCTGATCGCAGTCGAGGTCGGGATTTTCGGGGTCCGGCACGTACAGGTTGCCCTGCTCGTCGTACCACGCGGGAATCTGGTGGCCCCACCACAGCTGACGGCTGATGTTCCAGTCACGGATGTTCTCCAGCCAGTCGCGGTTCACCTTCGCGTACCGCTCGGGTACCAGCTGCATGTCGCCGCGCTCCAGCCCGGCCAGGACCTGCTCCGCGAAGGGTTTCATCTTCACGTACCACTGCTCGCTGATGATCGGCTCGACCGGCACCTTCGTCCGCTCGGACAGGCCGATGGCGGTGTCGTGGTCCTTCTCCTCCAGCAGGTCGCCACCCTCGGTCAGGGCCTTCACGACCGCCTTGCGGGCCGCGAAGCGTTCCAGACCCTGGAACTCGGCGGGCACCAGCTCGTCGCGGGTCAGGTTGCCGTGCAGGTCGATCACACTGGGCCGCGCCAGACCATGACGCTCGCCCACCTCGAAGTCGGTCGGGTCGTGCGCGGGCGTAATCTTCAGCGCGCCCACCCCGAACTCCATCTCGACCGCCTCGTCCGCGATGATCGGCACGTAGCGGTCCGTCAGGGGAATGCGGGCCTCCTGCCCGACCAGATGCGCGAAACGCGGGTCCTGGGGGTGCACGGCGATCGCCTGATCCGCGAAGATCGTCTCGGGCCGCACGGTCGCGATGCGGATCTCGCCCGCCTCACCGTTGCTGGCCGCCGCGTCCGGGTCACGCAGCCTGTACGACAGGGTGTACATCTTGCCCTTACGGACCTCGCGGTCGATCTCCAGTTCCGACAGGGTCGTCTGACTGGCCGGATCCCAGTTCACGATCCGCTCGCCGCGGTACGCGAAGCCCTCGTGGTACAGCTTCACGAACTGGTGGCGCACCGCGCGCGACAGGCCCTCGTCCATCGTGAAGCGCTCGCGCGTCCAGTCGGCACTGACGCCCAGGCGCGACAGCTGCTCCAGGATCATCCCGCCCGACTCGGCCTTCCACTCCCACACCTGATCCAGGAACCGCTCGCGGCCCAGGTCGTGACGGCTGACGCCCTGCTCGCGCAGCTGCCGCTCCACGACCACCTGCGTCGAGATGCCCGCGTGGTCCATGCCCGGCAGGTACAGCGCCTCGAAGCCCGCCATGCGCTTGTAGCGGATCAGTGTGTCGATCAGCGTGTTGTCCAGCGCGTGCCCCAGGTGCAGGTTCCCCGTCACGTTCGGCGGCGGGATCACGATCGTGAACGGCTCCTTGCCGCTCGTCGCGTCCGCGCGGAACGGCTCGTTGCGCCACTTCGCGGCCCAGCCCGGCTCGATCGCCTTCGGGTCGAACTGCTTGGCGAGGACGGACGCGTCGTTCTCGGGCGTCTGATCAGGGGTGGCGATCTGGTCGGGGGTATGGGGGTCAGTCATGCTTGAAGCTCCTTGTACAGCAGTTGATCGAGGTGGGGGAGGGCGGCGTCCAGCTCCCAGTCCAGGCCGGGCGCGTGCAGCGGCGCCCAGCGGAACCGGAACACGTACCGGCCCTCGGCGAGGTGATCCCAGGTGCCCGGCGAACCAGCAGGCGCGGTCAGGGCGTACGCGTGGCAGACCTGCCGCGTGAACCGCTCGGGTAGTTGCACCTCCCACAGGTAAGAGGTCAGGAAGGTGGGATGGGTCAGGCCCAGGCCGGACTCCTCGTGCAGTTCGCGCGTGGCCGCCCGTTCCGGGGTTTCCTCCGGCTCGACCCCACCCGCGACGACCTGCACGCCCGCCCCGCCATCGGGAACGTGATCGAACACCAGCAGCTCCGGGCCGCCGGGACCGGCGCGTGTAACAAAGCACACGACCTTCTCGCGCAGCCCACGCGCTGCCGCGTCCCGCCGGGCCTCCTGTTGCGTGTCGTAGAACGTGACCATCCTTCCCACCTCCTGACCGGGGAAGGGAACGAACAACGTCCCGTCCGCCGGATGAATTTCCGGATGCGGACGAGACGAGGGTGTCCCGTGGTACCACCGCGTTTCCCCGCCTGGATGGGGGGCACTCGCTGCGCGCTGTATCGGGCGCACCCGGAGGCTCTACGCCCCCCGCGTGAGGGGGTTTCTGCCGCCATGCTCGCGGGTGACGTTCGCCGGGGGCCGGTCCACCTGCCCTCTCAGTCGCGGGGCGGGTTTCCTGTGGGGGCCTGACCCGGGTACTCCTCCCGGTCACTGCACCCGGGAGTGTACGCGCCGGGAGGCGGGCATTTCAATCCGCACGCTGGCCCATTGGCGGGGTGGGGGCGGGCCGGGCATCCTGCGGGGCGTGCCCTTTACTGGAATGACCCTGTATCACCGCGCCGTGCGGGACGTGCGCGGCGATCACCTGCGGCCCCTGAGCACCCTGCGTGAGCTGCACCCGGACGTGTACGCCCGCGAGGCCGCGAAGTACGTGGGCCGCGAGGCGCTGATGGGGGAGCGGGTTGGTCGGCTCGACTGCCTGTGGACGGACGTGCTGTTCTTCTCCCCGGTGAATCCGGGGACGCTGCTGGACGCCGCGCGGCAGAGCGGCCGGGCGATTCCCCCGGTGCGGTTCTGGACGCTGGACGCCGCGCACCTCGATCCGGCGCGGGCGTGCGTCCGGCTGGTGCGCCCCTGGCCGGGCGGCGTGAAGCCCGCGCCGGACCCGGCGGACGAGCTGCCCTTCACGCCGCACACGCTGCGGGAGCACTCGGTCGCGCCCCCGGCGACCCTGGACCGCCTGCGTGCCCTGCCCGGCGGCGCGCCCCTGATCCTCTGGATGGACGTCCCGCACGTCCTCTACCGGGGCGAGGTGCCCCTGAGTGCGCTGGGCGAGGCGCGGTTCTAAGTACGTCGAAGCTCACATTGCGAGATTCCGGGAAGGCACCGGAACCTTTCCATTCCCGCTTCAACGTACTTCTTCTGCTCCGCGCTCCGCGCGGTTTATCTAAAAGATAAACGCAGCGTACTTAGCTCTCGTCGCCCTCGGGGAGGCGTTCGAAGCGGTACAGCAGGGGTTTTTTCAGCAGGCCGCGCGGGACGGTCACGGTGGCGCTCTGGTAGGGGAGCCCGTTGACCTGCGCCGACGCGCTGAACAGCTGCGTGTCCTCGCCGATGCGGGCGGCGCGGTCGCTGACGTCCAGCAGTCCCTGCGCGCGGCTCAGGACGTCGTAGGGGTGCTCGATCAACACGGTGAGTTTCACGGGCTGACCGATCAGGCTGCGCAGGGGGTTCGCGGCGCTGGCGAACGCGGCCCGCACGGGTTGCGCCTGCCGCTCGCGGGTCACGCGGACGCTCAGGCCGTACTCGCCGACCGGGAAGGTCAGGTCGCGGATCAGGGTCACGCCGTCCCCCTCGGCCTCGCGGAAGGCCGAGAGGAGCGCCTCGCGGCGGTTGCGGACCAGCGTGACGGGCATCGCGCGCTCCATGGGGAACTCTCCGCGCTGGAGCAGGCGTTCGGCGTGCCTGAGGGTGTCTTCACGGGTGCGGAAGGTGCGGTGCGTGACGGGCTGCGCCGGGTGCCATGCCCCGCTGGAGTCCCGTTCCATCCAGTCGATCCACAGGTCGAACTGATCCTGGAACTGCCAGGAGGGGTGAGGCTGCGCGGCGGGCCGGGCGGGGACATCCCGGCTCAGATCCTCCCGTGGGGTGGTGTCGGTGCGGCTGGTGGTGCGGGAGATGGCGCTCATGAATCCTCCGGTGCCGCCATCATGCCGGAAATGACCCGGCGTGTGTGAAGAAGTGCCGCAGGAGCGGGGCACGGACGGCCGTCAGATCAGCGCCCTCCGGGCATGTGTTGTCTCTGGGGGGGTTACGTAATCTGGATTTCGTGCCTATTCCGGTAACGCCCGCCCACACACGAAACATTTATGATGGAAGAACCGCCCCCTGTGGGCAAGGAGGAAACCAAGCATGGCGATGAACCTGTTCGGGACGCGCGACGTCCTCACCACGCAAAGCGGCCAGAAACTCTACTACTACAACCTGAACAAACTTCAGGAGCAGGGCCACGACATCACCCGCCTGCCCGTCAGCATCAAGGTGCTTCTCGAGAGCGTCCTGCGCGAAGCGAACGACTACGACGTCCGCCGCGAGGACGTCACCACCGTCGCCGGGTGGAAACCCGTCAACGAGGAAGTCGAGATTCCCTTCAAACCCGCCCGCGTGATCCTCCAGGACTTCACCGGCGTGCCCGCCGTCGTGGACCTCGCCGCCATGCGCAGCGCCATGGTCAAGCTCGGCGGCGACCCCAGCAAGATCAACCCGCTGATCCCTGTGGACCTCGTCATCGACCACTCCGTTCAGGTCGACGAGTTCGGCACCGACTTCGCGCTAGCCAACAACATGGCCCTGGAATTCGAACGCAACCGCGAACGCTACGAGTTTCTCCGCTGGGGCCAGCAGGCCTTCGACAACTTCGGCGTCGTGCCCCCCGCCTCGGGCATCGTGCACCAGGTCAACCTGGAGTACCTCGCCAAGGGCGTCCAGAGCCGCCCCGAAGACGACGGTGTCGTCGTGTACCCCGACAGCCTCGTCGGCACGGACTCCCACACCACCATGATCAACGGCCTGGGCATCGTCGGCTGGGGCGTCGGCGGTATCGAGGCCGAGGCCGTCATGCTCGGCCAGCCCATCTACATGCTGATGCCCGAAGTGATCGGCTTCAAGATCACGGGCGCGATGCCCGAAGGCGCCACCGCCACCGACCTCGCGCTGCGCGTCACCGAGATGCTGCGCGCCAAGGGCGTCGTGGGCAAGTTCGTCGAGTTCTACGGCGCGGGCCTCAGCAACATGACCCTCCCCGACCGCGCCACCATCGCCAACATGGCCCCCGAGTACGGCGCGACCATGGGCTTCTTCCCCGTGGACGACGAGGCGCTGCGCTACCTGCGCCGCACCGGCCGCCTGGACACCGAAGTCGAACTGGTCGAGGCGTACTACAAGGCTCAGGGCATGTACCGCACCGACGAGACGGTCGACCCCGTCTTCACCGACACCATCGAACTCGACCTGGGCACCATCGTCCCCAGCCTCGCAGGCCCCAAGCGTCCCCAGGACCGCGTGGACCTGACCGGGATGCACACCGTGTTCAACGAGGCCCTCACTGCGCCCGTCAAGGCCCGCGGCTTCGAACTGCCCGAAGGCAAGCTGGACGCGCAGGGCACCATCGGCGGCACCGACATCAAGATCGGCCACGGCGCCGTGACCCTCGCCAGCATCACCAGCTGCACGAACACCAGCAACCCCAGCGTGCTGATCGCCGCGGGCCTGGTCGCCAAGAAAGCCGTCGAACTGGGACTCAAGAGCAAGCCCTGGGTCAAGACCAGCCTCGCCCCCGGCAGCCGCGTCGTCACCGAGTACCTCGAAGCTGCCGGGCTCCAGAGCTACCTCGACCAGATCGGCTTCAACACCGTCGGTTACGGCTGCATGACCTGCATCGGCAATAGCGGCCCCCTCCCCGAACCCGTCGTGGAAGCCATCCAGGAAGGTGACCTCGTCGTCGCCAGCGTCCTGTCCGGCAACCGCAACTTCGAGGGCCGCGTCAACCCCCACATCAAGGCCAACTACCTCGCCTCCCCGCCCCTGGTCGTCGCGTACGCCCTGGCCGGCACCGTCGTGAACGACATCGTGAACGACCCCATCGGCACCGGCCCCGACGGCCAGAGCGTGTACCTGCGCGACGTGTGGCCCACCACCGCCGAGATCCAGCAGGTCATGGACCAGGCCATCAACGCCGAGATGTTCAAGAAGGTCTACGACGGCATCGAGAAGAGCAACCAGGACTGGAACGCCATCCCCGTCGCCGAAGGCGCGCTGTACGACTGGAAGGAAGACAGCACCTACATCCAGAACCCGCCCTTCTTCGACAACCTCGCCGGTGGCCCCAGCGACATCGTCAGCATTGAGGGCGCCCGCGCCCTGGTGAAGGTCGGCGACTCCGTCACCACCGACCACATCAGCCCCGCCGGGAGCTTCAAGGCTGACACCCCCGCCGGGAAGTTCCTCACCGAACGCGGCATCCAGCCCAAGGACTTCAACTCCTACGGCAGCCGCCGCGGCAACGACCGCATCATGACGCGCGGCACGTTCGCCAACATCCGCCTGAAGAACCAGCTCGCCCCCGGCACCGAAGGCGGCTTCACCACCGACTACACCACCGGGCAGGTCAGCTCCATCTACGACGCTTCTCAGAACTACAAGGCCAGCAACATCCCCCTCGTCATCTTCGCGGGCAAGGACTACGGCATGGGCAGCAGCCGCGACTGGGCCGCGAAGGGCACCTTCCTGCTCGGCGTGAAGGCCGTCATCGCCGAGAGCTTCGAGCGCATCCACCGCAGCAACCTCGTCGGCATGGGCGTCCTGCCCCTGCAGTACAAGAACGGTGAGACCGCCGAGAGCCTGGGCATCCAGGGCGACGAGACCTTCGACGTGATCCTCCCCGGCGACCTCAAACCCCGCCAGGACGTCACCGTCAAGATCACCACCGCCGACGGCCAGAGCCGCACCATCACCGTCCAGTGCCGCATCGACACCCCCGTCGAGATCGACTACTACAAGAACGGCGGCATCCTCCAGACCGTGCTGCGCGGCATCCTCGCCAAGGGCAACGAGGTCAAGGCGTAAGCCTGAGAGCCTGAACTGAACGGCCCCCACCCGGGAGACTGGGTAGGGGCCGTTCATGTGACGTCGTCTGCCCGCGCTCTGCCGGAAGGACGTTGAAACAGAGCTTCCCGGGCCGCCGCTGCACCGAAAAGGGCCTGTCCAGCGGACAGACCCTTCAAGTGAACAGTGCTTAGCGGCGGGTGGTCGTGCGGCTGGTGGCGGCGCTGCGGGCGCCCATCACGCTGGCCCCCAGGGTGAGGCCGGCGGCGAGCAGCCAAGCCCAGCCGGTGGTGCTGGCGGCGGTGCGGGCGGTGCGTTCGGTGGCGTCGGCGACCTGCTGGGCCTGCTTCTCCAGGCGGTCCACCTCGCCGGTCACGACCGTGCGGACTTCCTGCGCCTGCGCCTCGCTCAGGCCCTGGCGCTGCAGGCGGGTCACGAACTGCTCACCGGTCAGGGCGTTCTTGATGGCGGTCACGCGCGCCCCGGCAAAGTCGGTGATGTTGCTCAGGTCCTGCTGGCCCAGGTCGTACTGCGCGCGGCGGAAGATGCCGGTCACGACGTTGCTGGTGGCCTGCACCTGCTGCTCGTTGAGCTGGGCGTTGTTGTCGGCGATCAGGCTCACGATGTCCTGCTCGTTGATGCCGCTCACGAAGTCCTGCACGCCGCCGTTCTGGGCGGTGGCGGTCCCGGCGGCGGCCGTGGCGGTCGCGCCGGCCCCCAGGATGTTGCTGGCGGCGCTGGTGGCGCTGCCCAGCAGGCGACTGGCGCTGTTGAACGCGAAGAGGGTGCTGAGCAGGATGATCATGCCCGCCGTGACCAGACCGGTCAGGGTGGCGTCGTCGTGCGTCATGGCGGCGATGCCGTCCTCGTTGCGGGTGGCGGGCGCAGCGGCGCGCACGGCGGTCAGACCCGCCACGTAGGCGCCGACCAGCGCGGCGATGCCCGACCAGATGGCCGCGGCGATGCCGACGCCGGACAGGGTCAGGCCGGTCAGGGCGGTGATCACGGTACCCAGGGCGATCAGGGTGAAGGTGGTCACGAGGCCCATGACCATCCCGGCGAAGACACCCCTCCAGGAGAGGCGGTGGGACAGACGATCTGCGTTCAGAGTCATGCTGACGATCCTAGAAACTTCTCAGGACGGGGCACGCTTTCCGGAAGGTTGAACCAAAAGCGCGTAAACGGTCGGTCAAGACTGCCGCCTGATACATGTTCAGTCCAGGACAGATGGGTGGCGCATGGGAGACCGTCCAGGTGGGCTGTTCCGGCAGATCACGGGTGTGATCGGGTCTCGTCGCCCTGCATGAGGCCAGCCGCGCCGACTGGCATGAACGCCCGGTGAAGTCCGGCTGTGGGCGGCGCGCCCAGCCGCAGGAACGGTGAGCCGGGACCGGCAGGGAGTGGCCGCTGCGCGCTATGGTGCCGCCATGGGTCGGAAGGAACGCGAGCAGGCCAGCTGGATCGAGGACACGCAGACGGAACCGCTGGACGTCTGCGTGCTGTGCGGACGCGAGGGCGAGATGACGGATCATCACCTCGTTCCCAAGTCTCAGGGGCGGCGCCAGGGCGTGAAGCTGGGCGAGATTCCCACCGTCAAGATGTGCGCCGCCTGCCAGGGCTTTCTGGTCAAGACCTTCAGCAACGCGCAGCTGGCGAACGAGTTGAACACCGTGGAGGCCATCCGCGAACGCGAGGAAGTGCAGAAGTTCGTGAAATGGGTGCAGAAGCAGCCGCTCTCGCGGGGCGTGCGCGTCCACTGACGGCCGCCGTCTGCCTGTCGCCCCGCCCCAGCGCCTTCCGGGTCAGAACAGCACAGGAGGCGCCCGAGCGGTCTGGGTCGGGGGAGCAGTCGGCGCCGCTTCCCCTTACTGCAACGATCTCCTGATCAGTACGTGGCGATCCGGTCGCGCAGCAGTTCGAAGAACCCGTCGGCGTTCACCCGGGTCATGACCTGCGCGTTGGGGGCGTTCCCGGTGACGTGCCAGAGGTCGGCGACGGTGCGGCCGTGGCTGGGGCCGCCGCTCAGGTCGATCTGGACGTGCATGGGCTGCACGGTGAACAGGTCGGGGCGCAGCAGGTACGCGACGGTCAGCGGGTCGTGCAGCGCGCCGCCGTCCCAGCCGTAGCGTTCCAGGTGGTGTTCGGCGAAGAAGGCCAGCAGGTCGGCGACGAACGCGCCGGTGGGGGTCCCCAGATCGCGGAACATGGCCACGCGGGCGGGGTGCGCGATGGCCTGATGACTGGCGTTCAGGCCGATCATGGTCAGCGGCACGCCGCTGCTGAAGACCACGTGCGCGGCGTGCGGGTCAGCCAGGGCGTTGAACTCGGCGGCGGGCGTCCAGTTGCCCGTGTCGGTACTGCCACCCATCCACACGACCTCCCGCACCAGCGGCGCGATGTCCGGCGCGAGGCGGAAGGCCAGCGCGACGTTCGTCAGGGGGCCGGTGGGCACCAGCGTGACCTTGCCTGGGTGGGCGCGGACAGTACGGATGATGAACGCGGCGGCGTGCTCGTCTTCCGTGCCGCGCGTGGGCATGGGCAGGTGCGGGCCGTCCAGGCCGCTCTCGCCGTGCACGGCCTCTGCACTGATCCTGGCCTGCACCAGCGGCCGGTCCGCGCCGGCGTAGACCGGCACGTCGGAGCGGGCGATCTGGCGGGTGATCAGGGCGTTGCAGGTGGTGCGGTCCAGGCCCACGTTGCCGAACACAGTGGTCAGGCCCAGCACGCGTAGTTCCGGGCTGGCCAGCGCCAGCAGAATGTTCACGGCGTCGTCGTGACCGGGGTCGAGATCCAGGATGACGGGGCGGGGCAGGGTCATGGGCGTCAGTATGAGCGTTCGTGAACGCGGCTGTACCCGCCGGGGGGACGTCCTGCGCGTCCCAAGCGTGAACTCATAGTAAGGTTCGTGCCATCTCTGTCAGGGGCAGGTCAGTACACTGGGAGGCATGAAAGGCCTGCGCGAATTCGTTGACTGGCTGCGCGAGGTGCTGACCGGCAGCCCTCAACCTCAGCCGGTGCCGGTTCCCGTGCGTGTGCGCGAGCGCCGCTGACGGGCATCCAGCGTTCTCCCTGTTCTTCTTCCTGACGTGACTTTCCCGCCCACCCGCGTGGTGGGCGTTCTGCTGGCCCGCGGGCGGCGTGGACAGGTCCGGGCCGCGTCAGATTCGGGTGGGCGGGGGACGCTATGCTGCGGGGCGTGCAGGCAGGCGCAGCGGACAGCGACTATGGAATGGGAGAACTCAGGGCGCTGATCGCGTCCCGCCCCGAGGCAGACCGGGAGCGGGTGGAGGCGGCCTTCGTGTTCGCCCGCGACGCCCACGCGGGCGTGAACCGTAAGAGCGGCGAACCGTACATCACCCACCCGGTGGCGGTGGCGGTCATCCTGGCGCGGCTGGGCATGGACACCGACAGCCTGATGGCCGGGCTGCTGCACGACACCGTCGAGGACGTGGACGGCGTCACCTTCGAACTCGTCGAGCGGGACTTCGGGCCGGACGTACGCCGCATCGTGGAAGGCGAGACGAAGGTCAGCAAGCTCAGCAAACAGGGCTCCCAGGCGGCCGAGGTGCGCGAGTCCGGCCGGGACGTGCAGGCCGAGAACCTGCGGCAGATGCTGATCGCCATGACGGGCGACATCCGCATCATCGTGGTGAAGCTCGCCGACCGGCTGCACAACATGCGCACGCTGGGGTCCATGAAGCCCGAGAAGCAGCAGCGGATCGCGCGCGAGACCATGGACATCTTTGCGCCGCTCGCGCACCGCCTGGGCATCGGGCAGATCAAGTGGGAACTGGAGGACCTGAGTTTCCAGTACCTCTACCCGGACGAGTACGCGTACCTCCAGTCGCGGCTGCGCACCCGGCAGGAGGAGCGCCAGACACTCATCGAGAACGCCGTGCAGCAGCTCCAGGATTCCCTGACGGACGATCTGGAACTGCCGGAGTGGGTGTCGGACATCGACATTGCGGGGCGCAGCAAGCACCTGTGGAGCATCCACAACAAGATGCAGCGCGAGGGCAAGGGCCTGGAGCAGATCTTCGACCTGCTGGCGATCCGCGTGATCCTCACGCCGCGGGATCTGGTGGTGCCGCCCGGCACGGACGAGAAGCGCCGCGAGCGCGCCGAGGAGACCCGCGAGAAACGCATCTGCTACCACACGGTCAGCATCGTGCACAGCGTCTGGACGCCGCTGCCGGGCCGCTTCAAGGACTACATCGCGGTGCCCAAGCCCAACGGGTACCAGTCGCTACACACGACCGTGATTAGCCCCAGTGGGCAGCCCATCGAGGTGCAGATCCGTTCCCGGCGCATGCACGAGGTCGCGGAGTTCGGCATCGCCGCGCACTGGATGTACAAGCAGGGCAGCCAGCTCGCGCAGCGTGACCGGGAGAACTGGATCTCGCAGCTGCGCGAGTTGCAGAACGAGATCAACGACGCCTCGGACTACATGGACGCCGTGAAGGTGGACATCCTGTCGCAGCGCGTGCGGGTGTTCACGCCCAAGGGACTGGCGATCAGCCTCCCGGCGGGCAGCACCCCGATCGACTTCGCGTACCACATCCACACCCGCATCGGCGAGACGACCGTGGGCGCGCGCGTGAACGGCTCCATCGTG
Source organism: Deinococcus hopiensis KR-140 (assembly GCA_943327755.2). Taxonomy (GTDB): domain Bacteria; phylum Deinococcota; class Deinococci; order Deinococcales; family Deinococcaceae; genus Deinococcus; species Deinococcus hopiensis_A. The sequence continues at coordinate 85,617 of CALPYF020000002.1, forward strand.
CCGCTGTCGCACCGGCTGGGCAATGGCGACATGGTCGAGATCGTGACCAGCAAGAACGGCCACCCCAGCAAGGACTGGCTGAACTTCGCCGTGACCCGCTCGGCCCGCACGAAGATCCGGCATCACTTCCGCGCGCAGGAACGCAGCGAGGCGCTCCAGCACGGGCACGACCTGCTCGAACGGTACCTGCGCAAGCGGCAGCTGGCCGTGCGGCAGCTCATGCGGACCAAGCTGCTGGAGGACGCCGCGCAGAAACTCATGGGCTCGCGCAACCCGGACGACCTGTACCTGGCGCTGCACGCCGGGAAACTCACGCCCAGCGCCGTGGGCAAGGTCCTCTCCCCGCAGCTGGCGCAGGAGCAGGCGTCCGGCCCGGTCCGCCGCGCCCCCGTCCCGAAGGCCCCGGAACCGGGCGGCGTGTACGTCGAGGGCTTCAGCACGAACACCAAGCTCAGCCAGTGCTGCACCCCCATCCGTGGCGATCAGGTCATGGGCTACCTGACGCGTGGCCGCGGCGTGAGCGTGCACCGCATCGACTGCCCGAACATGATCCGCCTGCTGAAGGACGAACCGGAACGCTGCGTGGCCGCCTCCTGGGAGGCCGGCACGCCGGGCAGCGTCCTGGTGGACGTGGACGTCATCGCGCCCGACCGCGCCGGGCTGCTCGCGGACGTGCTGGGTGTCCTGGCGCGCGAGAAACGCAGCCCCACCAAGGTGGAGGCCGTGGTCGGCCAGGAGGAGATCGCCGTGATCCACCTGCGCCTGAACGTCGCCGGGCACGGCGACCTGGAGGGCATCCGCCGCGCCATCCTCACGGTGAAGGGCGTGCAGGACGTCATCCGCGTGGGCGGACGCAAACGCAACGGCGCCAGCGCGTAACCCGCCGCTGTCCCCGCCGGGCCTCCCGACACGACCGGGGGCCCGGTGTTCCGCGCCCTGACCTGCTGCTCTAGACCCTGCTGCTCTAGACTGCGCGCATGCCTCAACCCACGCCCGGCCCGCGCCCGGCCCCGCTGCTGCTCCTGCCGGACCTGGGCGACCTGCTGCGGCTGCACCCGCAGTTCAACGCGGGCACCGTCACGGAACTCCTCGCGCACCTGGGCGCCCGCGAGGTGCGCTGGGCGTCCAGCGCGGACGCGGACCACCCGCTGCGGGACGCGCTGCCCGCCGCCGGGATCACCATCGGCGACCTCCCGCTGCCCGACTGGGCCTGGGCGGACGCCGAGCACGAGCAGCTGCTGGGCTTCCTGAACCAGTACCCGCAGAGCCGCGATCGGCTGCGCCGGGCGCAGGCGGCCGAGCAGGCGCTGGCGGCCCTGGTCACCGCGCCGCTGGACCCGGCCCGGCTGCTGTCCCGGGCGTTCCTGGCCGAGGTGGAGGCCACCCGCGCCGAGGTCCGCGCCGCGCTGGACGAGGGGCCCGGTACCCGCTGGCGCCAGCGCCGCCTGGATGACCTCGCCGCGCGCCTGGACGGGCGGGGCGGCGTGACGCTGGTCCCGCTGGATGACCTGCCTGCGCTGCTGGAGCGCCTGCCCGGCGCGGCCCTGCCCGACCCGGCAGGCTTCCAGCCCGGCGAGACCAGTCGCCTGCGTGCCCTGGCCGACCGCGCGTGGCAGCTGCGCGAGGAGGACGACCTGAACGCCCTGCTGGCCGCCCTGGACCGCGAGGCAGGCGACCGCGTCACGCCCCGCGCGGAACTGGATGCCGCCGCCGCCAGCATTCACCTCGCGGTGGGTGACCTGCCCGGCGCGCGTGGGCGACTGGAACGCGCCGCGCACGCCCTGGCCGACGGGCAGCCCCGCAGCCTCGCCGGACTGGTCCTGGCCCGGCTGGGGCAGGTGCGCGACGCGCTGGGCGACCGGGAACTCGCGCAGCGCACCTACCGCGCCGTGCTCGCCCTGAACCACGCGCCGCAGGTGGCCCGGACCGCCGCGAAGGACGGCCTGCGTGAGGCCTTCGCCCTGCACCTGGGCTGATACGCATGCCGGCCGGCACTGACTGGCCCGGGTGCTGGCCTGTTCAGGCTCTTCCCGGCAGGAAGACGGAATCACGCGCCCGCGCCCGTGATCCCGTCTGTTCTGGTGGTCATTCCGACGTGACAGCACCTGTGTCGCCGTGCACCATACAGGTGACCGCGCCGCAGCGGACCACCCGGTCCAGTACCGGACCGGGCGCGGTCACGTTGCGGTCACGGGTGATTCGGCAGGCTGTCCTCAGGGAGGAGAGAACATGCAGGTGATCATGGTGGACATCTACGGCCCAGCCGGGCACATCGGGAAGTTCGGGTTCTACGCGCTGCCCCGCCGGGGTGAACGCATCCTGCTGCCGGGCACCCGGACTCCGGTGACCGTGCAGGACATCACGCATTTCGGCGTGGCGCTCATGAGCGACCTGCTACCGCCCCCGGTGCAACTCAGCGTGGGCCGCCCCCACCCGGAGGTCGGCGGGCTGGACCTGACCGAACCGGAATGGGCGACGCTCCCGCCGGGCCTCGACCCCTGAGCTCCCGCTCCCTGAGCAGCCGCCCCCAGGCGCGTCACCGGACGCGGTCGAGCCACCACGCGGTCACGTCCAGCCGCCCGGCGTGCAGCAGGTGCGGCTGTCCACCCAGGTCGAACCCGTACCCGTCGCCCAGGGTGTTGACCCGCACGTCGGCCTGCGCGCGCCGCAGCGGCCACGCGGCGTGGTGAATGCGGCCCCGGAACACCCGGCCGTCCGGCGCGGCGCTGAACAGCCGCAGGCGGTCGGTCAGCCACGTCTCCAGGCTGTCCGGCGCGGGCGTCAGGAGCGGCCCGGTCGGGCGGTAGGCGCCCGCGAACACGCCGGGCCCGGTGCGCAGGTCCGTGCGGACACTGGCGTACCGCGTGACGTCCCCCTGCCGGTCCACCCACATGCGCGCCTGCCGGTAGGGCAGGTGGAAGAACGTGCGGGCCAGTGCCGCCGCCAGCGGCTGGGTGACGTCCAGCGAGTAGAACCATACCCCGGGTTCGCCGTTCACGGTTACGTAGGTGCGCAGGTTCAGCTCCGGAAAGGCGCTCAGGCCCGGCACGGCCGGCACGAGGCGCGGCGCGACGTCCGCCATGCGGAACGGCACCACCCCCACGTACGCCTGTCCGCCCCGGGTGTCCACCTCCACTCCGGCGGGCAGCGTCGCCTGCACCGCAGCGGGCGGAACCGGCCAGTGCATGAAACAGAGGTCCAGCCATTGCATCCGCAGCACCCAGGGCGTCATCCCGTCCAGTGCAGCACAGCCGCGCCCGCCTTGAACAGGGCCGCGCGGCCCGCATGTGAACTCGGCCAAGGGCCGCCCAACCCTGCGTGAACGCCCCCTTGGTGCAGTTATCAGGTGCGCGTCCCTTCCAGCTTCTAACCTGACGGCGTCTGACTTTCAGCCCCCCCAGCAGGCCCCGTCCGGGGCAGCGGTGAGGGCGGACCCTAATCACAGGAGGCACCACCATGACCATGACCAACGAGAACGTCCTCGACAAACTCCAGTACCTCCTCGGCACCCTGCGCGACGGTCAGAAGGGCTTCGCGGACGCCGCCGAGCACGCCACCGACCCCAGCCTCAAGAGCCTCTTCTCCGAGCGCAGCGCTCAGCGCGCCCAGATGGCCAGCGAGGTTGAGGCCCACATCGGCCGCCTGGGCGACAAGCCCCGCGAGGGCGGCAGCGTCGGCGCGGCCCTGCACCGCACCTGGCTGAACGTCCGTGACGCCCTGACTGGACGCGACGACACCGCCGTGGTCGCCGAGGCCGAGCGTGGCGAGGACGTAGCCGTCGAGAACTATCAGGACGTGCTGAAGGAGACCGAACTGCCCGCCGACGTGCGTAGCTTCGTCGAAGGCCAGTACGCGAAGGTGAAGGCCAGCCACGATCAGATCCGTGACCTGAAGCACAGCATGGAAGCCCGCTGATCCAGCGGCCCTGAACCCCCACGAGTACGCCCCCCGCAGACCGTCTGCGGGGGGCGTACTCGTGACCCGACTGGATCTCAGGTCAGCTGCTGCGGCGGCGGCGGCGCAGACGTTCCATCGCTGAATCCAGGCTCAGGCGCATACGTTCCAGCGCCTGCGCGAGGTCACCGATCTCGTCGTTGCGTTCGGCACGCACCGGGCGGCTCAGGTCTCCCATGCTGATGGCGTCGGCCACCCGCACGAGGTCCTCGATGGGCTGCACGACGGCGCGCGCGGCGCGCAGCGCGAGGTACGCGGCGATGGCCAGGGCCAGCAGGGACACGAACATCACCAGGAACAGCGTGCGGCGCAGCGCGGCCTGCGGCTGCCCGTTCTCCACGCCCACCGCGACGGTGTACAGCACGTTCTCGGCGTCGGCCTCGTTGGCGCGCTCACTGCTCACGACGCGCTTGCCGTCCTTGTTCATCACTGTGATCTGCTGCACGATGTAGTTCACGTTCGTGACCGTCTGGTTGGCAGGATCGGCCGCCTGCTTCTCCAGCTTCTCCACGTCGTTGGCGGTGCCGCCCATGGTACGCATCTCGTTCGCCTGATCGCGGTACAGCTTCGCGGGGGAGATGCTGTCCTTGAACACGGCGCTGTTGGGATTGTCCACCAGCCAGTTGCTCACCTGGGCGTTGAGCAGGTCCCCGACTTTCGGCGTCTGACTGGAGAAGTACCGCGAGCCGTCGCGCAACTCCACCTGCACGAAGCCCACGCTGGAGTTGTTCACCAGCGCCTGCAACTGCGGATCAATGCTCTGGCTGCCGCGCGTCGGGTCGATGTTGCTGGCCACCGCCACCGCGACGGCCTGCGCGTTGCGCTGCACGAGGCCCTGTTGCAGGCCCGGGAGGGTCACGGCCAGCACGCCCAGGGTCAGCAGGCTGGACACGCCCAGCGGCACCAGCGCGCCCACCGTCATGCGGTTACGCAGGCTGCTGCGGCGCAGTTTGGGCGCGCTGTCGGTGTCCGGCAGGGGCGACACCATGGGTTCCATCCCGGCGGCACTGGGCACGGCCGTCACGTCCGGCGCAGAGGGGCTGGGCGTGGCGTCGGTCAGGGTCAGGGCCCCGGTGAAGTCCGACCAGACGTCCGCCTGCTCCGCCGGTTTCGTGGGGGTCGCCGGGGGCGTGACGAGTGGCGCGCCGAACGCCGCCGCGAAGGGATCCTCGGATTCGGGCGGGGGCATCAGGGCCGTGCTCGTTTCGGCTCCGAACGGTGTGGCCGCTGCGGCGGGCGCCCAGGGGGCCGCCGGCATGAATTCTCCGGGCAGCGTCTCCAGGGACGCGGGGACCGGCGCGGCGAAGGGGTCGGGCGCCGCGAACGGATCGGGCAGCGGGGCCGGGCGTCCGCCCAGGTCTACCTCCGGCCAGATGCCCGAGACCGACAGGGGCGCGTCGTCGGCTGCCAGCGTCGTGTCGCTGCTGACCCGGGCCGGACGCGGGCCGGACAGGTCCTGGAAGGGCTCGCTGATGACGCTGGTCTCTTCGCGCACCTCTTCCAGGGTCACGTCGGCGCCGACGCCCTGGAACAGCCCCAGCAGCAGTTCCGCCCGCGCCCGCCCGGTGGGTTTCATCAGGCGGCCGGTGCGGCGGTCACCCAGGCGCTGCGCCTGCTCGGCGCTCAGGCCGAACCGGTCGCGCAGCAGCTGTTCCAGTTCCTGTTTACGTTCGGGGTTGACGGGCTGACGGATAAGAACCGTGTACTTCATGGGTGTGCTCCAGGGGCCGGTGCGCCCGGTAACTGGGCGGCGAGAGGCGAAGGGCGGAAGTGACCGTGCGCGGGCGTCATGTCACGCCCCGCTCCCGCAGGAGCCGCGCGAACAGCTGCACGCGTTCCGGCGTGAGTTGCCGCGCCAGCGTGGAGAGGGTGGCGTTCAGGGTGGCCTGCTCACCCAGGTCGTCGAGTACCTCGTCCACCATGACGGCGGCCACCGGACCGACCACGCCGGTCAGGCACTGGATGACCCGTTCGGCCAGCTCGTCGCTGAGCGGCAGGTCGCGCTGCGTGGCGCGGGCCACCCAGGCCGCTGCGGCGTTCAGGCGTTCCTGCACGTCCGGGACGGTCATCCCGGCCAGCCGGGCCACCTCGGCGATGTCGCGCGTGCCGTCGACGTGATGCATGACCCGCCACACGCTGAAGGGCAGCGGCGTGGCGTCCTGCAGGCCCTGGGGCCAGGTCGGGGCGCTCACCGGGACTCCAGGCCGGAGGCGGTCCACTCGGGCCGGTCACGCAGGTTCGTGATCGGCAGGTCGGTCAGGCGCAGCCCCATGCGGGCCAGGGCGGCGCGCAGCGCGGCGGTCAGCGCAGGCCGGAATTCCTCGACCGGCACGTCGTCATGCACGCGCAGGGTGCCGCCCTGCACGGTGACGTCCTGCGCGAAGGGATCCAGGCAGGGGTGATCGTCGGCCAGACGCACCGTGACCTCCTGCCAGGCGGCGTCCAGCGGCTGGGCCCGGTGCGTGACGCTCAGCAGCTCCTGCCAGAACTGCAGCAGGTCGGCGCGTCCGGCCTCGGTGTCTGGCGCGAACAGCCACGCGCCCATGCCGTCCGCCGGGAGGTCCCCCGTGACGTGCCGCCCGGACAGCCAGTAGCTGCACGCGGCGCCGCTCAGGAGCAGCCCGTGGTAATGCTGGCCTTCCAGCGTGGCGCGCGCCGCCGGCCAGGCGGCGGCCGTGGGGCGGCCCGGTACGTCCCGGGTGGTCCAGAGCAGGTCGATCAGGCGGGCGGAGAGTTCCGTGAGGCTCACGCGGGCGCGCGGCAGGCCCTGCATGACGGTGGCCCAGCTGACGGCCTGCCCGGCGTTCGTGTACCCGCCCAGCAGGTTGCCCTGCTGCCACAGGAACCGCGCCCAGCGGTGGCCCTGCCAGGCGTCGAACACGCCGGTGAAGCCCTGACCCTGGCGCAGCGAGAGGTCGGTGGTGACCTCCGTCCAGGGGTAGTGGTCGGTGCTCAGGCCGCTGTAGATGACGGCGTCCTGCGGGAGCGGTACGGGATGCGTCAGTTTCGGCGCGGTGGTGGCTGTTGAATCAGGCATTCGGCTTCCGGGTGAGGTCAGGATGAGGTGGCGATCTGGTTTGCGGCGGGACTCCTTAAGGGATACCGCATCATGACACCCCCTGAGCTCTTACGTGCCGCTTACACCTGTAAAAAAAATCACGCCCAGATCCCGCGGGGATGCGAGATCTGGGCGTGCCGGACCGGTCCGGCGTCGCAGCCGAAGTCAGAGGCCCCGGCGCACTGCCCTGGTGCCTCTGACTCCGGTGAAACGGTGGATGGTGACCGTGGCCTGAGGTGCCGCCCCCGGCAGCGTGCCGGGGTGCCCCGCTCAGCCCAGTTCGGTCAGGAGTTCCTGCACGCGGGCCTTCAGGTCCCCGCGGCCCTGCGGGGCGCCCAGCTGGTGTAGCCCGCCGTGGTACGCGTCGGGGTCGCCGAACAGGCGCGAGAGCAGCTCGAACTCGCGCTGGCTGCGCAGGCTGGCGTCGTCACGGAACATGTTCACGTACTGGTCCTGGAAGGCCCAGTCGCTCAGCTGCCCGTCCAGGAAGGCGCGCATCAGGCGGCGGTAGGGTTCGACGTTGTCATCGGTGGCGACGCTCGCCACGCCCTCGCGGACGGGCACGTGCGCCTCGAACACCGGGCCCAGCGCCTGCGGGGTGATGTCCCAGTTGTTCACCTCGAACTGCGGCTGCCCGTCCTGGAACAGGATCAGCTGTGGGCTGTGGTGCTGAATGCCGGTGAGCTGCGCGACGTGGTTGCTCGCGGGGCGCCAGTCCACCACGCGGATGAAGCCCACGGGCAGGTCGTGGCGCTGCAGGAAGGTCTCCAGCACGCCGAAGCCCTGCATGGTCTTGTGGCAGGTCCCGGCCTTGAACACGGCGGCCAGCGGGTACTCGGTGAGGAACTGGTCCACTTCCTCGGGGGTGGTCAGGGGCACGAGCACCTGCGCTTCGTTCTGAGCGGCTTGCGTCATGGCTCCAGCATAGCGCCCGCTTTAGAAAACGAAGTGAGGCAGGGCACAAGGCCCCCATCCGTCCGGCCCGGCGCCCACCACGTCATACGGACTCCGATTGAATGGGCTGCAAAGCCCGCTGGGTCCGAGCGGAGGCGACTCGTAGAGCTGCTCCGCAGAGAAGGAGAGAAACGCCCCTCCGGACGTGCAGCCGGCAATCCGGTGAAGTTCCGGATTGTTGGCGAAACAAACGGAATCCGTATCAGTCCAGCTGCCAGGCATGCACCTTCAGGTGCCGCGCCCCCGGGTAGTCCTCACCCGCGCCGAGGCGCTCCTGCACCGCGCCGCGCCGCCCGGCCGCGTCCAGTCCGGCCGCCGCCATGCGCTCGAAGGCCGCCGCGTTCACGCCCGCGTGGTTCAGCAGGGCCAGGACCTGCCCGCGCGGCGCCGTCACCCGCGCCGCCAGCGTCATCAGCCGCGCGTAGTCTCGCTCGGAGCGCCACACGCCCGCCTTGCCCCGCGCGAAACTGGGCGGGTCGAGCACCACCAGATCGAACACGTCCCCGCGCCGCTCCAGGCGCGAGAGCCACTCGAACACGTCCCCGAACAGGAAATCCGTGTCCGGCGCCGCGAGGCCGCTCAGGGCGTAGTTCTCCTGCCCCCACGCCAGCACCTTGCGGGACAGGTCCACGTTCTTCACGACCGCCGCCCCGCCCAGCGCCGCACTCAGACCGAAGCCGCAGGTGTACGCGAAGGTGTTCAGCACCCGCCGCTCCGCTGCGTGCCCGCGCACCCAGGCCCGCGCCGGGCGGGCGTCCGTGAACACCCCCACGCTCAGGTCCGCCCCGGGACGGATCAGCAGCGGCACCCCGGCCTCCAGCGCCGTCAGCTCGGGCCGCGCCTCGCCCCACACCGGGTCCGCGGGGGACAGGTCCTCACGGGCCACGTTCGCCGCGTGCCGGGCCTCCACGGGCCGCCGCTTCAGGTACACCCCGGCCAGCCCCGCCGCCTTACCGCAGGCCGCCGCCAGCGCCGACTCGTCCTGCGGCGCCAGCGGCACGTACAGGCTGAGCACCCCGGCGTCCCCGGCGACGTCCAGCGTGAACTGCCCACCCGTCTCGGTCAGGTGCGCGGCGCGGTACACGGTCGTACCCGACGCGGGCAGCGCAGCGCGCGCCGCGAACAGGCGAGGCAGGTCAGGCAGGTGCAGGGGGTGGAACTCGGTCACACCCGAGTCTAGCGGCCCCGCCCCACGAAACAGGCGGGCGGGGGAGAGGTCGCCCCCTCGCCCCGCCCGCCCGGACCGCCTTAGGGTCTGCCGCCGAGCAGCCACCACACCAGCGCCGTCGCCACCGCCGACACCATCCAGAACCGCATGGTGACGTGCGTCTCGGGCCAGCCGATGTCCTTGTGCTCGAAGTGATGCTGGATCGGGGACATCTTGAACACCCGCTTGCCCCGCAGTTTGAACGACGCCACCTGAATGACCACGCTGAGCACCGCCGCGACCGGAATGATCGCCGCGATGGGCAGCAGCCACACGTCCGCGTACAGCACGTACGCGCCGGCCGCGACCGCCCCGATCGCGTGACTGCCCATGTCGCCCATGAACACCCGCGCCGGGTGCGCGTTGAACCACAGGAACCCCAGCAGCGCCGCGACCAGCAGCGCACTGACCGGGGACAGCGCCAGCAGCGGCAGCAGCACGATGATCGCTACGCCGCCCAGCAGGCCGTCCAGGCCGTCGGTGAAGTTGAAGGCGTTCACGCTGCCCACCATGACCAGCGTCAGCAGGATCACGTCCCCGACCGGCCCGAACCCCGGCACCAGTTCATGCGACGCCAGCGGCGCCGCGAAGTAGGCGAAGACCAGCCCCACTAGGAACTGCAGCGGGAACTTCTCGCGGGCCAGCAGCTCCGAGCGGCCCTTTCCGGTCATGCGCGAGCGGATCTTCAGCAGGTCGTCCACGCCGCCGATCACGCCCATCGCCAGCGCCGTCAGCCAGATGACCAGCTCACGCGGCCCCCCGGCGTTCCCGGTCAGGTACAGCGGCAGGAACACCACGCTCAGGGCCAGCACGAACGGCACGCCGCCCGCCGTGGGCGTGCCCTCCTTGACCAGATGCGTCTGCGGGCCGTCCTGCCGCACCCGCTGGCCCCAGCCACGCGCCCTGCTCATACGGACGAACAGGCCCACCAGGAACCATGACAGCAGCGCCGTGACGACCATCATGGCCGCACCGCCCGGAACGCACTCAGTCTCATCTCAACCGCGGAGCCTACCACGCACGGCTCAGGGCGTCCGGTCCGCCAGCGCCTCCCGGGCCTCCTGCCGCACCTGCGCGGCCAGCCCCGCGGCCTCCCGCCAGCCTGCTCCGGCCAGCGTCTCCAGCAGATCCAGGATCGCCAGGGCCGCGCCGGGCGTGCCGTCCAGACCCGGCAGGCACGCGCCCAGCCGCGCCGCCAGCGCCGGGAACCGCACCTCGAAGCGGCGTTCCAGTCCGAACGCGTCGGCCCAGCCCGGCTGTGGGGTCGTGGCGTCGGCAGCCAGCGCCAGCGCGTGCCCCAGCGCGTACACCTGCGTGAACTGCCACGCCGAGAGCCGCTCGCCCCGCCGGAAACGCCGCACGCCGATCAACAGGTTCGTCAGGGCCTCACCCAGGTGATGCGCCCGCTGCGCCGCACCCAGGGGTTCCGCACGGGCCTCCTGCGGGCGGGGGTGCAGCGGCAGGTCCGCCGGGGCGTCCGGTGCGCGCCACGCCAGCCGCGCGTTCACGAACGCCGCGCCGCGCAGGGCCGTCTCGTCGAACACCGCGAACTCGCCAAACACCCCGCCTGCGAACAGCACCTTGAAACCGTCCGGCGTGTTCCGGAACGCGTGGACCAGCCCGCCCCCCAGCCACGACAGGTCCTCCAGCAGCGCCCCCACCTGACCGGGGCGGGCCACCACGAAGAAATCCAGGTCCGAGAAGCGGTCCGCGCGGTCCAGTTCCGCCCCCACCGACCCCAGGCCCAGCAGCGCCAGCGCCCGCCCCGAGGCCTCCAGGCCAGCGGCGACGAGGTCCAGGCGGGCCAGCAGGTGCGGCGCGGATCCGGGTGCGGTCATGCCCCGTTGTACCGCAGGCGCGGTGGGCGTCTGCGGGGACGGTCAGTTCGCGAGGTAACGGATGAAGTCCCGCATCTCGTTCACGCAGGCGCCCGCGTCCTTCAGGGCGGCGCTGCCAGTCACGGTGCGCAGCACGCCCCGGTCACTCAGATACAGCTGGCTGATGCGGTAGGTCAGGCCCGCCTGCTGGTAGTCGTACGCGGCGAGCACCCCCCACGCGCCGGCCCGGTCGACCGGCTGGGTCACGACGGAGCGGACGCTGCGGCCCAGGCTGCCCTGCAGTTTCAGGGCGAACGCGCGGGCGTCCTCGGCGTTCGTGAAGGTGGGGAAGGCCTGCCCGGAGCGTTCCTCGCGCATCAGGCAGGTGCCGCTGGCGTCCGTCCAGTAGTTCGCGTCGCCGTTCACGGGCGTCCAGCCGGTCAGGGGGACGATCAGGGCCTGCGCCGGGCACAGCAGCGCGGCCAGCACGGCAGCCAGTCGGGCGGGGAGGCAGCGGGTCACGCGGGTCAGTTTACCGGACACTTTATGGCAATCTTGCGGCATTTCTCATGCCATCAGCTGCTGATCAGATCAGTTCAGGGGCGGCGTGAGCAGCGGCTGACGGGATGCCAGATGGACGACGTGCCGGGCACAGGAGAGGTGCCGCGCGCGCCAGCGTCAGGGCAGCCGCGCGCGGAGCCCGGCCTGGACCGCCGGCCACTCGGCACGCAGCACGCTGAACATCACCGAATCCCGCGCCACCCCGTCCGGCCGCACCTGATACGCCCGCAGCACCCCCTCCTCGGTGGCCCCCAGGCGCCGCATGGCCCGCAGGCTGCGCTCGTTGCGGGCGTCCACCTTGAAGTGCACGCGGTTGGCGCCCAGCACCTCGAAGGCCCGCGCCATGACCAGTTCCTTGGCGTCGGCATTCACGCCGGTTCCCTGCGCCTCGGGCAGCAGCATCGTGCCGACCTCCACCCAGCGGTCGGCCACGTTCACCTCGCTGTAACTGACGCGCCCCACCACCCGCCCGGACGAGAGCGACCGCACCGCGAAGTTCACGCGGCGCGGCAGGGCGTTCAGCCGCGTCACGTACTCCCCCCACGCCGCCGGGGTGTTGGCCGCCGGGCCGCCGCGCGCCAGGAACCGGATGGTGTCGTCGGTGGCCCCGGCGCTCAGGTCGGCCCCGTGCTCGGGGTGCAGGCCCTCCAGGGTCACCAGCCGCCCGCGCAGGCTCGGGGTCTCGAACCACTCGGCGTCCGGGGCCGGCAGGGTGGGGGGAGTCGCGTCGCTCATGGTCCCACCCTACCCCTCAGCCCCGGTGGTAGGGTTCGCCCGCGCTGATCGTGCTCGCCCGGTACAGCGCCTCGGCCAGCACCACCATCGCCAGATCGTGCGGGAGGGTCAGCTGCCCCAGGCCCCACAGCAGGTGCGCCCCGGCCCGCAGGTCGTCGGTGTGCCCGTCCGGCCCGCCGATGGCGAAGGCCAGTTCGCCCACGCCCGCCACGCCCTGCGCGTCCAGGTACGCGCTCAGGCCCTCGGACGTGAACTGTCGCCCGCGCGGGTCGAGCAGCACCAGCGGCGCGCGCCCGGCGGCGCGGCGCACCGCCTCGCTCTCCAGGGCCTGGGTCTTGCCGGTCACGCGCGTCACCTGCACCTTGTGGTAGCGGCGCAGGCGCTTCTCGTACTCGTCCCAGCCGGCGCGCGCGTACGCCAGTTTCGGTTCTCCCACGGTGATCAGGTGGATTCTCAACTTGCTCTCTCCCTGCGGTTCCTGCCCGGATGCTGAGCGGGCCGCCCGCACCAGTGTGCACCCAGGTCACCCCCGACCGCCTGACGGGGAGCCGGAACGGTGCCCGGTGAGTGTCTGCGGGGTGCGCTCGGATCGGCCCGGATCAGCCCCGCCGCCTGCGCCCACTGGCCTGGAGACTGCCCAGGACGAGGCACAGGACGCCGGCGGCGCCCGCTGCGAACGCCGCCCGCAGCGCCCACACCGGCAGGGAGCTGGCGTGGCGCCGCAGCGTCACCGCCGCCGCCGTCGTCTGGAACCCGGCCTGTTCCGGCACCTGCAACTCGACGGTGTACAGCCCGGGGGCCGGGACCGGGAACGATCCCAGCGAACTGGTCTGCCGGACCGCCGTCCTGAGCGTGGTGCTGCCGGACGACCTGAACCGCATCCGGGTCGTCGCGCGCAGGATGGACGCGCCACTTCGGCTGACCCGCACGGCGTACTCCCCGGTCTGGCGGACGCGCCCGGTCCGGCGGGCGCCGCCACTGAACATCACGCGCACTGGCGTCATGTCTGGGGTCAGGCGCACCTGAAAGCGGCTGACGCCGCCGGTCAGGCGCGCGGCCGGCCACGTGGCCAGTGGTTGCCCGCCCAGGTACTCCCAGGCGACCGTGCCAGTCACGCCCAGTACGAACGCCAGGATGCCCACGAGGCCCAGGAGTTTCACGGCCTCAGCATAGAGAGGAACTGGCTCGCGTGCTGCGGCTGCGGCTCTGTGTCTGAAGTGTGGAGGGAGGTAAAACCCGGCCTGGACCCCGCCCTGCCCCCGGTCCGGGGGCGTGCGGCGACCCTTGTTGACCGCATGACCGGTGAAGGGGGGGGCTGTGCCGCTAGACTGTGGCCCATGAGTGGTGTGATGGCCCGGCGGGCCGGGAGGGCTGCGTGAACTACGCGGCGACCCTGGCGGTGCTGGTCGTGCTGGCCTTCTGCTTCCCGCTGACGGTGCAGCTCGCGGCGCAGGTGGGCGTGCCGGAAGCGGTGGTCCTGTCACTGCTGGGCGCGCTGGTGACCTTCGGTCTGGCGACCTTCACGGTGCGGTGGCAGGTCAACCGCCACCGGGCGCACCTGGCGCGGCTGGACGCTGCGCGGGCGCAGGTGACGGCCGATCCTCAGAATCCCCGCGCGTACTTCGTGGGGGGCGAGCACCTGGGCACGCTGCTGCTCCGGCTGGACCGGCGGCGTGAGGCGGCGGAGGTCATTGACCGGTACGCGCGGCTGGGCGGGGCGCGGGAATCGGAGATCGTCGCGCTGCGGGAGGCGCTGTCACGGGCGGAGCGCCGCCGGCACCGCGCGCAGGGGAGGGACGCATGAAGGCCTACAAGGGCGTGGTGGAAAACGGTGTGGTGGTCGTCATCGGTGGGCGACTGCCGGAGGGCACGGTCGTGACGGTCACGGTCGGTGAGGGCGAGCTGCTGCGCGCGCGGATCACGAACGTCCTCAAGCGGCCCCGCAAGGTCAAGGTGCGCCTGAAACCGAACACGGGCCTGGCGACGACCGGTCTGGGTGGGGCCGGGGGCGGCATACTCGGCAGCGATGACTGAGCCGCAGTGCCCCGACACCCCCGACCTCGACCTGCCTGAGCTGACGGCAGAGTTGCCGGACGCAGCCCCGGTGAGGGTCCCGGACGGCGCGCGGGTGTGGCTGGTGCCCACCCCGGTCGGGAACCTGGGGGACATCACGCTGCGGGCGCTGGAGGTCCTGCGGGCCGCCGACGCGGTCGCCTGCGAGGACACCCGCCGCACCGGGGCGCTCCTGACGCACCTGGGCATCAGGAAGCCGCTCGTGCGGCTGGACGCGCACACGATGGGCCGCGCGCCGCAGGTGCTCGAACGGTACGCGCGGCTGGCGTACGTGAGCGACGCAGGCACGCCCGGCATCAGCGACCCGGGCGCGGAACTGGTCGCGGCGGCGCTGGCGGCGGACGTGCCGGTCGAGGCGCTGCCGGGCGCGACGGCGTTCGTGCCGGCGCTGGTGCTGTCGGCCCTGCCGACCGGGCGTTTCACCTTCGAGGGCTTCCTGCCCCGCTCGGGCCGCGACCGCAAGGAACGGCTCTCGGCGGTGGCGGCCCGCGCCGAGACGAGCGTGCTGTACGAGAGTCCGCACCGCCTGCACGCGACCCTGACCGACCTGGGGGGCGCCTGCGGGCCGGAGCGGGCCGCGAGCGTGACCCGCGAGCTGACCAAGCGCTTCGAGGAGACGGTGCGCGGCACCCTGGCCGAGCTGGCCGCGCACTTCGAGTCGGGTGTGCGTGGGGAGATCGTGGTGGTCGTCGCGGGCCGCCCCGAGGGCGAGTCGGTGGGCGCCGAGGTGGATCACGCGGCGCGCGCGCGGGACTTGGCGGGGCAGGGCCTGAGCACTCGGGATATACGTGACCTTCTCATCCGGGAGGGTTTGCGTAAGAATGACGCTTATGCACTGGCACTCCAGGCGACCTCGGACGCCTGACCCCGGCGCGCGGCCCACGCCCCACCCGGCGGGGCGGCGCGGCAGCCTGGAAGTGCTTCCACGGTGCCACCCACACCCCCACTGACAGCGAGGCCCAGCATGACCGAACCCCACTGCGACCCCCACCCCAACCCCACCGGCATCAAGCGCGTGGCCGTCCTCACCAGCGGCGGCGACGCCCCCGGCATGAACGCCGCCATCCGCGCCGTCGTGCGCACCGCCACCTCCCAGGGCATCGAGGTCATCGGTGTCCGGCGCGGCTTCTCCGGCCTGCACCGCGGCGACTTCATCACCCTCGGGCCGCGCGACGTCGCCAACACCCTCCAGCGCGGCGGGACGATCCTGCTCTCGGCCCGCAGCCACACCTGGCGCACCCCCGAAGGCCGCGCCCGCGGCGCCCGCCACCTGCGCGCCCACGACGTGGACGCCCTGATCGTCATCGGCGGTGACGGCAGCTTCCACGGCGCGCACTTCCTGCAGGAGGAACACGGCATTCCCGTCATCGGCCTGCCCGGCACCATCGACAACGACCTGTACGGCACCGACCACACCATTGGCTACTTCACGGCCGTCGAGACCGCGCTGGACGCCGTGGACAAACTGCGCGACACCGGCGCCAGCCACGAACGCATCTTCGTGATTGAGGTCATGGGCCGTCACGCCGGGCACATCGCCCTGGACGTCGCGGTCGCGGGCGGCGCCGAGGAGGTCTTCATCCCCGAGGACGCCAAGGAGGTCGCGGGCGTGCTGGACATCGTCAAGGCCTCGGTGAAGAAGGGCAAGATGGGCAGCATCATCATCGTCGCCGAGGGCTACCCCGGCGGCGCCACGGGCGTAGCGCAGGCCATCCAGGACGGCACCGGCATGGAAACCCGCGTGAGCATCCTGGGCCACATCCAGCGCGGCGGCAGCCCCGTGTCCTCGGACCGCATCCTGGCCAGCCGCCTGGGCGAGGCCGCCGTGTACGCCCTGATGGAAGGAAAGAGCGACGTCATGGTGGGCCGCCAGAACCACGAGACCAGCTTCACGCCCCTGGCCGACACCTGGGAGAAACGCAAGGACGTCAGCCGCGACCTGTACCGCTGCGCCAAGACCCTGAGCATCTAGGACCCTGCGCATCCAGGAGCCTGAACAGTTGAGCGGCGACCGGGCGAATCTCCAGCCGACATGAAGGGCGCGTTCAGGCGCGCCCCACGCCCGGGCGGTAGCGTGACCCCATGACCGACGACAAGCGCGACCCGATCAAGACCGAGGACGAGATCAGCAACGTGGACCTGCAGTTCATGGGCCGCAGCAACCCCGAAGCGGAAATCGACGCCGCCGTGGACGCCGAGAACAAGGCCCCCAGCGACTACCGCCGGGAAGGCCTGGACAAGCAGGACGTCGCCATGACCCAGACCATGGACGCCAGCGACCCGCCCAGCACCAACATGGGCGACAGCGAGAACTGAATCCCGACACCTCGGAACGCCGGGCCGCTGACGATCCAGCGGCCCGGCGTTCTGGGGTGACGAGCTATTGACCAGACCACTGGGCCTGGCGTGACCTAAGCTGAGGGCGGTTTCAGGGCAGTTCAGCCGCCGGCTGCTCGTTCCCAACCTGCAGGCTGCCGCCCTGGTCCGGTGTGGGCGCCTCCTGCCAGAGGTGCGCGCGGTTGCGGCCGGCCGTCTTGGCGGCGTACAGGGCGTCGTCCGCCCGCTGCACGAGGCGGGTGGGGCTCAGGGCGGCCCACGCCACCGCACCGATCGAGACCGTGACATGCCGGCCGTTGGCCTGCAGCGGCGTGTCCTGCACGGCGGCACGGACACGTTCGGCCACGCGGGGCAGGCCGTCTCCCTTGACGTCGCGCAGGATGACGGCGAATTCCTCACCGCCGTAGCGGTAGGCGCGGTCGCGGCCGCGACCCTCCCGCTGCAGGACGCGCGCGACCTCCTGCAGCACCTCGTCGCCGACGTGATGACCGAACGTGTCGTTCACGCGCTTGAAATGATCCACGTCGATCATCATCAGCGCGTCCCCGGGTCCCATGGCGCTCAGGTCCAGGTCGAACTGCCGGCGGTTGCCCAGCCCGGTCAGGGGGTCGGTCATCGCGGCGGACTGCCACTGGCTGGTCAGGCGCAGGACGTGGAACCGTTCACTCAGGATGCCCCAGGCGAGGAGCGCGCCGAGAACGTTGGTCACGAGCAGCAGGGGATAGACCTCCGCGAACAGGTGCAGGCCGTCTGGCAGCAGCAGCAGCGGCAGGCCGTTCACCCCGAAGATCGCGATCACGCTGGGCCAGTGCCGCCAGAACAGCGGACCGACCGGTGGCACCCGGGTGCGCAGCAGGCTCGTCACGGCGATCACGGCCATCAGGCTGGGCACGGCGGCGTAGATGCCCACCCCGCCCAGCCAGAGGCGGTAGGCGGTGGCCGGCAGCGCCACGAGCAGTCCGGCCAGCGGACCGAACTGCAGGGTCACGAACGCCACCGGGACCGCCCGCAGGTCCAGCACGATGCCCGGCGCAGGTTGAGCCGGGAACAGCAGCAGGATCAGGGTGGCGGCGGCGAAGGCGCCCAGTCGCGCGGCGTGGGTGCGGCCCCGGCGGGTGACGGGCCAGGACCGGAAGGAGAAGCGCAGGAGATAATGGATGCTGATCAGCAGGCAGAGGTTGAAGAACAGTTCGCGCAGCATGCGTCTCCCGGGGGGTGGCAGGGGGTTCCGGTTCCCAGCATAGGAACTGGTGAGCGCTGCCGCCATCAACTCTGCCCATATAAAGCCCAGCTCTATTGATCAGCGAATCTCAACAAGTGGTAGACTGGCGGGTATGACCGCCACCCGCAGCACCCGCCAGCGCGACGTGATCACCCGCGTCCTGCACGACGCCGAGGGGCCCCTGGGCGTCGGTGACGTGCTCGAACGGGCCCGCACGGACCTGCCGGCCCTGGGCGTCGCCACCGTGTACCGCACCCTGAAACTCCTGACCGACCAGGGCCGCATCCACCCCGTCACTCTGGACGGCGAGACCCTGTACGAATCCAGCGGTAAGGGCCATCACCACCACTTCGCCTGCACCCGCTGCCAGCGCGTATTCACGCTGCATACCTGCCCGGTCGCGCTGCCCAGCGGCACCGTCTACCCCGGCGGCTTCATCGTCGAGGCGCACGAGGTCACGCTGTACGGCCAGTGCCCGCAGTGCGCGCAGGCCAGCTGAACCAGCCCGGTCGCAAAAGCCGCCGCCCAGGTTGATCCGGGCGGCGGCTCTTGCGATCGGATTTACTCGTAGCCGAGTTCGCGCAGGGCCTCGACGTCCTCGCGCCAGCCGGGAATCACGATGACCTCCAGACCCAGGTACACCTTGCGGTCCAGGAAGACCTCCAGCTGCTTGCGGGCCGCCTGACCGATCTCGCGCAGCTGTTTGCCGCCCGAGCCGATCACCATGCCCTTGTGCGCGTTCTTCTCCACGACTATCTCGCCCTCGATACGCTGCAGGCCGTCCTCGCGTTCCGTCCAGCGGTTCACGCGCGTGGCCACCGCGTACGGCAGCTCGTCGCGCAGCTTCTTCATGGCTTCCTCGCGGATGATCTCGGCGGCCCACTGCTCGCGGCTCTGGTCACTGGCGGGACCGACCGGGAAGAAGAAGGGGCTCTCGGGCAGGATCTCCAGCAGCTGCTCGCGCAGGGTCGCCACGGCGTTCGGGTTGTTCTGCGCGCTGAGCATCATGTCGCTCAGGTCGGCGTCGCGGCCCTCCAGCAGCGCCCGGTACAGCTTCATGGCCTCGTCGGGGTACTTGGCGGCGTCGGTCTTGTTGCCCACCAGGAACAGCGGCTTGGGCAGCTCGCGCACCTGCCGCGCCACGAGCTGGTCCTCGTCGGTGGGCGGGTGGCGCAGGTCCACGACCCACACGACGGCGTCCACGTCGGCCAGGGCGCTGTGCACCTCGTGGTTCATGTACTTGCCCAGCGCGTCCTTGGGCTTGTGCAGGCCCGGGGTGTCCACGAACACGATCTGGCGGTCGCCGCTGGTGTGAATGCCGCGCACGCCACGGCGGGTGGTCTGCGGCCGGGGGCTGGTCGGGGCGACCTTGGTGCCCAGGAAGGCGTTCAGGAGGGTGCTTTTGCCGACGTTGGGCTTGCCCACGATGGCCACGAAGCCGGAGTGGGTCTGCTCGCCGGAGGTCATAGAAGATTCCGTCATCGCGGAGCATTGTGACACGCCGGGGCGCAGACAAAGGTGCCGCGCCTCCGCCCGACCATGAAGGAAGCATGAACGGAGGCGCGGGCAACTCCGCTGGCGCGGCAGGCGTACTCCGTGCCATGAGAAGCCCCGTGACCAGCGGCCCCGAAAGCAACGTGCAGGACATGTTCGCCCAGAGCGTCGCCGTTCTGAGCCGTCCCAGCCCCGCCACATTCGAACGTTTCGAGCGGCGCGGCGGCCTCACCAGCGCCCTGATCTACGTCATGATCGCTGCTGTCGTCTCGGCCGTGATCGCCGCACTCTTCTCGTTCCTGCACAGCGACGTGACCTTCTTCGGGCAGCTGTTCGGCCGCCTGATCACCATTCCCCTGGGCTTCCTGACCTTCACCGGCGGCGTGTACCTGATCGGCCGGAACCTCTTCCGGGGCACCGGCACCTACCCGGAAGTCGCGTACTCCTTCGCGCTGTTCTACGTGCCCCTGAGCATCGTCAGCACCCTGATCGGCATCATTCCCATCCTGGGCTGGCTGGCCATGTTCGTCATCAGTCTGGCCATGATCTACTTCGGCTTCCTGGCCGTGCAGAGCAGCATGAACCTGCGCGACCAGACCCAGGCGGTCGTCACGCTGGTCCTCGCCTGGATCGCGCAGCTGATCGTGGCGGGCGTGATCGGCACCGTGATCGCCGGGATCTTCCTCGCGGGCCGCGCCGTCACCGGGAACTGATCTTCACCGTCCAGGGGTGGGCCACCGGTCGCCGGTCGGCCCGCCCCCCTGACTCCCCCGCTAGGCCTCGCCGTACACGTACACCGCGACCGACATGCTGCCCTTGCCGCCCCCGTAATACGTGCCCCGCACGGGAGAGACGTCGCTGTACTCGCGGCCGTGTCCGATCTTGATGTGTTTCTCGCGGGCCACGCAGTTGTTCGTGGGGTCCAGACCCAGCCATCCGTAGTCCGGCACGAAGCATTCCACCCAGGCGTGCGTGGCCTCGGCGCCACGCATCTCGCCGCCGCTGTACAGGTAGCCGCTCACGTACCGCGACGGGATGCCCAGCTGCCGCGTGATGCCCAGCATGGCGTGCGTGAAGTCCTGACACACGCCCCGCCCGTGCTGCGCGAACTCCGCCAGGGGCGTGCTGACCGTCGTGGCGGCCGTATCGTACGTGAACTGCGAGTACAGGAACGAATTCAGGTTCAGCAGGTACTCGCCCAGATCGTCGCGGTCGTCGGGACGTGTCACGCCGAACACCTCCGGCCACGCCCCGGCCGGGACGCGCGGGCACGGCACCAGGAACTCCGTCAGGGGCCCCCGGGCGCCCCGCAGCGCCGCGACCGGCGTCGGCCCGGGGTCGGGCAGCGCGTGCGTGTCCACCATCGCCTGCGCCTCGATCCGCAGCTGCGTGTGCTGCTCGTGTACATGCACGTGATGCACGATCGCCCCGAAGTAGTCCTTGTGGGACGTGACCTCCGCCTGGGGCACCACGTGTAGGTGAAAGGACCGCACCGACTGCCGCGCCTCCTGCGTGGGGTGCAGCCGCACCTGATTGAACGAATCCCACGCAGGCTGCGGGTAGCGGTACTCGGTCACGTGCCGGATCTCACACCGCACCGCGACCCCCCCATGCAGGCGCGCCGTTCATTCCTGCTCGAAGTACGCCGCGGTGATCGCCGCGCCCACGCCGTTCACGTCCGTGAGCAGATCCGGCAGGCCCGGCTGACGCCGCAGCAGGATGTCGTCCACGTCCGCGAATTCCAGCCTCGCCACCAGCCAGCGCGACAGGCGCAGCACCCCCGGATGTTCCCCCGGGTGGCCGCGGTCGATCTGCTCCAGGGCGTCGTGCAGGTTCTGCACGCTGTAACGCACGCTGCGCGGGAAATACTCGTCGAGCAGCAGGAAGCCCGCGATCAGACGCGGGTCGATCCCGGCGTGCACCCGCTTGCGGTACGCCTCGTAGGCGCTCGCCCCCTTGAGGACCTGTGCCCAGCGCTGCTCGAGCTGCATGGCCGCCGCCGGTTCCAGCGCGCCGCGCAGCGCCTCGGGCGTGAGGCGACCCTGCAACACCCGCAGCGTGTTGTCGGCCCGTTCGAGCATCTGCCCGGCGCGCATGAACGACCAGCCCTCGTCGCGCGGCAGGGTGGCGAACGCGATCCCGAAGAAGAACTGCGACGCGTCGCGCGCCGCCACGCAGAACTCGAACAGCCCGTCCCGGTCGAGGACGTCCCCGGTCTCGAAACACAGGTTCAGGTACGCGCGGTTCACGGCCTCCCACATCTCGCTGGGAATCCGGTCCCGCAGCCCCCGCGCGTTCGACCGGGCGTACGCGAGGCTGCTGGCGATACTCGACGGGTTGTCCCGGTCGAAGGCCAGCCACGAGCCCACGCTGCGGGTGTCCACCCGCCCGTAGCGGGCGCGCAGGGCCGCCTCGCCGCCCGTGAGGTCCAGCAGCGGCCGCCAGTGCTCCCGGGCGCTGCCCGCGGATTCCAGCGTCGCGTAGTAGTTCACGCTCAGGAGCCGCGCGGTGTTCTCCGCGCGTTCCATGTAGCGGCCCATCCAGAACAGGTTCTCGGCCAGTCGCGACAGCAGCAGCATCAGCGGTCCTCCCCGTCAGCGCCCAGCTGATCCTTCTCCAGCTGCTGCTGGAAGGAATGCGGACCCGGACTGTCCGCCGGAGCCAGGGCCGGAGGGGGAGGCGCGTCCGCTGCGCGCTGGCTCTCGCCGTACGCGGCCACCTGCGCCTCGTCCGCCGCCTGCGCGCGGTGCATCGCCGCGTGGTCCGCCAGCTGCGCCAGCGACTGTGCCGAGACCTCGCCGCCCAGCGGGACCGCGCCGAAGCCCCCCTGCCACTGCGACTGGGACTGGGATTGCGTCTGGGACTGACCGCCCCCCGACTGAGACTGGCTCTGACCCTGCGCCGGTCCGGGCGACGCGTCGCCGTGCAGGAGCTGCGTCATGCCCAGCGGCGCCGCCGGCCCGTCGTGATCGAGCACCCAGGTGTCCTTGCTGCCCCCACCCTGCGAGCTGTTCACGACCAGACTGCCCCGGCGCAGCGCCACCCGCGTCAGGCCGCCCGGCACGATCGTCACGTCCTGCCCGAACAGGACATACGGCCGCAGGTCCACGTGCGCCGCCTCGAAGCCGCCGCTGTCCGGGTAGAAGGTCGGGTGCCGCGACAGGCCCACCACCGGCTGCGCGATGAAGTCGCGCGGATCACGCCGCACCTTCTCCAGGTACGCCTGGATCTCCTCGCGCGTGGCGGCCGGGCCGATCAGCATGCCGTACCCACCGGCCTCGCCCACCGACTTGAACACCAAATCCTGCGCGTTCGCCAGCATGAACTCCAGCTGCTCGGCGTTCCAGCCCAGGTACGTGGGCACGTTGTTCAGGATCGGCGTCTCGTTCAGGTAGTAGCGGATCATGTCCGGCACGTACGCGTACACCGCCTTGTCGTCCGCGACGCCCGTCCCGATGGCGTTGGCGATCGCCACGCGCCCCTGCCGGTACACGTCCACCAGTCCCGCCACGCCCAGCGCGCTGTCCCGGCGGAACGCCAGCGGATCGAGGAAATCGTCGTCGATGCGGCGGTAGATCACGTCCACCTGCCGCCGCCCACCGGTCGTGCGCATCCACACCCGCCCGCCGTCCACGAACAGGTCACGGCCCTCGACGAGTTCCACGCCCATCTGCTGCGCGAGGTACGCATGCTCGAAGTACGCGCTGTTGTACATGCCGGGCGTCAGCACGACCACGGTGCCGTTCTCGCGCGGGCTGCTGGCCAGCAGCAGTTTCAGCAGCGCCGACGCGTAGTGCTGCACGGGCCGCACGCCCTGGCCCTCGAACATGCCGGGGTACACGCGGGTCATCGCCTGCCGGTTGGCCAGCAGGTACGACACGCCGCTCGGCGAGCGCAGGTTGTCCTCCAGCACGAGGTACTCGCCCTGCTCGTTGCGGATCAGGTCCGTGCCCACCACGTGCGTGAAGATCCCGCCGGGCGGCAGCACGCCGTGCACCTCACGCCGGAAGTGCGAACTGGTGTACACCAGCTCGGCCGGGATCACCCCGTCACCCAGGATCTGCGCGCCGCTGTAGATGTCCGCCAGGAAGGCGTTCAGCGCCCGCACCCGCTGCGTCAGGCCCGACTCGATGTGCGACCACTCGCTCGCCGGGATGATGCGCGGCACCGGATCGAACGGGAACGTCCGCTCCGTGCCCTGCGCGTCCCCGTACACCGTGAACGTGATGCCCTGGTTACGGAAGGCCAGATCCAGCAGCTGATGCCGCCGCCGGAATTCCTCCACACCCAGTGCGTTCAGGTACGTCTCGACGCCCTGATAGTGGGCGCGCGCCGCGCCGAGTGCCGTGAACATCTCGTCATAGAACCTGCTGCCCGGCTCGTACCTCATTCCTTATCCAGCCCCCCACGTCCATAGAGATGCACCAAGATACGCAGCCGCGCGCCGCGCCCGCGAGTCATGAGAGGCGACATGAAGAAAGCCGCACCCGGGCTACACTGCCCCCCATGACCGGAACCCCCGTTTCCCCCGACGACCGCGCCCGCCTGGACCAGGTGTTCATGCAGGTCGTCCTGGACGTCCAGGCCCAGGCGCAGCAGACCGCGCCCGCCCAGGGCGGCACCCTGGCCGCCATGTTCCACAAGGAGACCGTCAGTGACGCCCTGCAGGGCTGCGCCATGCTGATCGCCGGGTGGAACCAGGGCCGCGTGGACGACGCCGGACTGACCCGCACCACCAAGGCCCTGCGTGCCCTGGGCCTGCCCGACCTGGCGGCCCGCGTGGAAAAACTGCGCCAAATCGCCGACGCCTGACCCCACCCCGGGCCCGGCCCTGCCCTCAGGCGCAGCGGGCGCCAGAACCCCCTGGTGGGGGCGGTTGATGGTGAGTTAACGGGCGGCGCGTACCATGCTGCTATGCCGCTGAACTTCCTGAAGAGAGGAGAGGTGAAGACCACTGGCCAGCCGCGTACCGAGCGGTCACGCCAGGAAGACCGCTTTGAGCAGAACCTGCGTCTGGCCCTTCAGGATCAGGCAGTGGAGATCCGCGGCCCGACCATCCTGAAAGACGTGCTGGCTTTCGAGGTCAAACCCACGCAGGCCCAGGGCGCCCTGGCCCAGAAGGCGCAGGTCAAGGTGGACTTCGCGCTGATCAACCCCAAAACCCGGACGCCCTTCGTGGGCATCGTCCTGTCCTCCCGCTCCTACGGCCGGGACCGGCGGCGCCCCCCGGTGCCCAGTACCGAGGACGCCGGAGCGCAGCGGGCGATCGTCACGGTGCTGCACCTGAACCCGACCCAGCTGTCCGACGTGCCGACCCTTCAGGCCGCTCTGAAACCCTACCTGCCCTGAGCCTTTTCCCCGTGACCTGTCTGCCGGTGCCCTAGACCGCCCACCCGGTTCACGCCGGGGGGTGGGCCTACACTTCAGGGCATGACGACGCGCGGCTTCTTTTATTGGTTCGGTTCCCACCGGGCCTAGTCGCGTTTGCATTCCACCCCCGACGCCCGGTGAGCCCACAAGCCACCGGGCGCTGCCGTACACCCCAGGAGCCCCGCCATGACGCACCCCGAACCCACCATCCACGCTGGCCGCACCGAGAACCTGAACGTCAGCGGCTTCACGCCCCTGATCACCCCCCGCGCCCTGAAGGCCCGGCACCCCCTGACCCCTCAGGCCGAGGCGACCGTGCTCGCGGGCCGCCGCGCCGCGCAGGACATCCTGCATGGCCGCGACGACCGGCTGCTGGTCGTGGTGGGCCCCTGCTCCATCCACGACCACGAGCAGGCGCTCGACTACGCCCGCCGCCTCGCGGAGTTGCGGGAACGCGTGAAAGACCGCCTGGAAGTGCACATGCGGGTGTACGTGGACAAACCCCGCACGACCGTCGGCTGGCGCGGATACCTGCTCGACCCGGACATGAACGGCACGAACGACATCAACAAGGGCCTCGAACTGACCCGCAAACTCATGGTGCAGGTCAGCGAACTGGGCCTGCCGGTCGCCACGGAACTCCTCGACCCGTTCGCACCGCAGTACGTGTTCGACGCCGTCGCCTGGGCCTGCCTGGGTGCGCGCACCACCGAAAGCCAGACGCACCGCGTCATGAGCAGCGCCGTGTCCGCGCCGATGGGCTTCAAGAACGGCACGGGCGGCGGCATCAAGCTCGCCGTGGACGCCATCGTCGCCGCGCGCGCCTCGCACGCGTTCTTCACCATCGACGACGACGGCCAGGCCTGCATCGTCCACACCCTCGGGAACCCCGACGGGCATGTCATCCTGCGCGGCGGCCGCGGCGGTCCCAACTACGCCCCACAGTTCGTGAAGGAAGCCGCCGGACTCATGACCGCCGCGGGCCTGACCCCGGCCGTCATGGTGGACTGCTCACACGCCAATAGCGGCAGCGACCACACCCGCCAGAGCCTCGTGTGGCGCGACGTGCTGCACCAGCGCGCCGCCGGGCAGGACGCCGTGCGCGGCCTGATGATCGAGAGCAACCTCCGCCCCGGCAAGCAGGGCATCCCCAGCGACCTGAGCACCCTGGTGCCCGGCCTGAGCGTCACGGACGCCTGCGTCGGCTGGGACGAGACCGAAGCGCTGCTGCTCGAGGCGCACGCCGCGCTGGGCCGCGAGCGCGTCACGGGCTGACCCCGCGACGAACGTCCCCCACCCCGGCGCGCAGTCGGGGTGGGGGAGACGACGGTCAGGTCAGGGGTTCTGCACGAGCCTGAAGTCACGGAAGCTCAGGCCGTAGCTGCTGCCCGCCGCGCCCACCGCGCCGAGGATCTGGAACTGCGCGCCGATGTTCGTGACGGGCGCCGTGAAGGTGTACGTGAAGGTCTGCTCGGTGGCACCCAGGGCGGCCTTGCCGTCCAGGTAGCGGGCGTAGCTGCCGCCGTTCTCGCCGATGACCACGGCGACCTCGCGGGCGTCGCTGGCCCTGCCCTTGAAGGTCAGGGTGTAGGACTTCCCGGCGGTCAGGGGCACCTCGGTCTGGTTCAGCTGCACGTGCCAGTTGTTCGCGGGGTCCACGTCCTTGACGTTCAGGGTGATCACGCCGCCACTGATACCCGTGCTCAGGCGTTCGGGCACGTTGCTCCAGGTGGTCCAGTACGCGCTGCCGGGCACGCCGGGAATGCCGGGGACGGTGGCGGTGGCGTCCTGCGTGAACGCGGCGTTGTACAGCAGGTTGCCGTCCGCGGCGGGTGGGCGCGCCCCGGCGGCCGTCCCGACGCGCCGCACGACCACGTTGTCGAACCACACCGGGCCGGTCCCGGCGTTCCCGAGGTTGAATTCCAGGCGGGCGGCGGCGTCGGTGGTGGCCTTCATGTCGAAGGTGACGGTCTTGCGTTCCTTCGTGGTGCCGATCTGCACGGGCTGCTCGCCCGAGTACGCGGCGTACCCGCGGTCCTGCCCGCCGCCGACCTTGAGCATCATGGGGCGGGCGCTCTGCGCCCAAGCGTCGAAGCTGACCTCGTACTTCCCGCCGGACTCGATGTTCAGGCCGTCCTGGCGGACCTGCACGGCGTAGTTCACGCTGCCTGCGGTGGTGACGTCGGCTTTCAGGGCCCCCGCGTCGTTGCTCAGGGTAACCTGCCCGTCACTGGTGTACAGCGTCCAGAACTTGCTGTTCGCCGCGCCGCTGAGGCTGGTCGTGTCGGGCGTGACGCGCGGGTCGGTGTCCGCCCAGTCGAAGGACCCGTTGTACACGAGGTTCCCGTCGCTCAGGGCCGGGCGGGCGGGTTTCGGCGTCCAGGGGTAGGTCATGTCGGGGCGCGGCCCGGCGCTGCCGGTCTCGTTCTGCATGCCGTACACGCGGACGTAGTCCACGAGCATCTGGCCCTGGTCGGGGGTGGTCGCGTCGGGGTTCCCGTCGAAGTTGCCGCCCACGGCGAGGTTCAGCAGCAGGTAGAAGGGGCGGTCGAAGGGAGCGGGCCACGCGTTCAGGTCGGCGTCGCTGCTGGGGGGATTGTTCTTGGCGCTCCACCACTGGGTCTTCTCGCTGGTGACCTGCCCGTCGATCAGCCACTGGATCTTGCCGGGCGTCCACTGCAGGGTGTAGGTGTGCCACTGGTCCATGCTGCCCGCGTTCGGGTAGCTGGCGGTCTTGCCGGAGTAGACGTTGTTCGGCCACACGCCGCCGTAGTGGATGGTGTGCGCGACTTCCGTGGGTTTGCTGCCCCACCCCTCGGCGATGTCGATCTCACCGTTCGCGGCCCAGCTGGCGTAGGGGCTGGGTTCCTCGGGCAGCATCCAGATGGCGGGCCAGAACCCCTTGCCTCTGGGGAACTTCGCGCGGATCTCGAACTTGCCGTACGCGCGGCTGAGCTTCCCGGCGGTCCGGACGCGGCCGGACGTCCAGTCGAAGGTGCCGGTGGTGCTGCCGGTAGGCCCGGTGATCTTCTCCTTGCGCGCGGTGATCACGAGGTTGCCGCCCTGCACGCTGACGTTGCTGGCGCGGTCGGTGTAGTACTCCAGTTCGTTGTTGCCCCACCCGGCCACGTAGTCCGTGCCGGCCGTGAACCCGTTGCCGGTCTGGTAGCTCCACTTGCTGGTGTCGAGGCTGGTGCCGCTGAATTCGTCCTGCCAGACAGGGGTGGCGGTACTGGCGCCGGTGAGGTTGCACGCGCCGAGCAGCAGGGTCAGGGGCAGCAGGAGGGGCAGGGTGGAGCGGGGCATGGGATCTCCTTGGCGCGTCGGGCGCAGGACAGGGGAGACGTCACCGACCGGTGCAGGCCGGACGGCGTGGGGGACCCCGGCAGGTCGGGGTCGGCGGACGGTGGATTGACCGGAGCGTAAGCCAATCTGAAAGCGCTGTCAAGAATGCCCTTCATCCCTGGATTCCCGCGCCAGACCGTCAAATCTGGTCATCGCCTGAACGAATGGGCGCACCCTGGACAGGAGTCTTGAGGGCCACTCGGACGAGCTTGATTAGGTCCTGCAGGGCGCGACACCATGCTGGACAGCGCCGAGGGTCTCCGGGGCACCGCAGCCGGCCCTGGGCGGCCATGTCGCCCCGCAGAGTCCTGGCGTTGCCTTCTCACTGAATACGTTCTCTGGCCGAACGAACCCGGGGAGCGGTCCCCGTGAAGGGAACTTCACCCCCGGCTACGGAAGCCCGGCCCTCACCGCGCCATGCTGGAAGCTATGCCTCGCCCGGAACGCACCTTCGGCGGCGGACGCCCGCCCAGCCAGCGCCCCAGCAAAACATGCGCCCACTGCGGCCTGCCCTTCACGTGGCGCAAGAAGTGGGAACGCGACTGGGACACCGTCAAGTACTGCTCCGACCGCTGCCGCTCGGCCGCGAAACGCGGGACCGGATGACCGGCCCCGCCTACGGCCTCGTGTGCCTGACCACCGGGCCCGAGATCCGCTTCCGGACCATCACCCTCACCCGCTACCGCGCCCTGAACCCGGACCAGCGGTACGGCACGCTGCTCGACCTGTACGCCGACAACGTCGCCCGCGTGCGCCGCGCCGCCGACTACTGCGCCGCGCGCGGCATCCGCCTGTACCGCCTGAGTTCCAGCCTCTTCCCCATGCTGGACCTGGACGGCGACGACACCGGCGCGCAGGTCCTCACCCACCTCGCCCCGCAGCTGCGGGACGCCGGGCACGCCTTCCAGGACCACGGTATCCGCGTCCTGATGCACCCCGAGCAGTTCATCGTGCTGAACAGCGACCGCCCCGAGGTCAGGGAGAGCAGCCTGCGCGCCATCACCACCCACGCGCAGGTCATGGACGCCCTGAACCTGGAGCGCAGTACCTGGAACCTCCTGCTCCTGCACGGCGGCAAGGGCGGCCGCGCCCAGGAGTTGCAGGCGATCATTCCCGACCTGCCCGACGCGGTCCGCCTGCGCCTGGGCCTGGAAAACGACGAGCGGGCCTACAGCCCCCGCGACCTGCTGCCCGTCTGCGAGTCCACCGGCACCCCACTGATCCTCGACGCGCACCACCACGTCGTCCACGACCGCCTGCCCGATCAGGAGGACCCCAGCGTGCGCGAGTGGGTCCTCGCCGCCCGCCGCACCTGGACCCCGCCGGAGTGGCAGGTCGTGCACCTCAGCAACGGCCTGGACGGCCCGCAGGACCGCCGCCACAGCTGGCTGATCGACCAGGTGCCCAGCGCGTACCACGACGTCCCCTGGATCGAGGTGGAAGCCAAGGGCAAGGAGGAAGCCCTGGTCGCCCTGGGTGCCTGCGCCCCCACCCTGACCGCGTGAGCCCCGCCGACAGTCCCCTGAGCGTGGTCGTCCAGCGCGTGATCGTCATGGGCGTCTCCGGCAGCGGCAAGAGCACCCTGGGCCGCGCCCTGGGCGCCGCGCTGCACGCCCCCTTCCTGGACGGCGACGACTACCACACCCCCCAGGCCCGCGCGCGCATGCACGCCGGGCACGGCCTGACCGACGCCGACCGCGCCCCCTGGCTGGCCCGGCTGCGCGCCGAGCTGGACGCCCAGGGGCGCGTGGTACTGGCCTGCTCGGCCCTGAAACGCACCTACCGCGACGCGCTGCGCGCCCCCGGCACCCGGTTCCTGTACCTGGACGTCCCCGAACCCCTGCTGGCCACCCGCCTGCGCCAGCGGCCCGGGCACTACGCCGGGGCGGACCTGCTCCCCTCGCAGCTCGCCACGCTGGAGGCCCCGCAGCGTGGCGAGCACGACGTCCTCACCCTGCCCGTCACGGCGAGCACCACCCCGGCTGGACTGCTAGCACAGGCCCTCTCTGCACTCAAGGTCACCTGAGGCAGCGCCGCCCGACCCCACCACCTACGCTGCGGACATGCCCCGACTCCTCCGGTACCTCCCCGCCCTGCTGCTCGCCCCCGCCAGCGCCGCCGGATGGCTGGCGACCTCCTCGAGCCCCGCGCAGATCCAGCAGTCGGGCTTCTGCCAGCAGCAGCGCTGCGCCGCCCCCGACGCGTACGGCCGCACCTGGGACTACGACCTGCGCGCCACGGGCAGCCACGTCCTGCGCGTGCAGCGCGAATCCAGCGACCCCGCCAGCCGCGTGACCAGCGTCAGCCTGCTGTCCGCGAACGAGGACGTCAACGGCGAGATCGACCGCCGCCTGTTCACCGACGTGCAGCGCGCCGCGCTGGGCTTCGTGTCCAACGCCGGACGCCTCGAACCCTGCTACGCCCTGGACGGCAGCACCTACCGGGTCCTGTCCACCGCGCCCGACGACCGCACCGCGCAGCTCTACTGCGACTGGGACGAAGCCTACACCCGCTTCGTCATCGAGGCCGACCGCGCCTACTTGGCCCGCACCGCGCCCGCCCCGGTCACGATCAGCAGTGGCCCCACTAAGCTGAACACCTGGGCCTTCACCACCTGCGTGGGCGCGGGCGGCACGAACAGCTACCTGACCATGGGCGAGGCGGCGCGCTGCACCCTGCGCGTCACCACCAAGGGCGAGCAGAGCGCCGTCGCGAAGGCCGAACTCCAGTACGAGATCGAGTACGTCCAGAACGGCCAGTACGTCAAGACACTCCTGCCCGAGAAGGAACTGTGGCTGCCGGGCCGCACGCCCGGCCCGCTCGACCCGCGCCTGACCCAGCAGGGCCGCGCGATCGACCTGAACGTCAGCCTCGCCGTGAAGAAGGTCCCGGGCCGCCGCGTGACCAGTGTGAACACCATCGCCCGGCTGACCTTCGCGAACGGCGCGGTCAAGACCGCGTACGAACCCCTGCTGGTCCGCTGACCCGCGCCCCACCCGCGCCCCGCACGCGCTACCCTGCGGGGCGTGAATGTTGTCGTGTTCGACCTGGAAACCACGGGCCTCTCGCCGGAACGGGACGGCATCGTCGAGATCGGCGCGGTGCGCATCGTGGACGGACAGGTGGACGAGACGCAACGCTACGAGACCCTGGTGCGCCCCACCACCGCCGACGGCAGCACCATGCTGATCCCCTGGCGGGCCGAGCAGGTGCACGGCATCAGCAACGACATGGTCCGCGCCGCCCCGACCATCACCGAGGTCCTGCCCGAATTTCTGGAGTTCGTGAACGGCTGGCCGGTCGTGGCGCACAACATCGGCTTTGACGCCGGATTCATGCGCGCCAACGCCGCCCGCGCCGGCCTGAACTGGAACCCGCAGGCGGAACTGTGCACCGTGCAGCTCTCCCGACGCGCCTTCCCGAAGGAACGCGCGCACAACCTGACGGTCCTGGCCGAGCGGCTGGGCCTGAACTTCGCGCCCGGCGGCCGACACCGCTCGTTCGGGGACGTGCAGGTCACTGCGCAGGCGTACCTGCGCCTGATGGAACGGCTGCAACACAGGCAGGCCTGAAGCTGCGCCAAGCCCGTGTTCAGGTACAAAGAGAGCGACCCGGTCACTTTGGCCGGGTCGCTGGGGCGTAGGGGCTTACTTCATCAGGCGCAGCTTACGCTGGTACGCAGTTTCCTCGGGGAAGGCGACCACGCCGGTCTGGGCCTTGAAGGTGGGGCTGAAGCGCAGCTTCGCGCCCTGGCCCGCGCTCAGGCCTTCGAGGCCGTTGAGGTTCTCGTACCACTTGTAGGCGGTGACGGGCACGCCGGCTGCCTTGGCGGCGGACAGGACGCTGCGGTACCCGGCGTGTGCCAGCTGCGCAGCGCCCAGGTAGTCCAGTGCATCGTACTTCGCCTGAGCCTGCACGAACTGGCTGTCGGCCATCAGTACACTGTTGTAAACGCTATCAACCTTCTGGGCGCGGCGCACGAGCTCCAGAATGGCGTTCGTGTTGTTCAGGTACGCCGCCGTCAGGTAGCGGTACTGACTGTCCAGGTTGAACTGCCCGAAGGTGCGGGACAGGTCGTTGTAGGACATGATTGAGGCGCTCTCGTCACCGGTGTTCACGAAGTGGAAGTCGCCACTGGGTCCGTAGGAGAGGTTCTGCTCGCTGTCGTACCCGTCGTGCGGGTGGGACAGGCTGAGGTGGTGGCCGGTCTCGTGCACGGTGGTGTCCGTAAAGCCGTAGCCGGCGGCAATCAGGTCCGGTGTCAGGAAGGAGTACACGAAGCTCTGGGTGCCGGTCTCGCCATCGTCGTACGCGACACCCAGCAGGCCACCCTGGCTGTTGGTGTTGTCATTGAACGAGTAGATGGGCAGCTGGTAGGTGCCGGCGGGAGTGGTCTTGTACTCCTCGCGCAGTTCCTTCACCCCGAACTGGAACAGTTTCTCGCCGCTGAAGTCCGCGTAGTCCGGCGAGCAGGTGTCCTCGCTGACGCCGAAGTAGCACTTGTAGACGTCGGCCAGGCTGCCGTCCAGAGCGGTCTGCTTGGTGGTGTTGCTGAAGGCCGTGAACGGCTGGAGTACCTGCACGCGACTCTGAAGCAGGCTGTTGTTCAGCAGTTTGGCCGGGTCGGCGGCACCGCTGCCCTGCTCGACATGCACGTCCAGATTGATCTTCTCGGGCATGTCGGGTGGGGTAAGGGCGGCGCGGTAGATGGGGCTGGGCGTGAACAGCAGGTTGATGGCGGTGTAGCGGGCCACCAGCGCCAGATCCGGGCTGACCTTGCGGCCGTAGCCGATGCTGGCCTTGCGGGTGCCGTATTCCCAGATGGGCGGCATGCGGTAGTCGGCTGCTCCGTCGCCGTCTACGTCGGGGTTCGTCACATCGTAGGCGTCCGTCCAGGGGTCGGGGTTGGCGGACAGGTCGTAGAACCACACGCGCTGCGCAGGAGCGTTCTCGCGGGCACTGCCACCCCAGGCGATCAGGCGGCGGCTGCCACGCGCGCCGAACTTGGTTCCGGTGTCGGTGTCGGCCGCGTCTGCGCGGGTGTAGCTGTGGAATTTGAAGTCCGGGCGGTCAAACCAGTTCACGAAGTAGATGGTGTACTCGCCGGGCTTCACCCCTACGCGGCTCACGTTGTCAGCCAGCCAGTTTTCGGTCTTCAGCGCATCGATCTCGAAGTTGCCGGTGATCTCGCGGTTGATGTTTCCGGCGGGCACGTCACAGTCCGGCAGTCCGGTCTCCGGGTTGGCGTTCTGGCAGTTGTAGAGGCCCTGCTGGACCGTCAGGGGTTTGGCCGCGCCCGTTGCAGATACGAACTTGAAGAAGTCATCCTCGAAACTCTGGTTTGCGAAGACATAGTTGTAGTCGAAATCAAAGCTGGTGCCGGTCTTCTCGGTGCGGCCGTACGCGCTGGGAATGCGGTTCACGGCGTCGTAGGTGCCGGGCAGGGTCTGGTTGAAGTCCTGGGTGTCGATCTGCCGGGCTGTGGCGGGCTGACCAGGGCTCGTCTGACGGTAGCCGACGAACACGATGTTCACCTTCAGCTTGGTGTTGATGGTGTCCTGAGTGCCGGGCTTGAGGGCTTTCAGAGCGCCGAACTCGGTCTGGGGAATGCGGTCCATACTGCAGCTGGCCAGCAGGCCAGCGCCCAGCAGGGTGATTGCCATGAGCTTGTGGTTCATGTGACTCCTGATACGAAGGTGGGAATGAATTGATCCGCGCAGGACCGCTGTGTATGTCTTGTCATGCCCAGCTGGAACTGACTGCACACATGGAATTGGGATGACCGGTTCATGCTACTCCGTTTCCCCCGAATGGGTGGGTCGGGATGCGGCTCTTCACAGCTGGACAGCGGCCTTGACCCTCCCGGCGCGGGCACGCTACCCTGCGTGACAGCTCCCGCGTGGAGCGACCCACTTCAGAGCGCCCGAGAGACCTGGCTCGTTGACGGCGCGGCAACCGGACCTCATCACGTCACGGTGCCAAGGCCAGCCCCGCAGGCGGGTCGACGATGACCGCCGCCGGGGAGCAAGAGGGAAGGTCACGCGGTGAATTTCAGCGCCCCTTCTCGAGTCCACCCGAGCAGGGGCGCTTCCCATTTGCGCCCCACCGACGCACCCCAAAAAGGAGGCGCAGTCATGGCGCACAAGTTCGAGACGTTGCAGGTTCACGCCGGGCAGAAGCCCGATCCCACCACGGGCGCGCAGCAGACGCCCATCTACCCCACGAACAGTTACGTGTTCCAGTCGCCGGAGCACGCGGCGGACCTGTTCGGTCTGCGGCAGTTCGGGAACATCTACAGCCGGATCATGAACCCCACGAACGCCGTGTTCGAGGACCGCGTCGCGGCGCTGGAGGGGGGCGTGGGCGCGCTGGCGGTCGCCAGTGGGCACGCCGCGCAGTTCCTGGCGATCACGAACGTCGCGCAGGCGGGGGACAACATCGTGTCCAGCCCGAACCTGTACGGCGGGACCGTGAACCAGTTCCGCGTGACCCTGAAACGCCTCGGAATTGAGGTGCGGTTCACCAGCCGCGACGAACGCCCCGAGGAATTCACGGCGCTGATCGACGACCGCACCCGCGCCGTGTACCTGGAGACCATCGGGAACCCGGCGCTGAACATCCCGGACTTCGAGGCGATCGCGGCCGCCGCGCACGCGCAGGGCGTCGCGGTGATCGTGGACAACACCTTCGGCGCCGGCGGGTACTACTGCCAGCCCCTCAGGCACGGCGCGGACGTGGTGCTGCACTCCGCGAGCAAGTGGATCGGCGGGCACGGCAACGGCATCGGCGGCGTGATCGTGGATGGCGGCACCTTCGACTGGGGGAACGGGCGCTACCCGCTGATGACCGAACCCAGCCCCAGCTACCACGGCCTGAACTTCTGGGAGACCTTCGGTACCGGTAACCCGCTGGGGCTGCCGAACGTGGCGTTCATCATCCGCGCCCGCACCGAGGGCCTGCGCGACCTGGGCCCCACGCTGGCCCCGCAGCAGGCGTGGCAGTTCCTGCAGGGTCTGGAGACCCTGAGCCTGCGCGCCGAGCGGCACGCGCAGAACGCCCTGGCGCTGGCGTCGTGGCTGGCGGCGCATCCGGACGTGGCCCGCGTGACCTACCCCGGCCTGAGCAACCACCCGCACTATGACCGCGCGCAGCACTACCTGCCGCGTGGGGCGGGCGCCGTGCTGACCTTCGAACTGCGCGGCGGGCGCGCGGCGGGCGAGGCGTTCATCCGCTCGGTCGCCCTGGCGCAGCACGTGGCGAACGTGGGGGACACCCGCACGCTGGTCATCCACCCGGCCAGCACCACGCACAGCCAGCTGGAGGAGGCCGCGCAGCGCGCCGCCGGGGTCACCCCGGGCCTGGTGCGCGTGTCGGTGGGCATCGAGCACATCGACGACATCCGTGAGGACTTCGCGCAGGCGCTGGCCGCCGCGCTGGTCGAGGCAGGCGACACCGTCGGAGAGGAGGCGTGACCGCCCTGACGCACCCCGCGCCCACCCCCTTCCCGCTGACGGCGCCGGAGGACACGCCCGAACGATGTCAGCCTGGGGAACGCCCCCGCCTGCGCGTCGCGCGGCTGTTCCGCCCCGCCCCGCTGCTGCTCGACTGCGGCCTGCCCGTCAGTGACGTCCGCCTCGCCTACCACACCTACGGCCAGCCGCAGGAGACCGCCACCCTGGTCCTGCACGCCCTGACCGGCACGAGCGCCGTGCACGAGTGGTGGCCGGACTTCCTGGGCGCAGGGAAACCCCTCGACCCCGCGCGCGATTACGTGATCTGCGCGAACGTCCTGGGCGGCTGCGCGGGCAGCAGCGGCCCCGCTGACCTGCCCGGCCTGAACGGCCAGGACGCCCCGCTGACCCTGCGCGACCTGGCCCGTGCGGGCCGCGCCCTGCTGGAGCAGCTGGGCGTGAAGCGCGTGCGGATCGTGGGCGGCAGCATGGGCGGCATGCTCGCGTATGCGTGGCTGCTCGAATGCCCGGACCTGGTCGAGAAGGCCGTGATCATCGGTGCCCCGGCCCGCCACTCCCCGTGGGCCATCGGCCTGAACACGGCTGCCCGCAGCGCCATCCGCGCCGCGCCCGGCGGGGAGGGGCTGAAGGTCGCGCGGCAGATCGCCATGCTCTCCTACCGCAGCCCCGAGAGTTTCGCCGCCACCCAGGCCGGGCAGCGGCAGGGCGTTCCCGCCATCACGTCCTACCTGCACCACCAGGGCGAGAAGCTCCAGGCGCGCTTCTGCGAACGCACGTACGTCGCCCTGACCGGCGCGATGGACGCCTTCCAGCCCAGCGACGCCGAACTGCGGACCATCCGCACGCCCGTTCTGGCCGTCGGGATCAGCAGCGACCAACTGTACCCGGCCGCCGAGGTGCAGGCCAGCGCCGCACTCCTCCCGCACGCGCAGTACGTCGAGCTGAACAGTATCCACGGGCACGACGCGTTCCTGATGGACGCGGGCGACCTCCCGGAGCAGGTCAGTGCCTTCCTGAAGAGCTGACCGCACACCTCAATCCACAGCAGGCAGCCGCGCCGCGTCCGGGAATCACCCCCAGACGGGCGCTTCTGGCGTGGCTACACGCGCCGCAGGGGCTCGTGCGGTTCCGGCGGCAGCGTCACGCGGATGGGGTCACCGGGTGTCACCGCGCCGCCTTCCAGCACGATGCCCATCACCCCGGCGAGGAACACCGGGGCGCCCGCGTCGTCCGTGCCGATCAGGCGGCGCATCAGGCCCGGCTGGAACGCGTCAATCTGCGCGCAGGGGTTACGCAGGCCCGTCACCTCAATGGCCGCGCCGGACGGGAAGATCAGCCGCGTGCCGCGCGGCAGGGCCAGCAGATCCAAGCCGCGCGTGGTGATGTTCTCCCCCAGGTCGGCCGGTTGCACCCGGAAGCCGTCCGCCGCGACCTGCTCGAACAGTTCGGCGTGAATCAGGTGCACCTGCCGCAGGTTCGGCTGCGTGGGGTCCGCACGTACGCGCGAGCGGTGCCGCACCGTCTCGCCCGCATGCGCGTCGCCCTGCACGCCCAGCCCCGCCAGCAGTGTGATTTCCGGCTGTGGCGTCTTGCTGAAGTGGTGCGTGCCGTCCCGCGCGACGGCGATAACCTGAACCTGATGGATCGTCATGCGCCGAGCGTACCCTGCGCGCTACAGCAGCCGTTCAGGTTCGTTCAGCAGCGCCTGGATCGGCGCGAACGACCGGCGGTGCGCCTCGCTGACGCCCAGGTCGCGCAGGGCCGCGCGGTGGGCGGGCGCGCCGTACCCCTTGTGCCCCGCGAAACCGTAGCCCGGGTGCCGCGCGTCCAGTTCCAGCATCAGCCGGTCGCGTTCGGTCTTCGCCAGCAGGCTCGCGGCGGCCACCGAGTAGCTCAGCGCGTCGGCCTTCGGGGGGGCCGTCAGGGGGAGGTCCGTGTGGAGCTTCAGGTAATCCGTGACCAGTGCCTGCGGGGGCGGGTCCAGCCGCGCCAGTGCCCGGGCGGCCGCCGCGTGCGTGGCGCCCAGGATGTTCAGCCGGTCGATCTCGTCCGGCCAGGCGTGCTCCACCGCCCAGCTGACCGCGACCTCGCGCACCTGCGCCGCGAACGCCTCGCGCTGCGCGGCACTCAGCTGCTTGCTGTCCCGGAACGGGTACTCGGCCGCCGTGCCCGGCAGGATCACGGCGGCGACCGTCACCGGACCCGCCCACGCGCCCCGCCCGGCCTCGTCCACGCCCGCCACGCGGAAGTACCCGCGCCGCCAGTGCTCGCGTTCGTAGGACCAGTCGGGGGTGACGGAGGGGACGCTCATCGGGCGTACCCTAGCGCAGCCCAGCCGCCGACGTCTCGGGGCTCGCCGCGCGGCGGCGCAGCACGTGCCGCAGCACCTTCCCGCTGGCGGTTTTCGGGAGGTCGGTCACGACGTGCACGCGGCGCGGGCAGGCGTGCGCGGGCAGCAGCGGCTCGCAGAAGCGTTGCAGTTCGCGTCCCTGCACCTGCGCGCCGGGGTGCAGCGTCACGAACGCCACGGCGATCTGCCCGGCGTCCGGGTGCGGGGCGGCCACCACGACCGCCTCGCGGACGCTGGGGTGGCGGTACAGCGCGGCCTCCACCTGCGCGCTGCTGACGGGCTGACCGCCCAGGTGCAGCAGGTCCCCGGCGCGGTCGAGGATCTCCAGGCGGCCGTCGGGGTGCGTGACGGCCAGGTCGCCGGTGTGCAGCCAGCCGCCTTCCAGGGCGCGGCGGGTCGCGGCGCGGTTGCGGTGGTAGCCGCGCATGACCTGGTTGCTGCGCACGACGATCTCGCCGGGCGTGAAGCCGTCGTGTGGAGCGGGCTGGCCGTCCTCGGTGACGGCGCGGACCTCTCCGGCGAACGCCATGGGGTGTCCCTGGCGGGTCAGGGCCTCGGGCGGCTGCCCGGGCGGGGCGGGGGGCAGGTCGGCCGGGTCGGTCAGGGTGAGGATGGCGCTCGTCTCGATCAGGCCGTAGCCGTGCAGTACCTCGAAGCCCTGCGCGGTCAGCGTGCCCAGCAGGCGCGGGCCGGGGCTGGTGCCCGCCACGAGGACCCGCGTGGGGCTGCCCAGCGTGAGGGGCGCGGCCGGGTCCGACAGCGGCGCGAGCAGCGCGGGAGAGGCGCACAGGTGCGTGACGCCGCGCGTGAGCAGGTCCGCGCGCAGCGAATCGCCGGGCAGCAGGTGGGTGGCCCCGGCGGCACTGACGGTCCACGGGGCGCCCCAGCCGTTGCCGTGCGTCAGGGGCAGGGCGTGCAGGTAGCGGCTGGGGGCGCGCAGGTTCAGGTGGTACAGCAGGTTCGCCTGGTTCACGAAGGCGGCGCGGTGCGTGAGCATGACGCCCTTGGGGTCGCTGGTGGTGCCGCTGGTGTAGTTGATGCTGATCGGCTGGTCCTCGTCCAGCGTGTCCGGCAGGGTCAGCGGGGCGGGGGAGAGGCCGCCCAGGCGTTCCAGCAGCGGCGCCCCGGGGCCGGTGGGCACGACGGGCACGTTCAGGGCGGTCAGGGTGTCCTGCACGCGGGGAAGGTCGCGGGTGTCGACGAGGGCCGCGGCGGGCTGGGCGTGCTGCGCCAGGAAGCGCAGGGCGTCGTCGGGGAAGGCGGGGTTCAGGGGGACGATCACGGCCCCGGCCAGCGGGACGGCGTGGAAGGCCAGCAGGGCGTCGGTGGTGTTCGGGCCGATCAGCAGGACGTGCGCGCCGGTCTGCACGCCGAGGTTGCGCAGGTGCGTGACGAGGCGCGCCGTGGCCCCGGCGAGGTCGGCGTAGGTCAGGGCGTCGGTGTCCGGCGCGTGCAGCGCGGGGCGGTGGGCGTGAACGGTCAGGGCGCGCAGGACGGCACTCAGTGGGCTGAGGGGAATCTTCACGGGGGGCCTCTGGGCGGGGTGGGGCGCGTGTGGGGGCGGAAAATCAGTCTGCCTGCAGGGGCGGGGCGGCCTGACGACCTGTCTAGATCAATAGATCTGAAATCTCGGCAAAAGACAATCTGTCTAGTCAAGTTGACTGGCAGCCGACCTGCCCCATCCGCATAATCGACTCACCCAACCTCACGTTCCGACGCCCGGCTCACCCGAGAAGCCGGACACCCCTGCCACACCCGCGAGTTCCGCCCACGGCCCCGCGCCGGGAGGTGCCATGCCGCAACTGCACGTGGAGAACGTCACCCTCACCTTCGGCGGCCTGAACGCCCTGACCGACGTCAGCCTCACCGTCCCCGAAGG
This sequence comes from Deinococcus hopiensis KR-140, assembly GCA_943327755.2. Classification (GTDB taxonomy): domain Bacteria; phylum Deinococcota; class Deinococci; order Deinococcales; family Deinococcaceae; genus Deinococcus; species Deinococcus hopiensis_A. Next base: position 125,445 of record CALPYF020000002.1, read on the forward strand.
CGAGATCGTCAGCATCATCGGCCCCAACGGCGCGGGCAAGACCAGCCTCCTGAACTGCGTCAGCGGCTTCTACCACCCCACCCGCGGCCAGATCCGCTTCGGGGAACACGACCTCACGCACGCCGCGCCCAACGTCATCACCGGCTACGGCGTCGCCCGCGCCTTCCAGAACCTCGAACTGTTCCGCGGCCTGAGCGTCACCGAGAACCTGCTGCTCGCCCGCCACACCCACCTGCGCTACGGCCTGCTGAGCAGCCTGCTGTACTACGGCCGCGCCAGCCGCCAGGAAGCCCAGAACCGCGCCTACGTCGAGGGCATCATCGACTTCATGGAACTCGAGGAACACCGCGCCCACCCGGTCGGCACCCTCGCCTACGGCATCCAGAAACGCGTCGAGGTCGCCCGCGCCCTGACCCTCGCCCCGCGCCTGCTGCTCCTCGACGAACCCATGGCCGGCATGAACGTCGAGGAGAAAGAAGACATGGTGCGCTTCATCCTCGACATCAAGCGCGAGCACGGCGTCACCGTCGTCCTGATCGAACACGACCTCGGCGTCGTCATGGACATCAGCGACCGCGTGTACGTCCTGGACTTCGGGCAGCTGATCGCCGCCGGGACGCCCGCGCAGGTCAGCGCCGACCCGCGCGTCATCGCCGCGTACACCGGCGCGCAGGAGCTCAGCGCATGACCGACGTCACCACCCTGACCCTCCCGCAGCTGCTCGCCCGGCGCGCCCACGACACCCCGGACGCCGTCGCGCTGCGCCACAAGCAGCTGGGCATCTGGCAGGAAACCACCTACGCCGCGTACCACGAACGCGCCCGCGAGGTCACCGCCGGCCTGCACGCCCTGGGCGTCCGCCGCGGCGACAAGGTCGCCATCATCGCCGAGAACATCCCCGCGTGGGCCTACACCGAACTGGGCGCCCAGGCCCTCGGCGCGATCAGCGTCGGCGTGTACCACACCAGCGTCGCCGCCGAGGTCGAGTACGTCCTGACCTACACCGACGCCAGCGTCGTCCTGTGCGAGGACGAGGAACAGGTGGACAAACTCCTGGAACGCCGCGCCGCACTCGGCCAGGTCCGGCGCGTGATCGTGGAGGACCCGCGCGGCATGAGCAAACACGCCGGGGACGACTGGATCATGACCTTCGACGACCTGCTCGCCCTGGGCCGCGCGCAACCCGACGACCACTACGCCCGCGAATCCGCCCGCGGCCACCCGGACGACGTGTGCCACTTCAGCCTCACCAGCGGCACCACCGGGCAGCCCAAGGCCGCCATGCTCAGCCACCGCAACCTACTGTTCATGGGCCAGTCCCTCGGGCAGGTCGAGGGCTTCCGGCCCGGGCAGGACTACCTGAGCTTCCTGCCGATGGCCTGGATCGGCGAGCAGATGATGACCGTCGGCGTGGCACTCGCCAACGGCGTCACCGTGAACTTCCCCGAGAGCAGCCACACCGCCATGCACGACCTCGTCGAGATCGGCCCGCACTTCATGTTCGCCCCGCCCCGCATCTGGGAAGGGCTGCAGAGCCAGGTGTTCATCCGCGTGCAGGAATCCTACCCGCTGAACCGCGCCGCGTACCGCACCCTGCTGCGCTGGAGCACCGACGCCGCCGACGCCAGCCTGCGCGGCACGCGCCCCACCGGACTGGCCGCCCTGAAACGCTTCGTCGCGTACCACGCCCTGACCCGCCCGCTGCTCGACCAGCTGGGCCTGCTGCGCCTGAAGCACGCCTACACCGGCGGCGCGGCCCTCGGCCCGGACGTGTTCCGCTTCTACCACGGGCTGGGCGTGAACCTGAAACAGATCTACGGACAGACCGAGAACATCGGCATCGCGTACGTCCACCGCGACGGGGACGTCCGCTTCGACACCGTCGGCCTGCCCCTCCCGGGCGGCGAGTGCCGCATCAGCGACACCGGCGAGATCCTCTCCCGCAGCCCCGCCGTGTGCCAGGGCTACTACAAGAAGACCGACGCCACCGCCGACACCATCCGGGACGGCTGGCTGCACTCCGGCGACGCGGGCCGCCTGACGCCCGAAGGGCACCTCGTCGTCATCGACCGCCTGTCGGACGTCATGCGCGCCGCGGGCGGCGAGACCTTCAGCCCGCAGTACATCGAGAACCGCCTGAAATTCAGCCCGTACATCAAGGAAGCCGTCGTGTTCGGCGACGGGCAGGACGACGTGACCGCCTTCCTGAACGTCGATCCGCTCACCGCCGGGCAGTGGGCCGAACGTCACCGCCTCGCGTACACCACCTACATGGACCTGAGCGGCAAACCCGAGGTCGCCGACCTGATCCGCAAGGAAGTCGCGGGCATCAACGCCCTGCTCGAAGAGCACGAACGCGTGCGGCGCTTCGTGCTGCTGTACAAGCTGCTCGACGCGGACGACGACGAACTCACCCGCACCGGCAAGGTCCGCCGCGCCGCCATCCGCACCAAGTACGCCCCCATCGTGGCCGCGCTGTACGACGGCAGCCAGCAGGTGCGCGTCCACGCCACCTTCCGCTACCAGGACGGGCAGGAACAGCACGTGGACACCGACGTGCAGATCCACCGCGCCGACCCCCCCGCCCCGGTGACCGCGCCCCGCGCGCGGCAGGTGACCGCATGAACCTCGACCTGCTCCCGCAACTGCTGCTCGCCGGCGTCGTGATCGGCAGCATCTACGCGCTGGCCGCGCTGGGCTTCGTGCTGATCTACAAGTCCAGCCGCGTCATCAACTTCGCCCACGGGCAGGTGATCGCCACCGGCGCGTTCATCGCCTTCGCCCTCACCCAGTCCGGCATGAACTTCTGGCTGGCGGGCCTGCTCGCCATGCTCGCCACGTTCGCGCTGGGCATGCTGATCGAACGGGTGTTCCTGCGCCGCATGGTGGGCGAACCGATCATCAGCGTCATCATGGTCACCATCGGACTGGCCAGTGTCGTCGACGGCCTGCTGCACCTCACCCCCTACGGCGCGGGCAACTTCAGCTTCACCACGCCCGCCGCACTGAGCGGCGCCGGCATCGACCTGCTCGGCACGCAACTCTCCCGCGTGCAGCTGGCCGGGGTGCTCGCCGCGCTGGCGCTGCTGGGCGGCTTCACGTACTTCTTCAACCGCAGCACCATGGGCATCACCATGCGCGCCGTCGCCGACGACCAGATGGCCGCCATGTCCGTCGGCACCAGCGTCGAGCGCGTCTTCGCCCTCGCCTGGGCCTTCGCGGGCCTGACCGCCGCCGCCGCCGGGGTCATCCTGGGCCTCATGAGCGGCCTGACCCTCACCGGCCTGGCCGGCATCGGCCTGAAGGTCTTCCCGGTCGTGATCCTCGGCGGGCTCGACAGCGTCCTGGGCGCCATCGTGGGCGGCATCCTGATCGGCGTGCTGGAAAACCTCGCCGCCGGGTACCTCGACGGCCTCGTGCCGGGCGGCGGCACCCGCGACGTCTTCCCGTTCATCGTGCTGCTCATCGTGCTGCTGCTGCGCCCCTACGGCCTGTTCGGCACCAAGGAGATCGAACGTGTGTAACGCGCCCCAGGAGCACCGCTGACATGCCCGCCTCCCGCTTCACGCAGACCGGCAACTACCGCGTGCGGTACACGCAGGACCAGACGATCTTCGCCACGTACGCCGAACAGCTCAGCCTGCTTCTGCTCATCGCCGCGCTGTTCGCCCTGCCGCTGATCCTGCCCCGCGCGTGGTTCCCGTACCTGACGCAGATCGTGATCTTCAGCGTCGCCGTGATCGGCCTGAACGTCACCACCGGCTACACCGGCCTGATCAACATCGGGCAGGGCGCGTTCATGGGCGTCGGCGCGTACGCCACCGCGCTGGCCGCCACCCGCCTGAACCTCCCGTTCTACCTGGCGATCCCGCTGGGCGGCGTGGCGGGCGCCCTGATCGGCACGCTCGTCGGGCTGCCCAGCCTGCGCCTGAAGTACCTGTACCTGGCGATCGCCACGCTGGCCTTCCAGATCATCTTCGAGTGGGGCGTGGGGCACGCGCCTCTGCTCGAACAGGGCGGCGTGATCAAACCCCCCACCCCGCAGGCGTTCGGCGTGAAGGACTCCTTCCTGAACCACAACGTCTTCTGGTATCTCGTGAGCCTCCCGGTCCTGATCAGCCTGGCGCTGCTGTGGCGCAACGTGCTGCGCACCCGTCACGGCCGCGCCATGATCGCCGTGCGTGACAACGACCGCGCCGCCGCCGCCATGGGCATCCACCCGGGCCGCGCCAAACTCACGGCGTTCCTGATCGGCTCGTTCTACGCCGGGGTGGCCGGGGGGCTGTTCATGTACTTCCAGAAGGGCGCCGTGATCGAGGACTACAGCCTGGGTCTGTCCGTGAAACTGCTCGCCATGGCCATCGTGGGCGGCCTGGGCAGCCTGCCCGGCTCGTTCCTGGGCCCGCTGTTCATCGTGGGTCTCGACCGGGGCGTGGAACTCCTGAGTCAGAGCGCCCTGCTGGGCCGCGTCACGGCGTTCGCCGAGGGCGTGGACGTCGCGTCCGCGCTGCGCCCGTTCTCGTTCGGGATGGCCATCGTGCTGTTCCTGATGTTCGAACCGCGCGGCTTGGCGAACTGGTGGCGACTGACCCGCCTGTACTTCAAACGCTGGCCGTTCAAATTCTGACCCCCCTACGCCCCCCCGCCGGGCCGCCCGAAACGCCACTCCCGCCCCCAGCCTCGAACCCAGCCCCCCACGGAGGTTTCACAATGAAACGAGCTGCCGCCCTGTCCGCCCTGCTGACCCTCAGCCTCGCCGCCGCGCAGAAGACCGCCACCATCGGCTGGTCCGGCGCGATCACCGGCCCCACCAGCGACGCGGGCGCCAGTTACGCCGCCGGGGTCGAGGACTACTGCCGCTACGCCGTCAGCCAGAACACCCTGCCCGGCATCAAGCTCAACTGCGTGGTCCGCGACGACCAGTACAACAACGCCAACACCCAGCGGAACTTCGAGGACTACGTCGGGAACATGAACGCCAGCGCCTTCCTCGGGTACTCCACGGGCGGCACCCTGCAACTCAAGAGCACTATCCAGGAAGTCAAGGTGCCCACCCTGCCCGGCAGCTACCACATCGGGAACGTGGACGGCGCCGACAGCCAGTACATCTTCCTGCCGATCAGCTCGTACTCCGAGCAGCTCGTGAGCCTCGTCGAGTACGTCGCGAAGAAGGACCGCGGCGCGAAGATCGCGCTGGTCGTCAACCCCAGCCCCTTCGGCCGCGCCCCGGTGGACGACGTCCGCAAGGCCGCGCAGCGCCTCGGCGTGCAGATCGTGGACGTGCAGGAGGTCGGCGGGAACAACCTCGACAACACCGCCCTGCTCAAACGCTTCGAGTCCGCCGGCGTGAAGTACGTCCTGAACCAGAACACCGCCGGACCGGTCGCGAACATCCTCAAGGACGCCAAACGCCTGAACCTCCTGGGCAAGATGCAGTTCATGGGCGCGCACTATACGGGCGGCGAGGACCTGACCCGTCTGGCCGGGGACGCCGCGAACAACTTCATCTGGGCGACCAGCTACTACATGTTCGACGAGGCCGACAAGCCCGGCATCCAACTCGTGAAGAAGATCGGCGCGGCGAACAACCGCAAACCCGACACGATCCGCAGCGTGCACTACACCAGCGGCATGCTCGCCGCCAGCATCGCCATCGAGGCGATCCGCCGCAGCAAGGACCCTAGCGCCGCCGGGGTGTACAAGGGCATCACCTCCATGACCGGCAGCCGCGCGTTCAACCCGGGCTTCACGGTCGGGCCCGTCACGTTCAGCGCCAAGGACCACATCGGCGCCGAGAGCCTGCGCCTGCTGCAGGCCGACAGCACCGGGAACTTCAAGGCGATCACCGGCGCGCAGCGCAGCGCGATCTTCCCCCTCGTGCACCCCCTGAAGTGACATGACAGCCACGCACCCCGCCCCGAATCCGCCCGCGCCCGCCCCGCACGGCGACCTGACCGTGAACAACGTCGAGGTCGTGTACCACGACATCGTGCAGGTCCTGCGCGGCGTGTCCCTGACCGTCCGGGCCGGGCAGGTCACCAGCCTGCTCGGCACGAACGGCGCGGGCAAGACCACCACCCTGCGCGCCATCTCGGGCCTGCTCAAGCCCGAGAACGGCCGCATCCGCGAGGGCACCGTCAGCTTCGGCGGGCGGACCCTGAGCAGCCTGGGCGGCACCGAGGTCGTCAAGAGCGGCGTCGTGCAGGTCCCCGAGGGCCGCCGCGTGTTCAAGCACCTGAACGTCGAGGAGAACCTGCGCGCCGGGGCGATCCTCGGCCGGGGCCGCTGGCGCGACGACCTGGAACGCATCTACACGTACTTCCCGAAGCTGCGCACGCTGCGCCACCGGCAGGCGGGCTACACGTCCGGCGGGGAGCAGCAGATGCTCGCCATCGGCCGCGCCCTGATGGCCCACCCGCGCGTGCTGCTGCTGGACGAACCCAGCCTGGGTCTCGCCCCGATGCTCGTCGCGGAGATCTTCGAGAACGTCCGCCGCATCAACCGGGAGGAAGGCCTGAGCGTCCTGGTCGTCGAGCAGAACGCCACCGTCGCCCTGGCCCACAGCGACTACGGGTACGTCATGGAGGGCGGCCGGATCGTCATGGAAGGCGAGAGCGACTGGCTGTCCGGCAACCCGGACGTCAAGGAGTTCTACCTGGGCGTCACCGAGCACGGCCAGCGCAAGAGTTTCCGTGACGTCAAGAGCTACAAGCGCCGCAAACGCTGGATGTGACCCGGATTCCGTGTGTTTCGCTGACCGTCCGGACCTTCACCGGATGGCCAGCTGCACGTCCGGAACCCGCTCTGCCTGCATCCGCTCGGGTTGACAGATCTTGCCAACCTATCAACCGGAGTTCAGATGACCGCCCACGATCACGCCCCCCATCCCGGAGGTGCCCCGCGCATGACCGTCACCCTGCCCGCCCACGCCCCACCCCACGCGCCCGACCTCCTGGCCCGCCTGCGGGACCTGCCGCTGTACCGCACGCTGCCCGACCTGGCCGGGACCCCCTGGGCGGACGTGCCCTTCCTGACCCGCGAAGACCTGACCGGGGCGTTCACGCGCGGCGAGCTGCGCCACCCGGCCGCCACCCGCGCGTACCTCACCCCGCACCCCGGCGGGCACTGGCTGCCCGAGTACGCCACGCCCGCCGACCTGCTCGGGCACGCGCGGGCGGGCGCGCGGGCCCTGACCCTGGCGGGCGTGACGGGAGGCGTGACCGCGCAGGTCGCGTTCGGATTCCACCGCTTCGCGGGCGGCTGGCTGTTCCAGGGGCCGCTGGAGGAACTCGGTGCGTGCGTGATTCCCTTCGGGCCCGGCGAGACCGACGCGCAGCTGGACACCATCCGCCTCCTGGGGGTGGGCGTGCTGGCCTGCGCGCCGTCCTTCGCGCAGCGGCTGGGCGAGGCCGGGGCGCGGGTGCCGCTCCTGCTCGCCAGCGGGGAACCGCTGAGCAGTATCGCTGGGCGGCGGGAGCGGGTGCAGGAAGCCCTGAGCGGTGACGGCGTGACCTGCCGCGCGGCGGACGTGTACGCCAGCAGCGAGGCGGGCCTGATGGCCGCCGAGACGACCGACCCCGCGCTGGGCCTGCGCGTACTGGACGACTGGGTGTTCCTGGAGGTGATCGACCCGGAGACCGGCGCGGCCCTCCCGGACGGCGAGCGAGGCGAACTGGTCGTCACGCACCTGACGCGCGAGGCGATGCCGCTGCTGCGCTTCCGCACGGGCGACTTGACCCGCCTGGAACGCCGCGCGGACGGCACGTTCCTGCCCGGCGGGGTGTTCGGGAACGTGGGCGGCATGCTGAAGGTCAAGGGCGTGAAACTCTACCCGCGCGAGGTGGCGTTCTGGCTGGCCGGGCACGGCCTGGACCACACGCGGTACACCCTGCGCGTGTGGTCGCAGGGCGGCGCGGACCGGGTGGGCGTCACGGCGGCCCCGCTGCCGGGTGTGAACACCCCTGACATGGAGGCGCTGCGCGTGGACTTCCAGCGGCGCTTCGCGTTCCGACTGGACGACCTGACCGTGGACGCCACGCACGAGGGGCCGGGCGTGCAGGACGAGCGGCACTGACCCACGCGGAAGGGGGCGACCTGCACGGACAGCCGCAGGTCGCCCCCTTCCGCGTGCCTGAACTCAGTCGGCGGCTAGGTCGGCCGTGTTCCGTTCCGGCACGCCGTCGCGGACGCTGGGGTGAATGCCGAAGTCCTGCGCGATCAGGCGGGCGGTCATCTTGGCGCTCATCATGACGCTGGGGGTCCCGCCGCCGGGCTGCGCGCCCGCGCCGACCATGTAGAGGTTGCGGACGTCCTCGCTGCGGTTGTGCGGGCGGAAGTACGCGCTCTGCGCCAGGATCGGCTCGGGTCCGAAGGCGTTCCCGAGGTAACTGTCGAGGGTCCCCTCGAAGTAGTCGGGCGTGATGAACTCGCTGTGCGTCAGGCGCTCGCGTAGGTTTGGAATGAACCCGCGTTCCTCCAGGAAGTCGTACACCCGTTCCACCAGTTTTGGTCCTTCCACAGTCCAGTCGAGGCCGCTGGCGTTGTGCGGCACGGGCACCAACGTGTAAGCGGCGTGGTGGCCCTCGGGGGCCAGGGTGGGGTCGGTCAGGGTGGGGACGTGCAGGTACTGGCTGAAGTCGCGGCCCAGGACCTTCTTCCCGAAGATCTCGGTCAGCAGTTCCTCGTAGCGCGGCCCCAGGATGATGTTGTGGTGGCGCAGGTTCAGCTCCGGGCCTTCCCGGCGGAACCCGAAGTAGATGACCAGCAGGCTCATGCTCTGGCGGGCGGCCTTGACGCGCACGTCGCTGTTCACGAGGCGCGCGGCGGCGGGCACGCGCTTGAGGTACGTGTTCGCCCAGTCGCCGTTGCTGACCACGATGTCCGCGTGCAGCTCCTCACCGCTCTCCAGGCGCAGGCCGCGCGCGACGCGCTTCCCGCCGGGGCGGCGGACCGGACGGCCCCGGTCGTCGGTCACGAGGATCCCCTGCACGCCGGCGTTCAGGCGCAGCGTGCCGCCCAGTTCCTCGAACTTGCGCACGAAGGCGTCCACGAGCGCGCCCGTGCCGCCCATCGCGTAGTGGATGCCCCAGGTCTTCTCCACGAAGTGGATCATCGCGTAGATCGCCGGGACGCTCAGCGGGTTCCCGCCGACCAGCAGCGTCTCGAAGGAGAACACCTGCCGCATCTTGGGGTTCCGGAAGTACTTGCTCGTGAACGAGAACAGCGTGCGCACGGCGTCCAGGCGCATCAGGTCCGGCACGACCCGCAGCATGGTGGGCATGTCCCCGAAGTGCGTGTAGCCCAGTTCCAGGAAGCCGCGCTCGAAGATCGCCTGCGCGTCCGCGTGGAAGCGCTCGTAGCCCGCGAGGTCCTCCGGGGCGAGGTCCGCGATCTGACGGCGGGTGCTGACCGGGTCGCCGTCGTAGTCGAAGAAGGTGCCGTCATCGAAGTAGATGCGGTAGAACGGCAGGATCGGCACGAGCTTCACGTAGTCGCGGGTGCGTTCGCCGCCACTCTCACCTTCGCGCACGCGGGCGTCCGGGGCGAGCACCTGGGCGGGATAGTCGGCCTCGCCCAGCATGCCCTTGTCGCGTTCCAGGGCGAACAGTTCCTCGATGAAGTGCGGCACGGTGATCACGGTGGGGCCCATGTCGAACACGTACCCGTCGGCGGTGCGTTTCTGGTACGCGCGGCCGCCCGGCTGGTCCAGGCGCTCGACGATGGTCGTGTCGAAGCCCAGCGACTGCAGGCGGATGCCCAGGGACAGGCCCCCGATGCCCGCCCCGACGATCAGGGCGGTCTTGCGGCGGGATGAGGCAGGCAGGGGAGAAGATTCAGGGGTCATTCGTGGCAACCTCCCGCCGCCCCAGGCGTGCGGGCGGCGTGACAGGGAATCAGGGGTTCAGGACAGCGGGGCGGGCGCGGTGCGCAGTTCCCACCACGCCTGCGGCAGCATCAGCAGTTTGCGCGGGCCGCTCACGTGCGCGCGGCGGCCGAAATTGTCGAAGTCGTTCCGGGCGAGGTCGTCCAGGATGCCCTCGTACGCGCGGGCGGCGGTCGCCACGGCCAGCCGGGCGCTGCCGTGCAGGCAGGGAATGCCCTGGCGGCCCTCGGCGTACCACTCTCGGGCCAGGGCGCTCAGGTGCCGCATCAGCGCGCGGTACTCCGGGGTGACCACGCCGCGTTCCAGATCGGCGCGGCTCACGTGGAACTCGGCCAGCAGTTCCGAAGGCAGGTACACCCGGCCGCGCGTGAGGTCCTCGCCCACGTCCCGCAGGATGTTCGTGAGCTGCATGGCCTGCCCCAGCATCAGCGCGGCGTGCAGGGTGCGCTCGCCGCCGCTGTACCCGCTGACGGGCGCGATCATGAAGCCCACCACGCCCGCCACGCGGCGGCAGTACAGGATCAGGTCGGCCATGGAGTGGTACTGGTGCCCGCGCAGGTCCATGCGCAGCCCCTCGTGCAGTTCCTCGAACGCCGAGAGCGGAATGGGGTACTCGCGCGCCGCCCAGGCCAGCGCCTGGTCGATCGGGTGGTCGCCGGGGCGGCCCGAGAACGCGCCCTGCACGCGCGCCCACCACAGGTCCAGGCCCAGCTGCGCGGCGTGCCCGCTGAGTTCGTCGACCGTGTCGTCACCGTCGCGGCACGCGGCGTACACGGCCCACACGGCGCGGCGCTGCGCCATGGGAAAGAAGCGTGACCCCAGGTAGAAGGTCTTGCTGTGCTCCCGCGTCACGTCCTGACAGTGCGCCACGGCCCGGTCGAGTCCGGGGGGGGATGCGGAGGTGAAGGTCAGGTCAGTCACGTTGGGTTCCTTTGCAGGGAGTGTACGGGGGGCCGGGCGGCGAAACGTCACGGATTCTTACAGAGTCCGGTCAGACCGCACAAACCGGTCGAACTGCACGGCGCCCACCCCCAGGCCGTCCGTGCGGACGCAGCCGGGCACCTGCCGCGCCACCCACGCCGGATCGGGGCAGGTCAGGCCGCCCAGTGCCGGGCGGGCCAGCAGGTCCTGCACCGGCCCGGCGGTGCGGCGCAGGTACATCAGCCACAGCTGCCCGCCGGGCCGCAGCAGCCGCTCCAGCTCGGCCAGCAGCCGCGCCGGGTCGTGCGTCTCGTTCAGGGTCGCGCCCACCGTAGCGCCGTCAAAACTGGCGTCCGGCAGGCCACTGGCCTCCACGTTCAGGTTCACCCAGCTGATCGCGGGATCGGGCTCGCGCCGCGCCGCGACCGCCAGCATCGCCGGGCTCAGGTCGGCCGCCGTGACCCGCGCGCCCGCACGGGCGAGCACCCCCGCGTAGAACCCGGCGCTCGTGCCCACGTCCAGCCACACCTGCCCGGCGGCGGGGCGGCACAGTGCGGTGAACAGGGCCGCCTCGCGCTCCAGGGTGAAGTCGCGCGCGCCCAGCAGCGCCAGGGACCGCGCGCGCCACCACGCGTACCCCCACGCCGTCACGGGCGAGAGGTTGCTGCGCTGGGCGGCGCTCAGGGTGGGCGCGGGATGTGCGTCCGGATTCAGGTTTTCTTTGGCCTGCGCGGCATGGGGCACGAGGTTCATTATGCTGGGGGCACTTCACGCCCCCCGTTCATGAAACGTGAGGGCTTCACCCGGAGGAAGCATGGAAGAACGCAAGAGCATGGGAGGCGCCCTGGTCGACGTATTCGACGCGGGCGTGACCCTCGTCAAATCGGAGATCACGGCCGTCGCCCGCAAGGCCGGTCAGATCGCCAAGGCCAAGGGCATCGGCGCGGTGCTGCTGCTCGCCGCCACCGGGCCCCTCATCCTGGGTCTGATCTTCATCATCCTGGCCGTGTTCTACGGCCTGATGCGCCTGGGCCTGGGCGCCTGGGCCGCCGCGCTGATCATCGCGATCCTGAGCTTCGTCGTGACCGGCGCGCTGATCTTCATGGGCATCAAGAAACTCGGCGCGGACGTCCAGATGGACGAACCCCGCCACCGGAGGGACAGCATGGACGACACGGAGTACACCCCCACCCAGCCCGGCCCCAGCGGCAGCAGCGCGCCCACGCCCACCGGCAGCAACGCCGCGCGCGACTCGCACAACAGCAGCGGCCCCAAGGTCGAACTGCGCCGCGACGCGCAGGACCACGCCGCCGGTGAGAACCGCGTCCTGAGCGAAGCCGACGGCGTCGCCGTCGTCCGCACCGAGGAAGGTCCCCAGACCGTCCCCGTGTACGAGAGCAAACCCGGCGGGGAAGCCGCCAACTACGGCAGCGGCCTGAACAAGAAACTCAGCGGCCACCACGACCACGACCCCAACCTCCAGGAACCCAAGGTGCTCAAGGACGCCCCCGGGATCAGCGTCAGCACCACTCCCACCTTCCGCGAGGACATGCAGAAAGGCGGCAAGTGACATGGCCGAGTACCTCACGGAACGCGAGGAAGCCCGCCAGCGCCTCCAGCAGAGCGTGGACGCCCTGACCCAGCAGGCCAGCCTGCACGCCCAGATGCAGAAAGACCCCCTGAAGATGCTCGGCGGCGCCTCTGCCGTCGGCGCGCTGATGGGCATCGTGGTGGGCCGCCAGTTCCGCCGCAGCCGCAAGATCTACGTGGACGCCCAGAGCCCCGCCAAGCACCAGAAGGCGCTGATGAAAGCTCAGAAGAACCAGAAGGGCGGCGGAGGCGTGGGCGGCGCGCTCGTCGCCACGCTGGGCACGCTGGCCGTGAAGACCCTGATGGACAAGGTCATCACGCCCCGCCTGGAAACACTCGCGGACGGCCTGCTCGACAAGGCCGGGCAGCCCCGTGACCGCGCCGCGCAGCCCGGCCCCAACAGCTCCGTCCAGAAGGGTCCCGGCGGGCAGGTCAGCCCCAGCTCCAGCAGTGGCGTCGGCGCGTTCACCCGCACCGCACCCGCCGCCAACGCCCAGAGCTACGCGCAGCAGTCCTCCGCCGAGGGCAGCGCCGCCCCCGCCCCCACGAGCAGCGCGCCCGTCAGCACCGTGAAGGCCGCTGCCGAGGGTAGCCCCATCGCCGCAGACGATCTAAGCAACCCCAACAAGCGCTGACCCGCGCAGCAGGCGGCGGCACCCGGTCTCTGGGGCCGCCGCTTGCCTGTCATAACAGGCAGACGGTCTCTGTCCGGCTCAGCCTGGACGTTTCTGCATCAGTGCGGTCCGCTTGCACCTTGCGACGACCTCGCCCCGCTGGTTCAGCGCGCGGTGCTCCACGATCACGATGCCCGCGTCGGGGCGACTGCGGCTCTCGCGGACCTCCAGCACCTCCGACTCGGCGCGGATCGTATCGCCGTGGAACACTGGTTTCGGGAACACCACGTCCGTCAATCCCAGGTTCGCGACCAGCGTACCCAGCGTCAGCTCGTGCACGCTGAGGCCCACCAGCAGACTCAGGGTCAGCAGGCTGTTCACCAGCGGCCGCCCGAACTCGGTTCCAGCCGCGTACTCGTGATCCAGATGCAGCGGCTGCGGATTCATGGTCATGGTCGTGAAGAACACGTTGTCCGCCTCCGTCACCGTGCGCGTCACGCGGTGGCGGATCACGGTGCCGGGCGTCAGTTCCTCCAGGTAGCGCCCCTGCGGGCGGTTCAGATCCTCATTCATGGGTGCCTCCGGGGTGGGGGAGTTCGGCGTGGTCCTGCGCCAGGATGGCGCGCGCGGCGGCCAGCATGGGTTCGTCCACCATCTGGCCCTCGAAGCTGAACGCGCCGTGCCCCTGCGTGGCGGCGTCGTGCGCGGCGGCGAGCAGGGCGCGGGCGCGGTCCGTCTCGGCGGGGGTCGCGCCGAACAGCTCGTGCGCCAGTTCGACCTGCGCGGGGTGGATGCACAGCTTCCCGGCGTAGCCCAGCGCGCGGCCCAGTCCGGCGTCCTCGCGGAAGCGGTCCGGGTCGTTCAGGGCGGTCACGACGATGTCCAGCGCGGGCACGCCGGTCAGGCGCGCGGCCAGCGCCACCTGCGAGCGGGCGTACAGGACCTCCAGACCGCCGGGCGTGCGCCGCCCACCCAGGTCGGTGGTGTAGTCCTCCGCGCCGAAGTACGCCCAGCGCACGGCGTCCTCGCGCAGGATCTCGTGCGCGTGCCACACCCCGGCGCCCGTCTCCAGGCCCGCCAGGATAGGCAGGGTCAGGCTGAAGGTCGCCAGGGCGTTCACGACCTGCCGCACGTCGTCCGCGCGTTCCAGCTTCGGGACGACCACCCCCGCCAGTTCGGGCGTCAGGACGTGCAGGTCCTCGGCGAAGTACGGCGAGTGCACGGCGTTCACGCGCAGGAACACCGGGAGGTGCGGCGCGGCGGCGATCAGGTCCCGCGCGGCGTCCCGCGCGACCGGGCGGGCAGCGGCCTTCGCCCCGGGCGTACCGGCGATGGCGTCCTCCAGGTCGATGACCACCGCGTCGGGGGCGCTGCGGGGCAGTTTGGCGATCAGGTCGGCGCGGTTCCCCGGCGCGAACAGCAGGCTGCGGGGCCGCGCCAGCCCAGCGGGACGCCCGGCCGAACGAACGTTCGTTGACATGCTCAGCAGGATAGCGACTCCGGCCCGCCCCGCGCGCCTGCCTAGTTTCCGGCGTTGACCGCCCCTGCCGGGCGCGCGTACACTGCCCCGCATGATCGCGGCGAACAACAACGTGAATGATGATCCCTGCTAGGGGACGTCACGCCGCATACCGCGCCCCCGACACCCTCACCGGAGTCGGGGGCTTTTCAGTGAACACCGATGGACAAGGAGCCCGCATGACCACCCCAGCAACCGAACCGGCCCAGCAGCGCCTGCCCCGCACCCTCACCCGCGACCTCAGCCACCACGACGGTCAGACCGTGCGCCTCCAGGGCTTCGTGCACGCCCGGCGCGACCTGGGCGGCGTGCAGTTCCTGATCCTGCGCGACGTGAGCGGCGTCACCCAGTGCGTCGGCAGCGGCCTGACCCTGCCCCTGGCCGAGAGCAGCGTGGAGGTCACCGGGAAGGTCAAGGCGCACCCCAAGGCCCCCGGCGGCTTCGAGGTGCAGGTCGAGGACTTCCGCGTCATCTCGGCGGCCGTGGAGCCCGCCCCGGTCGAGATTCCCAAGATGGAATGGAACGTCAACCCGGAAACCATGCTCGACTACCGCGTCGTCACCGTGCGCGGCCTGAAGGAACGCGCCGCGCTGAAGGTCCAGGCGGAACTCGTCGCCGCCTTCCGCGACCACCTCATGACCGAGGGTTTCACCGAGATCAGCACGCCCAAGATCGTCTCCGCGGGCGCCGAGGGCGGCGCGAACCTGTTCCCCATCGACTACTTCGGGCACCCCGCGTACCTCGCGCAGAGCCCGCAGCTGTACAAGCAGATCATGGTCGGCGTGTTCGAGCGGGTCTTCGAGGTCGCGCCCGTCTACCGCGCCGAGGAGCACGCAACCAGCCGCCACCTCAACGAGTACCTGAGCCTGGACGTCGAGATGGGCTTCATCGAGGACGAGGAAGACGTCATGAGCCTCGAAAACCGCCTCCTGGCCGCCATCATGACCCGCCTGAAGGCCACCGCGCAGGCCGAGTTCGACCTGCTCGGCGCCCACATCCCCGACGTGCCCGCCCACATCCCCCGGATCACCCTGCTGGACGCCCGCGCGCTGGTCACCGAGAAGTACGGGCATCAGGTGGGCGGCAAGGACCTCGACCCGGAAGCCGAACGCCTGCTGTGCCAGCACTACGCGGAAACCGAGGGCAGCGACTTCGTGTTCGTCACGAAGTACCCCCGCGCCGCCCGCCCCTTCTA
This sequence comes from Deinococcus hopiensis KR-140, assembly GCA_943327755.2. Taxonomy (GTDB): domain Bacteria; phylum Deinococcota; class Deinococci; order Deinococcales; family Deinococcaceae; genus Deinococcus; species Deinococcus hopiensis_A. Next base: position 141,167 of record CALPYF020000002.1, read on the forward strand.
CGCCCACCCGGATGCGAACGCCGACGGCACCCCCAGTAGTGAGATCACGCGCGGCTTCGACCTGCTGTTCCGCGGGATCGAGATTACGAGCGGCGGCCAGCGCATCCACGACCACGCCATGCTCATGGACTCCATCGCCACGTACAAACTCAAGCCCGAGACGCTGGAAGGCTACACCGAGGTCTTCAAGTACGGCATGCCCCCCCACGGCGGCTTCGCCATCGGCGCCGAACGCCTCACCGCCAAACTGCTCGGCATCAGCAACGTCCGCTACGCCCGCGCCTTCCCCCGCGACCGCCACCGCCTCACGCCCTGAGGGGCATTCTGGCCCCGGCACCCTTAAGACACCATGAACGGCCCGCAGGCCCATCCCAGGAGGATGGGCCTGTCTTCACATCTTCAGGCGGCTAGGCTGGCGACAAGCACCAGCAAATCGGCACCCCATCAACCCGGCACCACCGACGCGGCATCACGCCCCGGCCCACAGGAGGACACCCCATGTGCGTACCTACCCCCGCCTCATCCTGAGCGTCACCCTCGCCGCCCTGGCCAGTCCCGCCGCGCACGCCGCCTGCGCCCTGAAAGACGTGTTCCCCAGCGGCGTCTACACCTACCGAATGTCCGGCCCCGGCCCCACCACCTACACCACCACCAACGCGGCCAAGAGCAACAGCGTCACCTCCACCACCACCGTCGCCGGGACCACCACCAGCATGACCTGGGCCTGTACCGCCAAGGGCCTGACCGGCACGATGTCCACCGGCGGCAAGGAAAACCTCACGACGACCAGCAGCGCCTTCCTGCCGCCCCTGAACGTCTGGCGGCCCGGCTACAGCTGGAAAAGTGACCAGAACGTCAAGATGGGCGGCGGCATCACCGCCAAGAGCACCAGCGTCAACAAGATCGTGAAACGCGAATCCGTCAAGGTGCCCGCCGGAACGTTCACCGCGTGGCGGCTCGACACCACCTCCACCATGACCATGACCCTCCCGGGGACCAGCGCGCCCAAGACCACCACCATCAAGAGCAGCGTCTGGTACGCGCCCGGCACCGGCATGATCCGCAGCGAGAACAGCGGCGTGACCATCGAACTCGTGAAGGTCAAACGCTGAGCCCAGACACTGGAGGCCACCCCGGTTGCTGGCCCGCCTGACGGCTCGCTCCGCCCACATTAGGGACGCTGAGGGGTTCCCCTGGCGTCCCTGACGGCTGCGGTGAACGAAATGCGCCTTGCATCCTCACCCCGGCAGTCCCTAGCATCGGCGCATGACCGACCGCGCCCGAGGCAGCAACGAACAGGCCCTGAACGAGGAATTCGCGCAGTTCAGCGTCGGCGGGCAGCGCGTGTACGGCATGCTGCACCGCCCCGCCGGGGACGCCCCCGCGCACGGCTGGCCCAGCGTGATCCTCCTGCACGGCTTCACCGGCAGCCGCACCAGCGACCACCGCCTCTTCCCGCTGCTCTCGCGGTACCTCGCCGCGCGGGGCGTTGCCAGCCTCCGCTTCGACTTCCGCGGCAGCGGCGAGAGCCAGGGGGACTTCAGCGAGATGACCGTCACCCGCGAGGTCGAGGACACCCTCGCCGCCTTCGACTATGTGCGCCGCCAGTCCGGAATTGACCCGGAACGCGTCATGCTGCTCGGCTTCAGCATGGGCGGCCTCGTCGCCGCCATGAGCGCCACGCAGGCCCGCCCCCACCGCCTCGCCCTGTGGGCCCCCGCCCTGCCCGACCTGTGGCTGCCGTTCCTGCGCGGCGGATTCCTGCCCGCTACCATCACGGATTACAACGGCTGGCCGCTGGGCCGCGACTTCCTCCAGGAAGTCACCCGCCTGCGCCCCCTTGACGCCGCCGCCGCGTGGGGCGGCGAAGCCCGCGTCTTCCACGGCGACCAGGACAGGACCTGCCCCCCCGAGTACGGCGTCCGCTACGCCCAGGCCCTGCACTGCGACGCCGTCGCCATCCCCGGCGCCGGGCACACCTTCGACACCCTGGAGCAGGTGGAGCAACTGTTCCGCGAGACGACGCGGTTCCTCACCGGGGGGTGAAACGGGGAGTGGGAAGTCGGTAGTGGGGAGTGGGTCGGGCGGAGATGAGCGGGAGCGCTGCCGATCGGCCTTCAAGCGACCCGGACGGGATCACCCACGATCCACTTCCCACTCACCACTGACCACTCCCTGCGAACCGTTACCCGCCCTTCCGCCCCGTCCAGACGGTGTGCTTGCCGCCTTTGCCGTGGCGGGCGCGGGGGTGGTGGACGTGGGTGGTGAATCCGGCGCGGGTGAGGGCGTCGGTGAAGCGGGGGACGTGCTCGACGCTCCACACGGCCAGCACCCCGCCGGGGCGCAGGGCGGCGCGGGCGGTGGCGAGGCCGCGCGGGCCGTACAGGGCGTCGTTCGCGGCGCGGGTCATGCCCTCGGGGCCGTTGTCCACGTCCAGCAGGATCGCGTCGAACCCGGCGGGGTGGGCGCGCATGACCTCGCCCACGTCGGCCACCGCGACGGTCACGCGCGGGTCGCGCAGGGGATGCCCGGCCACCTCGCCCAGCGGGCCGTAGTTCCAGGTGACGACCTCCGGCACGAGTTCCGCCACCGTCACCTGCGCCGCGCCCGGCAGGGTGCGCAGCGCGGCAGCCAGGGTGAAGCCCATTCCCAGCCCGCCGATCAGGACGCGCGGCGCGGCGGCCCCCAGGCCAGTCAGGGCGAGGTCGGCCAGCGCCTCCTCGCTGCCGTGCTGGCGGGAGTTCATCAGGTCGTACGGGGTGCCGCGCACGCGGATGCTGAACTCGGTATCCCGCTGCCACAGTTGCAGTTCGTCACCGCTGCCGGGTACGGGCGCGGACCCCAGGTGAATCCAGGGTTTCAACAAGCCTCCGGTGGAGCGGTTGGTCTCAACCGTTCCATCCGAGCGGATGCGAGGAGGAGTCGGCCGGGTTCCGGGCGTGCAGTGGGGAATCCGGTGGTGTGCCAGATTGCCCACGGAACAGACGGAACCCGGCTCATATGGAGGCCTGAGAAGGGGCGTGGGGGAGGCGCGGCATCCGGCCAGTGTACCCGAGCGGTTACAGCCCGAGGACGGCGCCCAGCACGGCGGCCCCGACGACGATCAGCGCGGCGTTCACGCAGGTGCGCCACAGCAGCGCGAACGAGGCGGCGGCGATCAGCGCGCCTGCCGGGCTGTGAATGCTGCCGCGGGCGAGGACCAGCACGCCCGCCAACAGCACGCCTGCGCCGAAAGGCAGCAGGGCGCTGCGCAGGGAGGGCAGCCAGCGCCAGCGGCTGAGGCGTTGCCACGCGGTCATCGCGGCGGCACTCAGGAGTGCGGTGGGGCCGTAGAAGCCCAGCGTGGCGGCGAACGCGCCCAGCCAGCCGCCCGCCGCGAAGCCGTAGTGGGTCATGGCCAGCATGTTCGGCCCCGGCATGACCTGCCCCAGCGCGAAGCCGTTCGCGAGGAGTTGCGGCGTGATCCAGCCCTTCTGTTCGACCAGCACACGTTCGATCTCGGGGAGGTTCGCGCCGCCGAAACTCACGAGGCCCAGCCGCGCGAACGTGAGTAGGATGTCCAGCGGTTCGGCGGTCACTCGCCGCTCCGGGGGCGGTGGAGGATCAGGCCGACGATCACGGTGCCCGCCAGGACAAGCAGCAGGTCGGCGCGCAGCACGGCGAGCAGCAGGAAGGTGATCACGGCGAGGGTGGGGCCGAAACGGATGCCGGCCGTGACCTTCAGGACCGGCAGGGCGGCGGTCAGCATGACGCCCAGCGCCGCGCAGGCCGCGCCACGCAGCCCACTCTGTACGGCGGGGGGCAGGCCGCCGGGCAGGCCGAGGGTGAAGACCGTGACGGTCAGCATGGCGATCAGGCCGGGCGTGAGGATGCCCACGACCGCCAGCGCCGCGCCGCCCCCACCCAGCAGGCGCGCGCCGATCATCGCGGCGAGGTTCACGGCGTTCGGGCCGGGCGTGAGCTGCGCCAGCGTGTACGCTTCCGCGAATTCGGCGTCGGTCATCCAGCCCCGGGTGGTCAGGGCGCGGCGGGTGTGGGCGGGCAGGCCGCCGCCGATGCCGACCAGCGCGACCCCCACGAACAGCCGCAGCAGCCCGGCGGGCGTGGGGGGCGGGGTGGGGGTGGCGGGCGCGGCGCTGGCGGCCGGGGTGGTGGGCGCGCTCATGCCCCGAGCGTAGCGCGCCCACTCCCGGAGTCGCGCAACTACCCCGGGGACAACACTGAACAGAATGCACGGAACGGGGGTGTGGTGGGGCTACGCTGGACTGGTGAACCGGGTCAGCCTGACGTGCCCCGTCCTGTTGCTGCTCTCCCTGACGGCCTGCGGCCCAGTCGAGAGCAGCAGCAACGCTGGGACGCCCTGCCAGGAGGTCGCGTCGGTGAATCTGGCCCGGTCGGTGCGGGTGCCCTACGACACGGAACGCTTCGAGGCCCTGCCCGGTGGGGGAGAGTCCGAGTGGTTCCGCGTCACGCTGCGGGAGCAGGGAACGATCGTGGGCCGCTACTCGTTCATCTGCCGGGAGTCGACGAGTGGTTCAGTGGAACTGACCTGGACACCGCTCCCCTGATGCTACTGGCCTCCTGCCGCCACGCGTTCCAGCTGCGCGCGGAACACGCCGGGATCGGTGGTGGGCAGGTCGCAGGTGCGGTGCAGGCACATGTACCCGCGCCCGTCACCGGGGCGACCCTGGAGGACGGGCAGGTCGCGGCCCGCCTCCGTGAAGGCCAGCGCAGCGAAGGGGAGGAACACGCCCGCCGCGACCGCCTCCAGCGGGGCGCGTTCGTCGGGCGTACCGATGATGGCGACCTCGGTGTGGGGGGCGTGGAGGAACGCGGCGGCCTGCCACAGCCCACCGAAGCCGCCCGCGGCGGCCAGCATGTCGTTCCGGAAGGCGTTCACGGTGCGGCGTGCCATCGCCTCGGCCTCGGTGTCGGCGTAATAACGATGCATCCACAGGGCCAGCAGCGCGCCCGCCGCGTTCTCGGACAGGACGGCACTGTCGAAACCCGGCGCCTGCCGCGCCAGCAGCGGCTCGGCGCGGCCTCCGGACGCCATGAACACGCCCGCGTCCTCGTTCCAGAAGTCGCGGCGCACGACCTCCCACAGCGCCCGCGCGCGGTGCAGGTGCGTCAGGTCGCCGCCCGCCTGGAACAGCGCCACGAGGCCCAGGGCGTACAGCGCGTGGTCCTCCATCAGGCCATCCACGCGCGCCTGCCCGCCGCCCCAGGTGTGCCGCAGCGTGCCGTCCGGCAGGGCGAGGCGATCCTCGATGAACGCCGCGTTCCGGCGCGCGACCTCCAGGTACTCGGGTTCCCGCAGGATGCGGGCCGCGTCCGCGAAGGCCGCCAACGCCAGCCCGTTCCACGACGTGAGCACCTTGTCGTCCGTGCCCGGCTGCGGCCTCTGCGCGCGGGCCGTGAGGAGGCGGGCCTTCAGGGCGTCCAGGTGCGCCGCGACCTCGCCTTCCGTCTGCCGGAGGTCCAGCGCCAAGTCCGGGACGGGCAGCGCCACGAACGGCACGCTGCGGCGCCCCACCTCGGGCCGGTGCGGATCGAGGAAGTTGCCGGGGTCCGCGATGCCCAGGTGACGGCACAGCAGGTCGCCGTCCGCGTCGCCCAGCACGGCCCGGACCTCAGCGGGCGTCCAGGTGAACGTCAGGCCCTCCACGCCCCCCGTGTCCGCATCCTGCGCGGAGAAAAACCCGCCGTCCGGGGCGAGCATCTCGCGCCGCAGGTACGCCAGCGTCCCGCGCGCCGCCCCCGCGAACGCCGTGTCCCCGCTGAGCTGGTAGGCGCGCAGCAGCGTGCGGGTCAGCTGGGCGTTGTCGTACAGCATCTTCTCGAAGTGCGGCACCCGCCACGCCTCGTCCACGCTGTAGCGGTGGAAACCGCCGCCCAGCTGATCGTGCAGGCCGCCCGCCAGCATGCGCCGCAGCGTGTGCAGCGCCATCAGCCGCCCCGTGGGCTGCGTCAGCAGGAAATCCAGCGTCGTGGGTGCCGGGAATTTCGGCGCGCTGCCAAACCCGCCCAGCGACTCGTCGAACACCCGCCGCAGGTTCCCCACCGCCCGCTCCAGCAGCCCGGCATCCACCTCACCCTCCGCCGCGCGCGGACGGCTGGCCTCGCGGACATGCTCGGTCAGCGCCTCGGCGTTCCCCAGCAGCTTGGGCCGCTCCTCGCGCCACGCGCGCTCCACGCTCGCCATCACTCGCATGAAGCTCGGCATCCCGTGCCCGTCGCGCGGGGGGAAGTACGTCCCCGCGTAGAACGGCGCGCCGTCCGGCGTCAGGAACACCGTCATCGGCCAGCCGCCCTGCCCGGTCAGGGCCTGCGTGGCCGCCATGTACACCGCGTCCACGTCCGGCCGCTCCTCGCGGTCCACCTTCACGTTCACGAAGTGCGCGTTCATGTACTGCGCCGTCGCCGCGTCCTCGAAACTCTCGTGCGCCATCACGTGACACCAGTGGCACGTCGAGTACCCCACCGACAGCAGCACCGGCACGTCCCGCTCGCGCGCCTCCCGGAACGCCTCCTCGCCCCACGGCCACCACGCCACCGGGTTGTCCGCATGCTGACGAAGGTACGGGCTGCTCTCCTGTCCCAGACGGTTCATGGGGCGCAGCGTACCGCCCGCCTGCACGCCCCGGGCGGAACATGAACGCGCCGGGGGTCTGGACTCACACCCACGCCGCCCCCACCGCGCCTCACACTGAGGGATATGGCCCAGCCCGACGCTGCCCCCGACCACACCCACCCCACCCCCGGCTTCGAGCGACCGGTCTTCATCCGCGCGGGCTTCCAGCTGACCTTCGACGTGCCCTACCCCACCCCCATGCTGTTCGTCGTGCAGCCCCGCGACCGGCTGGAACCCACGGGCACCCGTCAGCGCCTCCTCGCCCAGCGGCCCCTGGGCGCCGCGCAGGGCATCCACACGTACACCGACACGCACGGCAACACCGTCTGGCGCACCGTCGCGCAGCCCGGCACGTTCACCATCGGGCACGACCTGATCGCCGAGACCACCCGCAACCCCGACCCCGCCCACCCCGACCTGCCCAAGACACCCGTCGAGGGCCTGCCCGACGAGACCATCACGTACCTGCTCCCCAGCCGCTACGTGGACAGCGACCTCGTGAGCGCCGACGCCTGGGAACGCTTCGGGCACATCCAGGGCGGCTGGGCGCAGGTGCAGGCCATCAGCGACTACCTGAACGACACCTGCACGTACGGCTACGGCTCCACCAGCGCCACCACCGCCTTCCAGGCGCTCGGCAGCGGCCGCGCCGTGTGCCGCGACTTCGCGCACATGGGCGTCGCGTTCTGCCGCGCCCTGAACATCCCCGCCCGGTACGTGTGCGGGTACCTGCCCGACATCGACATCACGCCCGACCCGGTCCCCATGGACTTCCACGCGTGGTTCGAGGCGTTCATCGACGGGCAGTGGCGCACCTTCGATGCCCGCCACAACCGCCCCCGCGCCGGACGCCTGATCATCGCGCAGGGCCGCGACGCCTCGGACGTGGCCTTCACGACCTCGTTCGGCAGCGCCCGCCTGACCCACATGAAAGTCTGGGCGGACGAAACAACCCCCGACATGACCCTGGACACGCCCCCCAACCCGCGCATCTTCTGAACCGGTAACCGTATGAGCCGGTGACCGCCCCGGTCGGGGTCGTCCGCCCAGGCGCTTTCCCGTACACTTGGCAGTTATGGACCTGAAGGCTCGACTCAAGACCGCCGTGGAGGCCGCCGCCGCACAGATGGGCGCCCCGCTGGACGCCGCCATCCAGGAGACGCCCGCGAACAAACCCGGCGATTACGGCACGCCCGCCGCGTTCCAGATCGCCAAGGCGCTCGGACAGAACCCCGCGCAGGTCGCGCAGACGCTCGCGCAGACCGTGCAGCTGCCGGGCGGCATCGAGCGCGTGGAGGCCGCCGGGCCGTTCCTGAACTTCTTCGTGGACGTCGGCGGCTTCGTGCGCGGCGTCGTGCAGACGCCCCTGAACCTCCCCGCGCAGGCGGGCAAGGTCGTCATCGAGCACACCAGCGTGAACCCCAACAAGGAACTCCACGTGGGGCACCTGCGCAACGTCGTCCTTGGGGACAGCATGGCGCGCATCTTCCGCGCCGCCGGGTACGAGGTCGAGGTGCAGAACTACATCGACGACACCGGACGGCAGGCCGCCGAGAGCCTGTTCGCCATGGACCACTACGGCCGCGAGTGGAACGGCGAGCAGAAGTACGACCACTGGCTGGGCGAGGGCTACGTGAAGCTGAACGCCGACCCCGCCAAGGCCGACATGGAAGCGGGCATCCGCGAGGTCATGCACAAGCTCGAAGAAGGCCTGCTGCGCCCCCTGGTCGAGCAGACCGTGAAAGCCCAGCTGGAGACCTGCTTCCGCATCGGCGCCACGTACGACCTGCTCGTGTGGGAGTCCGACGTGGTCGGCAGCGGCTTCCTGAACCGCGCCATGGACATCCTCGAGGGCAGCCGGTACACCTCGCACCCCACGGAAGGGAAGTTCGCGGGCGCGTTCATCATGGACGTCAGCGAGTTCATGCCCGGCCTGGAGGAATCCAACGTCGTGCTGCGCCGCAGTGACGGCACCGCCATGTACGTCGCGAAGGACATCGGCTTCCAGTTCTGGAAGTTCGGGCTGTTCGAGGGCATGACCTTCAAACCCTTCATGACCGATCCCGCCGGGCACACCATCTGGACCAGCGACCCCACCGGGGACAGCGCCCAGGCGGCCCGTTTCGGGCACGCGCACGAGGTCATCAACGTCATCGACTCCCGCCAGAAGCACCCGCAGATGCTCGTGCGCAGCAGTCTGGGCGTCGCCGGGGAGACCGAGAAGGAAGCGCGCAGCATCCACCTCAGCTACGAATTCGTGAACCTGAACGGGCAGACCATCAGCGGCCGCAAGGGCATCACCCTGGCCGTGGACAGCGCGCTGGAGCAGGCCGCCGCGCGGGGTTTTGCGGAACTCAGCGCGAAGAACCCCGACCTCGCCACCCGCGACGACGCGCAGGAAATCGCCCGCCGCATCGGCGTGGGCGCCCTGCGCTTCGCCATGCTGCGTAACGAACCCAGCCGCGCCTTCGACTTCGACCTGGACAAGGCCAGCAGCCTCCAGGGCGACACCGCCCCGTACATCCAGTACGCCGCCGTGCGCGCCGCGAACATCCTCCGCAAAGCCCAGGACGCCGGGCACCCCGTGGACGGCACCGGCGCCGCCTGGGACGCCCTGCCGGACGTGGACCTGATCCTCGCCAAGCAGGTCGCCAAACTGCCCGAAGTCGTCGAACAGGCCGTCCGCGCGCACTCCCCGCACGGCGTCGCCCAGTACGCGCTGGACCTCGCCACGTCCTTCAACGCCTGGTACAACGCCAGGGACAAGCAGGGCAAACCCGCCACGAACGTCCTCGCCAGTCCCGAAGGCCTGCGCGAAGCGAGACTGGCCCTCGTCGCCCGCGTCCGCACGGCGTTCGAGGACACCCTCGGCCTGATCGGCATCGAGATTCCCCCCGCGATGTGAACCACCGGGAGGCCGTCCGCGCTGTCTGACCGCGCGCCTGACGGCCCCCCAGCAAATCCGCTACACTTCCAGGCATGATCCGCTCTGCGCTTACCACCCGGGGACGCCTCGACTGACCACACCGGTCCGTTCGAGCGTCCCCGGCTGGTTGCCGGGGCGATTTTTTTTGTTGATGATTGATGGTCGGTGGTTGATGGACCGGCCTCAGCACCCACCAGAGCAGCAGCTTCCATCACCTGTCAACTTTCACCCATCACCCTTCCGAAGGAGTTCAGATGAACAACGAGCACCCCATCAACATTCCCGAGCCGCGCATGGAGCGCTACAACCCGCACGCCATCGAGAAGAAGTGGCAGGAGGCCTGGGAGCAGAGCGGCCTGTACAGGTTCGACGAGGACGCGCCGGGCGAGAAGTTCTACGCCCTGACGATGTTCCCGTACCCCAGCGGGAACCTACACATCGGGCACTGGTACGCGAACGTCGCGCCGGACGCGCGGGCGCGCTGGCTGCGGATGCGCGGGTACAACGTGCTGTTCCCGATGGGCTTCGACGCGTTCGGCCTGCCCGCCGAGAACGCCGCCATCAAGAACAAGACCAACCCAGCGACGTGGACGTACGCGAACATCGAGCGGATGACCGGGCAGTTCCAGGCGATGGGCACCATGATCGACTGGAGCCGCCAGTTCGCCACCTGCGACCCGGAGTACTACCGCTGGAACCAGTGGTTCTTCATCGAGTTCTACAAGCGCGGCCTGGCGTACAAGAAGGGCGGGCTGGTGAACTGGTGCCCGAAGGACCAGACGGTGCTGGCGAACGAGCAGGTCGTGAACGGCCACTGCGAGCGCTGCGGCACGGCCGTGGAGAAACGCAACCTGAGTCAGTGGTACATGAAGATCACGGACTACGCCGACGAGCTGCTGGACTTCAGTGACACCGACATGCCCGAGAAGGTGCGCCTGATGCAGACGAACTGGATCGGCAAGTCCGTGGGCGCCGAGGTGACCTTCGACACGCCGGCCGGGCCGGAGACGGTGTTCACGACCCGCCCGGACACGCTGATGGGCGCGACGTTCATGGTGCTGGCCCCCGAGCACGCCAAGGTGGCGGACCTGACCACCGAAGAGCAGCGAGCGGAGGTCGAGGCGTACGTGGCGGCAGCGGGCCGCAAGACGGACGTGGAACGCCAGCAGGAAGGGGAGAAGACCGGCGTGTTCACCGGCAGCTACGCCACGCACCCCATCACCGGGCATCAGCTGCCGATCTGGGTAGCGGACTACGTGCTGGTCACGTACGGCACCGGGTCGATCATGGCGGTGCCCGCGCACGACGACCGGGACTTCGCGTTCGCGCGCAAGTTCGGCCTGGATGTCGTGGAGGTCATCCGCGCCGAGGGCGCCGGGCCCATGGCCGCCGATGCCGCCGAGCCCTACACTGGCGAGGGCGTCATCGTGAACAGCGGCGAGTTCGACGGGCTGCCCGGCGGCAAGGCCAGCATCGCCGGAATTGTCGAGCAGCTGGAGGCGCGCGGCATCGCGAAGGCGAAGACCACGTACCGCCTGCGTGACTGGCTGTTCGCCCGCCAGCGCTACTGGGGCACCCCGATTCCCTTCGTACACTGCCCCGAGCACGGCGCGCAGCCCGTCCCCGAGGACCAGCTGCCGGTGCGCCTGCCGGAGAACGTGGAGTTCACCCCGACCGGCCAGAGCCCCCTGAAACTGGACACCGAGTGGCTGAAGACCACCTGCCCCGTCTGCGGTGGGGAAGCCGAGCGCGACACCGACACCATGGACACCTTCGTGGACTCCAGCTGGTACATGTACCGCTACCTGAGCCCCGACTACCACGAGGGCCCCTTCGACCCCGCCAAGGACCCCATGATGCCCGTGGACCTGTACACCGGCGGCATTGAGCACGCGATCCTGCACCTGCTGTACTCGCGCTTCTGGGTGAAGGTCATGCGCGACATGGGCCTGACCAAGCACAGCGAACCCTTCGCGCACCTGCGCAACCAGGGCATGATTCTGGGCGAGGACGGCGAGAAGATGAGCAAGTCGCGCGGGAACGTCGTCGATCCGGACGATCTGGTGCGCGAGTACGGCGCGGACACGGTCCGCACGTACCTGATGTTCATCGCGCCGTGGGAACTGGGCGGCCCGTGGGACCCGCAGGGCATCAACGGCCCTGCCAAGTGGCTGAGCCGCGTGTGGACCCTGTTCACCGACGACAAGGTCACCGGCCCCGCCGAGACCGTGTCCGAGGCCGACCTGCGCTTCGCGGTGCACAGCACCCTGAAGAAGGTCACCGGGGACTTCGAGCGCCTGAGCTTCAATACCATCGTCGCGTCGCTGATGGAACTGACGAACACCCTGGTCAAGGCCAAACGCGCCCCGGTGTTCGGCACGCCCGCCTGGGACGAGGCGCTGGATATCTTCAACCGCCTGCTGGCCCCCGTGGTGCCGCACATCGCCGAGGAGATCTGGGCCGCGCGCGGCCAGGAGGGTAGCGTGCACACCGCCGCGTGGCCCGCCGTGGACGAGGCCGCCGCGACCCGCGACACCGTCACCATGGGCGTGCAGGTCAGCGGCAAGGTGCGCGGGCAGGTCACGATCAGCAAGACCGCCACGCAGGACGAGGCGATGGCCGCCGCCAAGGACAACGCCGACGTGGCGCGCTTCATCGAGGGCAAGCAGATCGTCAAGGAGATCTACGTGCCGGGCCGCATCATCAACATCGTCGTGAAGTGAGGGCCGTGGCCTGACGACAGGCACAGCCCGGATCAGGTGCGCTGGGGGAGATTCCCACCCCGGCGCACCTGATCCGCGGAGGGGACAGCAGGGCCCGCAGGCGGTGGCGAAGGTCAGTCGTGCTGGAGGATGTTGTCCCGGCCGTCGCGCTTGACCCGGTACAGGCGGCGGTCGGCCAGTCCGACCAGCTGGTCGAAGTCCGGTTCGGTGATCTGCGCCACGCCGATGCTCAGGGTCACGCGCAGATCCGGGGCGATCTCGTGCCAGGGATGCAGGCGGATCAGCTGCTGGAGGTCGTGGCAGCTGGTGCCGAGACTCCCGGCGGGCGCGGCGCGCAGCAGCACGAATTCCTCTCCGCCGTACCGGGCTGCCAGGTCGCCCGGGCGGGTGACGTCCAGCAGCATGCGCGCCACCCGTTGCAGCACGAGGTCCCCGATCTGGTGCCCCCAGGTGTCGTTCACCTGCTTGAAGTGGTCAATGTCGATCAGGGCGGCGCTGACCGGCGTGTGTGGGGTGGCGGTCTGGGCGAGGTGATGGCCCTCGGTGAAGAGGTGTTCTCGGTTGGCGAGGCGCGTCAGGTGATCGGTGCGGCCCAGTTCGCGGATGCGGGCGTTCAGCGCGCGGAGTTCCTGCAGGTGGGTCTGCAGCTCGCTGTTCCGCTGCCGCTCCTCCCGGGCCTGATCCTGAAGCGCCTGGATGCGGCTCAGGACCTCGAAGGTCTGGATGTTCTGGCGGCGCTCGGCGGCGTGGGTGCGGCGGGTGTAGGCCAGGGTTTCCTGCAGGTGCGTCAGGGCGCGCTGGTGGTCGTCCTGCGCGGCGTAGCTCTGGCTGAGCCGCTCGTGCAGTTCCGGCAGCAGGATGTGATCGCCGAGGCCGCGCAGGTCACGCAGCGCGCCGGTCAACAGCGGACTGATCTCTGCTGGAGAGGCCTGCTGGGCCAGGGCCAGGGCGACGGTGGCGCGCAGTTCCGGGTTGTCGCTGTGGCGCCTCAGCTGTTGCAGGCGCTGGCGGGTGCGGCGCCGCTCCCGGTCGGCGCCCTGCGCGGGCAGGATCAGCAGGAGGGTGCTGAGCAGACTGGCTTCCAGGTGCGGGTGCTGATCCAGGTGCGGGTAGCGTAGGGCCTGCTGCACGTGCCGGTAGGCGCCGGGCTGGTCGCCGTCGTCCCGGTCGAACTCGGCCAGGTTCGCGTGCGCGATCGCCACCCCGAACGCGTAGTTCAGCTGCCGGAAGGTGCCGAGCGCCTCGGTGATGTGCGCGCGGGCCCGCAGCGGGTCACTGTGCCGGAGTTCGACCGCCAGATCGTGCAGGGCGGTGGCAGTCAGTTCCGCGTCCTGGATGTGCCGCGCCAGGGACACCTGCTGCTCATAGAGTTCCACGGCGCGGTCGGCGCGGTTCAGGGTGCTGTGCAGCGCCGCCAAGATGTTCAGGCCCCGCCCCAGCCACACGCTGGGCTCACCCAGCCGCAGGGTGCTGATGGCGGCCGTCACGCCCTCGGTGGCCTGTGGCAGGCGGCCCTCACGCCAGTCCAGGTAGGCCAGGATCACGCTCGCCTGGGCGTGCGCCGGGCTGTTCAGGTGCGCCGCAGCGCTGGACCGTGCCTGCCCGGGCGCCGTGTCTCGGTGCGCCCAGGCGTCGGCCAGGGTCAGGTGCAGGGCAGTCTCCATGTCCGTCATGAGCTTGTTCCGCACGATACCTGTTTGCCCGGGAACGTGCCGTCAGCTCTGACCTGCCCCCGTCAGGGGGTCGCCCAGAAGGCCTGCAGGGCCTCGACGACTTCTGTGGTCTTCTCGAAGTGCGGCAGGCCGTCGGTGCCCCCGATGCGCACGGCGCGCACGCCGGGCTGCGCCGTGAACTGCGGCAGGCGGTCGAACGACACGAAGGCGTCCTGGTCGTACAGCACCAGCGTGGGCACCTGCAGGCGGCTGTACAGGTCGCCGTACGCGTCGGCGGTGAACAGCTGACCGCTGATGAAGTACACCGGGGCGTACTTCGCGCCGGGCTGCCGGGTGGTGTCCAGCGAGTAGTTCACGAGGCCCTGGTCGACCGGGCCGCGGAAGGAGCGGCTCAGGAAGTACTCGATGCTGATGCGGGTGCGCAGCAGCGCGTACAGCGGGGTGCTGACGGCGTTCAGGCGGTTGTAGAGGGTCTGGCCACCGTCCTCGTTAGTGGCGCGCTGGGTGCCGCCGCGCGGCTGGCCCAGGCCGCTGGGGCTGATCAGGGCCAGCGTGCGGATGCGGGGTTCCTGCAGCGCGGCGCGCGCGGCAAACTCACTGCCCAGGCTCAGGGCGACGACGTCCACGTCGCGGCCCACCTCGGCGACCAGGGCGGTCAGGGCGCCCGTCATCAGGGCGGGCGTGTACTTCACGTCCGGGCGGTCGCTGCTGCCGAAGCCCGGCCATTCCAGCACGTACACCGGGCGCTTTCCGGCGAAGGCGTCCCACAGGGGCTTCATCTCGTAGGCGCTGGCGGCGGCGTTCACGCTGACGGTCAGGATCAGGGGGCGGCCCTCGCCGCGCGGGTCGGCGTAGTACGCGACCTGCCCGAAGCCCGGCAGGGTCAGGAACCGGCGCTCGCCACTCAGGGCGGGACGCAGGGTGGTGGTCGCGGCGGGGGCGGTCGCGGCGGGGGTGGCGGCAGTCTGGGCCGGGGCCGCCTGGGTCTGCGCGGCCTGCGCGGCGGCGACGGCCCCCAGGGTCAGGCCGCCGAGCAGCAGGCCGAAGGTCACGGCGCGGCGCACCCGGCCGGGGCGGGGGGTCGCGCGGAGCTTGGATCGGGAGGGCGTCATGCCTCCATCCTCCCGGTCCCTCCTGAGGGAAACTGTCCGGGAGGACCCAGTGTGCCTTCATGTGCCCTTCGGCTGCGGCGTGCGGGCGGCTGCTCTATGCTGCGCGGCGATGCGTGCCGAACTGCTGTCCCGCGTGCTGTCCCTGCTGCCCGACCCGGCCCACGCCGAGAGGCCCGAACTCGCCGCGTACCACGCGATGCTGCGCGACTACCCCGGGCGGGGCGGCAAGGGCATCCGCAGCGACCTGCTGCTCGCCAGCGCCCGCGCGCACGGCGTGCAGCCCGGCCCGGCCTGGGAGGCTGCCCTGTGGCTCGCGGCGGCGCTGGAACTCTTCCAGAACTGGGTGCTGATCCACGACGACATCGAGGACGACAGCGAGGAACGCCGCGGCCGCCCGGCCCTGCACCGCCTGCACGGCGTGCCCCTGGCGATCAACGCCGGGGACGGCCTGCACGCGTACATGTGGGCGGCCGTGCACCGCGCGGGCGTGCCCGGCGCGATGGAGGCGTTCCTGGAGATGATCCACCGCACCGCCGAGGGCCAGCACCTCGACCTGGGCTGGGTGGAGGCCCGCGAGTGGATCCTGACCGAGGGCGACTACCTGGACATGGTGCGCCTGAAGACCGCGTACTACACGGTCGTCGTGCCGCTGCAACTGGGCGCGCTGGCCGCCGGGGCCGCGCCGCACCCGGACTTCCTGCCCGCCGGGCTGGCGCTGGGCGCGGCCTTCCAGATCCGCGACGACGTGCTGAACCTGAACGGCGACCCCGCCAAGTACGGCAAGGAGATCGGCGGTGACCTGCTGGAGGGTAAACGCACCCTGATCGTCCTGCACTGGCTGGCGCACGCCCCCGCCGATCAGCGCGGCGCCTTCCTGACGCAGATGCACCGTGACCGCCCCGACAAGGACGCGGGCGTCATCGCCGACATCCACCGCTGGCTGCTGGAGAGCGGCAGCGTCGCCCACGCGCAGGCCTACGCCGACCGGGAGGCCGTCACGGGTCTCGCCGCGCTGGAGGGGGCCCTGGCGGGCGCCGCGAACCCGCAGGCGGCGCAGGATCTGCTGGGCGCCATGCGCACCCTCGCCACCCGCGACCACTGAATCCGTATTCAGCTCGGAGGGGGCCGCGGCGCTCCCTCCTTTTCTGTCGGCTCAGCCCCGGGCGAGGGCCAGGGCCTGCGGGGCGAAGCGGGCGAAGGCCTCGCTCAGCGCGCGGATCACGTCGTGGCGGGGCGTGCCGTCCGCGTTCAGGTACAGCCCGGCGTTCACCTCGATCCCGAAGGCCGCGCGGTCCGGCGCGGCGTACGCGGCGCTGATGGTGTCGGTCTGCCACGGCACGCCCACCTGCACGTCCGGGTAGGGGGTACCCGTCAGTACCGGCGCGAAGGCGTCGGCGCAGGCGGCGCGCAGGGTCTCCCACCCCGCGCGCGGGAAGGTGGGGGCATCGTCCGTGCCGGTCATCAGGCACAGGCCCGGGCGGGGCGTGCCGGTATCGTGGCTCAGGGCCGGGCCGCTGGGGGCCATGCAGTGCCCCACGATCAGCAGGTCCGCCTCCTGCGCCTCCAGGGTCACGAGCGCGTGGAAGGGATCCCAGTAGCGGCGCAGGCGGGTCTCGCGCGCCGCCTCGGTCAGGGTGAACCCCGGCGGGTAGAGGGGCTGACGGTCGAAGGTGCCGCGTTTGATCACGCCGTTCTCGTCCCGGTCGTCCCGCTCGCGGTTCAGGTCCACCGCGAAGCGGCTCCAGGGGGCCTGGACCTGCCGCGCGCCCGGCAGGTGAAAGATCAGGTCAGTGTACGGGTCACCGTCGAGGAACACGCGGCGCAGCAGGGCGTCCCGCGCCTCTGCGTTCAGGAGGTCCGGGCCGAGCATGTCGCTCAGCACCTCGGCGGGCAGCGCGCCGGACGGGTGCGGCGTCACGACCAGCAGTCGGTTCAGTTCAGGCACGCCCGGAGGATACGCCCCTCAGCGGG
This sequence comes from Deinococcus hopiensis KR-140, assembly GCA_943327755.2. Lineage (GTDB taxonomy): Bacteria > Deinococcota > Deinococci > Deinococcales > Deinococcaceae > Deinococcus > Deinococcus hopiensis_A. The sequence continues at coordinate 158,206 of CALPYF020000002.1, forward strand.
GCCACAGGCGGCCCATCCACCCGGCGGGGTTGGTCCCCTCGCCGCGCACGCGGATCTCCAGGTGCAGGTGCGGCCCGGCGCTCAGGCCGGTGCTGCCCACCTCGCCGATCTTGTCGCCCCGCTTCACCCGCTGGCCGACCTTCGCGGTCACGCGGCTCTGGTGGAAGTACAGGCTCACTACGCCCGCCCCGTGGTCGATGACGACCAGTCCGCCGCGTACCGGGTAGCGCCCGGCGATCACGACCGTGCCGTCGTTCACGGCCAGCACGGGTGTCCCGGCCTTCGCGGGGTAGTCGGTGCCGAAGTGATACGCGACCGGGCCGCCCGCCACGTACGTGCGCGGCTGCCCGAACGACGAACTGGTCGGCGCGACGCCCTTCAGCGCGGGCGCGAAGGGTCTGCTCCAGGCCTGCGGCGTGCGGCGCGCGTACGCCTTCTCCACCAGCGCATCCTCCGCTGCGCGGGCCGGGTCCACCAGGACCTTACTTACGCTGGGCGGCAGGTTCAGGTGCTGGATGGGATCTTCCAGCCCCAGCACCGGAATGCGCCCGCGCACGAGCTCTCCGTCCAGACTCACCTCGTACACGACCGGGGTGGTCTTGCCCAGCACCACGCGGCCCACCACCACGAACTGCCCGGCGCCGCCGATGGGCCGCAGGACCTCGTTGGGCATCCGGACGTCCTCGCCGACCTCGCTGGGGAACCGCACGGTCGCCTGCGCGGCCCGCGCGCCACTCAGGCCCAGCAGGAACGCGTCACCCATGCGCAGGCTGCTGGGCACCGTGATGTTCACGCCCGCGATGCGGGCCGTGGCGGGCGTGGGCGCCAGCTGCCCCGCTGGGAGCGGCGCGGGCAGACCCGGCTTCTCGGTCGCGGTGGGCGGCGTCTCGCCTCTGGCGGGCAGCTGGAGGGTCTGCCCGACCTCCAGCGCGCTGCCAGGCAGCTTGTTCAGGCGTAGTAGGGCGTCCACGGTCGTCCCGTTGGCCCGCGCGATCGAGTACAGCGTGTCCCCGGCCCGCACCACGTACGGGGCGGCCAGGGCCGGCAGCGCGGTCAGGAGCACGAGGGCGGCCAGCGTTCGGCGCGTCATGCGTCCTACCCTACGCGCAGGACGTGAGAAACCGCTCCCGGACCCATATCCGGAGGCGGCGCTCTCATGCCCGGTCATACGGGATTCAAGTGATTCCACGTCATTCGGAGTCGCCCGGTGGCCCCCTCACCCCTCCTCCCTGTCGCTCCACTGCTGCGCAGCTCTGCGAGTCCCTCCCTCTCTGCTGCGCAGCTCTCCGAGTCCCACGGGGGGAGAGGGGAAAACGGAACGTGTTCAAGTCGGAAGCAAGTCAATTGGATCCCGTATCAGTCGAGGTCGAGGGTCAGGGTGACGGGGCCGTCGTTGGTCAGGTCGAGGACCATGTGCGCGCCGAAGACGCCCTCGCCGACAGGGAGGCCCAGGGCGCGCAGCGCGGCGTTGAAGGTGTGGTACAGCGCGCGGGCGTGATCGGGCGGGGCGGCGGCGGTGAAGCTGGGGCGGTTGCCGCCACGCGTGTCGGCGTACAGCGTGAACTGGCTGACGCTCAGGATGCCGCCGCCGATGTCCTGCACGCTGCGGTTCATGCGGCCCTGCTCGTCGCCGAAGATGCGCAGCTTGGCGATCTTGGCGGCCATGGCGTGAGCGGTGGCGTCGGTGTCGCCGGGCGCGACGCCCAGCAGGACGAGCAGGCCGGGGCCGGTCTGCCCGGTCAGTTCCCCGTCGACGGTGCAGGTGGCGCGGGTGACGCGCTGGAGGGTGGCGCGCACGTCAGTTCGCGTCTGTGGTGTCGGCGCTGGGGCTGGGTGCGGCGAGGCGTTCGCGGACGCTGGCGATGGCATCGGTGAGCAGGTCGGCCTCGGTGAAGTCCAGGTTGCCGCGGGTCTTCTCGGCGAGCATGGTCAGGAGTTTCAGGCTGCGCTCGGCGGTCTGGCGGGCGCGGCGTTCCTCGAGCAGGCCGTCGCGGGCGGCGCTGGCGGTGGCGGCGTTCAGGTCGCCCAGGGCGGCCTCGGCGGTCGCCTGCAGGGAGTTCACGAGTCCGACGAATTCGGGGTTCGACATGGCTGGAAGTGTAGCGGCTGCCAGTGGTTCGCCGCCCACCTGCGGGGCAGGGGGCGGCGTGGAGCTACGGAATCTTCAGCTCAGGCGGGGGCGTTTGCTGCGGGCCTCGCGGCGGGTCTTGGGGTCCAGGCCGACGAGCAGGAAGAAGTTCTCCAGCGCGTTTTCCTGCCCCTTGATGTCGGGGTGTTCGTGTTCGGGCGTGCCGGTCACGAAGGGCAGGGTGCGGTACAGGTCTAGCGCGTGGGTGATGACCTCGTCGGGGCCGTGGTCGTCGGCGAACGCGCCGAGGCGGGTGTAGACCTCGCGGCGGTGCTCGGCGTGTTTCAGGAACGCGTCCGGGTGCGGGGTTTCGCTGGCGCGGAGCATGTCCTGCCGGGCGATGCGGCGGTAGTGCTTGAGTCCGGTCTGGATCTGCTCGGTCGAGAGGATTTCCTTCATGCCGTCCTCCAGGGTACCCCGCGCGCCGCTGATCGGGCGAGGTGCGGATAGGGTACGCCGAGTATAGGTGGCCTGCTGGCCGGGCTGGGCAGGGGAGAGATGGGGTTGATCAGCAGACTGGGGGTGGTGTGATCACTCATGAGGCGGTGAGAACTCTGCGCATAGCTATGTGCATGATGTGTAAGGTGTGGCCCGTCAGTACGGTGTGTGGAGCCGTGATCCTGTCCGACCTTTGGGGGATGCTCATGGGTGGGCGGAAGTTCATGTGAGAAGCGTGAAGATGTGGATTTTTCGGCAAATCACGTTTATGACGTGCGGGCAGACGGTTTTTCGGATGGTGAGCGGGTGAGCCCTATTCTGAGAATCATGATCAGACGGCCGTCAGAATCCCTCATAAAGCCCGGGGCGGAGCGCATAAGAGCCGTATAGGCGCATAGCAGCCCCCTAAAAGCAGATGAATTAAGGACGAATAAATAAAGGTAGGTTAAACTCTGCCTACCGATGAAAGCCGCCCGCACCCTGATGACCCTCCTGGCCCTGACCGGTAGCGCCACCGCCGCCACCTACACCGTCAAGCCCGGCGACACCCTCTACTCGATCGCCAAGAGCACCGGTGTCGACGCCGCCAAGCTCATGCAGCTGAACAAACTGGCGAGCAGCACCATCCAGGTCGGCCAGAAGCTCAGCACGGGCGGCAGCGCCCCCGCCGCCGCGCGCCCCCAGGCCGCCGCACCTGCACCGGCCGCCACCGGCAGCGCCACCATCCGCGCCGCCGCCACCCGCTTCCTCGGCGCCCGCTACGTGCTCGGTGCCACCGGCGGCGGCGCGCTCGACTGCAGCGGCTACACCATGAACGTCTTCCGCCAGCTGGGCATCAACCTGCCCCGCACCGCCGCCGCCCAGTGGCGCGCCGGCAGCGCCGTCAGCCGCCGCGACCTGCGCGCCGGCGACCTGGTGTTCTTCAACACCATGGGCCGCACCGCCAGCCACGTGGGCATCTACATGGGCGACGGCATGATGGCCAACGCCAACAGCTACCACGGCCGCACCATGGTCGAACCCCTCTTCGGGAACCCCTACTGGGCCAGCCGCTACGACGGCGCCCGCCGCGTCCTGAACTGACCCCCCCCGCAGCGCTTTCATCGGACCCCCCGCCCCCACCAGGGCGGGGGCGCTGCTTTTGACGCCCCGGCCCTGGTGGGGGCGGGTTTCGGGCCACCCCGACTCGGCGTCCAGAGCACGCCCATGCTGGCGGCCGCGCGGGGCCGGGTCAGCGTTCGCCGGGCGAACTGAGGGTCACGAACGTCCCCTCTCCCTGGTGCGCCGCGGTGTACAGCACGGTCTCCCCGGCCCGGGAGAGCACCGCCTCGACCTGAATGCCGTCGTCCGGCAGGGCGTGCGTCACCGCGTACCCCTGCGCGGTCAGCAGCTCCCGCAGCGCCTGCGGGTCCCAGCGGGGCAACGTGAACTGCTCCACGCGCGTCTGGCCGCTGCGCACCTCGCGCCGCACACTCTGCGACGCCGGGCACAGCGGCGTGGCATCCGCCGGACGTGCGGCGACCCCCCAGACCTGCGTGGCGTCCGCAAAGCAGTACAGGTCGCCCCGCCAGCGGGCCCCGCCCTGCCACCAGGCAGCGCCCCCGGCGGCGGCACACAGGGCGAGAACAGCAGCGGTCAGAGCAGGTGCGCGCATGACCCGCAGGCTACCGCGCCGTGTGCCCGCCCCATGCCCCGGGCCGCTGCACAGCGCCTGCACCTGCGGGAACCGCCGGGTCCTCCGGACAGTACTGCAGAGACATGGACTCACCGACTGTCTGGACGCGCCTGCGCGCCGCCCTGAGTGGCGAACAGAATGCCGAGACCCTCTACGCCTACCAGCGCGCTGGGGCGACCGTACATGACCTGCTGGACGCCGCCGAACGCCGCCGCTTCGATCTGGCCGCCAGTGGCACGAGCCCCTTCGCCATGCCCAGCCAGGTCGGTCTGGAACTCGTCTGCATCTGGAACGCCTTCGCGCTGCAGACTCTCGGGGACCGCATGCTGAAAGCCGACGCGGGGGCCGCCTGATCGGGCACTACTTCTGCACGCCCTGGGCCGCCATCTACGAGGCGGCGCGGCCCGTGATGATCGGGGACACGCCCATCCCCCGGGGCAAGCGTTTCACGATCGAGTGCGCCGCCGAGGGCGTCCGGGTCGGGTATCCCTTCAAGCGAGAGGTCGTGATCGGGGACTTCAAACCCAGCAAGCTGGACTACTGCGATCCGGACGCTCCACCCCCCCCACGACGACTGAAGGGCGTCCCGGTGTGCGAGTCTGTGGGGGTGACGCGCAGGCCCAAGCAGAAGATTCGATTCAAGAACGACCGCCCCTCCCCCGAGCGGCCCGCTTCCGAGCGCCCGGCGGCCCCGACCGGGAGCCGTGCGGAGGCGCGCCCCGCCGTGAACTACTTCGAGGTCCGCCCTGCGAACCTCCCGCCCCGGCTGGACTCCCTGAAGGCCCTCACCAAGAGTGGCGTGCGGGGCTACCCGGACGTGGACGCCGCGCAGGCGCTGCTGGCGGGCGTGATGCGCAAGGACCGCGTGCGCGGCGACGTGCTGGATCTCAGTGCCATGGGGGGTCTGCTGGGCAGCCTGCCGGGCGTGACGCTGCGCGCCGTGGAGGGCAGCGCCGCCGCGCTGAGCGCCCTGGCGGCGGGTGGCCTGGACGCGCACGCGGCGGTGCCGGGCGAGTCCCTGCTGGAGCGCTGGCCGGACCGCGCCCGGACCGTGGCGCTGGTGCTGGCCGGGGACCGCGGGAACGCCTACGCCGCCGCGCAGGTCGCCTGGGCTCACGCCTGCACGCCGCCCGGCGGGACGCTGTACATCGCCGGGGACCGCGACAAGGGCTTTGACCGCTACGTGCGGCTGGCCGGGAACGCCTTCGGTGCCGGGGAGGTCGTGGCGCGTGACGGTGGGATGCGCGTGGCGAAACTCATCCGCCGCCCCGGCCCCACCCCGGCCCTCCCTGACCCCGAGGGCTTCGAGGCCTTCGGCGTGACGGTCGTGGGCCTGCCCGGCGTGTTCAGCGCCGCGAAGCCCGACAGGGCCACCGCGCTGATGCTGGGCGCCCTGGAACGCCTCGACCCGGACGGCAGCGCGCTGAACGGGAAGGACGTGCTGGACCTGGGCTGCGGCACTGGCCTGATCGGCGCGTGGGCCGCGCGGCGCGGCGCGACCGTGACCCTGGTGGACGGCGACCTGCCCAGCGTCCGCAGCGCCCAGGCCACCTTGGCTGCCAGCGGCCTGACCGGAGCGGCCGTCCACTCGGACGTGGACGCCGCGCTAGACCCGGCGGCGACCTTCGACGTGATCCTCACGAACCCGCCCTTCCACGTGGGGCGCGGCGTGGTGCTGGACGTCGCCCGGGAATTCATCGCCGCCGCCACGCGCCGCCTGCGCCCCGGCGGGACGCTGCACCTCGTCGCCAACGACTTCCTGCCCTACGAGGCCGACCTGCGCGCCCTGGGCGAGGTCCGCGAGACCCTGCGCGAGGCGGGCTTCAAGGTGCTGTCCGTCACCCGCGCCTGACCCCACCTCGCGCCTGCCCCCCCGTCCGGGGGTGGGAACCGGCAGCCTGCTCATCTCGTATCTCACCTGTTGGCCCGGCGTTCCCCACCAGCCCCCCCCTCCCACGTCCTGATCCCGTCACGATGCGGTCCTGGGCGCGTTTGCTAGACTGACGCGTTCAGGTGCCCGGCGCCCGGCACACGGCCCGCCGCCCGGACACCCCCCAACCCACCAGCATTCGCCCCGACCCCACCCCAGGAGGCCGCATGGCAGATTCCACGACCGTCCGCACCCGCAAGAAGATCGACGCCGAGAGCGGCGAACCCAAGGCCGCCGCGCGCGCCCGCGCCCGCGTGGCCCCCGGCACGACGCCCAAACCCGTCACGACCGCCACCAGCCCCATGCCCGCCAAGCCCGCCGCGAAGAAGGTCGCGCCCAAGGCCGACGCGCCCGAACCGGCCCAGCCCGCCCCCGAAGCGGCCGCGCCCATCGTGGCCGCCGAGACCGTCGAGGCGCCCAAGAAGGCCCCCGCGAAGAAGGCCGCCCCCAAGGCGGCCAAGGCCGACGCGCCCGCAAAGCCCGCGAAGAAGCCCGCAGCCAAGAAGGCGGACGCCGCGGCCGCGCCTGAGAAGCCCGCCAAGCCCACCGCGCGCGCCGCGAAACCGGCCGCCAAGCCCGCCGCCGCGCCCGTCAAGGGCGGCCAGCCCGAGAAGCCCTACTACTCGCACGCCAGCATTCAGGAACTCCTGAAGGCCGGACGCGCCGCCGGGGTGCTCTCCAGCGAGGACATCGCTACCGCACTGGCCAGCGCGCTGGAAGCCAACGGCCTGGACCCCGAGAGCCCCGACGCCTTCGAGGACATGCAGCTGTACCTCGCCGGGCAGAACATTGAGGTGCAGGACCTCGACGAGGACGAGGACGACACCGAGGAAGAGGCCGCCGAGGACGGCCCGGCCGCCGCGCAGGACGACGACGAGGAGAAATACTTCGACGATATGCCCCGCGCCGTGTCCAACGACCCGGTGCGCCAGTACCTGCACGAGATCGGCCGCGTGCCCCTGCTGACCCTCGAAGAGGAGATCGCGCTGGCGCGCCGCATCGAGGAAGGCGAGGAAGCTCGCAAGGTGCTCGAGGAGGACCTCGAACTCGAGGACCGCGCCCGCCGCCGCCTGATGCGCCAGACCGAGGACGGCGCCGCCGCCCGCCAGGGCCTGATCGAAGCGAACCTCCGACTGGTCGTCAGCATCGCCAAGAAGTACACCGGGCGTGGCCTGGGCTTCCTGGACCTGATTCAGGAAGGCAACCAGGGTCTGATCCGCGCGGTCGAGAAGTTCGAGTACCGCCGCCGCTACAAATTCAGCACGTACGCCACGTGGTGGATCCGGCAGGCCATCAACCGCGCCATCGCCGACCAGGCCCGCACCATCCGCATCCCGGTGCATATGGTCGAGACGATCAACAAACTGACCCGCACCGCCCGCCAGCTCCAGCAGGAACTGTCCCGCGAGGCCACCTACGAGGAGATCGCCGAGGCCATGGGTCCCGGCTGGGACGCCGCGAAGGTGGAGGAAGTGCAGAAGGTCAGCCAGGAACCCGTCTCGCTCGAAACCCCCATCGGGGACGAGAAGGACTCCTTCTACGGCGACTTCATCCCCGACGAGAACCTCGACAGCCCCGTCGAGAACGCCGCCAAAACCCTCCTGAGCGAGGAACTGGAAAAGGCCCTCTCGAAACTCACCGAGCGTGAAGCGATGGTCCTGAAGTTCCGCAAAGGCCTCGTGGACGGCCGCGAGCACACCCTGGAGGAGGTCGGGCAGCGCTTCAGCGTCACGCGCGAACGCATCCGCCAGATCGAGAACAAGGCGCTGCGCAAGCTCAAGTACCACGAGAGCCGCACCCGCAAACTCCGCGACTTCCTCGACTGAAGCCCGCTTCCCTGCGCCGCCCCGCATCCACACCGGATCGGGGCGGCGCCCCTGTCGGCCCGCGGTGACGTGATACGGATTCCGTTTGTTTCGTTGACAACCCGGGACAGCATCGGGTTGCCAACTCCACGCCCGGAACCCGTTTCCCTCCTGCTCGCTCCGCTCGGGTTGAAAGATTTTGCAAACCTTTCAACCGGAGTCCGCATGAGGCAACTTCAGCGCCGCCGCGCGCGTATTCTCCGGCAACCATGACCGACCTGACCTCCCCGGTGCCGGACGACCTCGCCGCGCCCCGCACCGGCCCACCCCTGACCGCGTACGGCCTGGCGCTGCTGCCGCTGGGTCTCGCGGGTCTACTGCCGCTGTGGGGCGCGGCACTCCTGTGCGGCCTGTTCGCGCTGGGCGTCCGTTTTCCCGTGTGGGCGCAGGCCCGCGTGCTCGGCACGCAGCTGATCATCGGGCTGAGCGTGGCGGCGCAGGTGCCCGCCGCGCTCGCGCAGCCCCGGCAGCTGCTGGTCCTGGCCGGAACGTACCTGCTGCTCAGCCTGTCCGGGTTCGCCCTGGGTGCCGGGGCGCACGCCCTGGAGGACGGGCGGCGCCGGGGCCTGCTGGCGCTGCTGCCGGGCCTGCTCGCGCCGCAGCCGGGGCTGATCCTGGCGCTGGCCGGGGGCGCCCTGGCCCGGCCCGCGCGGGACGCCCGCCACGCAGCCCAGATCGCTCCCGGCTGGTGGACCTGGGTGGCGGGCGGCGCCGTGGCCGCCGCGCTGCTCGGCACCCTGCTCCCCATGCCCCGCCCGGACATCGCTGGGGCGTTCACGCCGCCGCTCACGTCCGCCGTCCGGCCGGACACCGCGCAGCAGATGCCCGCACCAGCGGTCCCCTCTGCGCCCTCCAGTCCCGGTACCGGGACCAGCTGGCTCGGCGTGCAGCTCGATGTGGGCGTGCCGCTGCTCCCGCTGGAACTGGCGCTGCCTGTGGGCCTGCTGTGCCTGCTGGCGGCGGCAGGTGTGCCGCAGCTGCGCCGCCGTGCGGGCCGCCCGCCTCACCCGTCCGAGGTCCTCATGGTGGCCGGGCTGGTCCTGACGGGCCTGCTGTGGGTCGTGTCGGCCATCCTGCTGAACCTGGGGGGGCGCCCACCCGGTTCGGCCGATTCGGGCGCGGCGCCACCCCCAGACGCGGCGGCCCGCATGGCCGAGACCACCGTCGGACCGGCCGCGCAGGTCGTCAGCGTGACCTGGCTCGCCCCGCTGGCGCAGCTGCTGGCCCTGGCGGCCCTGCTGATCGTGGCCGCCGTGCTGCTCGTCAACCGCCGCCGTGTCGCTGCGGCCGTGACGGGCACACTGGCCCGTGACGACCTCCCCACCACCTCTGCCCCGCCGGCCCCGCTGCACCGGGTGCGTGCCGCGTACCGGGAGGCGCTGGCGGCCCTGTCGGACGCTGGTCTGGGCCGCGCCGCGCACGAGACGCCCAGCGGGTACGCCGCGCGGCTCGGTGCCCGGCATCCGGCCCTGGCGGACCCGCTGGGCACCCTGACCGCCCTGTACGAACCCGTCCGCTACGGCGGGCAGCTGACCGACGAGCAGGCCGGACAGGCCGAGCAGGCTGCCCGCGCCGTCCTCCAGATCATCCCGACCCTCCAACCCGAAGATTCCGCCGATCACAAGGACCTGTCATGACCCACACTGCACCCACGCCCGCCTTCGCCCGCTCGATTCTCGACAACGTCGCCCAGGTCCTGGTCGGCAAGGAGGACGTCACGCGGCTCGCGCTGGCGGGCGTCCTGGCCGGCGGGCACGTCCTGCTGGAGGACGCCCCCGGCACCGGGAAGACCATGCTGGCGCGCGCGCTGGCCGTCAGCCTGGGCCTGGACTTCCGGCGCGTGCAGTTCACGCCGGACCTGCTGCCCGGCGACGTGACCGGCGTGAGCGTGTACCGCCCGGACACCCACGAGTTCCGCTTCGTGCCAGGACCGATCTTCACCGGGGTGCTGCTGGCGGACGAGATCAACCGCGCCACGCCCAAGACGCAGTCCGCGCTGCTGGAAGCCATGGCCGAGGGGCAGGTCACGGAGTCCGGCGTGACCCACCCGCTGCCCGCGCCGTTCGTGGTGATCGCCACGCAGAACCCCGTCGAGCACGAGGGCACCTACCGCCTGCCGGAAGCGCAGCTGGACCGCTTCCTGCTGAAACTCTCGGTGGGGTACCCCACGCCGGAAGAAGAGGTGCGGATGCTGGGCCGCCTGCAGGGCGAGCATCCCATCGGCGCGCTGCGGGCCGTGACGACCCCGGCGGCGCTGCTGGACGCGCAGGAGGCCGTGCGGCGCGTGTTCGTGTCCCAACCCGTGCGCGCGTACGTCGCGGGCCTGAGCGCCGCCACGCGGACGCACCCCCTGGTCACGCTGGGCGGCGGGCCGCGCGCCAGCCTGGGCCTCCAGGGCACGGCGCAGGCGCTCGCGTGGCTCGCGGGACGCTCGTTCGTCACGCCGGACGACGTGCAGCGCGCCGCGCCGGGCGTCCTGGCGCACCGCCTGAGCCTGCGCATCGAGGCGCGCCTCCAGGGTCAGAGTGCCGAAGGCATCGTGGGCGAGGTCCTGCGCGCCCAGCCGGTGCCGGTCGAGGACGCCGCACACGCATGACCGCCGCGCTGCTGTGGCTGGCCCTGATCGCCGCGGTGACGGGCGGACTGTGGGTCCTGTCGCGCCGCCCGCCGCACGTGACCGTCACGCGGGAGGTCCCGGGCAGCGGCTTTGAGGGCGGCGGGCTGCCCCTGACCGTCACCGTCACGGTCCGGTCGCGCCGCCCCCTGCGCGTCACGCTCAGCGACCCCACCCCGCGCGGCGTGGTGCCCGGCCATGAACTGACCGCCGCCGCGCTGCACCTCGGGCAGACCACCCACACCTTCACGACCACCCTGCGCCTGAACCGCCGGGGCCACTTCGAGTGGCCCGGCCTGGACCTCGCGTGGGCCGATCCGCTGGGGCTGTTCTGGCAGCAGACCACCCTGCCCGCCACCACGGCCGTCACCGTGTACCCCGGCACGCACGGCCTGCTCCTGCCGGACCTGCTGCGCCCCCTGCTCTCGGAGGGGACCCTGTCGCGGCAGCTGGGCCTGGACGACCCCCTCAGCCTTCGTAGCGCCCGCGAGTACGTCACCGGGGACGCGCCGGGCCGCATCCACTGGCGCCTGAGTGCCCGCCGGGGCGAACTGGTCGTGCGGGAACCCGAACGCACCGCCGCCAGCAGCCTCACGGTGTTCGTGGACGCCAGCGCCGGGGGGAGCACCTTCGTGGACAGCGCCGCCCGGCTGGCCGCCAGCCTCCTGCGCGAGGGCCAGACGCTGGGCCTCCCGGTCGCGGCCGCCGCCGCGGGGCAGGTCACGCCCGCCGGGCGCGGCGCGGACGCCCTGCACGCCGCGCTGCACCTGCTGGCCCGCGTGCAGCCCGACCCAGGGCAGCCCCGGCTGCCCGCCACGCGCGCCGGGGGGAACCTGATCATCCTCACCGCGCGGCCCAGCGCCGACCTGACCACCCAGGCGCTGCACGCCCGCGCCACCGCCAGCCGCGTCAGCATCGTCGCGCTGCCCGAAGGCTTCTACCTGGAGCCCGGTGAGCAGGCCCGGCGGCAGTGGGCGGGCCTGCCGGACGCCGTGCGGGACCTCGAACGCCGCGCCGCCGTGCTGGCCGAATCCGGCATTCTGGTCTACGTCCTGCGCGGCAACCAGAGCGTCCTGACCTTGGCCGGTTGAGTCGCGGAAGCGGGGGTAGAGGTGATCCGGCCTCTGCCCCCGCCGCCACGCCGGGTCAGGGGATGATCTGCCCGTAGTCCAGTTCCGATACGAGGGTCGTGGAACTGCCGCTGATGTCGATCTTCAGCGTCTTGCCGAGCGTCCCGCCGAACACGGCCCGCTGCTGCTCGGGGGGCAGGGTGGACACCACGCTGATGTCCTGGTTGCCGATGCCGGGCACGTCCACGAACAGGGTGGTCAGGCCGCCGGGCAGCACGTCGTACGAGTAACTCTGGTATCGCTGGGTCAGTGGGGTGTTCAGCACCAGTCCGCCCCGGTTCAGCGGCGTGTAGTCGCCGCGCAGCGAGTCGCCCACGAAGCCGTACAGGCCTTCCTCGCCCCGGTCGCGCAGGTCGCCGTACGGCGCGAACTTCCCGATGTGGCTGCTGAAGAACAGGTACACCTTGCTGCCCTGCATCACGAGGTGCGGCCGTTCCAGTTCCTGATTCACGCAGCGGGCCGTCAGCAGAGGGTTCAGCAGTTTCCACGCGCCGGGCGCAGTCTCCACCGCCAGCCCGATCGCGCCGTTGTGCAGCGGCATCTCGGCGTTCAGGGCGCCCAGGCCAGCGCGGAAGGCCGCGTCGCCCAGATCCTCGGGCTGGCAGGTCTGCTGGGACTTCAGGCCGCCCATGTTGCCGGTGAACAGCACGTACCGTTTCCCGTCGGCCGGGTTCCGGAACGCCCAGGGGTCACGGAAGCCGTACAGCGGCCCCGCGTCGGACTGCGCGACCGTCTGGTACAGCGTGCCGTCCGCGCGCAGGATCACGCGGTGCTTCCAGGTGCCGCTGAAGACCACGCGGCCGTTCACGACCTCGGCCTTCACGCCGTCGGCCAGCACGATCCGCTGCTCGAACCCGATTCCGCCCTCGTTCGGGAAGCCGCTGCCGCTCTGCGGGACCAGCTGCCCGTCGGCCGTCAGGGCGCCCTGCACGTCGCCGACCTGCTGGCGTTCGAGCACCGCCGACGGTCCCTGCACCGGGCCCTCGTTCCGCTCGCCGGTCGCGGTGTAGTACACCTCCACGCCGCCGTCGGCCTTCAGCAGCGCCGAACCGGCCCAGTTGCGCGAGCCGAGCACCACACCTTCCGGGAACAGGTACCCGCCCGGCTGCCAGCTGCGCCCGTCGTTGGAATACGAGTAGCGCAGCGTGGCGAGGTCGTGCCGCGCGCCCGGCAGCACGCTGTCGTCCACGCTGAGGTGAATGAGCACGTAGTACGGCGTGCCGTCCGCGGCGCGGACCGTGGCGATCTGCATGTCCTCGGTCTTCAGCGGCCACGTGTCCCACACCCACTGGTCCGGCAGGGTCTTCTGCGCGCCCTGCGGCCAGCTGGTGATCAGGGGCATGGTCGTCTGCGCGGTCTTCTCGGCGTCTGTCGGGATCTGCAGCGCCTCCTGCAGCTTCCAGCGGTCCGTGAAGGTGCCCTCGGGGCGGGTGTCGGGCGGCGTGGGCTCCGGCGTGGGGGTGGGGGCGCCGCCTGGGGCGCAGGCGGCCAGGAGCAGGGTCAGGGTCAGGGCGGCGACGGTTCCGATGGTACGGGCAGGTCGTGGCATGACAGGTCTCCGGCAGACACAGAGGCCCAGAGACAACGTCACCCCGGCGTGCAGGGTGACGCCGGGGCGGGGAGAGTCAGGCGGACGGATGCGGCGCGGTCCGGTATGAACTGTGAGGGGCAGTGTGCCCGCCGCCGCCCGGGTCTGGCGTGCCACGCCCCACAATCTGAACATTGACCGAACCACCGCTCCAGCCCTGCTCAAGCCGCCCGGCCCCGCCTGTCAGACGGGTCACACCGGGCGGTTTCACGGGGCAGCCGTCAGGGGGTGGGGTACAGGGTCGACGCCGTGCTCAGCGGCGTGCAGGCTGCACGTTCACGCTGGTGCTCAGACTCAGTTTCCCACCCGTGAGCTTCATGACGTACAGTTTTGCACTCTGGCGGTCCCCGACCGCGTTGAATTTCACGCTGCCGGACAGCAGGCCCGAGTACATCCCGGCCCGCACCGCCGACTCCACCTGCGTGCGGCTGGGCACCTTCCCGCCGTTGCCCTTGGCAGCATTCAGGACGCCCTGAAGCGCCACGCGCGCCGCGTCGTACGCGAACGCCGCGAAGCCCTGCGGGTCACTCCCGAAGGCCTTGCGGTACGACCCGGCGAACGCCTTCGCGGCGGGCAGCGCACTCAGCGGCGCGGACACGGTCGTGTAGTACACGTTCGTGGCGCCCGCTCCGGCCACGCGGGCCAGTTCCGGGCTGTCCAGGCCGTCGCCGCCGACCACGGGAACCGTGACGCCCGCGCCGCGCAGCTGCGAGAGGAACACGCCCACCTGGTTGTACACCCCGCCGAAGTAGATCGCGTCCGGCCGCTGCAGCTTGATCTTGGCGATCACGCCCGAGAAGTCGCTCTTCTCCTCGGTGCCCTCGTTCGTCAGGACCTTCACGCCGCGCGCCTTCAGGGTCTTCTCGACCTCACCGGCCAGGCCCTCGCCGTACGCGGTCTTGTCGTTCAGGACGTACACCCGCTTGGCCTTCAGGGTACCGGTCAGGAAGGCCGCTCCGGCCGGGCCCTGCGCGTCGTCGCGCGGCACGATGCGGCTCACGTTCTTCAAGCCACGGTCGGTGACCTGATTGGCGGTGCTGCCCGAGTTCACGACCGCCACGTGAGTGGCGCTCAGCGCGGCGCTGGCCGGAATGGTCACGCCGCTGTTCAGTGCGCCCACCACGGCCAGCACCTGCCGGTCGGCGGCGATCTTGCGCGCCGCGGCCGTGCCGGTCGCCGGGTCGGCCTGGTCGTCGAACGCCACGAGGCTCAGGTCGAAGCCCAGTGTCCTGAACTGCGCCCGGTACTCGTTCACGGCGAGCTGCGCGCCGTTGCGCACCTGCGCGCCCAGGTTGCTGATCGACCCGGACAGCGGGCTGATCGTCGCCAGTTTCACCGGGGTCAACTTCGCGGCGGTCTGGGCGTGGGCGCCGGTCCCCAGCGTCAGCAGGGACAGGGGGGCCAGCAGGGACAGGGTCAGGATGCGGTGTGCGGGAACTCGCTGCATGGAAGAACTCCTTGACGACACCCGCCGCAGGGGCAGGTTCGGGGGCGTGAGGACAGGAAACGCGGGACGCGCCGGTGCGCCGCCGGTACTGGCCGTTCAAGATAGGCGCCCCAGCGGCGCGGGCAGGCGGATGTCCGGACAAATGCCGGGGCGTGAAGGCCGGTGTGTCTACACAGCTTCACCGGTCCGCTTCGCCGCAAAGACGGCCCACACAAGGAAAAACCCCCACCGCGCGGGTGGGGGAGAGGCAGGATGACGGTCAGTCGCGGTCCACGTTGCGCAGGAACGCCGGGATGTCGTAATCCTTCGGATCGTAGCTGCTGCCGCCGCGCACGGGCTTGACGATCGTGTCGATCACGCTGGAGCGCAGGCCGCCCGCCACGGTCACCGGCATGTCGTTGAAGCCGGTGGCGATCACGGTGACGCGCACCTCGTCCCCGGCGTCCTCGTCGGGCGTGATGCCGAACAGGATGTCGGGTTCCTCGAAACCGGTCGCCTCGCGGATCTTCTCGACGATCTCGTTCGCGTCGGTCATGCTCAGGTCGTAGCTGCCGGTCACGTTCACCAGGATGCGCCGCGCGCCCTCGATGCCGCGTTCGAGCAGCGGGCTGTGGATGGCGCTCATCGCGGCTTCCTCGGCGACCTTCTCGCCGCGCCCCGCGCCGATGCCCATCAGGACCGTGCCGCTGTTCGCGAGCAGGTTGCGCACGTCCGCGAAGTCCAGGTTGATCATGCCCTCGACGTTGATCACGTCGCTGATGCCCTTCACGCCGTAGTACAGCACGCGGTCGGCGATCAGGAACGCCTCGCGGAACGAGACCTTTTTATCCACGGCGGTCAGCAGCTTCTCGTTGTTCACGACGATCATGCCGTCCACGCGGTCGGCGAGCTTGCTGATACCTTCCTCGGCCACGCGCAGACGCTTGGGGCCCTCGAACTTGAAGGGCCGCGTCACGATGGCGACCGTCAGGATGCCCATCTCGCGGGCGATCTCCGCGACGACCGGCGCGCTGCCGGTGCCGGTCCCGCCGCCCATCCCGGCGGTGATGAACAGCATGTCGGTGCCGTCGAGGTACTCCTTGATGCGCTCGCGGTCTTCCAGGGCGGCCTTCTCGCCCACCTCGGGATCCGCGCCGGCGCCCAGGCCGCGCGTCAGGCGGTCCCCGAGCTGAATGCGGATCTCCGCGTGACTCTTGGCGAGCACCTGCGCGTCCGTGTTCCCGGCGATGAACTCCACGCCCTCAAGTCCCGATTCAATCATGCGGTTGACGGCATTGTTGCCCGCCCCGCCCAAGCCGATCACGCGAATTCTGGCCGCTTGCATCATTTCTCCTTACCACGGACGTCCGGCCTGAAATTCAGGAGCCGGCGCCGTTGACTGCGTTGCAGTTTAGCGCACGATAGCAGGCCCGTACCGCCTCATGCGTGAAGGGGGTGGGGCGCACACGCAGGCGCATCCCACCCCCTCACGACGTCCGTTACATCCAGTCCTTGAACCAGTTGCGCATGCGCTCGGTCAGGCTGGGCCCCTGCTTGTCCTTGCTGTCCTTGTCCTTCTCGCGTGCCGGGGGCCGCACGTCTGCGGCCGGGACCTCCGGCGCCACCGGAGGGACGGTCACGGCTGGCGTGGGGGTGCTGATTGGCGTGGAGACCGGCGTGGGCGCCGGCGCCATGTCGCCGTACACCAGATGCGGCATGCGGCCGTCCTCGGCCATGCCGTACAGCACCAGCCCCACGCTGCCCGCATGCCCGGGCCCGCTGACGATATCGGTCAGGCCGCCGATGCCGCGTGGGCGGCCCACCCGCACCGGCAGGCGGAAGCGGTCGCGGGCGAGTTCCGGCGTGCCGCGCAGCAGCGCCGCGCCGCCCGTGAGGATCACGCCGTTCGCGACGAGTTCGACGGGCCCGAGGGTCTGGTCGATCTCGTCGCGGATCATGCCGAAGATCTCCGCGAGGCGCGGCTTGATGATCCGCGACAGTTCGAACGCCGTGATGGCGTGCGTGCTGCCCGACGACGTCGTGATCTCCAGCGTCAGGTCCTGGTCGGCCAGTTCCGGCAGGGCCGCGCCGTAGCGGCGCTTGACGTTCTCGGCCTCCTCGGCCGGGATCTTCAGGATCTGCGCCAGATCCGCCGTGACGTGATCCCCGCCGATCGGAATGCACGCCGAGTGCGCGAGGTTCCCGCGTTTGAACACGGCCACGTCGGTCGTGCCGCCGCCCATGTCCACCACGATGACTGTCTGCGCCTGCTCGGCAGCCTCCAGCGTCGCCAGTCCGCTGCACAGGGCGTGCAGTGCGAAGCCCTCGACGCGCAGCCCGGCCTCCTGCACGCAGCGGCGCAGGTTCAGCAGCGGGCCCGCCGTCCCGGCCACGATGTGCACGTCCACTTCCAGGCGCACGCCGTGCATGCCGACCGGGTTCTTGATGCCCTCCTGGCCGTCCACGACGTACTCCTGCGGGAGGGTGTGGATGATCTCCAGGTTGGGGTCGAGCGGCACCGCGCGGGCGTTCTCGATGGCGCGGTCCACGTCGCCCTGACCGATCTCCTGGTTGCGGCGGATCGCGGCCAGCCCGTGGCTGGTGATGGCCTTGGCGTGGTTGCCCGCGACCGTGACGTACACGGACTCGACCTTCACGCCGCTGACCCGCTCGGCGCTCTGGACGGACTGTTTGATGGCGTGCGTGGCCCGCTCGAGGTTCACGACCGAGCCGCGCTTCATGCCCTCGCTGGGCACGGTGCCTTCACCGATGATGTCGACGCTGCCGTTCGGACCGACCTCGCCGATCACGGTGGTGATTTTGGTCGTCCCGATGTCCAGGCCGACGATGATGCTGTTCTCTTTCATTCCTGGACGCTCACCCCCCAGGGGTAGATGTAAATGTCACGGTCTGGATACATGCTGATGCTCCCAGCATACTTCACGAGGGCGCGCAGGTCGCCACTCCAGACCGAGCCGGTCTTGAGTT
Organism: Deinococcus hopiensis KR-140; assembly: GCA_943327755.2. Lineage (GTDB taxonomy): Bacteria > Deinococcota > Deinococci > Deinococcales > Deinococcaceae > Deinococcus > Deinococcus hopiensis_A. The sequence continues at coordinate 175,988 of CALPYF020000002.1, forward strand.
TCACGCTCACGCCCGACGGCGTGTACGTGACCGTCTGCACAGTGTAGCGGGCCAGGGTGTCGAGCAGGTGCAGGACTTCCGGCAGCCGGTCAGGGCCCCACCCCCGGATGAGGGGCAGGGCGCCCGTCCCCGCAGCGCCCGGCAGGACCGTCCCGTCGCGGGCCACCGCCACGACCTCCCCGGTGCGGCGCTGCCAGCGGGCGCGCGGAGTGCGTTCGGTCACGGCAATCGCCACGCGGTCCGGGAAGGTGCGCGTGACCACCGCCGACTGCACCCACGGGCTGTCCAGCAGCCCCCGCGCGCGCCACGTGCCGTAGTACAGCCAGCCGAAGGAACCGTCCAGTCCCGCCAGTGCCTGCACCCGCGCCTCACTCAGGCGGACGTTGCCGCTGACGGTGACCGCATTGACGGGCAGCGCAAACCACGCGCCCACCCCGGCCCCCACCACGAGAACCGCCGCCAGGGCCGCCCATAGGGGACGGCGCGAGCGGCGGCGCGGAGCAGGTTCCGGTCCGGACAGCGAGGGTTCCAGCCCGGCACCCACAGCCGGATCGGGTCCCGGGACGGCGGGGCCGTCCCCTGCGCTGTTCTCGTCAGGGGCAGCCGGTACCCGCCGGTTGAGGGGACGCTGCGGCCCGCTCACGCGTTCTCCGGCGCGGGCCACAGTTCGTACTCCAGTTCCATCGGCACCGGGACGCGGTCGCGGATCAGGCCCAGCAGGGCGTGCACGTCCGCGGCGGTCGCGCCGCCCAGGTTCACGATGAAGTTCGCGTGTTCCGGCGCGATCAGCGCGTTGCCGACGCGCGAACCCTTCAGGCCTGCCTCGTCGATCAGCTTCCCGGCGCTCACGCCGCCCGGGTTCTTGAACGCGCAGCCCGGCGTCTTCATCTTCGGCTGGCCCTTGCGGGCCTGATCCGCGAAGTCCATCTTCGCCAGGACCTCTTCGGGCGCGGCGCGGCGCAGTTTCAGGCGCACGCGGGTCACGATGTGGTTGCGTGGGATGCCGCTGTCGCGGTAGCCCCAGTTCAGGTCGTCCGGCGTGACCTGCCGCAGCCCCTCGGGCGTGACGATCTCCAGGGTGTGCAGGCCGTCGAACATCTCGCCGTAGCGGGTCCCGGCGTTCATCCACACCGCGCCGCCCACCTGCGCGGGAATGCCGACGGTGCCCTCCAGGCCGCTCAGGCCCAGCTTCTGCAGCTGCCGGATCAGGCCGGGCAGGGGCACGCCGCCGCCCACCCAGCCGGTCACGACCCAGGGGTCCTCGCTCAGGTGTGGATCCGGCGTCAGGTCCCGCTCGGCCAGCGGGCCGCTCAGGCGGATCACGCGCTCCGGGACGCCCTCATCGGCGATCACGAGGTTGCTGCCGCCCCCCAGGATGCGGTAGGGCTGCTCCATGGCTTCGCGCAGCTGCTCGTGCGTCTCGACGAACCACACCTCGGCCTCACCGCCCACGCCCAGCGTCGTGAAGCGCGACAGGGGCAGCCGCTCCACGCGCGCGCCCGTCCGGCTCGGCGTGGCGGTCACAGCGTCCCCACCAGTTCACGCGACAGTGTCCACACGTCGCCCGCGCCCATCGTCACGATCAGGTCGCCGGGCCCGGCGGTCTCGCGCAGCACGCGCAGCACCTCGGCGCGGTCGGGCAGGTAGTGCACGCCCGCGTGGCCCCCGGCGCTCATGCGGTCACTGATCAGCGTGGCGTGAATGCCGGGAATGGGCGTCTCGCTGGCCGCCGCGATGTCCAGCAGCAGCACCTCGTCCGCGTCCATCAGCGCGTCCGCTAGGCGTGGCCAGGACTGCTGCGTGCGCAGGTACCGGTGCGGCTGGAACACCACCCGCACGCGCCGCCCCGTCTGCCGGGCCGCCTGCACCGCCGCCGCGACCTTCGTGGCGTTGTGCGCGTAATCGTCGATCACCAGCGCGCCGTTCAGTTCCCCGATACGCTGCCAGCGCCGCCCCGGCCCCCGGAACTCCGCCAGGGCCGCCGCCGCGCGCGGCACGTCCCCGCCGTGCAGGTCCACGACCGCCAGCGCCGCCAGCGCGTTCAGGACGTTGTGCAGGCCCGGCAGCGCCACGCGCGCCTCGGCCAGCGGCTCGCCCCGGCGTAGCACCGTGAAGGTCGTGCCATCCGCGTCCGGGCGCAGGTTCGCGGCGCGGTAGTCCGCCCCCTCGGCCTGCCCGTACGTCAGGCGCTCACGGGCACCCCCGCACAGGGCGTCCAGCCCCGGCCAGTCGGCGCACAGCAGCACCCGATCCGACTGCGCCACGAACCGCGCGAAGGCCGCGTGCTGCTCCTCCACGGTCTCCCAGTAGGTCGCCTGATTGCCGCCCACGTGGTCGTCCTCGGCGTTCGTGAACACCGCCGTGCCCGCCCCCAGCGCCGCGAAGCCCTTGTCGCTCTCGTCCACCTCGGCCACGAAGGGACCGCTGCCGGTGCGGGCGTTGCTGCCGAACTCCGGCACGATCCCACCCACGAACGCCGACGGGTCCAGCCCGGCCCCCGCCAGCGCCACGGCGATCATGCTCGTCGTGGTCGTCTTGCCGTGCGTGCCGATCACGCCGATGCTCGTGCCGCCGCGCAGCAGCGCGTCCAGCAGCGCCATGCGCGGCCGGATCTCCACGCCCGCCGCACGCGCCGCCACGAGTTCCGGATGGTCCTTCGGAACCGCTTCCGACGCGACCAGCACGTCGATCCGGCCGAAGGGCTCTTGGGTCACGTGCGACGCCGAGTGCTCCGGCGCGACCGGAATGCCCTCCTGCGACAGGCGCGCCGTCAGGTCCGTGACGTGCTCGTCACAGCCGCTCACGCGGTGCCCCTGCGCGGACAGCAGCCGCGCGAAGGCACTCATGCCGATCCCACCGGCCCCCATCAGGTGATAGTGGAGTGCCTCGGGACGGGAAGAATCGATTGAGGACGCCGCGGCCACGCCGGGCGAGGAAACAGCATTGGATAGGTCAGTCATGAGAGGAGTGCGGCCCACTAACGCAGGTGCCGTTCGATCAGGTCCGCGAACCGCCCCGCCGCACCCGTCTGGGCCCGCCCGAGCGCCGCCTCTGCCATCGAGGCGCGCGTCCCCGCTGCCGCACACTCTAACACCGCCCGCCCCAGCGCTTCCGAGGCGTTCTTCTGCTCCACCACGAGCCCCGCCCCCGCCGACTGCACCGCCTGCGCGTTATGGAACTGATGGTTCTCCGCCGACTCCGGCAGCGGCACCATGATCAGCGGCACCCCGTGGAACGCCGCCTCCGCCAGCGTGCTCGTGCCCGCGCGCGTGATCGCCAGGTCCGCCACCGACCACGCCGCGACCGCGTCCACGAAGCCCGCCGCCTCGTACCACTCCAGATCCCGCACGCCCGGCGTGACCTCCGCCAGCCAGCGCGGCCCGGTCGAGTGCAGCACCTGCACCCCACCCCGACCCGCGCCCGTGAAGTCCAGATCCACCACGCCCGGTGCGGGCGGCGGCAGCAGCCCCTCCGGGCCGAACACTTGCCGCAGCACGTCCGGCACCGTCTGGTTCAGGAACAGCGACCCCTGCGACCCGCCCATCACGAAGATCGTCAGCGGCCCCTCCTGGAGCCCCAGCCGCGCCAGCGCCTCCGCGCGCGGCAGGCGCTCCTCTCTCACCGGCATGCCCACCATCGTCGCCAGCTTCGCGTCCAGGCCGATCACGCGCTCGTACGCGGTGCCCACCGCCCGCGCCTTGCGGACCGCCAGCCGCTGCGTCAGACCCAGCCGGGCGTTCTGCTCGTGCAGCACTGTCGGCACACTCAGACTCTGCGCGGCCAGCACGCCCGGCAGGCTCGCGAAGCCCCCGTAGCCGACCACCACGCCCGGCTTCAGCCGCGCCAGCAGCGAGCGGGCCTGCAACACACCTTGCCCGGCCCGCAGCAGCTCCCGCGGGTCCGGGCGGCCCTGCCCGCTGCGCGCCAGCTTCCCGGCGTCCACGCCCTCGAACGGCAGACCCTGCTCGCGCGACACGCGCTCCTCCATGCCGCCCCGCTGCCCCAGCAGCAGCACCTCATGCCCACGCCGCGACAGCTCCCGCGCCGTCGCCACCGCCGGATAGATGTGCCCCCCCGTGCCCCCCGTCGCCATCACAACCAGACTCATCGCGGGCGAGTCTAGCCCGTCAGGGGGGTGGGTTGTGGGGTGTAGGGAGTGGGCAGTGGAACCCGCGCCGCTCAGTCGGGAGCGGTCATGGGGAGACGACAGGAAGGGGAGGCGACGCGGTGTGGTCGTCTCCCCCCAGGACACGGGGCGGGTCATCCAGCCGATCCACTCCCCACTCCCTACTCCCCCCCGCTCAGTCGAACAGGTCGCCCAGGCTCTTGCCGACGCTACCGCCGTGACTGTCGCCGCCGAGCATCCCGGCCTCGAACTCTTCGTAGGGCTGCACGACCACGAACCCGTCTCCCTGGAAGACCATCTGGTACGTCTCGCCGCCGCCCCGCCCGAACATGCTGCGCATGCTGGAATCCATCCGCAGCTGCGGCTGCAGGTTCCCGCTCCAGGCGATCGTGGCGTTCGGGTCGGTGAAGATCGGTTCCTGCGGCGTCACGCGCAGTGTCAGGGGCTTGCCGTGGCTGAGGATCGCGACCATGCCGTGCCCCTGCACGCGCACGCTGAACAGTCCGCCGGCCGCCATGCCCGCGATGCGGCGCTGCATGGTGATGTCGTACTGCACGGTGTCCTCGAAGGCCAGCAGGTCGTTGCCGTTCACGTTCAGCGCGTCGCCCTGCAACCGGAGGATCTGCACCTCCTTGCCCTGATCGGCCAGGTACGCCACGCCGCGCCCCTCGATCTTCGCCAGGGGGCTCATCTCCTGCGACACGGCGCGCTTCAGCGCCTTCATCAGGCCGCCCTCGAGCATGCCTTCACGCGTGAACGAGAGGTTGCCCTTGTAGGCGACCATCGCGCCCAGCTTGCTCCAGATGCGGCCGTTGACCTTGACTTCCAGCATCTTGCTGCTCTCGAGCTCGAATACCTCGCCGGGATTGTCCCGCTCGGCGGTCTGCGCGATGAAGTCACGGAGGCTGTAGGTACCGTCACTGCCCGGGTGCATATTCGTCATACGAAGCCACAGTACGACGCCCCGCGCCGAACGGTTCCCGGCCGCGTGACCGGGTCAGCCCAGCAGCCCACCGATGCGGCGCAGGACCTCCTCGATGTTCGCCATGCTCGTCGCGTAGCTCAGGCGCACCTGCCCCGGCGCGGCGAAATCCGTACCCGGCACGACCGCCACCCGCGCGTCGTCCAGGATGCGCCGCGCGGCCTCCAGCTCGTCCGGGTGGATGGGCGTCGTGTCGGCCATCACGTAGAACGCGCCCTGCGGCGTGGGCGTGCGCAGCCCCAGCCCGTTCAGGCCCGAGACGATCCGGTCGCGCCGCTCGCGGTACGCGGCGCGGGCCATGTCCACGAACGCCGCCGTGTGCGCCTGATCCGACAGGGCTGCCAGCGTCGCGTACTGCGACACGCTGCTCGCGTTGCTCGTGCTCTGCGACTGCAGCGCGTTCATGGCGGCGATCACACCCTTCGGGCCGCCCGCGTACCCGATGCGCCACCCGGTCATCGCGTACGCCTTGCTCGCCCCGTTGATCGTCAGCGTGTGCTCCGGCGCGTATAACCCGATGCTGACCTGCTCGGCGTCGTACACCAGATGCTCGTACATCTCGTCCGTCACGATCACGAGGTTGTGTCGCTGCGCCACCGCCGCCACCGCGCGCAGCACCTCCGGCGGGAAGACCGCGCCCGTCGGGTTCCCCGGGCTGTTCAGCACGATCATCCGCGTCCTGGGCGTCACGCGCGCCTCCAGTTCATCCGGATCGAGCAGGAAGCCCGACTCCGGCGAGGTCGGCACCGCCACCGGCACCGCGCCCGTCAGGGCCACCATCTCCGGGTAGCTCACCCAGTACGGCGCCGGGATCAGCACCTCATCCCCGGGATTCAGCAGCGCGAAGAACGCGTTGAACAACGCCTGCTTCCCGCCGCTCGTGACCATCACCGCGTCCGGTGCGTAGCTCAGGCCGTTCTCCCGCGCGAACTTCGCGCTGATCGCCTCCCGCAGCTCCGGAATGCCGTTCACCGCCGTGTACTTCGTCTTGCCGCTCTCGATCGCGGCGATGGCCGCCGCCTTCACGTGGTCCGGCGTGTCGAAATCCGGTTCGCCCACGCTCATGCTGATCACGTCCACGCCCTGTCGTCGCAACTCCAGCGCGCGGCTCGTCACCGCGACCGTCGCGGAAGGCTTCAGGCTCAGGGCACGCTCGGACAGCAGAAAAGGGCCACTCATACCCCGCAGGGTACAGGCGGCCCACCCCGGAACACGCGAGAGGTTTAGAAGCGGTACGTCACCCCCAGGTGCAGACTGGGGGACATCAGCGTCACATCACGGGGCGGCTCGGACGGCTGACCAGGGGGCGGCGCCACGAAACCGGTGAAGGCGTCCCGCAGCACCGTGTACCGCAGCCCCCCCTCCACGAAGAAGCCCAGATCCGGGCGGGTGCGGCTGCGGTACCCGCCGACCAGCCCAGCCCGCCAGCCCCGCTGGCCCGCCAGGAACAGTCCGGCGGACGGCCCACCGTAGAAGCCCACGTCCGCGCCGCTGAACAGCACGTCGGCCGACACGACCGGCCCCAGCACCAGCAGGGCGTCCACCCCCAGGCGCGGCGCAACCGTCAGCGTGCCGACCCTGCCCACCGGGGCTGACACACCCAGACTGCCGAACGGCACGATGGTTTCCAGGCCCAGGCCCGCCCAGAGCGTGGGTCGCTCGGCCGTACTGGCGTCGTTGGCGGCGGATTGCGCGGTGGCCAGCGGGGCGGTCAGCAACAGACCGGCCAGCGCGACCACACATGAAGACAGCTTAAGATTCCTCATTCTGTGCGCAGGGTAGCAGCCGGGAAATCGCCAGGATGCCTCGCCTGCGCGGCGGACAGGTCAGAAGCGGTATGTCACGCCCAGGTTCACGCCGGGCAGCAGCACGACCTCGCCCGCGCCCAGCAGGTAGCGGGCTTTGAGTTCCCCGAAGTAGCCCCAGTTCCCCTGACCCAGGGGACCCTGGACGCCCGCAACCCCGCCCAGTACCCACGCCAGTCCGGCGATATTCCCGACACTCGGACCACCGTACAGGTTCATGCCGGGCTCGGTCCCGCGCAGTAGCACCTCCGCGCTGTACACGGGCACCGGACCGGTCGCGTCCGGCAGTGGCAGCAGGGTCAGGCTGGCGCCGCCACGCAGCGCGACGGTCATCTGCGGCTGGCGCACCACATCGGCGCTCAGGCCCAGGCTGAGGGTCGGCAGGATATATGCGTCGGTGCCCAGCCCACCCCAGATCTGCACGCCGGTCGGTGCAGTCTGCGCGGCGGCAGATCCGCTCAGGAGGAGGGCGGCACCAGTGATCAGGGCAGCAGGCTTCATCCCGCGAGTGTAGGGTCGGCCCGGGCCGGTCGTGACTACACATGACGCGCGCCGCCCCATACCCCCGGCGGGGGCGAGGCGGCGCGGGTCCGTGCAGGCTGGGGTTCGGGGCTGGTTTCAGTGCAGCAGGCCAATGGACCGGGCGCGGCTGACGGCCTCGGTGCGGTCCCCGGCGTCCAGTTTCGCGTACAGGCGCGCGAGGTGGTCCTTGACGGTGTCGGGGCTGACGCCGAGGTTCTTGGCGATCTCCTTGTTGCTGTAGCCCTGGGCGAGCAGGGGCAGCACCTCGGATTCGCGGGGCGTCAGGCGCGGCACGTCCACGTGCGGCAGGCGGTCGATCTCGGGGTTCGCCACGATGTCCCGCAGCTGCCGCGCGAGGCTCTCGGGGTCGGTTTCCTTGCTGACGTACCCGCGCGCCCCGGCGGCCCGCGCGGCCTGCACGATGGCCGGCTCGGCGAAGGTGGTGATCAGGACACTGACCAGCCGCGGGTTGCTGTGGCGCAGGCGTTCGCAGACCTCGATGCCGGTCATGCCGGGCATCTTCACGTCCAGCAGCGCCGCGTCGGGTTGCAGCGCCCGGCAGGCTTCCAGCGCGGCCAGCCCGTCGCTGGCTTCGGCGACCACGTCGAATCCCTGGTGAATCAGGGCGTATTTCAGGCCCATGCGGAAGAGGGGGTGGTCGTCGGCGATGACTAGTCTCATGGTTGAACCTCCGGGAGGGACAGGGTGAAGCGGGTCAGGGGGGCGGCGCCGGGCAGTGGCGGGGCGGGCAGGGCCGGGTCGGTGGGCGGTAGGGAAGACGCCGGTGGGGGTTCAGGGGCGGGGATGGGTACGCGGTCGTAGTGGAGGTCGCCGCCGTGCGCCTGGGCGATGCGGCGCACGATGAACAGGCCCAGGCCGGCCGTGCCGGACGTGTACTGCTTGCCGGCGATGGTGGTGGGCTGCGCGTTGAACGGCTGCGCGAGTTCATCCAGCGGGCGGGGGAGGCCGGGGCCGTCGTCGGTCACGGTGAGGCCGGCCGGCGTGACGTCCAGGGTCACCTGCGTGTGGGCGTACCGCAGGGCGTTGACGGTCAGGTTCGTGAGGGCGCGCTCCAGGACGGGCGCGTCGGCGGCGGCGACGCCGTGCCCGGTCACCTGCACGCGCACGCCGCGCTCCTGCGCCTGGGTGGCCAGCCGGGAGGCCACCTCGTCCAGCAGGGCGCGCAGGTCGGTGGGGGCGAGGCTCACCTGCACGTCCTCCTGCTCGAAGCGGTGCGCGTCGGCCATCTGCTGCACCAGGGCCAGCAGCCGCGTCGTCTCGACCTGAATCTGTTCACCCATCAGGCGCCGGTCGGCGTCCGGGAGGGGCAGGGTCGTGATGAGTTTCGTCAGGTGTCCGGTGGCGATCAGGGGCGTCTTCAGGTCGTGCACCAGGGTGGCCATGAACGCGTTGCGCCGGGTCTGCTCGGTACTCAGGCGGCCCAGCAGTTCCGTGAAGGCGGCGCGCAGCGCCAGGATCTCCGCCGGGTCGTCGCCGTGCACCTCGCCGAACTGGCCGCTCATGACCTCGCGGCGCAGGCGGCTGACGGGGGTCAGCAGCGCGCCACTCAGGAAGAAGCCCACGAGGACGCAGGTGGCGCCCACCAGGGCCATCCAGGCGATGACGGTGGTGCTGGGCAGTGCCGGGCGGGCCATGACGGTCATCACCAGATTCGGGATGAACGCCATCAGGAAGATCACCAGGGTGAACTGGCCGCGCATGGTCGTGCGCAGGCGGCGGCTCCGGCCGAGCCGCGCTGGCACGATCATACTTGATCCGGAGCTCATGAAGCTCAGGATAGGGGGCAGGGTCTGACAGAACCGTCACGCACCTGTCAAGCCCCACCCCCGCCGCACGCCCCCACATGGGATGGCCGCCCAAGAACACGCGCGGGCAGCCAGTGAAGTCGGGGCAGGTTACTCCTCGGTGCTGAGGACCGCCAGGAACGCCTCCTGCGGCACCTCGACCGTTCCGAACTGCTTCATGCGGGCGCGGCCCTTCTTCTGCTTTTCGAGCAGCTTCTTCTTGCGGGAAATGTCCCCGCCGTAGCACTTGGCGAGCACGTCCTTCCGGAACGCTTTCACGGTGGCGCGCGCGATGATCTTCCCGCCGATCACGGCCTGCACCGGCACGGGGAACATCTGCCGGGGAATCACGTCGGCCATCTTGTCCACGATCTTGCGGCCCAGCCCGTAGGTCTTGGTCTCGTGCACGATCACGGCCAGCGCGTCGATGATCTCGTTGTTCACCATGATGTCGACCTTGCGCAGGTCGCCCTCGCGGTACCCGAGCTGCTCGTAGTCCATGCTGGCGTAGCCGCGAGAAATGCTCTTGAGGCGGTCGTGGAAGTCGTACAGGATCTCCGCGAACGGCACCTCGTACAGCAGCTCCACGCGCTTGCCGACGTAGTTCATGGTGATCATCGAGCCGCGCCGCTCCTGCAGCAGCTGCATGACCGGCCCCACGTAATCCTCGGGCAGCATGATGCTCAGCTTGATGTACGGCTCCTCCACGGTCGTGATGCGGTCCCGGGTGGGGAACTCGGCCGGGTTCTGCGTCTCGAACACCTCGCCGTTCGTGAGGGTCACGCGGTACACCACGGCGGGCGCCGTGGCGATCAGGTCCAGGTCGTACTCGCGTTCCAGGCGCTCCTGGATGATCTCGGCGTGCAGCAGGCCCAGGAAGCCGCAGCGGAACCCGAAGCCCAGCGCCTCACTGGTTTCCGGCTCGAAGGAGAACGCCGCGTCGTTCAGCTTCAGCTTTTCCAGCGCGTCGCGCAGCTTGCGGTAGTCCTCGGTGTCGGTCGGGTACAGGCCCGAGAACACCACGGGCTGCGCCGGCTTGAAGCCGGGGAACGGCTCGGCCGTCTGCCGCTCGCGCCCGGTCAGGGTGTCGCCCACCTGCGCGTCCTGGATGTCCTTGATCCCGGCCGCGACCCAGCCCACCGCGCCCGCCGGGAGGGACTGCCCCACGACCAGCCCGGGGCTGAACGTGCCGACCTTGTCCACCTCGAAGTTCTTCCCGGCGTTCATCAGGCGGATCTGATCCTTGGGGTTCAGGGTGCCTTCCAGTACCCGCACGAACAGGATCACGCCCTGGTACGCATCGAAGAACGAGTCGAAGATCAGCGCCTTCAGCGGGGCCTCCGGGTCGCCACTGGGCGCGGGAATGCGCTCCACGATGGCCTCCAGGATCTCGGGAATCCCAATCCCGGCCTTGCCGGACGCGAACACGGCGTCCGACGCGGGAATCCCGATGACCTCTTCCAGCTCCTGCGCGGCGCCCTCGGGGTCGGCGGCGGGCAGGTCGATCTTGTTGATGACCGGCACGATCTCCAGGTTGCTGTCGATGGCGAGGTACGCGTTCACGATCGTCTGCGCCTCGACGCCCTGCGAGGCGTCCACGAGCAGCAGCACGCCCTCGCACGCCGCCAGGGAGCGGGAGACCTCGTAGTTGAAGTCCACGTGGCCGGGCGTGTCGATCAGATTGAATGTGTACTCCTCGCCGTCCTCACGCGTGTACGTGAGGCGCACCGGGGTGCTCTTGATGGTGATGCCGCGCTCGCGTTCGAGTTCCAGCGTGTCGAGCGTCTGGTCGCGCTTGTCCCGTTCGGACATGGCCCCCAGCCGCTCCAGAATGCGGTCCGCGAGGGTGGATTTCCCGTGGTCCACATGGGCGATGATCGAGAAGTTCCTGACGTTCACAATCCGCAGTCTAGCGTGGCGCGCCGAACGCATGCAGTGACCCGCGCCCCGTGACCCGTCCACCGTGGCGCGGCACCTGTGGCAACCCGGCCCGCGCCGGAGGCGTATCAAGAGGTCACCATGTTCCCTCGCCCCCGCGCGCTGCCCACCCGCCCCGCCATTCCTGCCTGGAAGATCATCCTGCCCGTCCTCGGCGCGGCGGTGCTGGGGTGGGGGGCGTACAGCTGGGCCACCCGGCCCGTGAATCCCGCCGTGCAGTCCACCGCGCGGCAGGGCACGGTCGCCCGCGACTGGGCTACCCTGAAGACGTTCGGGCCGCGCACGCCCGGCACGCCCGGACATGACCGCACCCTGGACTGGGCGCAGGAGCGGCTGACGGCCCTGGGCTACCACGTCACCCGCGACACCTTCCCGCTGGACGTCTGGACGGACGGCGGCGCGACCGTCACCGGACCCGGCGGCCTGAACGTCACGGGCCGCGCCCTGTACGGCTCGCAGGGCTTCGACCAGCAGGGTCGCCTCGTGGCGGTCCCCGGCGACGCCAGCGACGCGCAACTCGAAACCCTGGACCTGCAGATGCAACTGGCCGTCACGCACTGCCCCGCGCGCCCCTGGGGCCGGTTCGCCGCGGCACTGATCGACCGGGGCGCGTTCGGCGTGGCGATCATCGACGACTGCTCGGGCACGCCCGCCCTGTCCCGCGCGCCCGCCACGCCTCTGCCGATGCTCGTGCTGGACCGGGAAGCCGGGGCGACCCTGGAGGCGCGCCTGGGGCAGCCCGTCACGTTCACCACCCGCACCGGGGAGCAGACCGTGCAGGCCGCCAACATCGTCGCCCGGCGGGTCGAGGGGCAGGCGCAGGTCATCTACGGCGCGCACCTGGACAGCGTGCCCGGCGCACCCGGCGCGAACGACAACGCCAGCGGCGTCCTGGCCGTGCTGGACCTGGCCCGGCGTGCAGCGGGCACCCCGGACGCCGAGCGGGCCTGGTTCGTGCTCTTCGACGGGGAGGAACTCGGCCTGACCGGCAGCCGCCAGTTCGTGAAGACGCACGCCTACCCCATGGAGCAGACCCGCGTCATGATTAACCTCGACATGGTCGGCGTGAACGCCCAGCCGCTGGGTGTGGCCGCCACCGAGGACCTGCTGCCGCTGATCCGCGCCGCCCGGCCCGGCCTGCGCGAGTTCGAGGACGGGGCGCAGTCCACCCGCGAGACCTTCGGGCGCAGCGCCGGCCCGACCGGCCTGAGCGACCACGCGGCCTTCAAGGCCGTCCGCATTCCCGCCGCATTCCTGCACCGCGGCCTGGACGGGCACTACCACACCGCACAGGACACCACCCTGAACACTGCTCTCGTGCAGGACGCCGCCAGCGCGGCGTGGACGATCGGGCAGGCGGCGCTGGCCGCGCCGTTCACGCCCCGCCCCGAGTGCGGCCTGACTGGCCGTGACTGCCACTGAGGAGCACGCCATCTGGCAGAGGCTGCTGGACCACCCGGCCCGCTAGCCTGGGCGGCATGACCCGGTCCCTCGGTTACTTCACGGACGTCGCGCTGCGCCGCCAGGAGGGCAGCGCCGTGCAGGCCCTCCCGGACGGCACGGTCGTCCGGTCGCCCGCGAACCCCACGTTCTGGTGGGGAAACTTCCTGTTGATGCCCGCGCCGCCCGCGCCCGGCGACCTCCCGGTGTGGGAGGCAGCCTTCACGCGGGCGCATCCGCGGGCCGCGCACCGCGTGTTCGGCGTGGACGTGCCCGGTCCCGCCCTGAGCGGCCCAGTGGCCGACGAGTGGCGCGCCGCCGGGTACGACGTGCGCGCCGACACGGTCCTGACGGCCGCGCGCACGCACGCGCCCCGCCGCCATAACCGCGACGCGCGGCTGCGGGTGCTGCAGGGCGCCGACTGGGACCGCGCCCTGGCCCTGCGCGAGGCCGTGAACGCCGCCGACCCGCACGGACACGAACCGGACGGGTACCGCGTGTTCGCGCGGCGCAAGCTGGCCGCGTACCGCGCCGCGCAGGCCGCCGGGCACGGCGCGGTCCTGGGTGCCTTCGACGAAGACGGGCGGATGCTCTCTGGCCTGGGGATCTTCGACGCGGGCGACGGCGTGGCCCGCTACCAGAGCGTCGAGACGCACCCGGACGCCCGCTCGCGCGGTCTGGCGGGCACCCTCGTGCACCACGCGGGCGATTGGGCGCGCGAGCACCTGGGCGCCCGCACGCTGGTCATCGTGGCCGACCCGGAGTACCACGCGCAGCGCCTGTACCAGAGCGTGGGCTTCACCCCGACCGAGGTGCAGATCGCCCTGGAAAGGCGCCCGGCAGAGTGACGGCAGGAGGGGCACCCGGCGGGTCTGCCCGGGTGCCCCTGCGGGTTCGGCAGTTACTCGACCGGTTCGCCGCGCTGCAACTTCACGGCCCGCACGAGGTTCTGGTACATCAGCGCGCTCGTCAGCGGGCCCACGCCTCCGGGGACGGGCGTCTGCGCGCGGACCGGCAGGTTCGCCTGCGCGTCGCCGATCACGCCGCTGCCGTCCGCGGGCACGTTGATCCCCGCGTCGATCACGACGTGATGCGGCTGCACGAGCCCGGCGCGCAGCAGGCCCGCGCGGCCCACCGCGATCACCACGGCGTCCTGCGCGGCCAGCACCGCGCCCAGATCCCGGGTGTGCTCATTGCACAGCGTGACGGTAACGCCCCGGTTGTTCAGCATGAACGTCAGCGGGCGCCCCACCGTGCGCCCCGGCCCGATCACGGCGACGCGTGCGCCGCGCAGGTCGTCGCCCAGCGCCTCGCGCAGCAGGAAGCGGATCGAGCGGGGCGTGGGGGGCAGCAGCGCCTCGCTTTCACGCCCGGCGGCGATCAGCGCGAGGTTCGCAGGGCTCAGGCCCTCGATGTCCTTGCGGGCCGTCAGGTGCAGCAGCGCGGCGTCGGCGTCCAGGGGCGCGGCCAGCGGCAGTTCCAGCATGATGCCGTGCACGTCCGGGTCGCTGGACAGCGCGTGCAGCGTGGCGTGCAGCTTCTCCTGGGTGGTCTGCGCGCCCAGGTCGCGCACCGTGAAGCGCACGCCCAGGCGCTTGGCCTGCCGGGCCTTGCTGTCCACGTACACGCGGCTGGCCGGATCACCGGACGCCAGGACACTCACGAGGTGCGGCTGGAAGTCCCAACTGCTCAGGTCCGCGCGGACCTGCCGGGTCACCTGATCGGCGCGGGGTTTGCCCGGCAGGGGCCGGGGGGAGGGGAGGGGGTCAGTCATGGGTCAGTCCAGAAGGGCAGTGCCGGAAACGGTGGGAGTGGCGGGGTCCAGGGTCCGAGGAGCCGCAGCGGCGACGCGGGTGATCCCCGCAGCCGGGGGCTCGGGCCGCCGCCCAGCATACCGATTCGCGCCGCGTCGGGGGCATCTGGGGGTATGGGCAATCCCCCAGGGGAGGATACCGTGAAGTGCTTCACAGCGTCAGAAAACTCACAAAGCTATGGTCTAGCCTGATGCCTTCCGAACCGGTCAGACCCGCCCGCGCCCGCAGCGCAGAAGAAAAGAACCAGCGCCGCGACGATATCCTGCGCGCCGCCGAGCGCCTGTGGACGAGCACCACCTACGCCGAACTCAGCATGAATCAGGTGGCCCGCGAGGCCAAGCTCGCCAAGGGCACCCTGTACCTGTACTTCGATACCAAAGAAGAACTGTTCCTGGCGCTGCTCAGCGAGCACCTGGGTCAGTGGATCACGCGCACCAGCGACCTCCTGATCGAACGTCAGCCGCGCACGCCCCAGCAGATGACCGACGTGCTGCTCGACTCGGCCGACAGCCTCACGCCGCTGCGCCGCCTGCTCGTGCTGCTGGGCACCGTGCTGGAACGCAACGTGCGCCCCGAACTGGGCCTGGAATTCCGCCGTGAACTGGACAGCCAGCTGCGCCGCCTCGTGCAGCACATGCCCTACAGCG
Organism: Deinococcus hopiensis KR-140; assembly: GCA_943327755.2. GTDB lineage: Bacteria > Deinococcota > Deinococci > Deinococcales > Deinococcaceae > Deinococcus > Deinococcus hopiensis_A. The sequence goes on from CALPYF020000002.1 coordinate 191,067, forward strand.
CGCCCATCACGCTGCGCCTGCTGCGCCACCTGTACGCCCTGGCGATCGGCTGGCAGCAGTTCCGCGAGAGCCTGCCCGGCCTGGACCCGAAAACCGGTCAGCCCCGGACGGAACTGCCCGGCGAGTACCGCGCCGAGTTCGAACTTGCGCTGCGGGGCATCGTCGAGCAGCTGGCTGCCCAGGACGCCCGCGCCAACGCCGTCTAAGACGCGCGCCGTCTGAATCCATTCAGTTCACGTCACCGGGCCCAGCCGAGCGGAGGGGCCCGGTGGCTGTTGCCCCCGGCCCCTCCCTACCAGCGGAACTTGCCCGCCCCGGCTGCCCAGGTCATCCCCAGGGAACGCAGGGCGGACGTGAGATTCACGCCCGCTCCCTCGCACGCGCGCCGCGCGCCCTCCGGCACGACGGGCAGGATCGCCAGGGCTGCCCCCTGCCGCGACGGCAGGTACTGCACGTCCAGACTCACCCCCCGCAGGCACGCGGGCGGCGCTCCCACCAGGAAGTCCGCGTCGCGGATCACCTGAATGACGTCCGCCTCCGGCACGGTGGTCAGCCCCCGGGCGTCCAGCCAGCCGAAGGTCGTGCGCTGCTGACACGACCCGGCGCGGCACCACTCCCGGTTCAGCACCAGCAGCGCCCGGGTGCCCTGCGGGTAGGTGGCGGCGCGCAGGGTCGTGAAGGTGCGGCCCCCGGCCCCGACGCTGCTGCCCCGCCAGTCCAGGAAACGGTCCTCGTCCGTGACCTGCGCCGCGAACAGGTTCTGCGTGGCCGTCCAGTCGAGCCGCTCCCGCCGGGCCAGGGCCAGCAGCGACGTCTCGCCGGGCAGCGGCTGGAAACTCCGCACGAACAGCTGCGCGCCCCGCACCGGACCCAGCTGGGCGGACCCGGCCTGGGCGGCTGCCGGACCGGGCAGGATCAGCAGGGCAGACAGAAGAGCCAGAGCGGGGCGCACCCGTCCAGTCTGCCTGATTTCCCCCGCGCGGCGCGCGTCACCCGCCGGAGAGGGCCCCCCCCGGCTGCACAGGCCGCCCCGTCCTGCCCGGCCACGCCCGTATGCTGGCGGGGCTATGCGCGTCGTCCTGAAACTCGGCACCAGCGTCCTCACGGCAGGCACGGACCGCCTGCACCGCCCCCGGATGGTGGACCTGATCCGGACCCTGGCCGCCGCCCGCGAGGCCGGGCACGAGGTCGTCCTGGTCACCAGCGGCGCGGTGCTGGCCGGGTGGGAGGCGCTGGGTTTCCCGCCCCGCGACCGGACCCTGGCGGAAAAGCAATTGCTGGCCGCCGTGGGGCAGGGCCGCCTGATGCACACCTACGCGCAGCTGGCCGACCTGTACGGCCTGCCGGTCGCGCAGGTACTGCTGACCGCCGACGACTTCCGGGACCGCACACGGTACCTGAACGCCCGCACCACCCTGGACACCTGCCTGGCGCGCGGCGTGATGCCGGTCATCAACGAGAACGACGCCGTCGCGCTGGAACAGCTCAAGGTCGGGGACAACGACACCCTGTCGGCGTTCGTGGCGAACCTCGTGGAGGCGGACCTGCTGGTCATCCTGACCGACGCGCCCGGCCTGTACACCGCCGACCCGCGCCGCGACCCGACCGCCACCCTGATCCCCGTCGTGGAGCGGGTCACGCCCGAGGTCTGGGCCCGCGCCGGGGGTGCCGGGTCGCACCGGGGCACCGGGGGCATGCACACCAAGATCCAGGCGGCCGAGATCGCCACCCGCGCAGGCACCCCGGTCGTGATCGCCCCCGGAGACGCCCGCGACGTCCTGACCCGCCTGCTGGACGGCGAGAGCGTCGGCACGCGCTTCCTGGCCGCCGGGTCCCGCCTGGAGGCCCGCAAACGCTGGATTCTCGCGGAGATCGCCGCCGGGAGCGTCACCCTGGACGCCGGGGCGGCCCGCGCCGTGTCCGAACGCGGCGCGAGCCTGCTGCCCGCCGGGATCACCGGCGTGCAGGGCCGCTTCGGGCGCGGCCACACCATCCGCATCCTGGCGCCGGACGGCACGGAACTCGCGCGGGGCCTGACCCGCTACGCGTCGGCGGACCTGCTGAAACTCGCCGGGCAGCACTCCAGCGCCACCGAGGGGCTGTTGGGCTACACCTACGGCCCGGAAGCCGTGCACCGCGACGACCTCGTGCGGCTGTGACGGCGGGCGCCGCGCCGTGAGCCCCGCCTCTATACTGCCGGGCGTGCTGGCCCTGCTCGCCTCTCAAGCTCAACTCACCGACCCGGCCGGAGACGCCCGTGGCGACGGCGGGTACGTCCTCCCCACCCGCCCCGCCTTCACCCAGGACATGCTGGACCTGCGCGCCCTGAGCACCAAGGGCACCCCGCAGGGCATGCAGTTCACCGTCACGTACGGCCAGCTGGGCAACCCCTGGAACAGCCCCGCAGGCTTCAGCGCGGGCGTGACCGACATCTTCGTGAAGGGCGCCCTGGGCGGGCAGGCGACGCTGGGTGACCTGGGCCTGCGCACCAGCGGCGGCGGCTGGCAGTACCACCTGCGCGTGTCCCCCGGCGGCAGCACTCTGACCGAGGTGGACGCCCAGGGCCAGGAGCGCCCGCTGGCCGCGCCGACCGTGCAGGTGTCCGGCACGAACCTGATCGTGCAGACCGCCGTGCCCGAGGGCCGCTACGGCTACTGGGTGACGAACAGCGTGTACTCCCCCCTGACCCCCGACGGCGTGCTGCGCCCCACGACCACACCGGGCCCCACGGCCCTCCAGGCGGGCCGCGCCGACGCGCCCGTCCCGCTGGACGTCATGGCCGCTCCCGGCGACACCCAGGCGTACACCCGCGGCACGCTCGCCCCCGTCGGCGAGACCCGGGACCTCGTGGGCATCGGCCTGCTCGCGCTGGGGGGCGTGGGCCTGCTGATCACCGTGATCGCCACGGTGTTCGTGTGGCGGCGCCTGAATCCCCGCGTGCGGCCGTGACGCCCCGCCCGGCGCTGCCCGCCCCCCCGATCCCCGCGCCCCTGCTGATCCTGGCCGCCGCGGTCCTGTGGGGCCTGCTGGGCATCCTGGGCAAGCAGGCGCAGGCCGCCGGGCTGGACCCGCTGGAGGTCGCCTTCTGGCGCGCCGCCCTGGCCGGGGGCCTGTACGCCGCGCACGCCGCCGTCACCCGCGCCCGCCTGCCGCGGGGCCGGGACCTGCTGATCACCGCCGCGTTCGGCGTGGCGGGCGTGAGCATCTTCTACGGCTCGTACCAACTGGCCGTCCGCGCGGGCGGCGCCAGCCTCGCCAGCGTGCTGCTGTACACCGCGCCCGCGTTCGTGGCCGTGATGGGCTGGGCGTTCCTGCGCGAACGCCTGGGCCGCCGGGAACTGCTGGCCGTGGCGGGCACGCTGGGCGGCATCGCCCTGATCAGCCTGGGTGGCGGGCAGGGCGTGACCGTCACGCCGGCCGCGCTCGCCTGGGGCCTGACCGCCGGGTTCACGTACAGCCTGTACTACCTGTACGGCAAGGCGTTCTTCACCCGCTACGCGCCGCCCGCGCTGCTCGCCGTGGCCCTGCCGGTCGGGGCCGTGGTCCTGCTGCCCTTCGTGACCTTCACGGCGAAGACCCCGGGCGCGTGGGGCAGCCTGGGCGCCATCGCCGTGTTCAGCACCTACCTCGCGTACCTCGCGTACTCCTGGGGCCTGCGCCACCTGCCCGCCACGCGCGCCAGCGTGATCGCCAGCCTGGAGCCCGTCGTGGCCGCCTCACTGGCCGCCCTGCTGTTCGGCGAGCGCCTCTCCGCGCTGGCCCTGCTGGGTGCTGCCCTGGTGATCGGCGCGGCCCTGCTCCTGAGCGTGGGGCCCGGCGACACCGAACGTCACCCGCCAGCCGAATGATCAACTCGGCGGCCTGATCAGGGCTGCTGGTCGAGGGTGAAGTCCCACTCGAACGAGCGGCCCCACGGCAGCGCCGCCTCCCCCAGGGTGTAGGTGTCGCCCACCCGCAGCGGGAAGAATCCGCTGGCCAGCCGCATCAGTGCCGCCTGCGCCTGTGGGGTGTTCAGCTGCGCCTCCGGGATCAGTTTGCGCAGCTGCGCGCGGACCTCCGAGCTGTAGATCACGTCGTTGGCGAATTCGCGGGCCAGCAGCGCGTCCTGCCGCACCGGGTCGGCGCCGCGCGCCAGTTTCGCGTGCGCCAGCGCCGTGCCGAGGTTGTTCCCCGGCGTCCCCCACGCCGCCAGCGCCTGCAGGTTCGCGTGCTGGCGCAGCGTGCGCAGGTCCGACCAGAAGCGCGGATTGCCGAGGTTCACCTGTGCCACGTCCGCCACCGCGACCCGCCCGGCGCGCAGCAGACTGCTGACCCGCAGCGCGGCGCGGCGCGGATCGCCTCCGTTGAACACGTACAGTGTCAGATCAGCCGGACCCTCCACGACCTGAAAGCCGCTGCCCTGCGCGTGATTGGCGGCACTCTGCGTCAGGGGAATCCCCTCGTACTTCATGACCTGCCGCGCCGCGGCGGGATCGCTGTACTCCACCCGGACCGTCGCCGCCTCCGGGGCCAGGGCGCGGGCGGTCAGCATGGACAGCACCTCGTCCGCGCCGGGGTACACGCGCACGTTCGCCGGGGCGTCCTTCGCCAGCGCGGCGCCCTCCTGCGGAGCGGGACTGCCGGGCAGCGCGTCGTCCCAGGTGACGTCCAGTTCCTTCAGGCGGCCCTCGCGCGCCCAGCCGATCACGGCCCGCACCACCTCCAGGTTGCGCGCGCGGTCGGTCGCGTCCGGCTCGCGCGGCAGCGTGACGAACGCGTACACCGGCTGGCCCGTCCGCTCGGTCCAGGTGCGCAGCGGCTCCAGCCGCGCCAGGGCCTCCTGCGCCGTCAGGGGACTCGTGCGGGACTGCACCAGCCCCCCGTACGCCAGCGCGTCCAGCGATACGATCAGCGGCCCCGTGCGCGGCTGCGCGTCCAGCCACGCGCCCAGCGCCGCCGGGTCCGCGCCGCGCGCCGCCGTGCCCAGCAGCGCCGCGTCCGGCACGCGCAGGGCGTCGCCGCGCAGACCGCCGATCAGGGCGGGCAGCACCCGCGTGGCGGGGCGGGAATCCAGGGGCAGCAGCGTCTGCGCGTCCGCCGCGCCCAGCAGCGCGAGGGGCAGACAGGCGGTCAGAAGGGAAGAGGTGCGGCGCATCGTGCCCCGACCCTATAGGCCACCCGTGAGGACGCGCTGGGTGTTTCATGGAGTTCACGGCGGGCTCTGTACGCGGGCATGCCACCTGTCCCGCCCCCGCGCGGGTAGCCTGAACCTCATGAAAGCCAGTGACCTGTGGCGACTCGCGTGGCGCGGCCTGACCCGCCGCCGGGTGCGCACCTTCCTGACCGCGCTGGGCATCACGGTGGCGGTCGCCAGCATGGTGATCTTCCTGTCCCTGGGCGAGGGGATCCGCAAGGTGTTCACCAGTGAACTGGGCGGCATCGGCCCGGACATCCAGGTGAGCCTCACGCCGCTCTCGCAGGGCCTGGCGCTGCACCCGAACCTCCCGCAGGACACGGTCAAGCAGCTCCAGGCGCTTGCGCCGGAACTGGGCATCCAGACGGTCACGCCGGTCGTGATGGCCGTGCGCGGCGGCCTGGACCCCACCCAGAGCGTCGTGCTGTACGGCCTGCCCGCCAGCGGCGGGATCGGCGCGGTCTTCCCGAACACGGCGCTCGCCCAGGGCCGCCTGCTACTCCCTGCCGACGAGCAGACCGGCGCGGCCGTCGTGGGCGCCAAGGCCGCGCAGAACCTGCGCCTGGGCCTGGGCAGCACGCTGAACCTCAACCGGCGCGCCAGCGTGAAGGTCGTGGGCGTGCTGGCCCCACAGTCCGGGCTGGTGGACAACTTCATCTTCATGCCGCTGACGCCCCTCCAGCGCAGCGAGGGCGCCGAGGGCCGCGTGTCGCTGGTCGCCGTGAAACTGAACGACCCCCGGCAGGCCCGCGCGGTCGCCACGAGCATCAGTGACCGCCTGAACCTGGAGGCCGCCACGCAGTCGGACTTCCTGAGCTTCATCGAGCGGGCGCTGCGCATCAGCGACGCCGTGCGCTTCGGCATCTCGCTGATCGCGCTGATCGTGGGCGGGCTGGCCGTCGCAAACACCGTCATGATGGGCGTCTTCGAACGCACCCGCGAATTCGGCACGCTGCGCGCCATCGGGGCGCGGCCCGCGTTCGTGCGCGCGCTCGTCCTGACCGAGTCGCTGCTGCTGTCGCTGGTGGGTGGCGTGGGCGGCGTCCTGCTGGGCCTCGTGGGCATCGTGATCGTGAACCTGTACACGCAGCAGCTTGCCGGAATCGACGCGGCGGCCCTCACGCCACGCCTGACCCTGCTCGCGCTGGGCATCAGCTTCCTGCTGGGGCTGCTCTCGGGCCTGCTGCCCGCCCGCAACGCCAGCCGCCTGAGCATCACCGACGCCCTCGGGAGGGTCTGACATGACCGCCATGACCACGCCGGCCAGCAGCATCGCCACCACGCCCACCCTCAGCGTTCACGACCTGTCGCGCGTGTACCCAAGCGGGGACGGGCAGGTGCAGGCGCTGGCGCCCTTCACGCACGCCTTCCCGCCCGGCCTGACCGCCGTCGTCGGCCCATCGGGCAGCGGCAAGAGCACCCTGCTGAACCTCCTGGCGGGCTTCGACACGCCCACCACCGGCCACGTGCAGGTCGGCGACACCGACCTCACCGCCCTGAGTGAGACCAGCCGCGCCGACCTGCGGCTGCGGCACTACGGCTTCGTGTTCCAGAACCACAACCTCGTCAGCATCCTCAGCGCGCAGGAGAACGTCGAGTTCCCCCTGACCCTGGCGGGCCTGCCCCCCCGCGACCGGCAGGAGCGCGCCCGCGAACTGCTGGCCCTGGTGGGCTTGGAGCGCCGCGCCGATCACCTGCCCAGCCAGCTGTCGGGCGGGGAGGCGCAGCGCGTCGCCATCGCCCGGGCGCTCGCCGGGAATCCGGGCGTGCTGCTGGCCGACGAGCCCACCGGGAACCTGGATACCCGCACCGGCGAGCGCATCCTGGCGCTGCTGCGCGGCGCGGCCGACGCGGGCCGCACGGTCGTGCTGATCACCCACGACCGCGACATCGCCGCGCAGGCCGATCATCACCTCAGCGTGCGTGACGGGGTGGTCATGCCCGGCTGACCACACAAGGAAGCGCGGCACGGTCATCGTGTCCGTGCCGCGCTCTTCTGCGGGCTGATCAGGGGGCGGTGCCCACGCGGGTCTCGCCGTCCCGCAGCCACAGAGGCCGCCCCTGCGCGTCCCGCAGGCGCACCACGATCTGCACCGTCTCGCCGGGCTGCACACCCGCGCCGGACCGCCCGAACGCGCTGCCCTGCGCGCCCGCCGCGCGCAGCGGGGACTTCCACAGGTCCGTGCCGCTCACCACGAACACCCCGTCCAGCCGCAGCGCGGGCAGCGCGTCGCGGGAATTCAGGCGCACCTTCACCCCGAACCCGCCGGCGCCGCTGGCCGACGCGGAATCCAGCGTCACGACCTGCCCGCCCACGTTCAGCGCCGTCGGGGCACTCAGCAGGTCCCCCACCGACGGCGGCACCGCCGGTGAGAACCCACAGGCCGCCAGCAGCAGCGGCAGGCACAGCGTAAATCGCTTCATGAGAGGAGTGTACCTGAGAAGCCAACTGGAAGGGTGAACACCTGACTCACGGGCCGTTCACCCCCGCGCGCTAACCCTCGCCTCGCGGCGGCCTACCAGCCGAGATCCGGAGCGGTGACCACCCGGTCGGCCGGCTGATCCGTGAGCAGCGTGTACGACAGCGTGTATGTGCCGGGAATTACCCGCGTGAGTACGATCGCGTCGCCCTCCAGGCGCGGGTTCAGGTTCGCGAGGCTGGGCCCCTGCACCTGCAGCGGGCCGCGCACGGCGGGCTGCGACCCGGCCGCCGGGAGTGGGTCGATCAGCCGCACGTTCTCCAGGGTACTGTCCACCGTGAACACCAGCGTCACCACGTACCCCTGACCCTGCGGGGCGGCCTCCACGCTCTTGTTCAGGCTGGCGCGCGCGCCGCCCTGCACGTTGCGGGTCACGTTCGCGCCGCCCGGATTGCGCACCCGCGCCTGCCCGGTCGTGCGCAGGTCCACCGGGTCCAGCACCGCCTCGGCCGTGTCGCTGCGGCACACCCGCACCGGCACCTTCAGCCGCAGCGGCTGCCCCTGGCTGAAGTCCCCACTGACGTTCAGCGGGTAGTCGGTCGTCCAGCCGGTCGGCAGGTTCAGGCTGAGCTTCCCGGGCAGGCGGTACGGGAAGTCCGTCCGGGCCAGGGCGGTCAGCTGCGTCACGTCGCAGACGTTCAGGATGTCCGGCGAGGTCACGAGCGCCACGTCCGTCAGCACGCGGTACTCGATGGTCACGCGCTCGGTGCCGCTGTCCGTCACGCGGCCCGCCGGGGGCGGCGTGACCGAACTGCCCGGCAGGCTGGTCGGCGTGACCGGGTAGTCGCCCGGCGCGAGCGGCACCGTCACGGGCGCGCTCAGCGTCTGCCCGCCCACCTGGAACGGCACGCCCGTCAGCGGGATGCGCTGCCCGGCGTACAGCGCCACGGCCTCCACCTGAAGCTGCCCCTGCGGCGGGCGGGCCACGAAGCGGATCTTCGTGAAGCCCGGCTGGTAGCGCACCTCGGTGGGCGAGACGATGTTGCCCGTGCCCTGGATCAGGGTGCTGCTGACCGGCACGTACCCGCCGGGCAGCACCGGCCGCACCACCGCGTCCCCGACCAGCGCGTACGACGCACCGGGAACCGGGCGGCCCTGCGGATCCACGACGTCCACCAGCAGCTGATTGGCGATCTTCGCGCCGCCCGGCACCACGAAGCCCCCCACGCTGCCCGTGATGGGCTGGTCGTTCAGGCGGAACGAGAAGCGGATCGCGTTGCTGTACTGCTTCGTGGTCCGCAGCACCCGGATGTACAGCTGCCACTCGCCCACCAGCTCGGGCGCGATGCGGAACGCGTCGGTGGCCGTGCGGCCGTTCTCGCTGGGCGTGAGGTTCACTCGGGTCCCGCCGGGCTGCACCGCCCAGATTTCGGCCTCCTGCGGGCCGTCCACGTCGTAGTTCAGCAGGCCCAGGGTCCTGCCCACCCAGTCGGCGGTGACGTTCACCCGCGCGGCCAGCAGCGCGTCCTCGTCGGTCGAGCGGGCGTTCACGCTGAAATCGCTCGTCTCCAGCCGGAAGGGATCGGACACGCGCAGCGCGAACGAGTTCTTCCCGTTGCCCCGGCTGGTCACCTTCAGGGTGTACGTCCCGGCGCCCAGGCCGCCGCTGAACAGGCTGTCCCAGGTGTGCTCGCGGTTCAGGCTGAAGCGCCGCTCCAGCACCGTCCCGCCGGGGCCGGTCAGGGTGAAGGTCGTCTCGAACGGCTCGTTCTTCGCGTACAGTTCATCCCCGAAGTAGCCCTCCGCGCGGCGGCCATCCACGTAGTCCGCGAGGTTGAAGGTGGGGGAGTAGACCTCCAGCCCCAGGGGCTTGCCGGCGTCCTGCGCGGACACGCGGATCACGTACGTCTCCTGCGCCTGAGGCCACTTGTCCCCCACGGACACGAGCGGCAGGGTCCCGCCGGTCTGCGCGGCGGCGGGCGCGGCGAGAAACAGCAGGCCACTCAGGACCGCGAGGCGGACGGAAACGGCACGGACAGTCATCGGTAGGCTGGGCATCGCTGAGAAGAGGATACAGGCCCGTCCCGGCTGGACACCTGAGCCCCGCCGGACGGTCCCCGGGGGTAGCATCGCGGGCGATGACCCTCGCCGCCCGCGCCCACGCCCACATCTCCGAGTCTGCCCTGCACGGCAACCTCACGCACCTGTCCCGCCGCGCCGGCGTGCCGCTGCTGCTGCCCGTGAAAGCCAACGCCTACGGGCACGGGCTGCGCGAGGTGGTCACCCTGGCTGCCCGCCACCCGGACGTGTGGGGCCTCGCGGTCGCCACACCCCGCGAGGCCGCGCAGGTCGCGGCGCTGGACACCGGGCGGCCCGTGCTGCTCCTCACCCCACCCACCCCCACCGAGGTGCCCGTCCTGGCCGACCTGGGCGTTCGGCTGCCCGTCGCCTCGCTGGCCGAGGCCGAGGCCCTGCCTGCCCACGCCCGCGCGCACCTGAAGGTGGACACCGGCATGAACCGCCTGGGTGCCCGCCCCGAGGAGGCCGTCCGGGTCGGCACCCGCCTCGCGGAACGCGGCCAGCTCGAAGGCGTGTACACCCACTTCGCCACCGCCGACGAACCCGACCTGAGCTTCGCGCACGAACAGCTGCGCCGCTTCCAGACCGTGCTGGACGCCCTGCCCGCCACGCCCGAGCCGCTGCTGGCCCACGCTTCCAACGGTGGCGGCATCCTGTCCTTCGGGGCGCTGCCCGGCATGCGACTCGCCCGGCCTGGCCTCGCCTCCTACGGCTTCGCCCCCACGCACCTGCGCGACGTGCTCCCCCTGCGCCCGGTCATGACCCTCACCGCGCAGGTCACGCACCTGCACACTGCCCACGCGGGCGAAACCGTCAGTTACAACGGCCTGTGGCGCGCCCAGCAGGACACGCAGATCGCCACCGTCGGCATCGGTTACGCCGACGGATACCCCAGGGGCGCCACCGGCCGCGCCCAGGTCCTCATCGCGGGCCATCGCCGCCCCGTCCTGGGCCGCATCTGCATGGATCAGCTCATGGTGGACGTGACCGGTCTGACCGTGCAGGTGGGCGACCCCGTCACCCTCTGGCAGCAGCAGGACCTGACTGTCACCGACGTCGCCGCGTGGGGGGACACCATCGAATACGAGGTCCTGACCGGGCTGGGCGACCGCATCGAACGGCGCGTCGCCCCCTGAGGACTGTCCTCACCCGAGAGCTGCGGTAGAGGGGCCACCGGAGGACATCCCGGTGGCCCCTCTACCGCCTAACTCAGAAGAAGCGGCTGACGTCCCGGACGACCACGAAGGCCATCAGGAGCATCACGAACGCGAAGCCCGCGAAGTTGATCGCCTGCTCCTGCTGGAAGGTCAGCGGGCGGCCGCGCAGCGCGCCCACGAACGCCAGCACGATCCGCCCCCCGTCCAGGCCCGGGATGGGAATCAGGTTGAAGAACGCCAGGGACAGGTTCAGCAGGATCGCGACCTGCACCAGAGCCCAGGGACTGACGGTGGCGGCGCGGGAGACGATCTCGGCGGTGCCGATGGGCCCGCTGACGTTCTCGTCCCGCGTGAAGTTCAGGGTGAAGAAGCGCTGGAACAGCCCGGCGAAGGATTTGATGACCTGCGGGACGGCCTCACCGGTCACCTGCCACGCGCGCACGAACGCCGCGCCGACACTGACGGGCTGCACGTCCGGCGCGTAGCGGATGCCCAGCAGCTGTTTCTGGCCGCCGACAGTGGGGGCCCAGTCGAAGCGCACGTCGCGGGGCTGTCCGTCGCGCACGACGGTGAAGGTGTGCGGCCCGGCCTTCGTCAGCACGTCCCGTACACCCTCCCACCCGGCCACCGTCTGCCCGCCGACCTGCGCCGTCTCCGGGATGTCCTGCCCGTCGATGGCGGTGATGACGTCCCCCACGCGCAGGTCCAGCGTCTGCGCGCGGCTGCCCGGCACGACCTCCTCGATGCGGGCGCGGTCGGGCACGGCGACGCCCTGCGAACTGAAAGACACGGTCATCAGGCCGATCGCCAGCAGCAGGTTCGTCAGCGGCCCGGCCAGAAGGATCGCCACCTTGCCCCACACCGGCAGCGCCGCGAAGCCGCGCGTGGGCTGGCGGTAGCCGCCCTGCCCGTCCTCCTCGGGGGCCATGCCGTCGATCTCCACGTACCCGCCGATGGGCAGCAGGCTCAGGCGCCACTCGGTGCCGCGCCACTGCCGTCGCAGCAGCACCGGGCCCATGCCGACGCTGAACGAGTGCACGGCCACGCCCTGCCGCCGCGCCAGCGCGTAGTGCGCCAGCTCGTGCAGGAACGTCGCCACGCCGATGATCAGCACCGTCCACAGCAGCCCCAGCGGCGTCAGGGCCGCCGCGATGCCCTGCACGACGTTCACAGCGCCTCCGATGGGACGGTGGGGTTCAGCCGTGCCATCCGAGCGGATGCGAGTGGGAGCAGGACGGGCACCGGACGTGGAGTTCGTCCTTCAGCGACCTCCCGGAGGACGAACGCAACAGACGGTGCCCGTCTCACGCGCGCACCCCGCCGTGGGCGAGTTCCTGCGCGCGGGTGCGGGCCCAGGCGTCCGTCTCGGCCAGTGTGTCCCAGGTCAGGGTCCCGGCGGGCGTGTCGTCCAGCACCCGTTCCAGCAGCCTGGGGATATCCGTGAAGCCGATCTGCCCGACCAGGAAGGCGTCCACCGCCACCTCGTCGGCGGCGTTCAGCGCGACCGGCAGCAGCCCCCCGGCCTCCCCGGCGCGGTACGCCAGGCCCAGGCACGGGAAGCGGTCCAGGTCCGGCTCGCGAAACTCCCAGGTGCCGCGCATCGGCCAGCCCAGGTGCGTGCCCACCTCGCGCCCGCGCCGCGCGCCGCGCACGTCCCCTGGGCGCGTCATGCCGGTCGGCGCGGCGTCCACGGCATACGCGATGGGCAGGCGCATGTCGGTCGGGCCGAACTGCGCCTTCAGGCTCCCGTCGCGGAAACGCACCGCCGCGTGGATCAGGCTCTGCGGGTGCACCACCACGCCCACCTGAGACAGCGGCAGGCCGTACAGGCTGGCGCATTCCATGACCTCCAGCCCCTTGTTCATCAGGGTGGCGCTGTCGATCGTGACCTTCGGGCCCATGCTCCACGACGGGTGCCGCAGCGCCTGCTCGGGCGTCACGCCGCTCAGGTCGGCGGGGCCCTCGCGGAACGGCCCGCCGGACGCCGTGAGGATCACCTCGGCCACGTCCGCCATGTCCTCGCCCGTCAGGCACTGGAATACCCCGGTGTGTTCGGAATCGATGGGCACCACGCGCCCGCCGCCCACGGCTGCGGCCTCCCACATCAGGTGCGCGGCCGTGACCATCGCCTCCTTGGTCGCCAGCGCCACCGCCTGCCCGGCTTCCAGCGCCGCGCGGGTGGGCGCCAGCCCGATCAGGCCGCTCATGGCGTTCACGACCACCCCGGTCGGTAGGCTCGCCACCTCGACCGGGTCGGCAATCACGCGCACGCCCGGCAGCGCCTCCCGCGCCTGCGCCAGCACGCCCGCGTCCACGCTGACCAGTTCGGGCCGGAACTCCCGCACCTGCGCGGCCAGCAACTCCACGTTGCGCCCGGCAGCCAGCGCCGTCACCCGCCAGCCGCGCTCACGCGCCACGTCCAGCGTCTGCGTGCCGATGCTGCCCGTACTGCCCAGCACCGCGATCCCGCGCCCTGCACCCTCGGAAAGACTCATCCCCCGCATGCTAGACGACGCGGGGGATGAAGGCCGCACGGCCGCGCACGATTGGCGCTGCCCTCAGCGGGTGAAGACGCTGATGTTCAGGAACAGGTACGTGGCGGGCACCGCGAACAGCAGGCTGTCCACCCGGTCGAGGAACCCCCCGTGCCCGGGCAGGCTGCTGCCGCTGTCCTTGGTCTTCAGCGCCCGCTTGAGCAGACTCTCGGACAGGTCGCCCAACTGACTGGCGCTGGCGACCAGGATCGAGTACAGCAGCGCCTCGAACGGCGTCCACACGTGCGTGAAGGTCGTCAGGGCCAGCACCACCAGGAAGCTGAACGCCAGACCACCCACAGAGCCTTCCACGGTCTTGCCGGGACTGACCTCCGGGGCGAGCTTGCGCCGCCCGAAGAAGTGCCCCACGAAATACCCGCCGATATCCGCCGCGAAGGTCGCCAGCAGCGGCAGCGCGAAGTACAGCAGGCCGTCCCCGGCGTCCGGGCTGTAGCGCAGCATCAGGAAGTACCCCATCAGCCACGGGATGTACAGCAGCCCGAACATCGAGTACACGATGCGCTCCAGGGGCCGCTCGCCGGGCCGGATGACCTCCACGACCAGCATGTAGCCCAGCGCGACCGTCAGCACCGCCTCGCGCCACGACCCGCCGGGCCACGGCGCGTGCGGCCACAGCGGCAGGCTGGCGATCATGATCGCGACCGTGAACACGCCCAGGCTCACGCGGCGCACGTCGATGTCGTTGCGGTCCAGCATGCGGATGTACTCGAACAGGCACATCAGGGCCACGACGATCAGCGCGGGCAGCAGCGCCACCCAGCCGATCCACACGATCACGCTCAGGAGCGCGAAGCCCACCACGCTCGTCAGGACGCGGCTGCTCAGCGACTCCACGCGGCCCCCAGGGGACGGCCCATAGGAAAGTGCCGCCGGGGAGACCGGCGGTCACGGGCAGGGGAGGCGGGGGGCCTCACCCGAGGATTTCCTGCTCCTTCTTCTGGAAGGTCTGATCCACGCGCGCGATGAACTCGTCGGTGATCTTCTGCACGTCGGCCTCGCCGCGCTTGATCTCGTCGTCGCCGATGCCCTCGACCTTCTTGACCTCGTCCAGCGCGTGCTTGCGGATGTTGCGCACGGCGATGCGGGCGTCCTCCGAGTAGCTCTTGGCGTTCTTCACGAGGTCACGTCGGCGCTCCTCGGTCAGCATGGGCAGGCTGATGAAGATCGTGTCGCCCTTGTTGTTCGGGTTCAGACCCAGGTCGCTGTCGCGGATGGCCTTCTCGATCGGGTTCAGCGCGCCCCGGTCCCAGGGAGTGATGACCAGCGTGCGGGCGTCGGGCGTGGTGATGCTCGCCACCTGATCGATCGGCATGGTGCTGCCGTAATAGTCCACGACGATCTTCTTCAGGATGCCGGGGTTGGCGCGGCCCGTGCGCAGCACCGAGAGGTTATTTTCCAGCGATTCGATGGCCTTGCCCATCTTCTCGCGGGTGTCGGCCTGGATGGTTTTCATGTCAGCCATGGGTGAGTCTCCTTGCGGGAAAGTGTCGCCAGTCTAAGCGATCAGGGCGCCCGGTGCCCGTTCAGGGGTCGTACGGATTCCGTCTGTTCCTCTGGCCACCCGGAACTGCACCGGGTGGCCAACTCCACGCCCGGAACCCGTTTTGCTTCTGCTCGCATCCGCTCGGATGGAACCGCTGACATCAGCCGTTCCACCGAAGTCAGTCTCAACTCTGGATGAGCGTGCCCACCCGCTCGCCCCGGAACAGGCGCGGCAGGTTGCCCTCCTGGAACAGGTCGAACACCACGATGGGCAGGCCCTTGTCCATGCACAGCGTCAGGGCGGTGGCGTCCATAACCTCCAGGCGCTGCTCGACGACCTGGAGGTGCGTGGCCTGCTCGATGAACTTGGCGTCCGGGTTCTTGCGGGGGTCGCTGTCGTACACGCCGTCCACCTTGTTCTTCGCCATCAGCACGACGTCCGCCCCGACTTCCAGGGCGCGCAGGGTGCTCGTCGTGTCGGTCGTGAAGAACGGCGCGCCGTTCCCCCCGCCGAAGATCACGACGCGGCCCTTTTCCAGGTGACGGATCGCGCGGCGGCGGATGTACGGCTCGGCCACGGCCGCCATCTGGATGGCGCTCATGACGCGGGTGGGCCGCCCGGCGCTCTCCATGGCGTCCTGGAGGGCCATGGCGTTCATCACGGTGCCCAGCATGCCGATGTAGTCGGCGGTGGCCGGGTCCATGCCCTGCCCGTTGCGCGCCCCACGCCACAGGTTCCCGCCGCCGATCACGATCGACAGTTCGATGTCGGTGCCGTCCAGCGCGTCCGTGATGCGCCGGGCCAGCGCGGCCGTCGTTTCGGGGCTGATCCCGAAGCCCGACTCGCCAGCCAGGAACTCACCAGATAATTTCAACAGGACACGCTTGAACATGTTTCACCTCTACGAATGGGGGGGCGGGAAGGGGCAGGAGAAACCGGCAACCGCGCGGGGCGGCTGCCGGGTGCCCCTGACGGGTACGGCCAGCTGTGACGCGGGGGCCGCCGCGCGAAGGCCCCCGCAGCGGGGGCCTGTGAGGGGGTTTAAGCGCCGATCTCGAAGCGGACGAAGCGCTTCACGGTCGCGCCGCCGAGGTACTTGGCGACGGTCAGGCTGTTGTCCTTCACGAACGCCTGCTCGGGCAGGACCTTCTCGGAGTAGAACTTGCCGATCTGGCCTTCGACGATCTTCTCGACGATCTGCTGGGGCTTGCCTTCGTTCAGCGCCTTGTTCGTGAGGATCTCGCGCTCTTTTTCGATGTCGCTGGAGTCCACTTCGTCACGGGTGAGGAACTGGGGGCGCTCGGCGGCGACGTGCAGGGCCACGTCCTTGGCCTGGGCTTCGCTGCCGCCCTCGACGTCCACGAGCACGCCGATCTTGCCGTTGCTGTGCACGTAGCCGGCGACGGTGCTGCCCTCGAGGTACGCGACCTTGTTCAGGACGATGTTCTCACCGATCTTGCCGGCGGTCGCGGCGACCAGGTCGGCGACGGTCTCGCCGTCCACGGTGTACGCCTTGAAGGTGTCCAGGTCGCTGGTCTTGGCGGCCAGGGCGGCCTGCGCGAGCTTCTCGACGACGGCCTGGAAGTCGCTGTTGCGGGCGACGAAGTCGGTCTCGCTGTTCACTTCGACGATGGCGGCGCGGTTGCCGTCCACCGCGAAGCGCACGATGCCTTCCTTGGCTTCGCGGTCGCCCTTCTTGACGGCCTTGGCGATGCCGCGCTCGCGCAGCAGGGCGATGGCCTTCTCTTCGTTGTTGTCGGCGTCGGCGAGGGCCTTCTTGACGTCCATCATGCCCGCGCCGGTCAGTTCGCGGAGTTTCTTGATCGATTCCAGCATGGTGTTGCCTCCTGTGGGCGTGAAGCCCGCATCTCGGGCTTCGGAGTCGGGTTCGGAGCTGCGCTGCGCGGGAAAAGGGGGGCGCGCCCTTGATCGGCCTGCGCCGGGACGCGTCCCCCCTGGGTCCCGTGCTTAGGCTTCGGCCTGTTCGGTGGCTTCGGTCTGCTCGGCTTCGGCCGCGCCGACGTCCTCGCCGCCGCCGCGCGCCTCGACCAGCAGGTCACCGATGCGGTGGGTGATGAGCTGGATGCTGCGGATCGCGTCGTCGTTGCCGGGCACGATGTAGTCGATGACATCGGGATCGCTGTCAGTGTCGGCCAGGGCGATCACGGGAATCCCGAGCTTGTTCGCTTCCTGCACGGCGATGACTTCCTTGGTGGGGTCCACCACGAAGATCGCGTCGGGCAGGCGGGTCATCTTGCGGATGCCACCCACGAAGCGCTGGAGGCGCTCGCGCTCGGCGGCCAGCTTGATGCGCTCGGCCTTGGTGCGGTCGTTGACGCGCTCGGACTCGAACAGGTCGTCGAGTTCGTTCAGGCGGTCAATGCGGGTGCGCATGGTCTTGAAGTTCGTGAGCATGCCGCCCAGCCAGCGGCTGGTGACGAAGGGCATGCCGGTGCGGCGCGCCTCAAGCTCCACGATCTCCTGGGCCTGCTTCTTCGTGCCGACGAACAGGATGACGCCGCCGCGCTCGGAGAGTTCCTTGATGAAGTCGAAGCTGCGGTCGACCTGCTTGAGGGTCTTCTGCAGGTCGATGATGAAGATGCCGTTGCGCTCGGCGAAGATGAAGCGCTTGAAGCGGGGGTTCCAGCGCTTGGTTTCGTGACCGAAGTGAACTCCGGCTTCCAGCAGCTGTTTCATGCTGATGTACGACATGGTGACTCCTGAGCGTTGTGTTCGGGAAAAGTTTGCCGTCCTCGTGCCAGCCCCGCGTCAGGAAGAACTTCCTTCCGCATGTGGTGGGGCCAGGCCGCAGCGCGACGCTCGAGCGCGCAGGGCAGGATCACGGGGGCACCCAAACGAAAATTATACGCGATGGGAGGCCCTGGCGGGAAGGGGAGAGCGGAGGTCGGGTGAACGGGGCGGGCAGGCCGCTCAGAGGAGGCTGTGCGCCAGGGCCGAGATCGCCAGCGACTGCCGCGCCTGCTCCTCCTGACCGTCCTCCAGATGCCACGCCGCCGAGAGACCCGCATATGCCCCCACCCACCCCAGCAGCCGCGCGTGGTCCAGCTCGGCCTCCCGGACGATCAGAGCCGCCTGCCGCGCCAGCCGCTCCGGCCTCAGCGCGTGATTCAGATTCGGGTTGCACAGCATGTTCGCGAAATCGAAGGTCCGCTCCCCGATCAGTCCCTTCGGGTCGATGACCAGCCAGCCCCGCTCCGGGCTGCGCAGGACGTTCCCGTGATGCAGATCACCGTGCAGCGGACGCACGTCCCGCTGGTCAGCCAGCAGGCGCCGCGCGGTGGCCCAGGCCCGCGCAAATCCCTCGCCCCGGCCCTGTGCGGCCTCCAGCGACCCGAACCAGCGGGGGAGACCCGGCAGGTCCGGCCAGGGAGTCACACGCGCCGCATGCACACCCGCCGCCGCGCCGCACAGCACCCGCGTCGCCGCGTCATCCTGCCCAGCCAGCGCCCAGTCCGCCAGAGACGGCGCCGGTTCCAGACGTTCCAGCAGCAGCGCCGCCCCCTCATGTCGGAACACACGGGCCGCGCCCTGCCCGTCCAGCCACACCATCAGGTCGTGGCCCCGCACCTCCTCCGCGCTGCGGGCCACCTTCAGCATCGCGGCCCGGCCCTGCCAGCGCACGGGCCTCAGATCGCTGCCCGGCGTGCGGATCGCCGCGCCGTCCGGCGTCAGCCCCCAGCGGATCAGGTCAGCCTCCAGACTCATGCCGGTCAGTCTGCCCCGGAACGGGGGTGCATCCAAAGGGGGACGCGCCGCAGGGCGTGACAGGGCTTACACTTGGCCCTTATGGACTGGTTCTACGCCATCGTTTACGGGATCGTCGAGGGGATCACCGAGTTCCTGCCGATCAGCTCCACCGGGCACCTGATCCTCACCGGCAACCTGATGGGCGTGCCCTGGTCGAAGGAAGTCAAGGACACCTTCGAGGTCGTCATCCAGGGCGGCGCGATCCTGGCCGTGCTCGCCTACTACTGGAAGGACTTCCTGCAGATCCGCCACATCGGCCGCGATAAGACCCAGCAGAACCTATGGCTGGGCGTGGTCGTGGCCTGCATTCCCGCCGTGATCCTGGGCGTGCTGTTCGGCGACACCATCAAGGCGTACCTGTTCCGGCCCAGCGTGGTCGCCTGGGCGCTGATCGTGGGCGGCATCCTGATGTGGCTGATCGAATCGCGCCGCGTCACGCCGAACGTGGACGCCATCGAGAAGATCGGCGTGCGCCGCTCGCTGATGATCGGCGCCCTGCAGTGCCTCGCGCTGCTGTGGCCCGGCTTCTCCCGCTCCGCGAGTTCCATCCTGGGCGGCATGATCCTGGGTCTGGACCGGCCCACCGCCACGAAGTTCAGCTTCTACCTGGGCGTGCCCACCCTGGGCGGCGCGGCGCTGCTGGACTTCATCAAGAGCCGCGACATCCTCGCCGAGATCGGCGTGCTGAACGTGCTGCTGGGCGCCGCCGTGAGCTTCGTGGTGGCGTACCTGTCCATCGGGTGGCTCCTGCGCTTCGTGTCCACCAACAACTTCAAACCCTTCGCGATCTACCGCGTCGTGGTCGGCGTGCTGATCCTCGTGCTGATCGCGGCGGGCGTGCTGAACAACGGCAACCTCGCCTGACGCTCTGAAAGCGGTTTTCAGAGGCATTGAGGGAAAAGACAATGCTGAAACCAGCCAGCGCAATCTTTTGTGCGGACGGCTTCCAACGCCACCCGGATCGCTTCATTGACGGTCGTTTTCGAGCGTGCCTCCAGACGTCGCGTCTGCGACTTCACTTTCGAAAACATCAGCTCAATCGGACTCAAATCTGGCGAATACGGCGGTAGAAACACCAGTTGCGCGCCTGTCGCTTCAATCGACGTGCGCACCGCCGAGCGGCGGTGCGCACCCAAGTTATCCATCACCACCACCTGCCCGGCCCGCAGTTCTGGCACCAGAATGCGGTTGACGTACGTCAAGAACACATCCCCATTCACCCCACCATCGACCACCCACGGTGCACAC
>CALPYF020000003.1 GCA_943327755.2 Deinococcus hopiensis KR-140
GACGAGGCCGCAGCCGGGGCATGACTTGAATGCCATGAATGCCATGTAGGCGACAGGTGAGAGGGAGGCCGGGCGTACAGCCTGCGGCCTCCCTCTCTGTGGTTCCTACCCCTGTGTGGCGGTTACAGCTGCTGAATCAGGATGGGCGTGGTGGTGGGCTGCTCGCTGCCCCCGGTCGGTTCCACACTGACGGCAATCGTCTGCCCGATCTGTACCTCGGGCAGCACGATGCCCTGCCCGTCAAAGACCCCAGCGCTGACGGGTGTGCCGCCCTCGACGCGCCACAGCTGGTACACCCGGTCCTGGGGGGCCAGGGCGTTCAGGTGCAGGTACGCGCGGCCGTCGGGCAAGCGGATCAGTTCTCCCAGCGTCTCGCCTTTCGCAGCGAGCGGCTGGGTCTGAGCGCCGGGTGTTCCCTGGTACTGGCTCAGCAGGCTCTCCTCGGCCGGCGGTCGCAGGAAGATCACCCCCAGGGTCACAGCGGCCACCACGGCCAGCAGCATCAGTCGCCAGTTCATCGGCCCGGCCGTGCGGGTGGCGGGGGCCGCAGGTGCGGGTGGGTAGAGGGGGATGTTCGCGGGCGCGGGCGTGCCGGTGCTCGCGGCCTCTTCCCGGCGGAGCCTCTCGATCAGGCGGGCCTCCGCCCCGGCGGGCACCTCGGTCTCGGGCAGGCTGCCGGGCAGGCCGTGCAGGAGTTCCATGTCCGCGCGGTATTCGCGGGCCAGGGCGGGATCGGCCTCGATGGCCGCCCGCACGCGTTGCTCGTCGGCGGGGGCCAGTTGCCCCAGGGCGAGCGCCAGGATGTCTTCTCTGCTGATCACGGTTCACCTGCCTGGCGTGCATGACGCGCGGCGAGAGAGGGCGGGGGCACAGGGGCAGGCTGGCGCGGGGGAGCGGCGCTCACGCCCGGATTCCCAGGTGGGTGCGCATGCGGTCGATCGCGGCGCGCAGGCGGGATTTTACCGTACCGACGGGCAGACCGGTCAGGATGGCCAGTTCACTGTGGGAGTAGCCGCGGTAGTACGCGAGTTCCACGAGGTGCCGCTGCGTCTCGTCCAGCGCCTGCACGGCGCCCTGCGCCATGACCTGGGAGTCCACGTCTGCCGAGGCGCTGGGGGAGTCCCAGTCCTCGATTTCCAGGGGGGTGTCGGGGCGGTCGCGCAGTTCCTGCAGGAAGCGGTGGTGGGCGATGCTCACCAGCCACGTCTTGGCGCTGGCACGCGCCGGGTCGAAGCGGGCAGCGTGCCGCCAGGCGTTCATGAAGGCGTCCTGCACGCAGCTTTCGACGTCGTCGGCCTGACGGAGCATGCGGTGGCCGAGGCTGTACAGCAGTCGGGCGTAGCGGCGGTGGAGTTCACGCAGCGCGTCCTCGGTGCCGTCGGCCATGGCGCGGATCAGCGCTTCGTCCGGCAGGTCGGGGTGCAAGGGAGAGGTCATAGGTCGCGTCCAGCGTAACAGGGGCGCGGGGGCGCTTTGCCGGGGCGTCCTGAGCCGACGTTCATGAAAATTACGCGTGGGACGTCCGCTGGTGGGTGCGTTCTGGGTCAGTCTCACGCGCGGGGCTCCTTTACGCCTGGGGCGCGGCGACGTCCTGAGCGGCGGTGGGCTGGGTCGCGGCGCCGTTCTGAACAGGGATGGGTTGGGCGGCCATCGCCTGGGCCGTCACGACTGGCGCGGCGACCGCGGCGGGGGTCATGGCGGCGGGCTGGGCAGGAGCGGTGACGTTCAGTTCATCGCGCAGGCCCTGGGTGCTCTTGCGGAATTCACGCAGGCCATTGCCGAGGCTTTTGCCCAGTTCCGGCAGTTTGCGGGGGCCGAAGACGACCAGAGCGACGAGGAGGACAACGAGCAGTTCGGCGGGTCCGATGTTGGGCATGACAGGTCTCCTTGGGGCAGCACTCGGGGGACGGCCCGCAGCGCGTGACGCCTGCGGCCCCGTCCCCCGGTCGTGTCAGGGGATTACTTGATCAGGGGTTTGACGATCAGCAGCGTCTCTTCCATGCTGAGCGGCTTCCAGAACGAGGTGGGCGTGGGGCTGAAGTCACCGTCGAAGTCCGCGACGCTGGTGCTCGTGGGCTTGGCGTCACTCTGCGGAGCGATGTCGGTCTGGCGGGTGGGCTTGGTGTTGAAGCCCAGCTGGATGCGCAGTTCCTGAATGCCGCTGGCGTGGTTGGCTTCCACGGCCAGGATGCTGGCGGCGGCCGTGAGCACCTCGCCGTTCTGCACGCGGTCCGCCTGGCCCAGGTAGGCGCGCACGCCCACGGGTTCGAGGGTGGCGGCCAGCGCCAGGAACTTCTGGTCGTTCAGGCCGCTGCCGTCGCCGATCAGGGGGCTGAAGTCGAAGGTGGGCTTGGTCACGGGGGTGCCGCCCAGCTTCTGGATGGTGGCGTACAGGGCGTCGACGTGCGCCTTCTCGTGCGCGGCAAGCTCCTTCGCGTACTCCCTGGCGCGGGCGTTGCTGAGCTTCGCGGCGTAGGCGCCGGTGTCGAAGGCGGCGTAGAACTCGGCTTCCAGGTACTCCAGGGTCAGCGCGTAGTTCAGGATGGCGATGTCCTGCTGGAGGCTCTTGGTGGAGGGACTGGTGGCGGCCAGCGCGGACAGGTCGAGGGCGCCCAGGGTCAGGGCCCCGGCACCGGCACCAGCGAACTTCAGGAAGGAACGGCGGTTGCTCATGTCAGTGTCTCCTTGGGCCTTAGCGCTTGATGACGGGGTTCACTATGGCCAGCACCTGGGTCATGGTGAGGGGCTGCCACAGGGCGGTGGGGGTGGGCGAATAGTTCGCGTCGAAGTCGGCGGCGCTGGTGCTCGTGGGCTTGGCGTCGCTCTGCGGGGCGATGGCGGTCTGGCGGGTCGGGGTGGAGTTCTGCCCCAGGCTCACGCGCAGCTCCTGCACGCCAGAGACGTGGTTCGCCTCGACGGCGTGGATGGCGGCGGCGGCGGCCACGAGTTCCGGGTTGCTCAGACGCGCGACCTGACCCAGGTAGGCGCGCACGCCGATGGGTTCGAGGGTGGCGGCCAGCGCTAGGAACAGCGCGTCGTCCACGGTGCGCCCGCCGATCAGGGGGCTGAAGTCGAAGGTGGGCTTGGTGGCGGGGGTGCCGCCCAGCTTCTGGATGGTGGCCTTGAGGGCATCGACGTGCGCCTTCTCGTGCGCGGCGAGTTCCTTGGCGTATTCCTTGGCGCGCGCGTTCTTGAGGTTCGCGGCGTAGGCGCCGGTGTCGAAGGCGGCGTAGAACTCGGCTTCCAGGTATTCCAGGGTCAGCGCATAGTTCAGGATCTCGATGTCCTGCTTCTGGCTGGGCGTCATGCCCATGGCCGGGGCGCAGGAGACGAGCGCCAGACCTCCGCCGAACAGGGCGGCGTAGCCCATGAACTGACGGCGCGAGGCGAGGGGCGAGGGGGAGGCGGTCGGGGCGGGTCGGGTGTCCTCTGGCATGTGGTGTCTCCCTTGAGCGGCGCGCTCAGGCACGCGGGTGGCGCTCGATGTTTCCTTCGCTCAGTCAGCCATATGCATGCCGGACGGAATCGGATGACGCGCCGCGCAAGCGTGAAGGTCCGGTGAATGCGCACGGGGAAACCGCCCCCCGCCAGTGCCTGTCCTGGCAGGCGACACCGGGCCGGAAACACCGCGCCGGAGGAGGTGTCCTCCAGCGCACGCCCTGCTGGCGTTCCCGGCTGGACGGCTGTTGCCGACGGTGGTCTACACTCGGGCGCGTGAACGACGCCGCGCCCTCCCCTGCCCTCCTGACCCTGACTGCCACGCCCGGACGCCTCGACGCGGTCGTGTCGGCGCTGAGTGGCGCCAGCCGCTCGCAGGTGTCGGTCTGGATCGAGGCGGGGCACGTGCAGGTGGGCGGCGTGGTGGCGGGCAAGGCCAGTCTGAAACTGCGCGGCGGTGAGGTCCTGACCGTGCAGGTGCCGCCGCCCGCCGACGCGACGGTGGCGCCCGAGCAGGTGCCGCTGGACGTGATCTTCGAGGACGAGCACCTGATCGCCGTGAACAAGCCCGCCGGGATGGTCACGCACCCCGCGCCGGGCGTCACGACGGGCACGCTCGTGAACGCCCTGCTGGGCCGCATGACACTGCCCGAGCAGTCCGGATTCGACGGTCCGGACGGGTACCGGCCCGGCATCGTGCACCGGCTGGACAAGGACACGAGCGGCGTGATCGTCGTGGCCAAGACGGTCGCGGCCCACGCGCGGCTGGCGGCGGCGTTCAAGGACCGCGCGACGCGCAAGACGTATCTGGCCATTGCGGCGGGCGCGTGGGCCGCGCAGGCCCCGGTGAACGTGGACGTCCCCATCGGGCGGCACCCGGTGCAGCGCCAGCGCATGACGGTGGGCGGCGCGCAGCCGCGCGAGGCGCAGACGCTGTTCACGCCGCTGGACGCCCGTCCGGACGGACACGGCCGCATCCTGACCCTGGTGCGGGCGCAGCCACGCACGGGCCGCACCCACCAGCTGCGCGTGCATCTGGCACACCTGGGCAGCCCGATCCTGGGGGACACCGTGTACGGCCGCCCCTCGGAGCTGATCGCCCGGCAGGCGCTGCACGCGCAGTTCCTGACCATCCCACATCCGGTGACGGGCGAGGCGCTGCACCTGCACGCGCCCATCCCGGACGACATTCTCCAGGCGTGGGTCGCGCTGGGCGGCGTCCTGCCCGCCGGGCTGGAACAGGCCCCCTGACACCCCGGGGCCTGCGCCTCCTAAGCCCATCACGCCGCCGCACTGCGGGCGCCACTTGCATTCAGTCCAGCGATCCGGTATCATTTTAATTCGTGCGCCGCGACGGGAGGTTCCCGTGCGGCTGGAAGGTGCCCCCACTTTCAGGACATGCTGGATGCCGTTTCAAAGGGCGTTTGCTGGTCACTGGGGCTGTGCTTTCCCGAAAGGACCACAAATGAACTTTGATCAACTGATTGCGCCCGAACTCGCGGCGCGTCTCGCCGAGCGCGGCATCACGGAAGCCAGCCCCATCCAGGCCGAGAGCCTGCCCCTCACCCTGGCCGGGAAGGACATGATCGGCCGCGCCCGCACCGGCACTGGCAAGACCCTCGCCTTCGCGCTGCCCATCCTGAGCAAGCTGGAGACCAGCCGCGAGCGTGCCCGTCTGCCCCGCGCCATCGTCGTAGCCCCCACCCGCGAACTCGCCAAGCAGGTCGCGGACGAGTTCAGCAAGAGCGGCGCCCACCTGACCACCGTCACGGTGTACGGCGGCGCCAGCTACGGCCCGCAGGAGAACGCCCTGCGCCGCGGCGTGGACGTCGTGGTCGGCACTCCCGGCCGCCTGATCGACCACCTCGAGCGCGGCAACCTCGACCTGAGCGCCGTGGAATTCGCGGTACTGGACGAGGCCGACGAGATGCTCAGCGTGGGCTTCGCCGACGCCATCGAGACCATCCTCAAGAGCACCCCCGAGACCCGTCAGACGCTGCTGTTTAGCGCCACGCTGACGAACGACATCAACCGCCTGTCCCGCAAGTACCTGAACGACCCCGTCATCGTGGACATGGTCGGCGAGGGCAAGAGCCAGGCCGCGCAGACCGTCGAGCACCTGAAGGTCAAGGTGGGCCGCACCCGCACCCGCGTGCTGGCCGACCTGCTCACCATCTACAACCCGGAAAAGGCCATCGTCTTCACCCGCACCAAGCGTGAAGCCGACGAGCTGGCGAACGAACTGATCCACCGCGGCATCGAGAGCGAGGCGCTGCACGGCGACCTAGCGCAGAGCCAGCGTGAACGCGCCCTGGGTGCGTTCCGTGGCGGCCGCGCCAACGTGCTCGTCGCCACCGACGTGGCCGCGCGCGGCCTGGACATCCCCGAGGTCGACCTGGTCGTGCAGTACCACCTGCCCCAGGACCCCGAGAGCTACGTGCACCGCTCCGGCCGCACGGGCCGCGCGGGCCGCACCGGCACCGCGATCATCATGTACGGCGACCGTGAAGGCCGCGAGGTGGCGGGCCTGGAACGCATCACCGGCGTGCGCTTCATCGAGCGTCCCCTGCCCACGCCCAAGGAAGTCGCTCAGGCCAGCGCCCGCGCCAGCGCCGACATGGTCCGCAAGGTCGACGAGAGCGCCGCGGCGAACTTCCAGGCGGAAGCCGAGCGCCTGTTCAGCGAGCTGGGCCTGGAGGCCCTGAGCCGCGCCCTGGCGAAGATCAGCGGCGTGACCGAGCCCGTCAAGGCCGCCAGCCTCCTGAGCGGTGAGGAAGGCCTGACCACCATCATCCTGCACGCCGAGCGCATGAGCGTGGCCCGCGCCGTGGCCGTCCTGGCCCGCAACGGCGACCTGGACACCCGCCGCCTCGGCAAGGTGCGCCAGTGGCGCGGCGGCGCCGTGGCCGACGTGCCCAGCGAGTTCGTCGAGAAGCTGATGGCCGCCAGCCCGCTGGAAGGCGAGGTGCAGGTCGAGATCGCGCAGGAACTGCCCGAACTGTTCGAGCAGCCCACCCGCGAGCGCCGCGACCAGGGCGGGTACCAGGGTGGCCGCGGCTACCGTGGCGACCGTGACGAGAGCGGCTACCGTGGTCGTGGCAACGGCGGCGGCTACGGCAACCGTGGCGGCGGGTACCAGGGCCAGGGCGGCGGCGACCGCGGCGGGTACCAGGGTGGCAACCGTGGCGGACAGGGCCAGGGCCGCTGGAGCCGTGACCGTGACGACCGCGCCCCGCGCCGCGAGGACTTCGCCGACCGCGAATTCGTCCCCGCCGGCCGCTGAGCCCACCATAGAAGAAGCGCCTTCCAGGAACGGGAGGCGCTTCTCTTGTGGGTCGAGGTCAGGGTTCGCGTCCAGCAGTCAGCCAGTGGGCCTCGTGGTCGCCTGCCCCGGCCGGGCCGTGCGCGCGGGCCCACGCGGCAGCCGCCTGCGTGTCGTAGGGCACGCGGCGGAACTCGGCGGTCCAGTGCCCGGCGCGGCGGGTGAGCTGCACCCAGCGGGCCAGCGGCAGCCCGTCCTTCTGCCGGGAGACCGGTCCGGCGTTCACGACGGTCAGGCCGTCCACGACGGTCAGCATCTCGCGGTGGGTGTGCCCGACGACGCACACGCGGCCGCCCGTGTCGAAGCGGAAGCCGTCCAGCCGCTCGCGCAGTTCCCGGAAGTGGGCGGGGCGGGTGTGCCCGTCCGGCGCCCCGGTGAGCATCAGGTCCTCCCAGGGACTGCGGGGGCTGCCGTGCGCGACGCGGACCTCGCCGCCCGCCGTGTCGAGGTGGTTGGGCAGGGCGGCCAGGGTGGCGGGGACGTCTTCGGGCAGCTGGGCGCGCACCCAGGCGCGCATGGTCTCCTTGCCGTCGCGCAGGCCCGCGACGCGCTCGTCGGTGTTGCCGCGCACGCTGGGCGGCGCGTGCTCCTGTTGCAGCGCCCAGGCGCTGGCCGGGTCGGCGCAGCCCCACACGGTGTCCCCCAGGTTCAGCACCTGATCGGGACTCGCGGCGCGGATGTCGTCCATCACGGCGCGCAGCGCAAAGGCGTTGCCGTGCACGTCGCCCAGCACCGCGAGGCGCATCAGCGGGTGGGCTTGCGGATCGCGGCGAACAGCAGCGAGAATAGCGCCACCGTGATCAGGTACGACACGAGCGACCCGGCGGGCTGAAACGCGGGGCTCAGGGCGTCGTGCGCGAACTTGTAGATCGCGTACGGCACCGCCCAGCCCATCGCGTACAGCGCGGCGCGCGGCAGGAACTCCCGCGTGACCGCTGCCTGCGGGAAGTACCGGATGGGGAGCAGCATGGCAGGCAGCAGCAGCAGCTGCGCGAGGTAGAACCAGGGCGGCAGGGTATCCAGGCCGTAGTCGAGCGCGGCGAACAGAATGTTCACGGCGGCGATCACCACGCCGGTGATCAGGGCCGTGCGGAGGATGGGGGCATTCACCCGCCCATGCTGCCACGAGCGGGGCGGGAGAACGCAGCGGGGCGCTTCATGCCCCCTCCACACTCCCCCGCCCCGGGTGGCTCAGCGGTTCACGCTGTTCATGGTCGCCTCGGGGTAGCGGGTGCCCTGCGCCGCGCCGGGCGGGAACGCCGCGTCGATGCGGGCCAGGTCGTCCGGCGTGAGGTGCACGTCCAACGCGCCCAGGTTGTCCTCCAGGTACTTCACGCGCCGCGTGCCGGGGATCGGCACCAGATCCTCCCCCTGCGCGAGCACCCACGCGAGGGCCAGCTGCGACGGCGTGCAGCCCTTCTGCGCGGCCATGGCCTGCACCTCACGCACGAGGTCGAGGTTCCGCTGGAAGTTCTCGCCCTGGAAGCGGGGGTTGTGCTTGCGGAAGTCGTCGTCGGCCAGGTCGTCCGGGCTCCTGATCTCGCCGGTCAGGAAGCCGCGGCCCAGGGGGCTGTACGGCACGAAGCCCACGCCCAGCTCGCGGCAGGCGGCCAGGACGCCCTGTTCGGGGTCGCGGGTCCACAGAGAGTATTCGCTCTGCACGGCGGTGATGGGGTGCACGGCGTTCGCGCGGCGCAGGGTGTCCGGGCTGACCTCGCTCAGGCCGATGGCCCGCACGAGGCCCTCCTGCACGAGCTGACCCATCGCGCCGACGGTGTCCTCGATGGGCGTCTCCGGGTCCACGCGGTGCAGGTAGTACAGGTCGACGTGATCGGTGCGCAGGCGCCTGAGGCTGCCCTCGATGGCCTGCCGGACGTACCCGGGCCGCCCGTTGACGCGCCGCCCGCCGGGCGCGTCCGGGGCGATCTGGATGCCGAACTTCGTGGCGAGCACCACCCGGTCGCGTCTGCCCTGAAGCCAGTCCCCGATGAGTTCCTCGTTGGTGTGCGGGCCGTACATGTCGGCGGTGTCGTAGAACGTGACGCCCAGCTCCAGGGCACGGTCCAGGGTACCCAGGTTCTGCGCGCGGTCGGTGGGGCCGTAGAAGGCGCTCATGCCCATGCAGCCCAGGCCCAGGGCCGAGACGGTCAGGTCGCGCAGGTGGCGGGTGGGGAGTGGGGTGGTGGGGGTCATGCGGGGCTCCTCTGCGCGCCGAGAATCCAGGGGCGGGCGCGCGGCATCAGGCGGGGCAGGATCACCAGCGACTGGATGGGCACGGCGATGAGCGTGACGACCAGCGTGATCAGGGGGACGGGGGCGCGCCCGGCCAGGACGGGCAGCACCACCAGCAGCACGGCGGTGATCAGGGGGTAGGTGACGGCCCAGACGAGCAGGGCCACGCGGTGGTGCGCCGCGCCGTGCAGCGCCGGGAAGCGTACCCAGCCGCGCGTCAGGCGTTCCACGAGCGGGAACACGACGTAGTGGGTGAGTGGAACGAGCAGGGCGGTCAGCAGCAGCGCGATCAGGGGCGTGGGGTAGTGACCCAGCAGGTATGGGCCCAGAAGGAGCAGCAACGCGGTGATGCTGGGGTAGATCCCCAGCCAGCGGCCCGCCGTGAGGCGCAGCGGACTGGACGGTGCAGTGCCGTTCGGAGGCGAAGGGACGGGGCGGCTCAAGCGTTGACCTCGGGCGGGGCGGTCCGCTGCGCGGCCAGGACGGGGCTGTCCAGCACAGGTCGTGCGGGCGCACCGTCGCAGCCCAGGTGCGCGTCGTAGCGGGCGATCTTGGCGCGGATGGCACTCAGGTCGGCCTGCAGGGACAGCAGTCGCGCCTCGACCTCCTGTTCGTGCGCCACGAGCAGCGCGCGGCGTTCCGGGGCGGTGTGCTCGCCCTCGCGGACCAGGGCCATGTAGGCGCGCAGGCCCGCCATGCCCATGCCGGTGCCGCGCAGGTGCAGCAGGAAGCGCAGCAGGGTCAGTTCGCGGTCGCTGTAGCGGCGCTCGCCCCCCGAGGCGCGCGGCACGTCCAGCAGACCCTCGCGGTCGTAGTAGCGCAGGGTGTGCGGGCTGACACCCAGCCGCGCGGCAGCCTCCTGAATGCTGAGTGGAACTAGGGCGGACATGACCGCACCGTAAGCCTTCGAGTGCGCGCGAAGTCAAGCGGGCCTCACGTCATGAAGGGCGCGTGAATCCGGTGCGCCCCAGGCGGGCAGCCCGTCCCTCAGGCACCGGTGTCGAGCAGCAGCCGGGGCCGGAATTTCAGGCCGTCCGCCGCGACCAGATGCGCCGGGACGCCGTTCACGTGCCGCATGGCGCGTTCGGGCGCGACGCCGTGCAGGTGCCCGTACACGATCAGGTCGGGCCGGGCGTCGTCGATCACGCGGGTGATCGGGTTGGCCGGGTACGGCGGGGTGGCCGGGGGGTAGTGCAGCATCAGGATCAGGTGGTCGCCGGACTGCCGCAGGGTGCGGGCGGCCTGCACGCTGAGGCTGAGGCGTTCGGCCTCGCGGTCCAGCAGGCGCTGGTCGTCCGCACCGAGGGCCTCGAAGCCGGGCGTGATCCAGCCGCGCGAGCCGCACACGACGACGTTCCCCACGCGCACGGCGTCGTTCACGACGGCCAGCATGCCCTCCGGGAGGGCCGCGCGGAGCTTGGAGGCCGTGGGCCACCAGTAGTCGTGGTTGCCCCGCAGCAGCACCTTCGTGCCGGGCAGGGCGGCGACCGGCGCGAGGTCTCGCATCGCCTCGGGCAGTCGCATCGCCCAGGACAGGTCGCCGGGCAGCAGCACCAGATCCTCGTCCCGCACCACGGCGCGCCACTCGTCGAAGATCGCCTGCGGATGACCGGTCCACTGCGGCCCGAACACCGTCATGGGTTTCGGGGTGCAGAAGGCGAGGTGCAGGTCGGCTATCGCGTACACGCGCATGGGGCAGTCTCCGGGGTGGGTGGGCGGCGTGAAAAAAGCCCTCCCGGCGGGGAGGGCTTCCTTGATGGTCGGGGCGAGAGGATTCGAACCTCCGACCCCGTCGTCCCGAACGACGTGCGCTACCAGGCTGCGCTACGCCCCGAACCCGACCATCGCCCGCCGGTAGGCTGGGCAGGGAGAAGTCTACGCGGCACCCCCCGGGGTGTCAAGCGAGGCGCGCCGCCCGGGCTGGAGCCTGGAGCGGCGCGCCACGCGGATTTACTTCAGTTTCGCGAGGGTCGCCTTGGCGGTCTCCTCGTCACGCTTCTCCCAGAAGGTCGTGGCGCTGAAGCTGATGGCCTTCTCGAGCTGCGCGGCGGCCTCGGCCTTGCGCCCCTGGAGGATCAGGGCGTTGGCGTACTCGATGCGGTGCACGGCGGTGGTGGGTTCCAGCGCGATGGCCTTCTCGAAGTTGGGGATGATCTGGCCCTTGTCCGCGCCGGTCGCGCGGGTGGCGATGAAGCCCTTGGAGATCAGGTTGGCGTGCCATAGTCCCAGCGCCACGTACGCGCCGGCCATCTTGGGGTCGAGCTTGACGGCCATGTCGAGGTTCTTCTTCATGTCGCCGGCCAGCCCGAGGCTCTGGAGGATGCCGCTGAACTGCGCGAGGCGGCCCTGCGCGCGGGCGAGTTCGAAGTACGCTTCGGCGTTGTTCTTGTCCTTGGCGATGGCCTGCTTGGCGTACGCCTGGGCCTTCTCGAACAGGGCCTTCTTCTGCCCGTCGGCGACGAGTCCGGCGCCGGCGGTGGTGGCCTCGGCGGCCAGGGCGAGACCGTCGCTGGTGTTCAGGTCGGCGGCGGCGGCGGCGGCGTCCTGCCATTTGCCCTGGTCGTAGAGGGCCTGGGCGCTCTGCAGGGACTGGGCGGACGCGGCGGTGATCAGGGCAAGGGACAGGGTCAGGGCGATCTTACGCATGTGGGGTTCCTCCGGTGGGGACAGTTGGGTTGGGTGCTGGGTGAGACTATACACGCGGCTGCCGGGGTGAAGCTGACGGGTTCGTCAGGTACGGCGCGCACGGGTTGTTCTGCACCCGGTCCAGCGTGG
This sequence comes from Deinococcus hopiensis KR-140, assembly GCA_943327755.2. Lineage (GTDB taxonomy): Bacteria > Deinococcota > Deinococci > Deinococcales > Deinococcaceae > Deinococcus > Deinococcus hopiensis_A. Next base: position 11,768 of record CALPYF020000003.1, read on the forward strand.
GCGGCGGGGGTGCTACGCTCGGCGTGACCGTGGACTGGAAAGCGACCCTGAACGACCTGCGTGGCCGGGTGCCCCCCGGCGGGGGGGGTGTCGTGCCCGGCAGCCTGCGCTGGCTGGAGGCGCGCATGCGCGAGCGCGGCGCGAACCCCAGCAGCGTGCGCAACATCGTGTACCGCGACGTGGGCACCGCGCGCGACAAGGCGCAGCTGCGCGCGGTGCTGGAGGATCTGGCGCGCGAGCTGGGCGTGCCGCTGCCGGACGGGCCGGTGGGCGCGGCCCCGGCGCCGGACGATCTGGAACTGCTGGGCCGCAGCAAGAAACGGGCGTTCCGGCAGTTCACGGCGGGCGTCCGCGCGGGCCGCGCGCCGCGCCTGATCGTGAGCGGCCCGCCGGGCGCCGGGAAGACCGTGCTGCTCTCGCGGGTGGCGGCGGCGCTGGAGGCCCAGGGCGTGCCGGTGGTGACGCTGCGCCTGGGTGGAGCGGGCGAGGGCCTGCCCGCCGCGCCGGGCGCGGTGGGGTCGTCGTTCGCGGCGCAGGCGCAGGCGCAGCTGGACGCGGCGCGGGCCGTCCTGCCCGCCGGGGGGGCGCTGCTGCTGCGCGTCGCGGCAGATCTGCGCCCGCTGGGGTTCGCGCCGCGCCTGCCGGGCGGTGAGGGCACCACGGCGGCCGGGTGGGCGCTGGAGGCGCTGCTGCGCCGCGCGCCGACCGGAGTGGCGGTGCTGCTGGCCGTCGAGGGCGACGCGCCCGGCGGGACGGACGTGGAGGTCATCGAGCTGCGGCCCCCGACGCCCACCGAGGCGCGGGCGTTCCTGATGGCCCGGCTGGGCGTGCCGCGCGCCGAGGCCGACCGGCTGGTGCGCGAGACGGGCCGGCACCTGGACCGCCTGACGCTGCTGGCGAACGTGGCGGGCGAGGGCGGCGCCGCACCCGCCGAGCTGCTGGACGACCCGGAGTCGCGGCGGCTGGTCACGCTGACCGGCGCGCTGCACGCGGCGCACCCGGCCGGGCGGGACTGGCCGGAGGCGCTGCTGGCGGCGCTGCTGGGCGGCTCACCGCTGGGGGTGCCGCCGCATGCGCGGGCGCTGCTGCTGGGCGGCGCGGGCGGCTGGCGGGCCACCCCGGCGCTGGAGCGGGCTTGGCCAGTCGTTCCCGCCGCGGACCGCCTGGGGGCGCTGCGGGCGGTCGCGGCGCTGGACGCCGGGCAGGGGTTCGGGCCGTACCGGCTGGGCGCGCTGGCGGCGCTGGGCGACTGGGCGGCGCTGGCGGCGCAGGTAACGCAGCAGCCGGACGACGCGCGGCACCTTCCGGCGCTGTGGCCGCGTCTGCGCGGCGCGACGGGCGAGGCGCGCGAGACGCTGGCGCGCGCGGTCGTCATGCATCACGCGGGGCGCGGGGAGTACAACGACCCGCGCGCGCGCGACGCGCTGTTCACCCTGCTGGAATCCGGCAGTGACGCCGTGCGCGGCTGGGCGCGCGTGAAGCTCGCCGAGAGCAGCCTGGAGGCCGGGCGGATGGACGCGGCCCGCTCGCAGCTGCAGCACCCGGACGTGACGGGCATGGACGCCCGCGACCCGTGGGCGGCGGCGGCCGAGGTGGACGCGCTGCTCGTGCAGGCGGCGCTGGCCCGCTGGCAGGGGGACCTGGGGGGCGCGACCCGCGCGGCGCAGGACCCGCGGCTGGTGAGGGGCGGGCCGCGCGCGCTGCTGTGGCGGGGCCTGATCGCCAAGGACGCCGGGCGCTGGCCCGAGGCGCTGGAGGCCCTGCGGGGCGTACCTGCGGCCAGTCCGCTGCTGTCGGCGCGGGCGCGGTATCAGGAGGGTGACCTGCTGCTGCGCCTGGGGCAGCCGCACGCGGCGCTGGGAGCGCTGCTGGACGCGGGGGCGCGCCTGACGGACGCGGGCGGGTCGCCCGAGGAGCGGGCGCGGGTGCTGGCGCGCGCGGGCACGGCGCTGCGCCGCCTGGGCCGCCCGGCCGAGGGTCTGGAGCGGCTGCGCGACGCGCTGGCACTGGTGCCGCCGGACGAGCGCCGCCACGTGGACGGCGTGCCCCGCGCGCGCCTGCTCTCGGAGGGGGTGCCGCTGCTGCTGGCGCTGGGGAGGCTGGAGGACGCGCAGCGGCAGGCGGCGCAGGCGCTGACCCTGCTGTCGCGCAGCGAGGCCCGCCCGGCCGAGGTCGGGTACCGTGAGCGGCGCACCCGCTACCGCGCAGCACTGACGTACCTCACGCGGGGGCTGGGCGTGCCGTACCTGCCGCCGCTGGGTGGCGCGGCGGCCGACAACGCCGACCTGCACCGGGCCCGGGTCCTGCTGGGCGCGCTGCTGGACCGGGCGGGCGGGTCGGCCGACCGGGAGGTGACGCTGCGCTTCGACATGCTCCTGAGCCTCGCGCTGGCCACCCCCGACGCGGAGCAGGCCACGGCGCTCGTGCAGGAGGCGCTGACGCTGGCCTCGCACCCGTACGAGGAGGCGCAGGCGCGCGCGATGCTGGCCGACGCGCAGCTGCGGGCCGGACGGCCGGACGCCGCGCTGGGCAGCGTGAACCGCGCGCACGCCCTGCTGCGCCGCCCCGCGCCGGGCGGCCCGCCCCTGGACCCGGGTCTGGACGCGCAGCTGCTGGCGCTGGAGGCCCGCGCCGGACTGCTGGATCCCGGCGCCGCGCCGCTGGACGCCCTGCGGGTCCTGCGGGACGCCCTAGACAGCCCCGCGCTGGAACCGTTCCGTGCGGGCGTGTGGCGCGAGGCGGGCCGGGCGCTGGAGGCCAGAGGCGGGGACCCGGGCGACACGCTGCGGGCCTGGGGCGTCCCGGCGGAACTCCTGGACTGGCGAGCGCCGGACGCCCTGGCCGCCGCGGAGCTGGTACGGGACGCCGCGTCCACGCGGGGGGCGGCGGGCGGGTATGCTGTGGCGCGTGAGCATCAGTGAACCCGCCCCCGGTGGCCGCGCGGCCGTGCGGCTCCTTCAGGGGTACGTGTGGCACCCGCAGGACGCCGACATCGACCTGGAGACGTTCCTGCCGCATGAACTCGATCTGCCCGCACCGGACGAGCACGGCGATCAGGAGGGCGCGCACGTCCTGTGGGACAGCGTGAACCCGCCGTTCGCGTTCTTCGAGAACGGCGAGCCGACCGCGTCGCAGGCGTTCTACCAGTTCACGGTGCTGCGCGTGTACGAGCCGCGCCCGGACAACGACTCGCTGCACGCGGACGCCCAGGCGGCCAGCGGGCTGCTCGGGCCGCTGCTGGAGGGCACCCCGGACGGCGTGGGCTGGCAGCTGTGGGAGGACCTGCGTGATCTCTGACCAGGGGCTGCCCTGGCTGGACCTGCGGGTCGAGGGTGACCCCCACCCCCGGCGCTTCGACGGGCAGGCGACGGCGCTGCAGTACCTGCTGCGGGTCGAGCGGCTCTCGGCGGACGCCGCGCACGACCTGCTCGAACGCGGCGAGGTGGGCCCGCCCGCCGCGCGGCGTGCGTACACGCTGCGGCCCCTGGGGCAGTGAGGACCGACTCCTCCCCGTCGGAGGCCGCACCGGAGTACACCGGGCCGGTCGTGGCGATTCCCGTGTACGCGGGCGTCAGCGAACTGGAACTGGGCGTGATGGTGTCGGTGCTGCGCCTGTGCGGCGGTGAGGGCTGCGTGCGGACCGTGAACCGCTCGCGGGCCAGTATCGTCACGGCGGGCGGACTGGTCAGCACCCCGCACGTGCTGTTCGCGGCGCTGCCGGAACCCGCCGCCCTGCTCGTTCCCGGCGGGCCGGGCGCGGCGAAGGCGGCGCGCGATCCGCTCCTCCAGGGGTTCCTCAGGGCGCACGCGGACTTGACCACCGGCACCAGCGGCAGCGGCCTGCTCCTGCCGGGCGAGGCGGGCACCCTGGACGGGCGCGTGGTGGGCGGCCCGGCCGAACTGGCGGACACACTGTGGGGCTTCACCCCGGCGGACGTGCGCCCCGGCGAGGTCGTCACGGACGGCGCGCTGTGTTCCGCCCCGGCGGGCTTCGCGGCGCTGCACGCGGCGCTGCACGTCGCGTCGGCCCTGTGGGGAGAGCAGGCGGCCCGGAACGCGGCGCAGCGGCTGGGGGGCTCTCCCCTGCTGGGTTAGACCAGTGCGCCGCGCGCGGTCAGTTCGGCGCGCAGGTCGTCCGGGCTGACCGCGCGGACCTCTCCGGCATGGTCCCGCGCGGCCCAGGCGGCGGTGATCCCGGCGGCCTCTCCCATGGAGTGGCAATTCTGCTGCACGCGGATGCTGGACTGCGCCTCAAAGGTGCTGCTCGCGGCTCGGCCCGGCACGAGCAGGTTCGTGACGTTCAGCGGGATGATGGCGCGCAGCGGGATGTCGTGGAACGCGCCGGGCGCGAAGTACGGCGCGGTGCCCTCGCGTTCGTGCAGGAGTTTCGCGCCGCCCCTGACCGAGTGGATGTCCACCGGGTAGTGGTTGCGGCAGATGCCGTCCGGGAAGCGGGCGCAGTCGAGGATGTCCGTGACGGTCAGCGTGTACTCGCCCTGGATGCGCCGCGTCTCGCGCACGCCGATCATCGGGGCGACCACGCCGATGAACGCGCGCTCACAGCCGGGTAGGAACGCGCGGCAGAACGCCGTGAGGCGCGTGATGGCCTGCCGCCCGTCCAGCTGCGCCTCGCTGAGCTGCCAGGGGTCGGTGCCGTCATGCAGGTCGGCGCGGATGCGCGGGCAGTTGAAGCTGAATTCACCGGGGCGACCGGGGACGCTGAACGCCTGGAAGTAGTCCCCGTCGCGCTCGAGCAGCACGCCGCGTTCGACCGCCTGCCGGAAGAGGGGTTCCAGGCTGCTGTTCCGCCCCCAGACCATCCAGAAATGCAGGAAGTCCGGGTGGTCCTGCCACTGTCCATTCCCGTTCAGGAAGTCACGCAGGCGGGTGACGTCCACCCCGGCCAGCGTGAAGCGCAGGCTCATGGCCTGATGCACGCCGTCCTCGTCCCCGCCGCTCATGGGCACGCCGGCCAGCGCGGCCACGTCCGCGTCGCCGGTCGCGTCGATGAACGTCCGGGCGCGCAGGGCCTGCAGGCCCCCCTTGTTGTGCACGACCAGCGCCTCGATCCGCCCGGCGGCCATGACAGGCTGCACGACCTGAGTGTGGAACAGCACCTCCGCGCCGGACTCGCGCAGCAGGTCGTCCAGCACGAACTTCAGGCCCTCCGGGTTGAACCAGTTGTCGTTCCCGGACGGGTCGGTCGCGCCGTCACCGCGCGCCCGCAGGCGGGCCTTGAGTTCCTCGGTCAGGCCCCGGTTGAGGTTCTGCCCGTCCGCGACGTTCCGCATCAGCGGCGTCACCCAGGCGTTCGTGCCGGTGCCGCCCAGGCTGCCCTGCGCCTCCACGACCAGCGTCCGCGCCCCGCTGCGGGCGGCAGCGACGCCCGCGATGGCCCCGGCGGTGCCGCCCCCGGCGACGATCACGTCCCAGTCACGGTCCAGCGTACGGTAGGTCAGGGTCACTGAACCGTCACCTGCCCGATCTCCTGGCCGTTCAGGCGGACGTTCAGGGGACCTCCGCCAGTGCCGAGCATGGACGGCGGGACGACCACGCCCGCGCGCTGCCAGCGGATGCCCTCGGTGGTGCAGACCCCTGAACTCGTCGAGGGGGCCACTGCGCGGATGAGCAGCGGCCCGCCAGCCTCGCGGGTGACGCGCAGCTCGTGCGGGTGGTCGCAGCCTCCCACACCGACCTCCCAGGTAACGGTCAGGGACTCCCCGGAGCGGACGGTGGCAGGCAGGGTCACGGCGCGGACGCTGACGGAATGCACCTCGGGTTCTGCCACCTGGGCCGTCTGAGCCGTTTGGGTTGACTGAGGGGCAGGCGAGCAGGCCGTCAGGAGCAGCAGGCCAGCCGTCAGGAACGGGACGTGACGGGTCATGCGTCTGCCCAGGTGTGCGTGAACAGGTGGCGCAGCGCGGCGAGGGTCAGCCAGTTGAAGTCCCCGGGGCGGGTCTGCATCTGGGTGCGGAGGGTGCGCACCGGCACCCAGCGGGGCACCTCGGCGTGGTCGCCGCGGGTCAGGGGTTCGCCGCTGGCCTGCACGCGGAAGAAGAAGCCGACGCTGTCCACCGGGCCGCGCGTCGTCTGGTAGACGAAGGCGGGCGTCAGGCACTCCACGTCCCCGCCGGGCGCACTGGAGGTGGTGGAGTGTGAATCGTCCAGGAAGGCGGTAACGGTCAGGCCGGTCTCCTCCAGCACCTCGCGGCGCAGGGCGGGCGGGATGGACTCGAAGGGGTCGAGCTGCCCGCCAGGGAGTTCCAGCGTGCGGGGCTCGCCGGGCTTGGCGCGCACCTGCAGGAGTACCTCGGGCCCGCGCTCGCCGCTGCGCTCGATGACCGCGCGGGCGTTCACGTAGAAGTCCTTCTTGCGGCGGAACATCAGCCCTTGACCGCGCCTTCCAGGCCTTTCATGAAGTACTTCTGGCCCATCAGGAACACGATCAGGATGGGGATGATCGTGATGACGGCGCCCGCCATGACGGCGCGGGAGTTCGTGCTGAACGTGCCGGACAGTTCCAGCAGGCCCGCCGAGAGCGGGAGCATGTTCTTGTCGGGCAGCATGACGCGCGCCCACAGGAACGAGTTCCAGTACGCCACGAATTCCAGGATGGCGAACGCGGCGATGGTGGGCGTGGCCAGCGGGAGCATGATGCGGCGCCAGATGGTGAGTTCGCGCGCCCCGTCAATGCGGGCCGCCTCGATGAGTTCCTGCGGGATACCCAGGTACGCCTGGCGCAGCAGGAACAGGCCCACGATGCTGGCGGCGCCGGGCAGCACGACCGCGAGGTACTGCCGCGCGGCGTCCGCGAGCGGACTGGTCTGCGCCAGCAGGCCCAGTTTGATGGTGGTGATGTAGTTGACGATCAGGCCGGCCTCGTTGGGCAGGACCATCAGGATCAGGATGGAGTAGAAGATCAGGTCCCGGCCGGGAAAACGCATGCGGGCCAGCGGGTACGCGGCGAGCGTGGCGAGGGTCGTAGTGAAGGTCACGCCCAGGACGCAGATGATCACGGAATTCAGGATCAGCCGCCAGAAGGGGACGGTGGTGCCGCTGAAGACCTCCAGATAGTTGCGCAGGCTGAGGGCGGTGGGGAGGATCTTCGCCTCGTAGATGTTCCCGGTGGGTTCCAGGGACGTCACGAGCGTCCAGTAGAACGGGTAGAGCATGATCAGCGCGATGAGGATCAGCACGGCGTACGCGGCGGCGTTGCGCAGACGTTCGCGGCGCTGACGCTGCACCTTGAGCTGCGCGGCCAGCTGCGCGTGCGGGTCGCTGACCAGCGCGGTCTGGGGCAGGGTGGTGTCAGGCATCGCTGCGGCCTCCTTTGGTCAGGCGGAAGTTGATCAGGCCGAACAGGATGCTGACCACCGCGACGACCATGCTGGCGGCGGCGGCCAGCCCGAAGTTGAAGTCCCCCCCGAACGCCTTGGAGAACGAGTACATAAGCGCGGAGTACGTGCTGCCCGCCGGGTAGCCGTTGGGCGTCATGACGTACAGTTCCTCGAACACCTTGATGGCGCTGATGGTGGACAGCAGGCTGCACACCAGGATGGTGGGGCGCAGACCCGGCAGGGTGATGTTCCAGAACACCTGCGAGCGGGTCGCGCCGTCGATGGTGGCGGCTTCCTCCAGTTCCCGGCTGATGCCCTGGAGGCCCGCGAGGTACAGCACCATGTAGTACCCGATGCCCTTCCAGAGGGTCACGAACATCACCGCGAACAGCGCCGTGGCGGGGTTGTCCAGCAGGCTGTGGTCGCCGCGCATCAGGCCCAGGCCCATCAGGACGCTGTTCACCGCGCCGCCCTGCTTGTACAGCCACGACCAGATCAGGCCGACCACCGCGAAGCTCGTCACGACCGGCACGTAGTACGCGGTGCGGAAGAAGCCGATGCCGCGCAGGGGTCGGTTCACGAGCAGCGCCACCAGGATCGAGATGACCTGGATGACCGGCACGACCAGCACGTACTTGAGGCTGTTGCGCAGGCCGGACCAGAACTGCTCGTCGGCGAACAGTTCGCGGAAGTTATCCAGGCCGACCCACTGGGGCGGGCTGATGATGTTGTACTTCGTGAACGCCAGGTACGACCCGAAGATCACGGGCCAGGTGTGGTACACGACGAGCAGGATCAGGAACGGCAGCATGAACGCGTAGGCGATCAATGTGTTGCGCACCGTGACAGACGCGCCGGTGCCGCCGATGCGGTGTTGTTCGCGGCGAGAGACGCGCCGCCCCTTTGTGGTCATGGGGGGCAGTGTAGCGGCCCCCGCGCGCGGCGGCGTGAAAAAACCAGCCTCTCCGCGCGGGAGGGGCTGGTCAAGGCAGGTTGAGGCTGGGGCCTTAGTGGCCGTCGCCGTCCTTGGCTTCACGTTTGCCTTCGTTGTACTCGGCGTTGGCTTCGCGGTTGTGCACTTCGGCCTTGGCGCGGTCCTCGAGGGCTTCGGCCTTGTGGTGGGCGTCGCCGGTCACGGCGTGGGCGGCGTTGTGGCCGGCCTCGCGCAGGCGGTCGGCGCCTTCGTTCACTTTGGCCTTGGCGGCGTCCAGCATGTTTTCAGCGGTGCTCTTGTCACTCATGGGTTGAGTCCTCCTGCGGTGTGGATTCCCTTGTGGGTGCCCCCAGCTTGCCGCGTCCGGCCGGGTGCGGGGTGAGGCGCGGCTTCAGGGTCACTGCACGCAGACTTCAGGAATCTTCATGGTCTGCGGGGTTGGGTCCCGATCTGCGTGAACCGGGTATAAACCCTTGGGGTAACAGGTACACCAACTCCGGTTCATGCCGCTTGGAGTACAGTGTCCGGGTCATGGATAAGCACATCACGGTGCCCGCGCAGGGCGAGAAGATCACGATGAAAGACGGCAAGCTGCACGTGCCGAACCACCCCGTCATTCCCTTCGTGGAAGGCGACGGCACCGGCCCCGACATCTGGCGCGCCAGCGTCCGCGTCCTCGACGCGGCGGTCGAGATCGCCTATGGCGGCGAGCGCAAGATCGAGTGGATGGAAGTCTACGCAGGCGAGAAGAGCGTCAACGTGTACGGCGAGGGCGAGTGGCTGCCCCAGAGCACACTGGACGCCTTTAACGAATACCTGTTCGGCATCAAGGGCCCCCTGACCACCCCGGTCGGCGGCGGCATCCGCTCGATCAACGTGGCGCTGCGCCAGGAACTCGACCTGTACGCCTGCGTGCGCCCCGTGCAGTACTTCGACGGCGTGCCCAGCCCCGTCAAGCGCCCGCAGGACGTGGACATGGTGATCTTCCGCGAGAACACCGAGGACATCTACGCTGGCATCGAGTACAAGGCCGGCACGCCCGAGGCCGCCAAGGTCCGCGAGTTCCTCGTGGGCGAGATGGGCGTGAACAAGATCCGCTTCCCGGACAGCTCCTCCTTCGGCGTGAAGCCCGTGTCGAAGGAAGGCACCGAGCGTCTCGTGCGCGCCGCGATCCAGTACGCCGTGGACAACGGCCGCAAGAGCGTCGCCCTCGTGCACAAGGGCAACATCATGAAGTTCACCGAGGGCGGCTTCCGCGACTGGGGCTACGAGCTCGCCAAGCGTGAATTCGGCGCCGTGGAGATCGACGGCGGCCCCTGGTGCCAGCTGCCGAACGGCATCGTCATCAAGGACGTCATCGCCGACAACTTCCTCCAGCAGATCCTGCTGCGCCCCACCGACTACGACGTGATCGCCACGCTGAACCTGAACGGCGACTACGTCAGCGACGCGCTGGCCGCGCAGGTCGGCGGCATCGGCATCGCCCCCGGCGCGAACATCAACTACGTGACCGGCCACGCCATCTTCGAGGCGACCCACGGCACCGCGCCCAAGTACGCGGGTAAGGACGTCATCAACCCCAGCTCCGTGATCCTCAGCGGCGAGATGATGCTGCGCTACATGGGCTGGACCGAGGCCGCCGACCTGATCCTGAAGGGCCTGGACGACACCATCCAGCAGAAGGTCGTGACGTACGACTTCGCCCGCAACATGGACGGCGCGACCGAAGTGAAGACCAGCGTCTTCGGGGACAAGATCATCGAGAACATGAAGGCCCGCAAGGCCTGATAGCCAACTGATGAACGAAGGCGGCGAGGGCATGTCCCCTCGCCGCCTTTCTATGTGGCCTTACGCGCGCAGGCGGTCGCTGTAGTACTGGCGCATCTTCGACACCTTGGGCGCGATGACGGCCATGCAGTACGGCTGGCGCGGGTTGTTCTCGTAGTAGTTCTGGTGGTAGTCCTCGGCCACGAAGAACTCGCTGGCGGGCTCGACGGTCGTCACGATGGGCTTGCCGAACACGTCCTGCGCGGTCAGGTCGGCGATCACCTCGCGCGTCTGGGCCTCCTGTTCGGCGGTCAGGGGGAACACGGCGCTGCGGTACTGGGTGCCCACGTCCGCGCCCTGACGGTTCAGGCTGGTGGGGTCGTGCGTGGCGAAGAACAGCCCCAGCAGGTCCTTGTAGGACACCTGCGCGGGGTCGAAGGTCACGCGGACCGCCTCGGCGTGCCCGGTCGCGCCGCTGCACACGCTGCGGTAGTCGGGGTTGGGCGTGTGCCCGCCGATGTAGCCGCTCTCGATCCTGTGTACGCCGCGCACGTCCTTCAGGACGGCCTCGGTACACCAGAAGCAGCCTCCGGCCAGAATCGCCTGCTGCATGCCTGTCGTTGCGTTGGTCATGCAGGCATTCTTCCGCGTTCAGGGCCGGGGAACGGCGACGGGGGGCACCATCCACCCCGGACCTCCGCGACATGTCGGGCAACGTTCAGGAGGCGGGGGTGCTGGTGGTGTCTCCCTCGCTGACCAGAGCGTCCAGAAGTTTCAGGGCTTCCTCCAGGCGGTGGGCCTGCACGCGCGCGGCCGTGCGGGCCTGGCGCCATTCCAGCCGCACGCGGGCGAGGCTCACGGGATCGCCGCCCAGCTGCGCCAGTTGCGTCGCGCGGCGTTCCAGCGTCTCCACCTGGGTTCTCAGGTCGCGCAGCGCCGCCTGATGGGCGCGGGCGGCGTGCAGCGTACCGTCCAGCTGGGCGCGCGCTTCCTGCTGCGCGGCGTGCAGGGCCTGCTGGGCCTGCGCCACGGCCGGGGAGGACTCGGCCGCCTCGCCGGCGTGCCACTGCGCGTAGTTCAGGGCCTGCCGGGCCCGCAGGACGTTCGGATGCAGCGGCACACCCAGCGAGAAGCGGGCGTGCGCGAGGTCCACGTCCAGCATGGTCAGGGGCGTATCGGCGTCGGCCAGTTCGATCAGGGGCGTGAAGGCCGTCAGGAAGGCGTGGGTCTGGGAGGCCATGAGCTGCGTGTGCGCCAGCCTCGGCCCGACGGCCTGACCGTCTCGCAGCGCGTCCTGAAGTTCACGGACGTTCAGGTCCAGCAGCTGCGCCTGGGCAGCGGCCCCCGCGACCTGATCGGCGACCTCGATGCGGGCGTGGTCGGCGCGCAGGCGGCTGAGCATCTCCTCGGTCTCCCAGCGGCGCACCTCGGCCTGGGTGGCCTGCACGTCCCACTCGGCGGCGCGTTCCAGGGCGCGCAGGTCCGGGTTGGCGCGGATCCCGGCGAGGCTGCGCCCGGCGATCTCGGCGTGCGAGCGGGCCAGCAGCAGCGGCAGGTCGTGCGCGCGGCGGCCCCAGCGGATGGGGCTCGGTGCGGGCGCGATGGGGCCCTCGGTGGGCTGCGCGGGCACCGGGACGGTCTCCGCGAAGCGGGCGAGGTCCAGGGTGGTGCCCTCCAGCCAGCGGTCGGCGCGGGCGTCGCCGTAGTTCTCGCGCAGGCGGGCGTACACGTCCTGCAGGACCGCCACGACGTCACGGGGTCCCAGGGCGCGCAGGGCGGTCCAGCCGCGGCGCTGCACGGCGCCCTGGATGATCTGTTCGGCCTCGTTCACGCCCAGTTCGGCGCTCAGGCGGACGCGCAGCCAGTCCCGGTACGGGTCGTTCGAGGTCTGGATCACGTCCCGCTCCCGGCGCGGCGCTGCCGGGCGCATTCGAAGAGCATCAGCGCGGCGGCCGTGGCGACGTTCAGCGAGTCCGCGCCGCGGCTGGCGTCCATGGGGATGCTGACGCTGTGGTCGGTGCGGCGCCAGTGTTCGGGCAGGCCCTCGTGTTCGGTGCCCAGCAGCAGCGCCACGCGGCCGGTCAGCGGCGCGTCCCAGTAGGCGCGCCCGGCGTCCGGGGTGCACGCGAAGGTCGTGAAGTCCCGCTCCTGTAGCCACGCCTGCGCCTCGTCCTCGCTCATCACGGCGACGGGCAGGGTGAACACGCTGCCCTGCGAGGAGCGGATCACGTTCGGGCCGTAGGGGTCGGCGCCGCGCCCCAGGACGATCACGCTGTCCGCCCCGGCGGCGTCGGCGCTGCGCAGGATCGCGCCGACGTTCCCGGGTTTTTCCAGGCCGTGCAGCACGACCGTCACGGCCTGCGCGCCGGGTTCCGGCAGGGGCCGCGCGGGGGTGGGGGCCAGGGCCAGCAGGCCGTCCGGGTTCTCGCGCCCGCTGACCTTCTCGAAGGCCGCGCGGGACAGCAGGTGCGTGGGGGCGTGCAGGGTGGGGGCCAGGGTCTCCCCTTCGGGGCTGTGCAGGTCGGGGGTGCTGTACACGGCGCTCAGGGTCAGGCCGCTGGCGACGGCGCGGGCGATCTCGCGGGCGCCCTCGATCAGGATCACGCCGTCCTGTTCGCGTTCGCGGCGGCCCCGCAGGCGCACGAGCCGCTTGACGTGCGCGTTCTGCAGGGAGGTGATGACTTCGGTGGCACTCATTGGGTCCATTATGGCCTGTCGCCTTCCCGGTCACGGTCTGCGCCCAAATGCTCTAGCCTGCGCGCATGCCCCTCGCGTACCCCCCGTTCAAGTCGTGTCCCTGCGGTTCCGGGCGGAGTTACGGGCACTGCTGCGGCCCGCTGCACGCCGGTCAGGCGGCCGCCACCCCGGAGGCGCTGATGCGCTCGCGCTACGCGGCGTACGCCCTGGGCGACAGCGCGTACGTGCAGCGCACGTGGCATCCGGACACCCGTCCCGCCACGCTGGACCTGCGCGACGGCACCCGCTACCTGGGCCTGCGCGTGCACGGGGCGCAGGGGGACGAGGTGACCTTCACGGCGCAGCTGCGCCTGCCGGACGGCGAGCGGTACGCCCTGCGGGAACGCAGCCGCTTCACGCAGGTGGGTGGCGCGTGGGTGTACGTGGACGGCGATACCCCCGACGCCTGACCCGGTGCATGGGAACCCGGTGAGAGTCCGGGCCGTACCGGTGACATGACCGACCAGAAGAGCCGCGCCACACCGAAGCTCACCGTCCGCCCGAACCGCCGCGCCGCGCTGATCCTGGGTGGACTGCTCATCGCGGGGGTGCTGGTCGCGCAGAGCGTGAAGGTCGTCCCCGCCGGGTACGTGGGCGTGGCGTTCAGCGCCCTGAGCGGCGTGAAGGGCCAGCCGCTGCAGGAGGGCGTGCACTTCCTCGTGCCGTTCGTGGATCACGTGACGCTGTACGACGCGAAACTCCAGGAGGTCACGCTGGCGCACAACATCCAGGACGGGGACGAGGGTGCCATCCGCGCGCGCAGCAAGGAGGGCCTGGAGATCACGGCGGACGTGACCGTGCAGTTCCGGGTGGACCGCGCCAAGGCCGCGCAGCTGCACAAGGAACTGGGCCGCGACTACGTGCGGACCGTGATCCGCCCGCAGGTGCGCAGCAAGGTCCGCGACGCGATCGGGCAGTTCAGCGCCGCCGACATCATCAGCACGCAGCGCCAGCAGGTCGAGGCGAGCATCACGAACGCGCTGCGGCAGGTGTTCCAGCAGAACAACCTCACGCTGGACAGCGTCCTGCTGCGTGAACTGCGCATCCCGGACAGCGTCGCCAAGGCCATCGAGCAGAAGCAGACCGCCGAGCAGCAGGTCGCGGTGGAACGCAACAAGCTGCAGCAGTCGAACATCGCCGCGCAGCGCGCCGTCGTGGAGGCCGAGGGCGCCGCGAAGGCGTCAGTCGCCAAGGCGCGCGGCGAGGCCGAGGCGCTGTCCCTGCGCGGCCGGGCCCTGCGGGAGAATCCACAGCTGATCCAGCTGACCGTCGCGGAGAAACTCTCGCCGGGCATCCAGACGGTCATGCTGCCCAGTGACGGGAACTTCCTGCTGGACGTCGGGAACCTGACCGGCCGTTCCGCTGCGACCAAACCATGACGCCGCTGCTGATCCTGGCGCTGGCGGCCGTGCTGATCCTGCTGGCGACCCGCCGCGCGCCCGCCCCGGACGTCACGCACGCCGAGGCTCCCGCGCCGACGCGCACCCTGCCGGACAACCTGCTGCGCCTGCCCGAACCGGCCCGGTCACGCGCCTGGGCGCTGCTGTGCAGCCTGCACGACGCCCTGCGGGAGGTGCCGGGGGACGCGCGCACCTCCTTCCTGCTTCAGCAGACGCGCGACCAGTACCTGCCGGATACGGTCAGCGCCTACCTGCACCTGACCCCGGCGGCCCGCGCGCAGCTGGAGGCCCAGGGGCAGCCGCCCGAGACCCTGCTCCTTGAGCAGCTGTCCCTGATCGAGGGCGGCGTCGCCGAGGTGCTGCGGCACGATCACGCGGCCGCCGACCGGCTGCTCACGCAGGGGCGTTTCCTGCGGGAACGTTTCGGCCTGCCGTCTGACCTGAAGCCCGGGCAGTAGACACCTGTTCATCACGACATGAAGACGGGTCATACCGGCGCGGCAGCCAGCCCGCTCCGCCAAGCCTCAGCCCCTTCCGCACGTGCAGGACTGCATCGACCGGCAGAATGGCCCGGGCTCGGGGTGGCATGCAGGTGCCCTTCTGACGCGATCTGGATTCCATGATCGTACGCCCGGCGCACGGCGAGTGCAAGCGCGTTTGACCGTCCGGGCGGTTTCGGGCGCCGCGCGCCGCAACCATGAAGTTTCGTGCCTCTTCTCATGGTGTAAGCCCGCTGGCAGGCCGGTCAGGGTACGGTCGCGTATGGCGGAACGACTTGAACAGTTCATCGGCGCGGACCACGGCCCGGCGTCCAAGGCGTCCGCCACTCCGACCCGGATCGTCTTCCTGTCGGACACCCTGCCCCCGCTGGGCCAGTACCTGCGGGAACGCAGTCCCTTCCTGCGCGACTGCGACGTCATCGACGTCCGCGCGCAGGAGGCCGCCACCGAACTGACCGGCACGCCACCGGATCTGGTCGTGCTGCAGGTCGCCCCGGGCCGCACGCCCTGTGACGCCCTGGTGGACCACGCCATGCACCACTGGCCGCAGACGGCGCTGCTGGCCTTCAGTGTGGACGCCGACCAGGACCTGACCTTCCTGACCGAACGCGCCGGGGTCCTGACGGCCCTGACCGCCCCGAACCTCAAGGAACTGCACGAGGCGATCGAGCAGGAGATCAAGGAACTCAGTTTCGGCACGATCCGGGGCGTCAGCCTGCCCAACCTGCTCCAGATCCTGCAGTGGGAGAAACGGACCCTGGCCGTCAAGGTGCAGGACGCGGACAACTGGGGCCGCCTGCACCTGCTGCGCGGCGAGGTCGTGGACGCCTTCGAACACGCCGGCCAGTCCGGCGGCGAGGACGCCGCGCTGCGCCTGCTGGGGCTGCCCCACCCGCGACTGAGCCTGGAACGTTCGTACCACAACCAGCGGCGCGTGATCCGGGCGTCCCTGAACAACCTGCTCATGGAAGCGATGAAACGCCTGGATGAAACGCCGTCCACCTCGACCCCGGACACCCCGCTCCTGGAGGACGCCATGTTCTTCAAACGCTGGCTCAGGCCGTACGCCGATCAGACCGCCGACGCCGCCTCACCGGAGCCCCCCGCACCGGTCGAGGATGATCCCTCACCCCCACCCCATTCCCCGGAGGACACCACTATGAGTAACGTCAAAGAGCTTCTCGATTCGGCCATGGGTATCGACGGCGCGCTGGCTGCCGCGCTGGTGGACTACAGCAGCGGCATGGCGCTGGGCACCGCCGGCGGCGGCATGAACCTAGAACTGGCCGCGGCCGGTAACACGGAGGTCGTGCGGGCCAAGCTGCGCACCATGGACAGCCTGGGCATCAAGGGCCAGATCGAGGACATCCTGATCACGCTGGAATCGCAGTACCACATCATCTACGTGATGCCGCAGCTGTCGATGTTCCTGTATCTGGTGCTGTCCAAGGACCGCGCCAATCTGGCCATGGCCCGCTTCAAGCTCAAGAGCCTGGCGGCGACGATCTCCGTCTGATCCCGGCTTCGCCACATCAGCAGCGGGCCCCGTCACACCGGATGAGTGTGCACCGGGGCCCGCGCCGTGAGGCGGCTGCGCGGCAGCGCCGCGATGGGGAGGCCGGCAACCATCGGGCTGACAGGCAGCCCTTATAGTTGGCACTCATGAATTCGTCAGCTTGTGTGCCCACCCCCGAAACCGCCGGACGTCGCCCGTGAAGGTGGCGGTGTTGTGTCATGCCAGTGCGGGCGGCTCCGGAGTGGTCGCGACCGAACTGGGGTTGCAGGTGGCCCGCGCCGGGCACGAGGTGCACTTCGTGGGGGCGGCGCAGCCGTTCCGCCTGACCGGTCAGCGCGGCATGAGCGGGCCGTACTTTCATCAGGTGGGCGGGTACGCGTACGCGCTGTTCGACCAGCCGTACCCGGAACTGGCGGCGGCGAACACCCTGACGGAGGTGATCCAGGAGTACGGCGTGGAACTCTCGCACGCGCACTACGCCATTCCGCACGCCACGGCCGCCATTCATGCCAGGGCGATCACGGGCCGCTCGCGGGTGATCACGACGCTGCACGGCACGGACGTGACCCTGGTGGGCCTGGAGCCCGCGTTCCGCTCCACCACCCGGCATGCCATCGAGCGCAGCGATCACGTGACGGCCGTGTCGCATTACCTCGCGGCGCACACGCTGGAGGTCTTCGGCGTGGACCGTGAGATCGAGGTGATTCACAACTTCGTGGACAGTGACCGCTTCGTGCGCGTGACCGACCCGGCGGTACGCGCCCGCTTCGCGCACCCGGACGAGGCGCTGCTCGTGCACGTCAGCAACTTCCGGCCCGTAAAACGCGCGTGTGACGTGGTGGAGGTCTTCGCGCGGGTGGCGTCCGAGATCCCGGCGCGGCTGCTGATGATCGGAGACGGTCCGGAGCGGCCCAAGGCGATGGAGCTGGCGCAGACGCGCGGCGTGATCGGCCGCACGCACTTCCTGGGCTCGTTCCCGGACGTGGAGACGGTGCTGGGCATCAGCGACCTGTTCGTGCTGCCCAGTCAGCAGGAGAGTTTCGGGCTGGCGGCCCTGGAGGCCATGAGCTGCGAGGTGCCGGTCGTCGCCTCGCGCGCCGGGGGCATTCCGGAGGTCGTGCAGGACGGCGTGAATGGCTTCCTGGCCGACGTGGGCGACGTGGACACCATGGCGGACCGGGCGCTGCAGATCCTGCGCAACCGCGACCTGTACCTGAGCCTGGGGCAGGCGGGGCGCCGCGCGGCGGCCGAGCAGTTCCACCCGTCGGTGATCGTGCCGCAGTACCTCGCGGCGTACGAACGCACGCTGAGCGCGCGCTGAGCCGCCGGTCCCGCAGGCGCCCTGTCTGGGCGGCCCGGCCCAGGCCCACTTGACCGGGGCGGGGCGTCTGTCCCAGACTGTGGCCTAAAGTTCACAGGCAACGCTTGCCCCCACGCGGGCACGACCTCTTTCCGCAGATCCTGCGGGCAGAGGTCGTGCCCGCCTTTCCTGCTGTCTCTTCCTCGCCGGAGGCCCCTTCCATGAGTATCTTTACCCTGCTGTCCACCCAACACGACCACACCCCCGCGTACACCGAGCGCCTGGGCGCGCCGCTGGGCGCCTCGGTACGGGTGCGGGTCCGCACGACGCTGCCCGTGACCGGCGTGAGCCTGAAGTTCGTCCGGGTCGGCGAGATCGAGTCCGTGCCCGCCCGCGAGATCGCGCCGATCGGCGACGAGCCGGGACGCTGGTTCGAGGCGGACCTGCCCGTCCATGAGGGCCGCGTGCGCTACGCCTGGCAGCTGGACTTCCTGAACGACCACCTGAACCTGACCGGCCTGGGCCTGCACCGCACCCGCCGGGGCTTCCGCTCGTGGTTCACGTACCTGACCGGGCACACGGCGCCCGAGTGGGCCTGGGAGAGCGTGTTCTACCAGATCTTCCCGGACCGCTTCCGCAACGGGGACCCCACGAACGACGTGCAGACCGGCGAGTACGTGTACGGCGACCGAGTCGTGGAGCAGGTCGAGTGGAACACCCCGATCGACTCGTGGGGGGACATACATGGGCATTACGGCGGGGACCTGAACGGCATCACGCAGGCGCTGCCGTACCTGCAGGATCTGGGCATCACGGGGCTGTGGCTCACGCCGATCTTCGTGTCGCCCAGCAACCACCGCTACGACATCACCGACTACCGACACGTGGACCCGCACCTGGGCGGGGACGAGGCCTGGGAGGAACTGGCGCGCAGCGCCGGGGAGGCGGGCATCCGGATCGTGCTGGACGGCGTATTCAACCACGTCGGGAACGAGAACGCGCTGTTCCGCGCGGCCGTGGACGACGAACTGTCTCCCGAGCGGGCGATGTTCACGTGGCGGGACGAGCCGGGAAAGCTGCCCTACCACGCGTTCTTCGACGTGCCCACCCTGCCGAAGATCGACTACCGCAACGAGACGGCCGTGCAGGAATTCTTCAGCGGCGAGGAGAGCGTCGTGCGGCACTGGCTGCGCCGGGGCGCGGCGGGCTGGCGGCTGGACGTGGCGCATATGATCGGTACGGGCGGCACCGACGAGGACAACCTCCCGCTGCACCGCACCCTGAAGCGCGCCGCGCGCGAGGAGACGGAGGACGCGTACGTGTTCGGCGAGCGCTTCTACGACCCGGAGCACGCCCTGGACGGTCAGGGTGAGGACGGCAGCATGAACTACCACGGGTTCGGCCTGCCGGTCATGCAGTGGCTGGCCCGCGCGAACATGATGTTCGAGCCCAGCCGCCTGAGCGGCGAGGAACTCGTGGAGATCCTCTGGGACGCGTACCACGCGCTGCCGCCGCAGGTGGCGCTGAGCATGTTCAACGTGCTCGAATCGCACGACATTGCCCGGGCGCTGTACCGCGTCGGCAACGACCGCACGCCGTTCCTGGCGGGCGTGACCCTGCTGATGGGGTACGCCGGGGTGCCCTGCACGTACTACGGCAGCGAGGTCGGCGTGACGCAGTCCCGCGACGGCGCGATGCCCTGGTGCCGCGAGGCGATGCCCTGGGACGAATCGCAGTGGGACACGGACCTGCGCGGCCGCATGAAGGCCCTGATCGGCGTGCGCCGCGCCACGCGCGCCCTGCACCGCGGCGGGCTGCGCTTCGTGCATGCCGAGGAGGACGCCGTGGCCTTCCTGCGCGAGTACACCCAGGAGGGCGGACTGGTCGAGCGGGCCGCGGTGATTGCCAGCCGCCGCGCCGGGCGGCACGAGGTGTCCCTCTCGCTGCCGGACGGCGAGTGGCGCGACGCGGTGACCGGCGAGGTATTCCAGGGCGGGCACGTGACGCTGGACGCGGCCGGTGGCCGGATCCTGCTGCTGAACTGATCTGGACCCGGATGGACTGGTGGGCGCACCGTACGATCCGAGCGGATACGGTTCGCAGCGCTGCCAGTGGGCGTGAAGTGGGCAATCCGGCGCTATTCCGGGTCGTCCACGAAACAGAAAGCCTCCGGATGGCGCGGGGCGTGGACAGCCGGTTCCACGCCCCGCGCCGCCGTGGGGTATGCTCGTGTCACATGTCACATGCACACGACTCGGCGTTGTACGCGCAGTGGGTGGAGTTGCTCGGCTGGCTGGAGGCCGAGGCGGCCGCCCGCGGCCTGGGCTTCGAGAAGGTCGCGGATTTCCCGGACTACATCTACCGCATGGAGCGGCCCTATGACCTGCCCACCACGGTCATGAGCGTCAGCCTGAGCGACCAGGGGCAGCCGCTGCTGGTCGCGGCCGTCAGCCCCCGGCACGTGGACCTCAAGGGCGTGTCGCTGCGTCTGATGGGCGGCAGCAAGCACTGGCACCTGCACGCCGGGGAGCGCGCCCTGCTGGAAGGCAAGCGGCCCTTCACGCGCGAGCGGCTGGCAGCGCTGCTGGACGGCGCAGTGCGGGGTGTCCGCCAGAGCGCCTGAACGCAGGGAGAAACCGCGCGGGCCTCCTCCGGCTGATCCGGGGAGGCCCGCGCCCATGCAGATCAGGGGTCAGTGCTCGCGGATCAGACCACCCGACAGGAACTCCTGCACCATGGTTTCGAGGTCGTGCAGCGCCACGTCGGTGCGCAGGGCGTACTCGGCCGGGGAGATGTCCTCGCCCAGCGCGCGCATGAAGGCGATGCCCGCCTGACCGTGCGCCGCGCGGAACGTCTGGTGGATGCCGGTGATGGCGTTCAGGGCGTCCTTGCCGCGCAGCGTCAGGGCGTACTGGTGGTGCGCCCACCCCGCGAGGCTGCGGGGCAGGATCAGCGTCTGCGGCCGCAGCGGGGCGGGAAAGGCCCCCTCGTACGGCAGAGTGGCGGGCATGGTGGCGGTGATCTCCCCCTTCACGTAGAAGATCGCCCCACCGGGCCGGGCGTGCAGACCCGTGAAGTCCTCGGTGAGGTTGAACTTCCACGCGCGCGACCCGATGCCGCTCAGGACGTGAGCCAGCTGCGCCGGCAGCGGATGGGCACTGAGCTGGGCGCCCTGCTCGTACAGGCTGAGCAGCTCGCCCAGCGCCTGCTCACCCGTGACGCTCGCGGCGGCAGCGGTCACGGCGCGGCCCTCGAAGAGCAGCACGAAGGCCTGCTGCTCCCCCAGTGCGGCGTGCAGGTAGCCGAACCAGGCCTGCTCGTGCAGGTATTTCAGGAAGGCGTGCAGGTCGCAGAAATGCTGGGTCAGCCCGGCGTGACTGGGGGCCGATTCGGGCAGGAACCGCGCCAGGAACGGCGCGGCGTTCGGGAACATGGGGCGCAGTTCCGGCACCATGTCCGGCAGGTCGGTCGCGTCCGGCAGGCCCGGCGCGGGGCCGGTCGGGTCGAGGGGGGAGCCGCTGGGTTCAGTCACGATTCACTCCACTGTCCTGCTCAGGAGGCGCAGTCGTTCGAGGCCTGCAGGAGCGGGCCGTCCGGCAGTTCCTGCAGGCCGGCCTTGAACCGCCGGGCGTTCTGCACGTACCGCTGCGCGTTGCCGCCGCTGGGGGCGGTCCGGACCACGCGGGCGGGGACGCCCACGGCCAGCATGCCGTCCGGGACGTGCGCTCCCTCGGGCAGGACGGCGCCTGCGCCCAGCACCGCGCCCGCCCCGAGGCTGCTGCCGCTGAGCATCACGGCACCCATGCCCACCAGACTGCCGGGGCCGCAGGTGGCGCCGTGCACGATGGCGCGGTGCCCGACGGTCACGTGATCGTCCAGAACGCAGGGCCAGCCTGCGTCGGTGTGCAGCACGGCGCCGTCCTGCACGTTGCAGCCAGGGCCGACCGTGATGGGTTCCAGGTCGCCGCGCAGCACCGCGCCGAACCAGACGCTGGCGCCAGCGCCGACGCGGACCTGACCGATCACGTCGGCGCTGGGGGCGATGAAGGCGGTGGGGTGGATGTCCGGGTGGTGCCCGTCCAGGGCGTAGAGCGGCATGCGTCCTCCAGGGGGCGGTCACGGTGCGGGCCGGTGCTCCTGCCGTCACGGGCTGGAGGTGGCGGGGCGCCGGGATACAGGTGAAGTGCCGCCAGGGTAGCACGGGCCGTATGGGCCGGGCGGCCCGCCTGTGTGGGGGCGTCCTCATAGTTGCCACATGGGGCGCGGGGGGCGTGCGATACTCCGCCTGTCTCAACGTGATCCACTGCCGTGAAGGGTTCAGCCTTAGAGGGCCGCGCCCGGCTGGACGCGCGAATTGGGATGCAAGGAGAGTTATGGCTCAAGGTCGTGTGAAGTGGTTCAACGTGGAAAAAGGCTATGGCTTCATCGAGCACCCGGGCAACCCCGACGTGTTCGTGCACTACAGCGCCATCCAGAGCGGCGGGTTCCGCAAGCTGAACGAGGGCGACGAGGTGGACTTCGAGGTCGAGGCCGGCCAGGGCAGCAAGGGGCCGCAGGCCAAGAACGTCACGGTCACGAACGCCGCGCCCGCCCCGGTGGCGGCGCGCGCCGGCAGCCGCTGGTAAAGGGCGCCGTTTCAACCGACCGGGCGGGCTTCACAGTCCGCCCGGTTTTTAGGTGTCCGGTCAGGTCTGCCTGCGCGCGCTCCCCCGCGCCCCTACGATGAGGACATGAGTGAGTCCACGCTGCCCGATCCACATCCGCTGGGGCGTCACGAGGTCGCCCGGTCCGGGACGTCCCAGCCGCTGCCCGGCGCCCTGACGTCCACACCGGGCGTCCCGCAGGTGACGCGGCACGACCTGCGGTTCACCGGAAGTGCAGGGGAGTATTTCCGGCTGTGGATCGTGAACGTCGCGCTGACCCTCGTGACCCTGGGCCTCTACCTGCCGTGGGCGCGGGTGCGGACCCGGCAGTACTTCTACGGGCACACGTGGCTGGACGGGCAGAACTTCGAGTACCGCGCCAACCCGTCGGCGCTGCTGCGCGGGTACCTGCTCGTGGGCGCGCTGTTCGCGCTGTACAGCTTCGCCATGCAGCGGGAGTACTACTGGCTGGGGCTGCCGCTGCTGCTGCTGTACGTGGCGCTGTACCCGTGGCTGGTGTGGCGGTCCCTACGGTTCCAGGCCGCGAACACGGTGCACCGGGGCCTGAACTTCTCGTTCCACGGCACGGCCGGCGAATCGTACGTGGCGTACGGCGCGGCGAACGTGGCGGCCAGTATCGCGGGCATCTTCGCGCTGCCGTGGGCGTGGTTCATGCAGCGGCAGTATCAGGTGAAGGGCCTGGGGTACGGGCAGGCGCGCGGGCACTTCCGGGGGGACGTGGCGCCGTTCTACCTGATCGGGCTGACGTCGCTGGGCCTGAGTCTCGCCGGTGGACTGGTCGCGCTGCTGCTGGGCGGCGTGGTGGCCGGCGCGTGGTCGGCCCTGAGCGGCGAGCTGCGGGCCGGTACGGACGTTGAGGATCTGCTTGATGGACCGACGGTGCTGATCTTCCTGGGCGTGGCGTACGTGTCGTTCCTGCTGCTGTACACGGTGGCGTGGCAGTACGTGCGCGGCGCGACCATGAAGTACGTGCTGAACAACGCCGAGCTGGGCGGCGTGGTGCGGTCGGGGGCCACGTTCAGCCCGTGGGGACTGGTATGGCTGGGGGTCACGAACAGCCTCGCGCAGGTGGTGACGCTGGGCCTGGCGACGCCGTGGGCTGCGATCCGCCGCACGCGCTACGTCTTGGACGGCGTGCATGTCCGCACCATCGCGGATCTCGATCACTTCCGGGGGCAGGCGCAGCAGCCCGGCTCGGCGCTGGGCGAGGCCGCCACGGAACTCCTCGACATCCAGGTGGGCTTCTGATGACCCGGCCGCCGGCCGTCACCCTGCGCGGCGTGTACTTCGACGGCCACAGCAGCCGCGACCGCGCCGCCACCCTCAGCCTGGGCGAGTCCGCGCAGCTCACGCTGGACGGCGAGTCTCACGCCTTCGCGGTGGCCGCGCTGGGGGTCGACCCACCTGTGCCCGGGGTGCGGCGGGTGATCCGTCTGCCGGGCGGGGCGCGGTTCGAGACGACGGACTTCGCGCCGCTGCTCGCCTGGGAGCGGGCCAGTGGCCGCAACCGGGCACTGCGGGGCGTGGCGTGGCTCGAGGCGCACTGGGTGAGCGCCCTGACGGCGGTGGGGCTGGCGTTCGCGCTGCTGGGGGGCTTCATCGTGTGGGGCATCCCGGCGCTGGCGACGCAGGCCGCGCGGGTCACGCCCCGGGGCGTGCTGGCGTCCTTCGACGAACAGACGCTGCACTTTCTGGAGGAACAGGATTTCATCGGGCCCAGCGGACTGCCCCGCGAGCGGCAGGCGCAGCTGCAACGCGAATTCCGGCAGGTGCAGGGCTGGGCGGGGGGCGGGTACCCGTACCGGCTGCTGCTGCGGGACGGCGAACCGGCCGGGGCGGCGGGCGTGGGGGCGAACGCCTTCGCCCTGCCGAACGGCACGATCGTCATGACGGATCAGCTCGTGGCCCTGGCCCGCAGTGACCGCGAGCTGCTGGGCGTCCTGGCGCACGAGACCGGGCACGTCACGCGGCGGCACGGGCTGGCCACGGTGTACCAGGGGCTGGGGCTGGGGCTGGTCACGACCCTGCTGACCGGGGATCTGGTGAGTGCCAGTACGTTCGCGGCGGCGGTCCCGGCGGCGATCCTGCGCGGCGGCTACTCGCGCGCGGCCGAGTCCGAGGCCGACCGCGTGTCGGCGGACTTCATGCGGGGCCGCTACGGCACCACGAAGCCCCTTCAGGACATCCTGACCCGGCTGGAGGCCGGCGCGGACGCGCGGGACAGTGAGCCGACGTGGCTGGACATCTTCCGGTCACATCCGGTCACGGCCGACCGGGTGGCGGCCCTGAAGGCCCTGGACGCGCGCTAGCCCGCACGCTGCGGGCGTGAGCACCCGGTGCCAGAATGCGCGCGTGACCGGCCCCCTGACTGACCGCCCCGCCGACCCCTTTCCCCTGCTGGCGCCGGGACCCGTGCTGGCCCTGGATATCGGGGGGACGAGCCTGCGCGCGGCGCTCGTGCAGGGCGGGCGGGTGCTGGACCGCGTGGAGGCCCGCACGCCCCGCCCGGCCACGCCGGACGCGGTGATCGCCGCGGCGCTGGAGCTGGCCCGGCCGCTGGCCGCGCGGGCCGGGGCGGTGGGCGTGGCCTGTGCGGGCGCCGTGGCGCGGGGGCGCGTGACGGCCACGGCCACCCACACTTTCCCCGGCTGGGTGGACATTCCCCTGGCCGGGCAGCTGGGCGCGGGGCTGGGCCTGCCGTGCGCGGCGCTGAACGACGCGCGGGCCGCC
The DNA here is from genome assembly GCA_943327755.2 of Deinococcus hopiensis KR-140. Lineage (GTDB taxonomy): Bacteria > Deinococcota > Deinococci > Deinococcales > Deinococcaceae > Deinococcus > Deinococcus hopiensis_A. The sequence goes on from CALPYF020000003.1 coordinate 36,652, forward strand.
GCGTGGGGCGAGTTCGCGGCGGGCGCAGGCCAGGGCACGACCGAGTTCATGTTCGTGACGGTCAGCACGGGGGTGGGGGCGGGGCTGGTGCTGGGCGGGCGGCTGCATCTGGCGGCGAACGGTCTGGACGCCGAGCTGGGCTTCGTGAGCGTTCCGGCGCACTGGCACGCGGGGTCGCCCACCCCGGCCGGGCAGCTGGCGCCGCTGGAGTTCGAATCGAGCGGTACGGCCCTGAATGCCCGTGCGCTCACGCTGGGCTTCGCGGACGCCCGCGCGCTGTGCGACGCGGCCGAGGCCGGGGACGCGGCGGCGGACGCAAACTACCGCCATTCGGCGGCGGGGCTGGCGTGGAAGATCGCGGACATCGCGGCGCTGCTGGGCGTGACGCGCGTGGCGCTGGGCGGCAGCGTGGGCCTGCGCCCCGGTTACCGCGCCCGGGTGCAGGAGGCGCTGGCGGCGTTCCCGGCGCGGTACCGGCCTGAGGTGGTGCATGCGGCGCTGGGCGCGGACGCCGGGCTGATCGGCGCGGCGCTGTGGGCGGCCCGCTCGGCCCTGCATGGTGAAGCGCAGGACAGTGGAGCGCAGGACCTCTCGACCCGGGACGTCTCAGCCCAGGGGTGAGCGGGCGCCGGTGATCCAGCCGTCCTGCACGGCGCAGTAGGGACTTTGGAGCAGGGTGATCAGGGTGCGGGTGTCCTCGCCGGGGTGCGGCGTGACGGGGTGCCACTGCCCGGCGCACTGCACCTGGAGCCGGTAGTCGGGCGGCGCGGGCTGCACGCGGTAGTTGCCGATGGGGTGGGTGCCGCTGGGCAGGGTGGGGACGTGCATGCTGAACCTCCGGGTCGGGGGCCGCGCGGGGGGCGCTGGCTCAGGCTGATGGTGCAGCGCGTGGCGTGACTGCGGCGTGACTGCTGGGCGGCGGACAGCCCACCTTTCAATTGAAAGGCAAGCGGCGCCTTTCAGCGACCGCCCCGCACCTCAGGAATCGGCATTTTGAGCGTCTGACAGCGTGTTTCCCCACCCGCAGGCGGGTGTGTTAGCCTCGCGGCAACCACAAGGAGGTCCGTATGAGCAGCACCCTGATGGAAGGGTTCCTTCCCTTCGAGCATGAACCGTACTTCAACTTCAAGGACGAGCAGGTCGCCGCGCGGCAGCGCGCCGCGTTCACGCAGGTCCGCGAGAAATACCTCGGCCAGACGTTCCCGCTGATCGTAAACGGGCAGGAGGTCCAGGGCGAGGGCACCTTCGACGTCCGCAACCCCGCCGACACCCGCGAGATCGTCTGGTCCTTCCAGAAGGCCACCCCGGCGCAGCTGGACGAGGCCGTGAAGGCCGCGCAGGCAGCGTTCGAGGAGTGGCGCTTCACCGAGCCGTTCCAGCGCGCCACGATCTTCAAACGGGCCGCCGAGTTGCTGCGCGCGCGCCGCATGGAGTTCAACGCCGTCATGACCCTGGAGAACGGCAAGAACTGGTTCGAGGCCGACGGTGAGGTCGCCGAGTCCGTGGACCACTTTGAGGTCTTCGCGCGCGAGGCGATGCGCTGGGCGACCGGCAAGCCCGTGTACCCCATGCCCGACGAGCACGTCACGACCGTGTACGAGCCGCTGGGCGTCGTGGCCTGCATCAGCCCCTGGAACTTCCCCAGCGCGATCCCGCTGGGCATGGCGCTGGGCGCGCTGGCCGCCGGGAACACCGTCCTCTGGAAGCCCGCGTCCGAGACGCCGCTGTCGTCGTACCTGATGATCAAGCTGCTGTTCGAGGCCGGGCTGCCGCGCGGGACCGTGCAGTTCCTGACGGGCACGGACGACGTGCTGGGCGATCCCCTCGTGGATCATCCCGGCGTGCGGATGATCGCGTTCACGGGCAGCAAGGAGATCGGCTGCCGCATCTACGAGCGGGCCGCGCGGGTGCAGCCGGGCCAGAAGTGGCTCAAGCGCGTCATCGCCGAGATGGGCGGCAAGGACCCGACGGTCGTGTGCGCCGACGGTGACCTGGAGGCCGCCGCGACCGGGATCGTGCAGGCGGCGTTCGGGTACAGCGGGCAGAAGTGCAGCGCCTGCTCCCGCGTGATCGTCGAGGAGAGCGTGTACGACGACCTCCTGGCCCGCGTGGTCGAGAAGGCGCGCGGCCTGAAGGTGGGCCTCCCCGAGGAGAACGCGGACCTGGGTCCCGTGATCACGCAGGGCAGCGCCGAGCGCATCCAGACGTACGTGCAGGAGGGGCAGGGCCGCGTGCGCCTGCTGCTGGGCGGCGAGACGCCCGACGTGGGCGAGCGCGTGGGCGGCTACGTGGCCCCCACCATCCTCGCGGACGTGCCCGCCGACGACGCCCTGTTCCAGGAGGAGATCTTCGGTCCCGTCCTGGCGTTCACGAAGGCGCGCGACTGGCAGCGCGCCATCGAGCTGGCGAACGACAGCGAGTACGGCCTGACCGCCGCGTTCTACTCCCGCGACCCCCGCAAGATCGACGAGGCCCGGAAAAAGATGCACGTCGGCAACCTGTACATCAACCGCAAGTGCACGGGCGCGCTGAGCGGCACGCACGCCTTCGGCGGGTACGGCATGAGCGGCACGAACGCGAAGGTGGGCGGCCCGGACTACCTGTTCTGGTTCCTCCAGACAAAGACCATCGCGCAGCGCTACTGATGCCCACTCCGATTGAATGGTTTGGCAAAAACCGTTCAATCCGAGCGGACGCGAGTGGGAGCCCAGAGGATTCCGGGCGTGGAGTGGGCAACCCGGTGCTCTGCCGGGTTGTCAACGAAACAGACGGAATCCAGATGACCGGGTACGCGGGCTGTGGTCAGGGTTGCCCACGCAGCCACGCCCGCCCCGCCGCCTCGTCCGGCACGAAGCGGATGAGGGAATGGCGGGCGTGCTCGCGGGCCAGCTCCGCGAACCGCTCGCCGTACCGGGCCGGGTCGGGCACGACCACTGCGACGGGCAGGCGGTAGTTCACGAACTTCTGGAACAGATCGCCCAGCAGGCCCGTGCGCAGGTTCAGGAAATCGGGGCCCAGGTCCGTGTCGTTCAGGAGGAGGCCCGCCTGACCGAACAGCGCGCCGATCACGTCCGGGATGTCTGCCGCCTCCCTCAGGTGCAGGCCCAGGTCGGGCAGGGTCGTGACCTTGTCGGACTGTTGGGGTTCCATCCTCCCATTCTCGTTTCTCGCCGCAATCTGGGACACTGGTCGCATGACGGATGACTCTCGCAATCAACGCTCGCAGCTCGCGTTCGCCCGGCTCCTGCCGAAACTGTTCCGGGGGGGGCAGGCGTTCGTGGGGGTCGAGGCGTCCCTGAGCGGCCTGACCGACGAGCAGGCCACCACCCGCCCGGCGGGGCTGCCGCACAGCGTCGCGGAGCTCGTGGCGCACGTGAACTGGTGGAACCGCTGGATGCTGGACATCATCGAGATGGGTCAGGCCCAGCCGTACCCGAAGCACGCCTCGGACACCTGGCCCGAGGTGCCGGCGAGCGACTGGCCGCGCGTGAAGAACGAGTTCTACGAGCTGCTGGCCCGCATCGACCCGCACGCGGCCCGCCCGGACCTGTCCAACCCCGTGAACCACGAGGAGACCATCGGGGAGCTGCTGGCGGACATGGCGCTGCACACCGCGCATCACTTCGGGCAGGTGGTGACGGTGCGGCAGGCGCTGGGGGCGTGGCCTCCTCCCGGCGGCGGCGACACCTGGTAAACGCCCGGCCCTGCACGGGCCGGAAAGGATAGTTATGTCGAACGTGTTCTACCGCAGCAGCAAGTCTTACCCGGTCGCCGTGCGCGCCGGGGGCGTGTTCATCGAGACGCAGGACGGCCGGTCATTCCTGGACGGGTCGTCGGGGGCGCTCGTGGCGAACATCGGGCATGGCCGCACGCAGGTCGCGCAGGCGATGGCCGCGCAGGCGTCGCGCCTGGCGTTCGTGCACGGCTCGCAGTTCACGAGTGACGTGCTAGAGGCGTACGCGTCGCGCCTCGCGGCGTTCCTGAACCTGCCCGCCTTCCGCTTCTGGGCGGTGTCGGGCGGATCCGAGGCGAACGAGAGCGCGATCAAACTGGCCCGGCAGTACCACGTCGAGCGCGGCGAGCCCGGGCGCTTCAAGGTGATCACGCGCGTGCCCAGTTATCACGGGGCATCGCTGGGCGCACTGGCCGCGTCGGGCATGGGTGCGCGGCGCGAGGTGTACGCGCCCCTGATCCGCGAGGACGCCTGGCCGAAGATGCCGAAACCCGACTCGACCCTGAGTGGCGAGGAGGACGCCGAGCGGCTGCGTGCGGTGCTGGAGGCCGCCGGGCCGGACTCAGTGGCGGCGTTCATCTGCGAACCGGTGGTGGGCGCGTCGGACGCGGCACTCGCCCCGAACGCCGGGTACCACGCGCGGATCGCGGCGATCTGCCGGGAGTACGGCGTGCTGTTCGTCGCGGACGAGGTCATGAGCGGCATGGGCCGCTGCGGCGCGCCGCTGGCGGTGCGGCTGGGCGGGGACGTCACGCCGGACATCGTGGTGCTGGGCAAGGGCCTCGCGGCGGGCTACGCGCCCCTGGCGGGCCTGATGGCCAGCCCGCTGATCTACGACACGGTCATGGGTGGCAGCGGCGCGTTCAAGCACGGGTTCACGTACGCCGGTCATCCGGTCAGCGTGGCGGCGGGCCTGAGCGTGCTGGACATCGTCGAGCAGGAGGGGCTGGTGCAGGCAGCCCGTGAGCGTGGTGCGCAGCTCCTGGCGGGTCTGGAGGCCATCAGGGCGCGGCACCCGCAGGTCCTGGCGGTGCGCGGGCAGGGGCTGCTGCTGGGCGTGGTGCTGGGCGACCCGGCCACCGGGCAGGCCTTCGCGCGGCCCGGACTGGCCGACCGCGTCGCCGCCGCCGCGCGCGAGGAGGGCCTGCTGACCTACCCGGGCTCCGGCGCGGTGGACGGCGTGCGGGGCGATCACCTGCTGCTGGGCCCGCCCCTGAGCATCACGCCCGCCGAGGTGGACCTGCTGCTCGAACGTCTGGACCGGGCGCTGCTGGCCATGACCGTTCCAGCCTGACGCCAGCCGACCGAGGGGGCCGCACCAGCATGTCCGGTGCGGCCCCCTCGGTCGGGCCCGGCTTACTCGACGCGGGTTTCCACGCTGATGTCGCTGTTCAGGCTGGCCGCCACCGAACAGTACTTCTCGTGGCTGAGGTGCGCCGCCTTGCTCAGCGCGTCCTCGGTGACGCCCTCACCACTGGCGATGTGGCGCACGGTGATCGTCGTGTAGCGTTTGGGGTCGGTGTCGGCCCGCTCGCCCTCGACCTCGATGCGGTAGGTGGCCAGCGGCGTGCGACGCTTTTTCATGATCTCGACGACGTCGTAGGCGGTGCAGGTGGCCAGGGCGCCCAGCAGGGCCTCCATGGGGGACACGCCGATCTTGGTGGGGCTGTTGTCGATCAGGAGCTGGTGGCCGCTCTCGCTGACACCCAGGTAACGCTGCTCGCCGAGCCAGGTGACGTTCAGGGTCTTCTTCATGACGCTACGCTAGCGCGTCCGGGCGGACGGCGGGCTCACCTGTCCGGGTCTCTGCACCGGTCTCCGGCTGTTCGGGGTCGACCGGGCCCCGAAGCAGGGACGCCTCGGTCAGGGCGTCGAGTTCCGATTCGCTGAGGGTCAGTTCCCCGTCCAGGTCGTCCTCGCCGGGTTCGTCGTCCTCCAGCTCGGGCAGGCGCACGCGGAAGGTCGCACCGCCGCCCGGGGTGTCGATCACGTCGATGGTGCCGCCGTGCGCGGTCACGACCTGCTGTGCGATGGTCAGGCCCAGACCGGCCGATCCGGCCTCCTTGCCCCGGTAGAACTTGTCGAAGATGCGCGGCTTTACGGCGTCGGGCACACCCGGGCCCCGGTCGACGACGCGCACCTCGATCTCCCCGGCGCGCGGCTCGATCTCCAGCCGCACGAGTTCCACGTTACCGGTGACGCGGATGGCGTTGGACACGAGGTTCACGAACACCTGGGTCAGGCGGCCCGGGTCGCCCACGATCTCGTAGTTGCCGTCCGGGGCCTGCACGCCGTAGTCGCGGCCCACCTGACGCAGCAGGTTCCCGAGGTTCGTGAAGTGCATCTCGATGCTCTGCACGAGTTCCCCGCGGGAGAGTTGCAGCAGGTCGTTCACGAGCCGGGTCATGTTCTCCGCGACGCGCTGCGCGTCCTGCAGGGTCTGGCTGCCCCCGGCCTCGCGTTCGGCCCGGCGCAGGTAGCCGTGCAGGGCGGTCAGGGGCGTGCGCAGTTCGTGACTCGTCTCGGCCAGGAAGGTCTTCTGGAGGTTCAGTGCTTCCTCAAGCTGTTTGGCCTGGATCTCCAGGCGCTGGCTCTGGCGCTCGGCGGTGTTGCGCAGGCGCTCGACCTCGTCCAGTCGGGCGCGCAGACGCTCGTTCAGGGCGCGGACTTCCCGCTCGGCCCGTTCGCGCTGGATGCGGGACTCGACCTCGTTCATGGCCCGGCGGATGCTGGACGGCAGGCGTTCGAGGCGCTGCTTGAGGATGTAGTCGGTGACGCCCTCGCGCAGGGTGTCCACGGCGGTCTCCTCGCCCATGGCGCCGGTCACGATGATGAACGGCACGCTGGGCACCCGGAGGTGCGCGGCGCGGTATGCGCTCAGGCCGTCGTAGCTGGGCAGCGCGAAGTCACTGAGGATCAGGTGGGGCTGCACGCTGTTCAGGGCGTCCAGGAAGGCCGGTTCGTCCTCGACGCGGGTGAACTCGACGGGCCAGGGCAGCTCGGTCTCCACGTGCATGGTGACGAGTTCATGGTCGAGTTCGCTGTCCTCGAGGTGCAGTACGCGCAGGGGGGCGCCGCTGATGGGCAGGGCGTCGCTCATGCGGGCCCCTGGAGGGGCAGGGTGACGCTGAAGGTGGCGCCCTCGCCGGGACGGCCCTCGGCGCTCACGCGGCCGCCGTGACGGGTGACGATCCGGCGGACGTTCGCCAGGCCGATGCCGATGCCTTCGAATTCGTCGGCGCGGTGCAGTCGTTGAAACACGCCGAACAGTTTATCCGTGTAATGGGGATCGAAACCGAGTCCGTTGTCGCTGACGTTCACCGTCACTTCATGTTGTCGGGTGGTCGCGCTGACCGTCACGTGCGCCACGTCGCGGCCCCGCGAGTACTTGATGGCGTTGCTCAGCAGATTCGTGAACACCAGCGTCAGCAGCGACTCGTCGCCCTGCACGGTGGGCAGCGTGTCCGGCAGGGTCAGCTGCACGTTCCGCCCGGCCCGGTCGGGTTCCAGGCCGTGCCAGCTCGTCTCGATCACGCGCCGCAGGTCGACCGGCACCTGCCGCATCTCCTGACGGCCCATGCGCGAGAAGGCCAGCAGGTCGTCGATCAGCTGACTCATGCGGCTGGCCGAGTCCTTGATGACCGTCAGGTACCGCTGCCCCTTGGGACTCAGGTTGTCCCCCGTCTCCTTGGCGAGCAGATCGCCGAACCCCACGATGTGCCGCAGCGGCGTGCGCAGGTCGTGGCTGACCGAGTAGCTGAAGGCCTCCAGTTCCCGGTTGGCGCTCTCCAGTTCCAGCGTGCGCTGCTGCACGCGTTCCTCCAGGGACTGGTTCAGCGCCTGGAGGTCCGCCTGCGCGGCCTGTACCCGCTCCTGCAGGCGGTCGTTGGTCAGGGCCGCCGCGAAACGCCCCGCGAGTTCCTGCGCGAGGTCCTGATCCCGCGCCGTCAGCGCCTGACGGTAGAGCAGGCCCAGCACGCCGATCAGGGTACCGTCCCGGCTGGTCAGCGGGTAGAACAGCGCGCCGGTCGCGTGCACGCGGTGCAGCGCCGGATCCGAGTCGATGAACACCGGATCCTCGCTGCTCGTGATCTGCTCGATGGCCCGCCCGGCGACCACCTGGAACGCGGCCGAGTGCCACGTCGCCGACGGGGACGAGACCGCCACGAGCTGGGTGGGGCTGACGGTCCACAGCGCGCCGCTGTCGACGAACCGGGTGTCCAGTCGGGCTAGGGCCGCGCGGTAGCGGTCGTGCCGCAGGTGGCTGGGGTCGTCGCTGCGGCCGGTGAGCTGTTCGGACACGTCGGCCAGCAGGCGCGCGGTCTGCTCGGCGTAGACCTGATCGTCGACGTCCGTGCTCGTGCCCACCCACTCCATGACCTGCCCTTCACGGTCGAGGACCGGCAGGCCGCGCGTCACGAACGCGCGGTAGTGCCCGTCGGCGCGCAGCAGGCGGTGCTCGGCCTCGAAGGGCCGCCCCGAGGTGAGCGCCGCCTGCCAGCCGCGCAGGTAATCGGCGCGGTCTTCCGGGTGGATCAGGCTGGTCAGGGCCTGCGAGGCGCGCGCCGCGCCGACGAACTCGGCCCAGCCGCGGTTGAAGTACGCGGGCGTGCCGCGCGGGTCGGTCAGCCACACGATCTGCGGCATGCCCTCCAGCACCGCGCGGTAGCGTTCCTCGTTGCGCTGCGCGAGCCGCTCGGCCAGCAGGCGGTCGTGAATGTCGGTCGCTGTCGTCACCCAGCCGCTGACCGCCGAGTGCCCCCGGCCGTCCGGGTCGAGCAGCGGGTTCACGCGGACCTGGAACCAGCGTTCCCCCTGCGCGGTGCTCAGCGCCCACTCGCTGCTGGCGTCGCGGCCACTGGCGAGCACCTGGGTGCGCCAGTGTTCATACGCGGGCCGCTCGTCGGCACTGAGGTGCTCGGCCAGATCCTCGCGGCCCAGCTGCTGCTGGTGCGCGAGGTTGCGGTAGCGCACGCGGCCACTGCGGCCCGAGAGCTGCACCACGCTGGGCAGCGCGTCCAGCACCGCGCGGGAGCGGCGCTCCTCGGCCTGCAGGGCCTGCTCGGCGGCCACGCGCTCACGGATGTCCCGCACGACCTCCAGCAGGCCCAGCAGCGTGCCGTCCGGGGCCAGCACCTCGCTGCGCTGCGCCTCGCCGGAAAAGACGCTGCCGTCGGCGCGCACGTAGTTCGTCGAGAGCGGCGCGAAGCGGCTGCGGCCGTCCAGGCGGCGGTCGGCGTGAATGACGCCCAGGGGCTGGCCCTCCAGATCGTCCCGGTCCAGCCAGTCGCGCAGCGCGCGGTTCACGAGCCGGATCCGGCCCTCGGCGTCGGTGAAGACGGCGGCGTCCTGCATGGACTGGAAGATCGCCTCGAATTCCGCGCGGGCCGCCTCCTGAAGCGCGCGGGCCGCACTGAGGGACACGTTCAGCCGCTCGGCGCGGCTGCGGGCGTCCACCTGCGCCTTGACGATCAGGAAGGAGAATCCGGCGATCAGCAGGCCCAGCAGGGCGATCAGGAAGGGCAGCGGCGCCGCCTCGTCCCGGCCGAAGGAGCTGTCCGCCGTGAAATCCAGTGTCCAGCGCTGCCCGGCCATGTCCAGGGCCGTGCGGCTGCGGAAGGCCGAGGCGTCCTCCGGTTGCGCTCCGGCGGTGCCGAGGGCCTGCCCGGCCAGCTGCACCTGCGGCCGCAGGGGCGACTCGCCCGTGCCCGCCTGGGTCCTGAGGCCCTGCAGGAAGGTGTCCGCGCGGACGGCGAGGTACAGCACGCCAGCCTGGTCGTCCACCTCGACCGGCAGCGCGATCAGGAACCCGGGAATGCGGCGCCCCCGGGCGTCCATCTGCGCCAGCTGGAGTGGCGCCGTGACCTGCGTGCGCCCGGTCCGGACGGCCGCCTCGAACGCCACCCGCCGGACGGGATCGCTGTTCATGTCGTACCCGAGCACCGCCAGGTTGGTGGGCGTGGCGGGCGCGACCCGCGCGATCACGACGCGCTGGGCCTGCACCGGGCCACTGGCCCGGATCTGCAGTTCCGGGTCCACGGTGCGCCGCAGGTCGGCCTGGAGCGCCGACGTGGCGCTGCCGGGCACCCGGATGCCGTACCCGACGGCCTGCACGCCGGGGTAGCGCGACGGGAGGTTCAGGCCGTCCACGTACCGCACGAAGTCCTGTTCGCTGCTGCTGGGGCCCAGCGTGACCCAGCTGGCCCGGGTGGCCTCCAGCAGCCGTTCGTACAGCGACACGCGCTCGCGCAGGGCCTGGGTGTAGGCGTCGGCTTCCCGCTCGAAACGGCTGCGCTGCTGCTCCTGCACGAAGGCGTGGACCACGAACGCCACGATCAGCGTGAGGATCACGACAAGCAGCATGACCTGCACCGGGACCAGGCGGCCGCGTGACCGCACGGCGCTCATCCGCGCTCCTGCGGGGCGGCCAGGGCGTCCAGGAACACCTGCGCGGGGACGTCCGCGCCGGTCCAGGCGGTGAAGGCCAGCCGCGCCTGGTGGGCCAGCATGCTCAGGCCGTTCTCGGCTGTCAGGCCGCGCGCGCGGGCCTCGCACATCAGGCGGGTCTCGGCGGGTTTGTAGACCATGTCGTACACGAGCGCCCCGGCCGGAAGCCGCGCCAGGAACGCCTCGTCGAGGGGCGTCTGGCCGGGGTCGTTCAGGCCCGCGCTGCTGGCATTGATGACCAGCGGCGCGCTCTCCCAGGGCGCGAGGTCGGCGGGCGCGGCCCGCACCTCACCGAGCGCCCGGAATTCGTCTGCGAGGGCCTGCGCGCGGCCCAGGGTGCGGTTCACGATCCAGGCCGCGCCCCCCAGGTCGCTCAGCGCCACGAACGCGGCGGCGCGCGCGGCCCCACCGGCCCCCAGGATCACGACCGGCCCGCCGGGGAGGAACGCGGGCAGGCCCGCGTCGTGCAGGGCGGCCAGCAGGCCGGGCGCATCGGTGTTGTCACCGTGCAGTTGACCACCCCGGTTCACGATGGTGTTCACGGCCCCGATGGCGCGCGCCGCGTCACTCAGGGTGTCCAGCAGGGGAAGCGCCGCTTCCTTGTGCGGCAGGCTGAGGTTCGCGCCCAGCACGTCCGGCGCGCGCAGCCCGGCGACCGCGGCAGGCAGCTCGGGGGCGCTCACGCGGCGCGCCTCGTAGGTACCCGTGATCCCGGCGTTCGCGAACGCCGCGCCGTGCATGCGGGGCGACAGCGAGTGCGCCGCCGGATCCGCAAACAGGAAGGCGCGCAGGGACGTCGGGAGGTGGGGCACGGTCACGCGCCCAGTCTACGGTCAGCGCGCCAGCAGAGGGGAAAGTCTGCCCGCGACCGGGCCGGGTCCGCGCCACGGCTCCAGCGCCGCGCCGCGGGCTGTGAAGGAAATGGCGGATGCGCGCCCCGCGCAGGACGGCGCACAATGTGCCGGGGGCACCGCCCACAATGTGCCGGGGAGCACCCCCCACCCCGTGCGGGTGCGGCATCATGGGGGCCTCCCGATGACCCCACGCCCCTTCCCCCTGACCCCATCCGTGGGGTGAGGACTGCGCCCCGCGCGCACTGGAGACGATTTGACACAGCCTCAACAGGACAGCGGCCTCCCCACTCCCGGCGCGTTCAGCGCGACCGTGACCCTGGAGAACCAGCGCGAGGCGTACGCGCTGCTCGGGGCAGGAGACGCGAACCTGCGCCGCATGCGCGAACTCACGAAGGCGAAACTCGTGGCGCGCGGCGAGACCATCACCATCACCGGCGATGAGGAGCAGGTCCGCTCGGCCGAACGCATGGTGAAAGACGCCCTGGACGTCGTCCGCGGCGGCGGGGAACTCACGCCCGACAGCCTGCTGCGCTCCGCGCGCCTCAGTGGCGAGGGCCGCAGCCTCGCCGCGGAGACGCAGGTGACCGGCCTGAGCCTCCCTCGCGGCCTGAAACCCAAGACGCCCGGCCAGAAACAGTACCTGGACAGCATCGATAAAAGCGACATCACCTTCGGGATCGGTCCGGCGGGGACCGGTAAGACGTACATGGCGGTCGCCATGGCCGTGCAGGCCCTGAAGGCCAAGAAGGTCAAGCGCATCATCCTGACCCGCCCGGCCGTGGAGGCCGGGGAGCGGCTGGGCTTCCTGCCGGGGGACCTGCAGGCGAAGATCGACCCGTACCTGCGCCCGCTGTACGACGCGCTGCAGGACATGCTGGACCAGGAGAAGTTCGAGTCGTACCTGACGAGCGGCGTGATCGAGATCGCCCCGCTGGCGTTCATGCGCGGCCGGACGCTGAACGACGCGTTCATCATCCTGGACGAGGCGCAGAACACCACGGGCGAGCAGATGAAGATGTTCCTGACCCGTATGGGGTTCTCCAGCAAGGTCGTCGTGACCGGTGACGTCACACAGATCGACCTGCCGCGTCACGTCACAAGCGGTCTGGCGGTCGCCAAGCGCGTGCTGGGCAACATCGACGGCATCGCGTGGCATGAGTTCACGGACGCGGACGTGGTCCGCCACCCGCTGGTGGGCCGCATCATCAAGGCGTACGAAACCGCCGAGAACGCCGAGCAGGACAAGCGCGCCGCGCGCCGCGGCGAGTTCGCCAGCATCCCCGAAGGCGAAGGGGACGCTGCTGGAGCAGGTGAGCAGTAGACAGTCGATGGTTGATGGAAAGGCCCGGCACCTGAGCGCGCCGGGCCTTTTCCATTCACCATCACCCATCAACTATCCTCTACGGAGTGATTGATCTGATTGTCCGCAAGACGCCGCCCGCCGGTCTGCGTCCCGCGCTGCGCGGGAGCCTGGAGGCGGTGATGGCGCACTTCGGCGTGGAGGAGCGCGAGGTGACGGTCGTGCTCGTCGGGGACCGCACCATCCGCGCCCTGAAGCGTGAGCACTGGGGTGAGGACGCCGTGACGGACGTCCTGAGTTTCCCCACCTGGGAACCGGGCGACCCGTTCGTCCCGCCTCATCTGGGGGACATCGTGATCAGCCTGGATACCGCCGCGCGGCAGGCGGAGGCGCGCGGGCACAGCCTGACGCGCGAGGTGGCGCTGCTGGCCAGCCACGGCCTGACGCACCTGGTGGGGCACGACCACCCGCACGCGGAGGGCCTGGGCTTCGAGGAAGGCGCGACCGGGCCCGAGTGGGCGGTGTTCCACGGCGCGTGGGACGCGGCCCGCGCGGCCCTGCCCGACGGGGCCTGAGCCGCCGACATGCGCAGCGACGGTTCGGCCTGGAACGCGCGGCGCTGGCGGCGCTCGGCGGGGTTCGCGTGGGCGGGGGTCCGGCACGCGTACCGCACGCAGGCGAACTTCCGCATCGAGTGCTGGGCCGCCGCGCTGGCGCTGGGGGCGGCGCTGGCCCTGCGCGCCCCGCTGGCGCCCGTCGCGCTGGCCTGCGCGCTGGTGCTGAGCCTGGAACTCGTGAACACCGCGCTGGAGGCGACCGTGGACCTCGTGAGCCCGGACCGGCACCCGCTGGCGAAGGTGGCGAAGGACGCCGCCGCCGCCGCCGTACTGATCGCGTCGGCGGGCGCGTTGCTCGTCGCGGCGGGCACGCTGCTGCCCGCGCTGCTGCGTGCGCTGAAGTTCAGCTGAAGGCCCGCATGCGGTCCGGGGCGCGCGGCTGTGGCAGGATGCGCGCGTGGTGCCGCCCGCCGATCCGTCCGCCCCTGACCTCTCCCCCGCTGCCGTGAGCCTGCGGGGGCGCCGCCCGCGTGACCTGCCGGTCCTGACCCGCTGGCTGACCGACCCGGACGCCGCGTGGCGCGCCTGGGACGCGCCGTACCTGCCCCCCGGGGACACCACCGCGAACCTGCAGCGGTACGCGCAGGCCCTGGCGTCCAGTCCGCCGAACCCGAACGAGCGGGTGATCGACGTGGGCGGCGTGGTGGTCGGCATGGTGAACCGCGCCGAGGAGGACCCGGCGGATGGCGGCTGGTGGGACCTGGGCATCCTGATCTACGACCCGGCGCACTGGGGGCGGGGTATGGGGTCGAGGGCGCTGGCGCTGTGGGTGCAGGCGACGCTGGACGAGACGGACGCGCACGTCCTGACGTTCAGCACCTGGGGCGGGAACGACCGGATGATCCGCGCGGCCCTGCGGTTGGGCTTCCGGGAGTCCGGCCGGGTGCGTGAGGCGCGCGTGGTGCGCGGTGAGCGGTTCGACGCGGTGCGGCTGGACCTGCTGCGGCGCGAGTGGCCGGACCTGGACGGGCAGGCCTGACGTGGCGCGCGAGCGGGAGGTGCCGCTGAACCCGCCGGGGTTCCTGGCGACGCAGGATCTCAAGGAGCGCGGCTGGACACCCACGCTGATCCGCCGGTTCCTGGGCGAGCACGACCGGACTCGCCCGAACGGCCTGCGGATGGGCCGCCGCCGCCTACCTCCGGTGAAGCTGTACGAGGAGGCGCGCGTGCTGGATGTCGAACGGGACGACACGTTCCTGGCGGCGCAGGCCCGCGCGGCGGACGCGCGCGAGCGGGCCGAGCAGACCCGCGCGGCCCGCGCCCTGGCGCGCCAGGAGCTGCTGGAACGCGCGGCGGCCGAGTACGTGCCGGTCATCCACCCCGAGCCGCTCCGCAAGGGCTCGGTCCGCAAGGCGCGCGAGCCGTACCAGGGGGCGCTGGACGCCCGCCTGGACACCCTGCGGCGCGAGATCCCCAAACTGACGGCCAGGGAGGAGGACACGCTGGCGGGGCTGCTGCGCGCCCAGCTGGACCGCGCGCTGCACGCCGCCTACCCCTGGTACCCGTCACCGGACGCGCAGGCGGCGCCGGCCCGGCCGGGCACAGCGAAGGCCAGCGACTGGCGCGACTGGGAGTGGGACTGACCGGCCCGGCAGAGGCAGCCGCTCGCCGCCCATTTTGGAATTCCCTTTGGTTCAGGTGCCCAGGGGGAGTCCAGCCGTTACAGCACGTCGTCGGCGCTGCCGCGTTTGCGGAGGTTGTTCTGCGTCTTGCGCCAGCGCAGCGCCCGGACAATGGCGGGCGCCGCCGGGTTGAGGTTCAGGTCGTACGCGGGGTACCAGACGCGCTGCTCGCTGAATTTCAGTTTCATCTTGAAGACGCCGTACGAGTGCTTGCTCTCGTCGAGGACGCGCGGAATGCCCCAGAAATCGAAGAGCTCGTACCCGCGCTGCTTGGCGTCCAGCATGGCGTTCCAGTAGAAGGCGTCCGGGGCCTTGGCGTCCTTCAGGGGACTGCCGTCCTCGTTCGTGCGGTCGTCGCGGACGCTGCCGCCGAACAGGTAGTAGGTGCCCTTGCCCATCGCCAGGAAGAAGCCGCCGGCCAGGGCGCGGCCCTGGTAGCGCGACAGGACGATGTACGCCTCGCCGCCGTGGGCGTTGCCCTCGCGCAGCATGGTCTCGTAGTACTCGCGGGGGAATGCGCCCAGCTGGGCGCGTTCGTTGGTGGCGGTGAAGATCTCCCAGAACGCGTCGAAGTCGTCGTCCCGACCGGCCACCACGCCGAGTTTCTGCGCGGTGCGGACGTTGCGCCGCGCCATGGAGTGCAGGCCGGCGAACAGCTCGTCCTCGCTGCGGGTCAGGTCCGCGACGATGGTGTGCTCGGGCTGCTCCGTGTCGGCGCGGCGGAACGGGCCGTAGGCCTCGGGCAGCGTGACGCCCTCGGCCGCGAGGAACGGCACGGGCGGCTCGATCTTCAGCAGGGCGTCGGTGGGCCGCGCGACGCGCTTGACCGCGTCGGCCACGTCAGCCAGCAGGTCAAGCGATTCCAGGGCGGGGCCGCGCGGAGCGTACAGCGTGCTGAAACCCGGCACGAGTCGCTTGCGGATCAGTTGCAGCGCGCCGACGGTGCGGCCCTCCTGCTGGATCAGGTACCGGGCGGGCGTCTGCCCGAGCTGTCTTCTGGCCTCGCCGTACCCCCAGCCCTGCAGGGCACTGGTGATGGGCAGGTTCCGCACGGCGTCGTCATAGACGCGCGGGTCGGTGGTTTCCACGAGGTTCAGGCGCACGCGGGGGATTGTAGCAGCCGCACGCCGCATTCACGCCGCTGTCACGGTGCAGCGGTGCGGGGACGCTAGAGTGGCGGGGTGAAACAATTCCTGTTGACTGCCCTGCTGCTGTCCGGGGCTGCCCTGGCTCAGACCGACACGACTGCCCCGGTCACGCCCGCCCCGGCGACGGCGACGCCCGCCCCCACCACGGCCACTCCCGCGCAGGATCCGGCGACGGTCGTGGCGCGCGTGGGCAAACAGTCGTACACCCTCGCAAACTACGAGCAGGCGTTCCGTCTGGCGGTGGCTCGCGTCCTGAACGGGCAGGGCATCCCCTTCGAGGACAGCTACCTGACCCAGTTCGCCGAGGCCCGCGCGGACTTCCTGAAGCAGTACGTGCGCGACCGCGCCGTCGAGCAGCTGGCCCGCGCGGCGGGGAACGCCGATCCGGCCCTGATCGACTCGCAGGTGCAGGAGGCGCGGGCGGACTTCAAGGATGACGCCGAATTCCTGGACGCCCTGAAAGCCACCGGGTACGGCAGCGCCGACGACCTGCGGGCCGAACTGGAACGCCGCGCCGTGGTGAACGCCTACCTGGAGAAGATCCAGGCCCGCTTCACCTTCGGGGACGCGGTGGTGGGCGGCTTCTACAACCTGCACAGGGCCGAGTTCCAGCGTGATCCGGAAGCGTGCGTGAAGCACATCCTGGTGCCCACCCAGGCCGAGGCGCAGGCCATCGCCAAGGAACTCGAGGGCGGCGCGGACTTTGCGGCGCTGGCCAAGGCCAGGAGCCAGGATCCGGGCAGCGCCGCGCAGGGCGGCGACCTGGGCTGCTTCGGCCCCGGCGAGATGGTCGAGTCCTTCGACGCGGCCAGCTTCAAGGGCCCGCTGAACAAGGTGCAGACCGTGCAGTCCCAGTTCGGCTGGCACCTCGTGCTCGTCACCAAGCGCACCGAGGCGGGCCTGATGCCCCTGGCGGAGGCCGCGCCCCTGATCCGCGAGCAGCTGGCCCGCGACGCCGCCCAGAAGTACCTGGACGCGCAGATCGCCAAGCTGAGCACCGAGAGCTTCCCCGACAAGGTGGCCATGACCGCCGCGCCGGCCGACAAGTAAAGTAACGGAGACGAGGAACAGATCAGGCACAGCAGTGCCGGTGAGGGGTGCACGCCCAGTGGTGCGCCCTTCCCGGGCACCGCGCGGACCGATCAGCCCGGCAGACGAAAAGGACGGACAGGCCACTCCCTGTCCGTCCTTCGTCCCGACTGCCACCTGTCAGGTCCAGTCGGCCGGGCGCCCTGCCAGTCCGAAGTGCCACGCGATGGCCTGCGCGATGCGCTGCGCCGCCTGACCGTCGCCGTAGGGGTTGCGGGCGGCGCGCATCGCGGCCAGGGTCGTCTCCTGATCCAGCAACTCGTTCAGCGTGGCTTCCAGCTGAGCCGGGTCGTTCCCCGCGAGCCGCAGGACGCCGGCCTCGACCCCCTCGGGCCGCTCGGTGACGTTGCGCAGCACCGCGACGGGCACGCCCAGCGCCGCGCCTTCCTCCTGCAGGCCGCCACTGTCGGTCGCCAGGAGGCGTGAGGCGGCCATCAGGGGCGCCATGTCGCTGTAATCCAGTGGGGCCGTCAGCTCGAAGTTCGCCACGCCCTCCAGTGCCGGGCGCACCGCTTCCTGCACGGCGGGCGAGAGGTGCACCGGGTAGATGAAGTGGTGGTCCGGGTGGGCCTGCGCCACGCGGGCGAGGGCCTGGGCCATCTCGCGCATCATGGGCTGGTTCTCGCGGCGGTGCATGGTGACGGTCACGAGGGGTTGCCCGGCGGCCACGCGGGCCTGCCACTCCGGGCGCAGTGGAACGCGGCCCGCCACCTCGCGCACGGCGTCCACGGCGGTCTGCCCGGTCACGACGATGCCGCCTGGGGCCTTCCCCTCGCGCAGCAGGTTCGCCTTGCTCCCGGCCGTGGGCGCGAAGTCCAGGGTGGACAGCACGCCGGTCAGGCGGCGGTTGGCCTCCTCCGGGAAGGGTTCACGCAGGCTGCCGCTGCGCAGCCCCGCCTCGACATGCCCGACCGGGATGCCCTCGTAGAAGGCGCTCAGAGCCACGCAGAAACTCGTGCTGGTGTCCCCGTGCACGAGGACCATGTCCGCGCCCATCTCGCGCAGGGTGCGTCCCGCCTGCGGCACGATCCGCGCGGTCAGGTCCGCGAGGGTCTGCCGGTCGGTCATGACGTTCAGGTCGCGGTCCGGGACCAGCCCGAAGACCCCCAGCGCGCCGTCGAGCATCTGCCGCTGCTGCCCGGTCGAGAGGATCAGCGGCGTCAGGCCACTCTGGGCCTCCACGGCGCGGTAGACGGGGGCCATCTTGGTGGCTTCGGGACGCGTCCCAAAGGCGAGCACAATCTTCTTCATTCGTCGTCTCCCTGCCCGGTCTGGGCGAGTTCGAGGTTGCGGGCGCGGACGCGGCGGTACGCCACGAACAGCAGGCACAGCATGGCGGCCACGATCGTGCCGATGATCGCCTGGAAACGCAGGCCCTGAAGGCTCATGCCGACTGCGCCGCAGGCGAGCGCGACCAGCCACAGGATCACGGCGGTGCGGCGGGCGCTGCTCGTGCGGGCCAGCACGCGGTGGTGGATGTGGGTCTTGTCCGGGTGGCGCAGCGGGTTGCGGATGCCGCGCGCCAGCCGGCCGATCACGACCTGCGTGGTGTCCACCAGGGGCAGGGCCAGCACGATCAGCGGCACGATCAGGCTGGCGCCCGCACTGAACTTCAGGGTGCCCAGCAGGCTCACGGCGGCCAGGGTGTACCCGAAGAGGGTGCTGCCCGCGTCCCCCATGATGATGCGGCTGGGGTTGAAGTTGTGCCGCAGGTACCCCAGGGCCGCGCCGGACAGGCCGGCCAGCAGCACGACGGCCGCGGCGCGGTCCGGGAACTGCGCGGCGGTGGCGAGCAGCACGAAGCTGGCCACGAAGGCCACGCCGCCCACCACGCCGTCCACGCCGTCGAGGAGGTTCACGGCGTTCGTGAGCCCCACCACCCACAGGATCGTGACCAGACTGCTCAGCGGCTGATTCACCGCGTCCGGCAGCACCGGCAGGAAGGGAATGGTGTTGAAGTCGATCCGCAGGTCGTTGACGAGCAGCAGCACCGCCGCGAGCGTCTGCACGAGCAGGCGCGTGACGGGCGAGAGGCCGTACTGGTCGTCAATGAAGCCGACCAGCACCAGCATCGAGGCGCCCAGCAGGATGGCGAGCACCTGGATGTTGACGATGTCCACCGCGATGGGCCGCAGCGCCCACGCCAGGATGATGCTTACGATGAATCCGCCGTAGATGGCGAGCCCCCCGGCGTTGGGGAGGGGCTCCTTGTTCAGGCGGCGTTCGTTGGGCTGGTCAGCCCAGCCGACCTGGATGGCGAAGTCACGCAGGCGCGGGATGAAGAACCAGGTGAACACCCCGGCGCTGACGAAGGTGATCAGGACGCTGAGGAAGCCCCGCCCGGTCAGGTCGGCGATGCCCAGCTGGGCGGCAATTGAGCGGAGTGACTCCATAAACGGCCCCAAGTGTAACGGCTGCCACGGCCAGAAGGTTCAGGTGGGTTGAACGCGGTCTCATCCAGTGCGGCGCGCGGCAGGGGGACCCGGGCGTCCGGTCAGGGGGTCACGGTCAGGACCGTGACGCTGCCCAGGCCGTCCAGCGGCCCGGCACCGACGCTCAGGCTGCGGCTGTCGGCACTCCAGGCCAGGAAGGTGGGGGGGGCATCGAACGGGGCGCTGCGGGCCAGCTCCCGGCCACTGGCGGGATCGTGCAGGGTCACGACCCAGCCGCCCGACGTGGACGTTCCCAGCGCCAGCAGCGTGCTGTCCGGACTGAACCGGGCGGGCGCGCCGCCCCCCAGGGTGGCGACCGGCTGCCGCTGGCCCGGCAGGTACAGATCCGTCCGGCCGTCGGCCCGCAGGTACGCGAACGCGCCCTTGCCGCTGATCTGCACGTCTCGGTAGGCGGCGCCCGGCTGCGCGGGCAGCGGGAAGGTCTTGCGGCTGGCGAGCAGCATGACGCGCGGGTCACCCCTCACCGGGAAGAGGTAGGCGCGGGTGGCGTCCGGTGAGACCGTCACGCGGGCGTAGGTGCCGGCCACGCTGGCGACGATCCGCCCGGTCTTCTGCGCGGTGACGCTGAACCCCTGGTCGTTCCAGGTGGCGGCGTGGTTGCCCCAGTGGTTCAGACTCAGGTGGTCGGCGGCGCGCTGCCCGGGCAGGAGCCGCAGCCCGCCACCCTGCACCTCCGCGAGGGCGCCTGCGCGCAGGGTGAAGGCGGCGCGCCCCACGCCCTGCACGTCCTGCACGCCGCTGGCCAGCCCCCGGCCGTCCGGGCCGCGCAGGGTGCCACCGGCGAGGGTCAGCAGCTGCCCGTCCGGCCCCACGGCGCCCCCGGTGACGGTGCCCGGCAGGGTCAGGAGGGGCCGCGCGCCGCTCAGGTCCGGCCGGCTGAGATTCAGGCCCGGCCCGGTCAGGGTCAGCAGGTCCTCCGCCCCGGTCAGGGTTGCCGGTGCGCCCCGCAGGCCGGGCACCACCCGGCGGGTCTCGCGGTGGCCGGTCTGAAGGTCGCGGACCTGCGTCTCGCCGTCCCGCAGGATCAGCGCGGTGTTGTCCCGAAGGGGCAGCGCGCTGAGCGGGCCGGCCAGTTCAGGGTCGGCGGCGCGCAGCACCGTCGTGGCGGGGTGGCCGTCTCGCAGCGCCGTGACGCCCTGGGCCGTCTGGACGGTGGCGCTGCGCCCGTCGGCACTGAAGTGCACGGCGCCGGGCGGACACGCCGCGTCGCAGCTGCTGCCGCTCAGGACGCGCAGGGTCTGTGTGTCGAGCAGTTGCGTGCGCCCACCCCGGCCCGCGACCGCCCGCAGCCCGTCGGGAGCCACGCGCAAGGTGGTGACCGGCGTCCGGTCGAGGGGACTGCGCAGGAACCCTGGCAGCGTGACGCGCTCCAGGCCCGCCGGGGAGCCGATCAGCAGCGTGCCGTCCGCCGCGAAGCCGGCGCCGCTGAGGCCGGGAACACTCAGCGTGCCCGTCACCCTGTGGGTGGACAGGTCGATCAGGTCGAGCCGACCGTCACTGAGGACCGCCGCCAGCCGCGCGTCCACACTGACGGTCACGCTCTGACAGCGGACGGGCAGGGCCACGGCGCTCGGGCGGGCGGCGGGGTCGCCTGGGCCCACCGCGTTCACGCTGAGCAGGCGTGAGCCCAGGCACAGGTGAAGCCGTCCGGCGGCATCCAATCCGACGGCCTGCAGGGCGACCGGGCCCGGGAGGGCCGGCGCGTCCCGGACGGTCAGGGTGACGCCGCTGGCCGCGCCGAGCGTCAGGGCGACTCCCAGGATGCCGGCGCGGCGCCGGGCCGGATGGGCCGGGGCTGAACAGGAGGAACAGGGCACGCGGCGGAGTGTAGCGCGCGCGGCCTGACTGCCGCCTTGCTGGTCCCCGCCCAGCCCGCGCCACACGGGGGCGGCGGGCCCCCCGGTCCTACTCACCTGGGGGCCCGCCGCCTCTGTGCGCTTCGTCTCAGACGGATTTAGAAGGTGTACCCCTTGGGCACCACGACCACGCCACTGTCCGTGACGGTGAAGCCCCGGTCGCGGTCTTCCTCGGCGTTCAGGCCGATCTTCATGCCGGGCGGGATGATCACGTTCTTGTCCACGATGCAGTTACGCAGGTGGGCGTGGCGGCCGACCTCGACATCGTCGAACAGCACGCAGCTTTCCACCAGCGAGTACGAGTGGGTGTGCACGCCGCGTCCCAGCACGCTGTCGCGCACCGTGCCGCCACTGATGATGGTCCCCCCGGCCATGATCGAGTTGAAGGCCTGCCCCTTGCGCCCGTCACTCTCGTGGACGAATTTGGCGGGCGGGGAGAACTCGCTGCTGGTCCGCAGCGGCCACTGCGGGTTGTAGATGTCGAACTCGGGATTCACGCTGACCAGATCCATGTTCGCCGCGAAGTAGGCGTCCAGGGTGCCCACGTCCCGCCAGTAGGTGTTGGGGCCCGTCTGACCGGGGATGGGGTTGCGGTGGAAGTCGTAGGCCAGGACGTTGTAGCCGTCGCTCAGCGCGCGGGGAATGACGTCCCCACCGAAGTCGAAGCCGGCCTCGCCGCCGCCCATGTTCGTCTCGAGCAGTTCTTCCAGCGCGCGGCGCGAGAAGATGTAGTTGCCCATACTGGTCAGGCTGGTGCCCTCCTGCCCGGGGATGCTGGGGGGGTCCTTGGGTTTTTCCAGGAAGTCCGTGACGCGCCAGTTCTGGTCGACGTGCATCACGCCGAACTGGTGGGCCTGGGACTGCGGCATGGGGTACGCCGCGATGGTGACGTCGGCGCGGGAATCGATGTGCTTTTGCAGCATGTGCTCGACGTTCATCTTGTAGATGTGGTCGCCGCTGAAGATGGCGACGTAGTCGGCCTCGTAGTTGTCGATGAGGTGCATGTTCTGGTACACGGCGTCGGCAGTGCCGCGGTACCACACGGGCCCGAGTTCCTCGATGCGGTACATCTGCGCGGGCACCAGCGTGATGAAGTAGTCGCTGAGGAACGTCCCGAAGCGCCAGCCGCGCTGGATGTGCTCGGTGAGGCTCTGCGCCTTGTACTGCGTGAGCACGTAGATGGAGAACACGCCACTGTTGATGAAGTTGTTGATGGCGAAGTCGATGATGCGGTACTTGCTGCCGAACGGCACGGCTGGCTTGCTGCGCTTCTGCGTCAGCGGGGCCAGGCGACTGCCCTGTCCGCCCGCGAGGATCATTCCCAGAACGCGTGGTTTCATGTGTGTTCCCTCCAGTAGGTGCCGGTGGACGTGGGCTGACGGTTCCTGCGTGCGCTCACAATACCCGGGCCTGGGGCAGCCGCGTGCGCCGCAGCCTGAACGAGTGCGCCGCGGCGCTCCGCACCGGCGCCCGGGGCACACCTGGGGCGTTGCGGCCCGGGGGCACGTCAGGGTCGGCGGAAGACGCCGCCTACCCTAGCGGGCCAGCTGCCGGGTCAGGTGCCGCGCGGCTTCATCCGGACTTAACAGCGGGGCGCGCAGCTGCGTCCGCGTGAAGGTCAGCTGCCGCTTGGCGTACTGCCGGGTGGCGAGCGTGATCTGCGCGGCAGCCTCGGGGACGCTCAGGGTACCGCGCGCGACGGCCAGCGCCTCGCGGTAGCCCAGGGTCTGCCACGCGGTGGGGCGCGGCTGCAGCGCCGGGTCCAGCTGCCCGGCCAGCCACTCGGCCTCCTGCGCCCAGCCCCGGCGGAACATCTCCAGGATGCGGTCATGCATGCGGGCCTCGAGGTCCCCCGGTGGGCGCGTGAACGCGATGGGTGCGTACGTGAAGGCCGGTTCGCTGCGCCCGAAGGACCCCGGGTACCGGCCGGTGCGGCGGTGGACCTCCACGGCACGCACCACGCGGCGGGGATTGCGTTCCATGCGCGCCGCCTCGGCGGGATCCGTGGCGGCGATCTCGGCCAGCAGGGCGTCCAGTCCGCGCGCCTCCAGGTCGGCCTCCACCTGCGCGCGCACCTGCGGGTCGCTGGGTGGCGTCTGCGGCAGCCCGTCCAGCAGCCCCTGCAGGTAGAACCCGGTTCCCCCCACTACCAGGGGCGTGCGCCCGCGCGCGAGGATGTCCCGGATGGCCGCCTCGGCCAGCGTCACGAAGCGCGCCACGTCGAAGGGCTCGGTCACGTCCGCCACGTCGATCAGGTGGTGCGGCACCTGCGCCCGCTCGGCCGCGTCCGGTTTCGCCGTACCGATGTCCAGACCGCGGTACACCGTGAAGGCGTCCGCACTGACGATCTCCGCCCCGGCGGCGCGGGCCGCGTCCAGGGCCAGCGCGGACTTTCCGGCGGCGGTCGGGGCGGTCAGGATCGGGACAGGGCGGGACTCGTGGGGCACGCGCCCGATCATAGCGGCGCCCGGCGCAGGCCCGCCCGGCCCCGACCGTCTGCCGGGGGCTCCGGCTGGAGCGTCCTCAGGGCCACCCTGGCAGCGCCGGCGTCCGGTCGGCAGGTCCACAGTGTGCCCGGCCCGGTGGGTGCTAGCCTGGGCCGCATGAACGAGCCGGTGCTGGCGCGACTGCAACACCTCATGACGCTGCGCGAGGAGGTCGAGTCCCTCGCGGGGGTCGGGCCCTGGACGCCCGCCGCCGACTGGTGCGACGGCGACACCCACCTGGAACTGCACTTGGACGTGCCCGGCGTGCAGCCGGGCAGCCTGGAACTGCTGGAGGAGGGCGACACCGTCACCGTGGCCGGGCAGCGCCCCGAGGGCACGCGCCTGCTGCACGCCGAGCGGCCCACCGGTACCTTCCGGCGCACCTTCACCTTCCCGGAACCGGTGCTGGCGCAGTCCGGGCAGGCGACTCTCAGCGGCGGGATCCTGGTCGTGAAGTTCGAGAAGCGTCACCCCACCATCAACGTGCCGGTGCGCGGCGAGGACTGAGTCCTCCGGCGCGGCGGTGCGCGGCCCCATCGGCCGGCCCACGGCCGCACCGCTCCACCTGCCACTCCTCACGCGGAGGGATCTGACCTTCACCTCTCCCCCACCGCGCCCGCCGGAAGAGGCGACGTCCGGGGGGCATCCCGTATCCTGCGGGCATGGGTTTCGTTCTTCGGTTGCTGGTCAGTGCGCTGGCCCTGTACCTCCTGACGCGCGTGTACGGCGGCGTGAGTTTCGCGCCGGGCGCGGACGTGCTGAGCGTGGTCATCGCGGCGGTGGTGATGGGGATCGTCAACGCGCTGGTGCGGCCGGTGCTGCTGCTGCTGTCGCTGCCGGTGAATATCCTGACGCTGGGGCTGTTCACGCTGGTGGTGAACGGCGTGGTGCTGTGGCTGGTGGCCGCCGCGACGGCCCTGAACGTCAGCGGCTTCGGCGCGGCCATTGTCGGCGCGGTGGTGCTCGCCGTGATCTCGTGGGTGCTGGACGCCGTCGTCGGCGCGCTGGGGCTGGAGCGTCGCCAGTGACGGCGGCAGTGCGGCCTCAGGTGCTGGTCACGCCCGCCGAGGTGCGGCGGCGCGTGGCGGGGCGTCGCGTGGCGTTCGTCCCCACCATGGGATACCTGCATGAGGGACATGCCACGCTGATCCGCGCGGCGCGTGAGGCAGCCGGGCCGGACGGGCTGGTGGTGGTCAGCGTGTTCGTGAATCCCATGCAGTTCGGCCCGAACGAGGATCTGAGCCGCTACCCGCGCGACCTGGACCGCGACCTGACCGTGGCGGGCGAGGCGGGCGCGGACGTGCTGTTCCACCCGGAGGTGAGCACCATGTACCCCGAGGGCTACAGCACCAGCGTGACCGTGCAGGGCGTCAGCGACGGCCTGGACGGCGCGGCCCGCCCCGGGCATTTCACGGGCGTGGCGACCGTCGTGCTGAAACTGCTCCATCTGGTGCGGCCCGACGTGGCGCTGTTCGGCGAGAAGGACTGGCAGCAGCTGGCCGTGATCCGGCGCATGGTGCGCGACCTGAATGTCGGGGTGGAGATCCGGGGCGTGCCCACGGTGCGCGCCCCGTCCGGGCTGGCCCTGAGCAGCCGCAACAGTTACCTGACTGCCGAAGAGCAGGCGAGGGCCGCCGTGCTCTCACGCGCGCTGTCCGCCGTGCAGGCGGCTTACCTGGCAGGCGAGCGGGCCACCGCCGCGCTGGAGACGGCCGGGCGCGCCGTGCTGGCCGGGGAAGCCGGGCTGAGCCTGGACTACCTCACCGTCGTGGGGGGGGATATGCAGACGCGGGAAATGGTGGACAATGATCCCATGAACCGCGTCTTGGTGGCGGCCCGGCTGTTCGGGGTGCGCCTGATCGACAACATGCCGCTCGACCCGGGTGCCGCGTGACGCTCGACGAACTGCTGCGCGAGATGGTGGGGCGCCGCGCCAGCGACGTGCACCTGCAGGCAGGCAGCCCCCCGATGGGCCGCATCGACGGGCACCTCGTGCCCTTCGGCACGCAGCCGCTGATGCCGCCGGACACGCAGCTGCTGGCGCAGTCCCTGATGAACGCCGACCAGTGGGACGATTTCACGTACCGCAACGAACTGGATCTGGCCTACAGCGTGTCCGGGCTGGGCCGCTTCCGCTGCAACGTGTTCCGGCAGCGCGGCGCGGTGGGCATGGTCATGCGGATCGTTTCGGACGCCATTCCGGGATTCGAGGCGCTGGGTCTCCCGGCGGACGTGATGCGCGGCCTGGCCGATCATCCCCGCGGCCTGATCCTGGTGACCGGGCCGACCGGGGCGGGCAAGAGCACGACGCTGGCCAGTCTGGTCGATCACATCAACCGGGCGTACGCGTACAACATCATCACCATCGAGGATCCCATCGAGATCCTGCACAAGAACAGGAAGAGCATCGTCGTGCAGCGTGAGGTCGGCAGCGACACCCGGGATTTCCGCACGGCCCTGAAGTACGCCATGCGGCAGGACCCGGACGTGATCATGATCGGCGAGATGCGCGACAAGGAAACCGTCGAGGCCGCCCTGAGCGCCGCGCAGACCGGTCACCTGGTGGTCAGCACGCTGCACACGCAGGACGCGGTGCGCAGCGTGAACCGCATCATCGACTTCTTCCCGCCGTTCGAGCGCGAGCAGGTGCGGGTGCAGCTGGCCGAGTCGCTGGTGGGCATCATCAGCCAGAGGCTGCTGCGCCGCGCGGACGGCGTGGGGCGGGTGCTGGGCCTGGAAGTGCTGCTGAACACGCCCCTGATCCAGGAGTACATCAAGGACGAGAACAAGACGCCGCTGATCAAGGACGCCCTGATCGAGGACAACATCCGCGGCATGCACACGTTCGATCAGCATCTGGTGCAGCTGTACCGCAACACGCTGATCACCATGGACGAGGCCCTGAGTGCCGCGACCAGTCCGCACGAGCTGAAGCTGATGGTCACCCGCAGCGGCTTCACGTTCTGAGCCGACGCCCGTCAGCGCACCCCAGGCCCTCGCCCGGGGTGCGCTGCGTGCCGGCTTTTGTTGTCTGGGTGGCCCCCAATCCGGCCTGGCCCGCGTGGTATGCTACGCGGGTCAGCGCGGCTTGAATGGACACCTGGGATTCACTCACGTACCCCGGTTACCCGACCCGCCCACACCACGACCGGTGCGGGCCCACTCACGGGTAAGAGCAGGGGCGAAAAGGTAGGCACGTCATGGCAGAAGTGATTCTGGAGCACATCAACAAGCGCTACGGCACGAAGCACCACGCGGTGAAGGACTTCAACCTGCACATTCAGGACCGCGAGTTCATGGTGTTCGTCGGGCCGTCCGGCTGCGGGAAGTCCACGACCCTGCGCATGATCGCGGGCCTGGAGGACATCAGCGACGGCATTCTGAAGATCGGTGACCGCGTCGTGAACGACGTGCCGCCCAAGGACCGCGACATCGCGATGGTCTTCCAGAACTACGCGCTGTACCCGCACATGAACGTGTACGAGAACATGGCCTTCGGCCTGAAGCTGCGCAAGACCCCCAAGGAGGAGATCGACAAGCGCGTGCGTGAAGCCGCGAAGATCCTCCAGATCGAGCACCTGCTGGGCCGCAAGCCCAAGGAGCTCTCGGGTGGTCAGCGTCAGCGCGTGGCGATGGGCCGCGCGATCGTGCGCGAGCCGAAGGTCTTCCTGATGGACGAGCCGCTCTCGAACCTGGACGCCAAGCTGCGCGTCGAGATGCGCTCGCAGATCAGCCAGCTGCACCGTCGCCTGGGCGCCACGATCGTGTACGTGACCCACGACCAGGTGGAGGCCATGACGCTCGGCAACCGCATCGTGGTCATGCGGGACGGCGTGATCATGCAGGTGGACACCCCGATGAACCTGTACGACTTCCCGCAGAACAAGTTCGTGGCGGGCTTCATCGGCAGCCCCAGCATGAACTTCCTGACCGGCCGCGTGCAGAACGGTGAATTCGTGATCGGCGAGAACCGCGTCGGCGCGATGGGCCGCCTGGGCCAGAGCCTGAAAGCCTACGAGGGCAAGGACGTCCTGATGGGCATCCGCCCCGAGCACCTCGGCATGGTCGGCATGACCGACATCCCGCGCGGGTCGAACGTCCTGCGCGGCCAGGTGGTCGTGGTCGAGCCGCTGGGCGCCCAGACGGACCTGATCATCGACGTGGCCGGGCAGAACATCACCGCGAAGGTCGAGGGTCAGGCGAACGTCCTCCCCGGCGACAGCATCGAGCTGCTGGTCGACCAGACCCGACTGCACGCCTTCGATCCCAGCAGCGAGGCCGCCATCGACCGCGGCACGCCTGCCGGTACGCGCGGTCAGGCCGACACCCCCGGCCTGGGCTACGAGTACGCCGCGCCGGTCAGCGCCTACTGACCTCCAGCTGACCTCTGCCGCTGTCAGGGCCGCGTCCTCCTCGGAGGGGCGGCCCTTCAGCGTGTCTTCATGTGGGGGGTGGGGCATGCGGTAGAATCGCGGCGTCACCTACAGGAGCAGCGTCCAGCCCAACGTCGTGCCACGCGCCACGGATGTTGATCCACCCGCACAAGGAGTCCACATGAAGAAAGTTGCTCTGACCCTCGCCGCCCTGACCCTCCTGACCACCGCGCAGGCCCGCAGCTGGGCCGAGATCAAGCAGTCCGGCACGATCAAGATCGCCACCGAGGGCGCCTTCCCACCCTTCAACCTCCTCAAGGGCAAGGAGCTGACGGGCTTCGAGGTCGATCTGGCCAACGCCCTGGCCAAGGGGCTGGGCCTGAAGGTGCAGTGGGTGACGCAGCCTTTCGACAACCTGCTGATCGGCCTGGGGCAGGACCGCTACGACTTCGTGATCGCCAGTCACGGCATCACGGCCGAGCGCCTGAAGGCCGTGGACTTCACCAACCCGCACTACTGCACGGGCGGCGCGGTCGTCACGAAACCCGGCGGGCCCATGAACGCCGCGGCGCTCAAGGGCAAGACGGTCGCCGTGCAGGTCGGCACCACCTACCTGGAAAACGTGCGCAAGGTGCCCGGCGTGAAGGACGTCAAGACGTTCCCCAAGGACACGGACGCCCAGGCGGCGCTCATGGCGGGCCGCGTGGACGCCTGGGTGGGCGACAAGTTCACGGGCCTGGACCTCGTGAAGGCGCAGAAGGGCAAGGTCGTGCAGGGTGACCTGCTGTTCAACGAGAAGATCGGCATGGCCGTCAAGAAGGGCAACAGCAGCCTCCTCAAGGAACTGAACGCCGCGCTGGCCAAGGCCCTGAGTGACGGCACCTACGCCAAACTGAGCGGCAAGTACTTCGGCACGGACGTGCGCTGCAAGTAAACCCCGGTCGAGCCGCGCCCCGTTCCACCCTGACCGGTGCGCGGGGCGCGTCCCGTTGGGCCGGATGCGGGGCGCCGCCCCAGGCAGGGGCGGGCCGCGCGGCGCGGAGTGTGGCACAATCCTGCAAATGCAACCCGGTTCTCTATCCGAGCACGCCCCCCTGACGCGGAGGCTGTCATGACCGCCAGGCCCACCCCACCCCGCGCCAGCCAGCCGCTCGGCCCGGGCGCCCTGCTGCTGTGGCTGGGGGGCGCGGCGGTCACCTTCCTGGCCCTGTTCTGGGTGATCACGCTGATCCTGCGCCAGATGCCCGACCCGATCGGCCCGCGCGCCGACCTGTTCGTGGACGGGGCCCGCATGACCCTGCAGCTCACGGTGGTCAGCGGCCTGATCGGCCTGATCGTGGGGACCATCGCCGGGATCCAGAAGACGAGTGCGCTGTGGATCGTGCGCGCCCCCGCCAGCGTGTTCATCTGGCTGGTGCGCGGCACGCCGCTGCTCGTGCAGATCCTGTTCGTGTACAACGCCCTGCCGCCCCTCCTGAAGGGTATCGGGATCGACGTGCAGCTGAACGAGTTCTGGTCGGCCGTGATCGCGCTGTCCCTGAACGTGGGGGCGTACAACGCCGAGGTGATCCGCGCGGGGATCCTGGCCGTTCCGCGCGGGCAGACCGAGGCGGCCCGCAGTCTGGGCCTGAGCGGCGCGCAGACCATGCGCACCGTGATCCTCCCGCAGGCGCTGCGGATTGTCGTGCCGCCCCTGGTGAACAACCTCGTGGCGCTGCTCAAGGACTCCTCGCTGGCGTCCAGCATCGCGCTGCTGGAACTCACGCTGGCCGGTCAGCGGGTGTCCTCCGAGAGCTTCCTGCCCATCCCGGTGCTGACCACCGTGGCGGGCGTGTACCTGGCCCTGACGACCGTGATGACGTTCTTCACCGATCAGCTCGAACGCCGCCTGAAGATCGCCAGCCGCTGAGTCCACGTGACCGGAGGCGCGTCCCTCACCCGGGGCGCGCCTCCTGTTCTGCGGTGATCGTCTGGCGGCGCGCTCACAGCGGTTGCCAGTTCCACCCCGGGACCAAGCGCACGCCCCAGGGCTCCACGTTCAACCGCTGTCCTTCTCAGATGCTCGCTCCGCTCGATTCAGAGGTCCTGGAAACCCCCTTCAAGACCTCTGAATGCTGCTGTCAGCGCTCGGCGGGGCGGTCCTCCCGGCTGGGGGCGGCGCGGCCGGACACGCCCCGGTACAGCGGGCTGCGCAGCCAGTAGCGGCTGGTCCAGCGCTTGAGGAGCACCGCGCAGGGAATGGCCAGGATGGCGCCCATCGCGCCGCCCAGGGTGAGGCCCACCAGGATGGCGATCAGGATGCTGGCCGGGCCGATGCTGGTGCTGCGCCCCATGACCATCGGGCCGATCACGTTCCCGAGTAGCTGGTTGATGATGAAGTACAGCGCCGCGACCTCCAGCACCGTGGTGGTGCCCTGCGGGATGGCGAGCAGCATGGGCGGGATGGACGCCGCGACGATCCCCACGTAGGGGATCAGGTTCACGAAGGCACTCAGGATGCCCAGCGCCAGGGCGTTCGGGACCTTCAGGATGAGCAGGCCGGTCGTGGCGAGCAGCGCGCAGGCGATCGCGGTGATCACGGTGCCGCGCAGGTACATGCCGAAGCTGTCACTGACGTCCTCGGCGAGTTGCAGCACGGTGGGCTGCCACGTGCGCGGGAAGAGTTTCAGCAGGCCCGCCCCGAAGGTGTTGTACTCGAACATGAAGTACATCGCGAGCGTCAGCAGCAGGCCCAGTTGCCCCAGCCAGCCCACGAGGCTGGAGAGGGTGTCCAGGACGTCCGGGCCGGACGTGACCAGCCGCTCGATCAGCGGGCCGGTGTTCTCCGTGAGGTTGGAGGTCTGTGTGTCGATGTACGACGTGATGCTGGACTTCAGGCCCGTGGTGCCCGGGATGCTGTCCAGGCGGTCCAGCAGGGAATTGATGATGACCTTGAGGTTGTGCGCCAGATACGGCAGTCCGTCCGCGAGCCCGCGCAGCTGCGAGCTGACCAGGAAGCCCAGCAGGGTCAGGGCGCCCGCCAGCACCACGATCAGGAGCAGCACGCCCACGGCGCGCCCGACCCGGTGGCGTTCCAGCCACGACAGGATCGGATTGACCAGGAAGGCCAGGGCGTACGCGCCGAGGGCCGTGACGACCACGCTGGCGAGGTGGCCCAGCAGCCACCCGCCCAGACGCAGGGCCAGCAGGCCCGCCAGCACGAACACGATCAGGCGGAAGGCGGCGTACTGCCACAGGTTCCGCAGGAAATCCTGGATGGAACCCGTGGACTGCCACGGAGCGCGCCGTCCGGGCGGGGTGGAGTCGGGGAGAGTCACGGCCCTATCGTGACAGGTCGCTGGCGGGGTGCGCCGCTCCGGAGTCTTGTCTATCGTGTCTGCGCGCTTCAGGCCGGGCTGAGGTTCGCGAACTTCACGAGCAGCTTCTTGGTGCCCGCAGACGGGAAGTGCACGGTGACCTCCTGCCGGTCGCCGACACCCGCCACGGCCAGCACCTGCCCCTCGCCGAACTTGGGGTGCCTGACCTTCTCGCCGCCCCGGAAGGCCATCCCGGCGGTCATGGGGCTGGTGTTCTTCACGGCGCTCGGGGCGGGCACGGTCGGGCGGTACTGTTTCCAGGTCTTGGCGCGGTACTCGATGACCTGCCCGTACGGGTCGATGGTGTCGAAGTGCCCCTCAATCTCCTCCAGGAAGCGGCTGTCCTCGGCGGCGTTCGTCTTGCCGAACTGCATGCGGTTCTGCGCGGCGGTCAGGAACAGCCGTTCCATGGCGCGGGTGATGCCCACGTAGAACAGTCGGCGTTCCTCCTCGATGCCCCCCGCCTCGACCAGCGCGCCCTTGCTGGGCAGCAGGCCCTCCTCGGTACCCACGATGAACACCACGGGGAATTCCAGGCCCTTGGCGTTGTGCATGGTCATCAGCGTGACGGCGTCCTCCGGGGCGCCCTTGTTCTCGGTCTTCGTGCGCATGTCGTCCACGCTGGACAGCAGCGCCGCGTCGTCCAGGAAGTCCGCGATGGTTCCCTCGTGTTCCTGCGCCCATTCCTGCGCGGCGTTGATGAGTTCGTCCAGGTTCTCCATGCGCACCTGGCCCTCCTGCCCCTCCTGGCGCAGCAGGTCGAGGTACCCGCTCGTCTCGATCACGAAACGCAGGAACGGCGCGGGTTCGTAGTTCTCGGCAGCGTCCGCCATGGCCTCCATCAGCGCGGCGAACTCCACGGGCCGCGCCGCGCCGCGGTCGAGGATGCGGGCCTGCTCGGCGTTCGCACAGGCGGTCAGGAGGCTGGTGCCGTTCGCGCGGGCCCAGTCCATCAGTTTCACCAGGGCCGTGTCGCCGATCCCGCGCTTGGGCCGCCCGATGATGCGGCGCAGCGCCACGTCGTCACTCGGGTTGATGGCCAGCCGGGCGTACGCGAGGATGTCCTTGATCTCCCGGCGGTCGTAGAAGCCCACGCCGCCCACGATCTTCGCGGGGATCTGCACGCGCCGCAGCGATTCCTCCAGCACGCGCGACTGCGCGTTCGTGCGGTACAGGATCGCCATCTCGCTGAACTTGCGCCCCTCCAGGGTGTGCAGGCGCGTGATCCACTCCGCGACGAAATCCCCCTCGGCGCGGTGGTCGGTCGCGCGGTGGAACACGACCGGGTGCCCGTCCTCCTTGACGGCCTTGAGGGTCTTGTCGAGGCGCTCGGCGTTGTTCTCGATCAGCTTGTTGGCGATCGTGAGCACGCGGGCGCTGGAGCGGTAGTTGTGTTCCAGCAGGTACACCTTCGCGTCCCGGTAGTCCTTCTGGAAATCCAAGATGTTCTGGATGTCCGCCCCGCGGAACTTGTAGATGCTCTGGTCGGGGTCACCCACGACGAGGAGGTTGCGGTCGCGGCTGGCGAGCAGGCGGGTGAGTTCGTACTGGGCCTTGTTGGTGTCCTGGTACTCGTCCACGTGGATGAACTTCGCGCGGTTCTGCACGGCGCTCAGGACGGCGGGGACTTCCTGGAAGAGGCGGACGGTCTCGGTGATCAGGTCGCCGAAGTCGATGGCGTTCTGGCCCTTCTTGCGCGCCTCGTAGCGGCGGTAGACCTCGCCGGCGGCCTCGCGGGGCACGCCGCTGATGTAGGGTTCGCCGCTGCGGGAGAGGTCTTCGGGGGTCAGGAGATTGCTCTTGGCGCGGTCGAGGATGCCGCGCAGCACGCGGGGGTTGGTGTCGGGGCCGATGCCGGGGACGCTGCCCATGACTTCCTTGAGGATGTCGAGCTGGTCGTCGTCGTCATAGATGACGAAGCCGCGCTTCAGGCCGATGTGTTCGCCGTAGGCGCGCAGGATGCGCACGCCGGCGCTGTGGAAGGTGCTCATCCAGAGTTTGTCCGCGCCGCCGATGAGGTGACTAGCGCGTTCGCGCATCTCGGCGGCGGCCTTGTTGGTGAAGGTGACGGCGAGGATCTCGCCGGGCTGCACGCCGTAGTGCTGAATCAGGTGGGCGATGCGGTAGATGAGGGTGCGGGTCTTGCCGCTGCCGGCGCCGGCGATGACCAGGGCCGGGCCGGTATAGTGGTCGGCGGCCTGGGCCTGGGTGGGGTTGAGCTGGGCAAGGAGGTCGGGCGCGGTCACCGAACGATTGTATCAGGGCGCGTTCTGCACAGGACAGAATCGGCGCGGGCCGCACTGTCCCTGCGCGGGGCACGGTGTTCGGCGCACCTAACCCTGCTACGCTCCGCCAGTGACCGTTCCCTCCGCCTCCCAGCAGTCCTCGCAGCGCGCCTCCCGGCTGGCGCTGGGGAGCATTCTCGTGGCCGTGGTGGTCCTGGGCCTGAAGTTCCTGGCGTACGTCCTGACGGGCAGCGTGGCGCTGTACTCGGACGCACTGGAGAGCATCATCAACGTGGCGGCGGCCGTCGCGGCGTTCATCGCGCTGCGCGTCGCGGCCCGCCCGGCGGACGCCAACCACCCCTACGGGCACACGAAGGCTGAGTACTTCAGCGCGGTCGCCGAGGGGGTGCTGATCGTGCTGGCCGCCGCCGCCATCGTGCGCGAGGCGCTGCCGGTCCTGATGAACCCCATCCCGCCGGAGGGCGGCACCGGGCTGGTCGGTCTGGGCGTGAACCTGGGGGCCAGCGCCCTGAACGCGCTGTGGGCGACGGTGCTGCTACGCCACGGGCGGGCGCTGCGGTCCCCGGCGCTGCTGGCCGACGGCAAGCACGTCATGAGCGACGTGGTGACCAGCGTGGGCGTGCTGGTCGGCGTGCTGGCCGCGCGCCTGACCGGACTGTACTGGCTGGACCCGCTGCTGGCGGTGCTGGTGGCGCTGAACATCCTCTGGAGCGGCTGGCTGCTCGTGCGCGACAGCGTGGGCGGCCTGATGGACGCCGCGGTCGACACCGACACCGAACGGCGTATCCGGGCGGCCATGAGCACGGCCGGTGCGGGCGCGCTGGAGATGCACGACCTGCGCACGCGGCACGCGGGAAGCCTGACGTTCATCGAGTTTCACATGGTGGTGCCGGGCGACATGACGGTCACGGAGGCGCACGCCATCTGCGACCGGCTGGAGGACGCCATCCGCGAGACGACGCCGGACTGCTCAATCAACATTCACGTGGAACCGGCGGACAAGGCCAAGCATCACGGCGTGCTGGTGCTGTAATCCCGCGTCCGGTCTCGTGGCCCGACTGCGCAGGCACCGGGCCGCTGTCCTGTCCCCGCATGAGCCCGCGCCTGCATGAAGTCTTGATGCATCCGGGATGACTTGCGGGTGGGGGAGCCGCGCCTATACTCGCCGGAGTTTCAAGGGAGGACGTATGGGCGAACTGGACGTGCCGAACGACGCGCATATCCGCAGCGAGGTGGGGCCGACCCGGCCGCCGCGCGGGGCGCAGGTGCAGGTCATGGTGGACGGGGCCGCGCAGGCCGCGTGGGCAGGCGAGCCGCTGGTAGACGTGATCAACCGCGCGCAGATCGAGTTGGCGCAGGTGTGTTACCACCCGCAGCTGGGACCCCTGCAGACGTGTGACACCTGCGCGGTCGAGATCGACGGCGTGGTGGGCCGCGCGTGCGGGACGCCGGTGCGGGCCGGGATGGTGGTGCGCACGCAGACGAACGCGGCGCGCGCCGCGCAGCGGGACGCGTACGACCGGATCGTGGCGAACCACGACCTGTACTGCACGGTGTGCGACAACAACAACGGGAACTGCACGGTGCACAACACGCTGGGCGTGCTGGGCATCGACCACCAGACCCGGCCCTTCCAGCCCAAGGGCTTCGAGAAGGACATGAGCAATCCCTTCTACCGCTACGACCCGGATCAGTGCATCCTGTGCGGCCGCTGCGTGGAGGCCTGCCAGAACGTGCAGGTGAACGAGACCCTGACGATCGACTGGGAGGCGGAGCAGCCGCGCGTGCTGTGGGACGGCGGCAAACCCATCGGTGAGAGCAGCTGCGTGAGCTGCGGGCACTGCATCACGGTGTGCCCCTGCAACGCCCTCCAGGAGAAGTCCATGCTGGGCGAGGCAGGCCTGTTCACCGGGATTCCGCTGCCGGTGTGGAACTCGGCCATTGACGTGGTCAAGGGCGTGGAGGCCAGCGCGGGCCTGAAGCCGATCATGAACGTGTCAGAGATCGAGTCGGCCGCCCGTGACCGCTACATCAAGAAGACGAAGACGGTCTGCACGTACTGCGGCGTGGGCTGCTCGTTCGACGTCTGGACGGACGAACGGCACATCCTCAAGGTCGAGCCGGGTCTGGGGCACGCCAACGGCATCAGCACCTGCGTGAAGGGCAAGTTCGGCTGGGACTACGTGAACAGCGAGGACCGCCTGACGAGTCCCCTCATCCGTGACGGGGACCGATTCCGTGAGGCGACCTGGGACGAGGCGTTGGCGCTGGTCGCGCGGCGCTTCACCGAGATCCGCGCGGAGAAAGGGCCGGACGCGCTGGCGTTCGTGGCGAGCAGCAAGGCCAGCAACGAGGAAGCGTTCCTGGTGCAGAAGTTCGCGCGTCAGGTGATCGGCACGAACAACGTGGACAACTGCTCGCGCTACTGCCAGTCCCCGGCCAGCAAGGGCCTGTCCCTGACGGTCGGGATCGGCGGGGACAGCGGGACGATCAAGGACATCGAGAACGCCAGTCTGGTGATCACGGTGGGCAGCAACACCGCCGAGAGCCACCCGGTGCTCGCCACCCGCGTGAAGCGCGCGCAGAAGCTGGGGCACACGCGCGTGATCGTGTTCGACATCCGCGAGCATGAACTCGCCCGCCGCGCCGACGAGTTCCACCGCCCGAACCCCGGCACGGATTTCGTGTGGCTGGCGGCGGTCAGCAAGTTCATCCTCGACAACGGGCTGGAGGACAAGACTTTCCTGGCGGAGCGTGTGAACGGCCTGGACGAGTTCCGCGCGTCCATCGAGGAGTACACCCTGGAGCGTGCCGAGCGCGAGACCGGCCTAAGTGCGGCGACGCTGGAGGCTCTGGCGCGGCGCATTGCGGGCGAGGAGCGGGTGTGCATCCTGTGGGCGATGGGCGTCACGCAGCAGTGTGGCGGGACGGACACGAGCGCGGCGATCAGCAACCTGCTCCTGATCACCGGGAACTACGGGCGGCTGGGGACCGGCGCGTACCCGCTGCGCGGCCACAACAACGTGCAGGGCGCGTCGGACATGGGCGCGCAGCCGGACGC
This sequence comes from Deinococcus hopiensis KR-140, assembly GCA_943327755.2. GTDB lineage: Bacteria > Deinococcota > Deinococci > Deinococcales > Deinococcaceae > Deinococcus > Deinococcus hopiensis_A. The sequence goes on from CALPYF020000003.1 coordinate 73,293, forward strand.
GGTCAGCGGGTACCAGAAGATCGACGATCCGTTCGCCGTGCAGCGCCACGAACGCGAGTGGGGCGTCACCCTCCGGCCCGAGCGCGGCCTGGACAACACGCAGATGATCGACGCGGCCATCCGCGGGGATCTGCGCGCCATGTGGATCACGGGTGAGGAGATGAGTCTCACCGACGCGAACGCGAACCACCTGCAGGAGGGCTTCGAGGCGCTGGAGTTTCTGGTCGTGCAGGACCTGTACTTCACGAACACGGCGCGCTTCGCGGATGTGGTGCTCCCGGCGGCGGCGTCGCTGGAGAAGGAGGGCACCTTCACGAACACCGAGCGGCGCATCCAGCGGCTGTACGAGGTCATGCCGCCCCTGAAGGGCACCAAACCCGACTGGCAGATCTACACGGCGGTCGCCGAGCGCATGGGTCACCGCTGGGGCTACACGCACCCCGCCCAGATCATGGCGGAGATCGCGCGCCTCACGCCGCACTTCGCCGGGGTGAGCTACGACCGCCTGGAGGGCTACGACACGCTGTGCTGGCCGGTCGCGGAGGACGGCAGCGATCAGCCTCTGCTGTACACCGAGCGCTTCAACTTCCCCGACGGGAAGGCGCGCCTGTACGCCGGGGAGTACCGGCCCCGCCAGCAGGCGCCGAACGATCAGTTCGACCTGCACCTGAACAGCGGGCGCATGCTGGAGCACTTCCACGAGGGCAACATGACCTTCCGCGTGGCGGGCATCGCCGCGAAGGCCCCGGACGCGTTCGTGGAGATCAGCCCCGAACTGGCCGCCGAGCGGAACATCCAGAGTGGGCAGTGGGCGCGGCTGGTCAGTGAGCACGGCGCGGTGAGGCTGCAGGTGCTCGTGACCGGGCGGGTCAGCGGGAATCAGGTGTTCGTGCCCATGAACGCCCGTAAGGCTGAGGACGCCGTGAACCGCCTGACGGGCTCACAGGGCGACGCGACCACGAACACCCCGGCATATAAGGACACCCGCGTGCGGCTGGACGTGCTGCACGACGTGGGCCCCAACCCGCTGCCCGCCAAGAACCCGCGCTGGGGGCACCCGACGCCGCAGCAGGGCGTGGAGGTCGAGCGCAAGTGGGCGCGGCCCGACTACGTGTTCCCGGGCGGACTGCTGCCCATGCACGGCGACAGCCTGAACGCACGCGCCGACGCGCTGGGCGCCGATGACTGACCAATCCACACCCACGGAGGAGTCCTGAATGGCGAAACCACTCGAATTCACGCCCCGCACACCCACCCCGCAGGAGCAGCTGCACACCGAGGTGGCGGACTCCACCGAGGCGCTGCTCGCGGGCCTGCACCTGCTGCGGCAGCTGCACGAGCACGGCGTGCTGGACGTCGCGCAGAAGACCGTGCGGGGCGGCGAGGGCCTCACGGCGTCGCTGCTGCACATCCTGGGCGGGCAGAGCAGCACCACCCTGATCCGCAACGTGACCGAACTCGGCAAGACCCTCTCGGAACTCGATCCGGGCGAGGTCAGCGTGCTCGGCCACGCGGTCACGGTGGGCGTGCACGAGGGCGCGCGGCACGTCGCGGCCGGGAAGGGCATCGGCCTGGGTGAACTGCTGGGGCTGCTGAAGGACCGGGACGTGCAGGTGGCGCTCGGCGCGATCTTCGCGCTCCTCAAGGGCGTGGGGCGGGCGCTGCGCGAGGCGAACGAGGCCGTGCCGCAGACCGCCAATCAGGCCGAGGTGGGCCGCTGAATTCAGACAGCAGCCCAGACGCCGGGCCGGGCGGGGAGGCGACGACCGGCCTCCCCGTCGTGCTGTGGCGGGGCGGGGCGCCGGCGGAGCGGGTGGACGCCGTGGCGGTCGAGGAGCCGCTGGAACTGCGCCTGCACACGCCGGACGGCCCGCTGCCGCTGGGGGTGCTGATGCGCACGCCCGGCCACGACCGCGAGCTGCTGCTGGGCTGGCTGGTCTCCGAGGGCCTGCTGCCCGACGACCTCACGCTGCACCCCGACGCGGAGAATCCGAGCGTGTGGCACCTGCACACGCCGGACTTCGCGCGGCTCGCGGCGGGCGCACGGCTGGCCGTGTCGTCCAGCGCGTGCGGGGTGTGCGGGTCGGGCAGCGTGGAGCGGCTGATGGCCCGCGCCTCTCCCCCGTCCTGGGTGGGCGGGCCGCTGGACGTGGCGTGGCTCTCGGGCCTGCCGGAGGCCCTCGCGGCGGCCCAGCCGGGCTTCGCGGCGACCGGCGGCCTGCACGGCGCGGCGCTGTTCACGCCGGACGGCACGCGACTCGCGGCCTTCGAGGACGTCGGGCGGCACAACGCCGTGGACAAACTGGTGGGCTGGGCGCAGGCACAGGGCCGCCTCCCACTGCCGGACGCCGTACTGGTGGTGAGCAGCCGCGCGGGCTTCGAGATCGTGCAGAAGGCCGTCACGGCGAGGGTCGCGGTGGTCGTGGCGGTGGGCGCGGCGACCAGCCTCGCGGTGGACACGGCGGCGGCGTTCGGCGTGACGCTGTGCGGCTTCGCGCGCGGGGACCGGATGACCGTGTACGCCGGAGCGGGGCGTCTGGGTGACGGGTCACATGAGGATTCTCCGGCAGACGCGTGAAGACCGGCATGGACCCGAGCGCCTAGACTCCTCCATGTCAAACAACTGAACGCTTGACAGGAGGTCGCAATGGGCATTCTGGATCGTCCGCAGTCCGTCGCCGGGCCCGGCTGGAGCCGCTGGCTGGTGCCGCCCGCCGCGCTGGCCGTGCACCTGAGTATCGGCCAGATCTACGGCTATTCCGTGTTCAACAAACCCCTCACCCGGCTGCTCAGCGGCGACGTGAGCGCCGAGACGGGCGCGCCCGGCGACTGGACCCTCCTTCAGGTCGGCCTGATCTTCAGCGTCGCGCTGTTCTTCCTGGGCGCCAGCAGCGCCCTGTTCGGCAAGTGGGTGGAACGCGAGGGGCCCCGCAAGACCATGGTCGCCAGCGCCCTGCTGTTCTGCGGCGGGTTCTTCGTCGCGGCGCTCGGAGTGAAACTGCACTCCTTGCTGCTGGTGATCTTCGGGAACGGCGTGCTGGGCGGCATCGGCCTGGGCCTGGGGTACATCAGCCCGGTCAGCACACTCATCAAGTGGTTCCCGGACCGCCCGGGCCTCGCCACCGGCATGGCCATCATGGGCTTCGGCGGCGGCGCCCTGATCGGCAGTCCGCTGGGCACCGCCCTGATGGGCCGCTTCGCCGGGGACGGCACGCTGGGCGTCGGCAGCACCTTCCTGATCATGGGCGCCGTGTACCTGCTGTTCATGCTGTTCGGCGCGTTCCTGATCCGCGTGCCCGCCGACGGCTGGACGCCCCCCGGCTGGACACCGAAACCCCAGGCGCCGGGCGGCATGATCAGCAGCCACAATGTCCTCGTGGATCAGGCGTTCCGCACGCCGCAGTTCTGGCTGCTGTTCGCCGTGCTGTTCCTGAACGTCACCGCCGGGATCGGCGTGCTCGGGCAGGCCAGCGTCATGATCCAGGAGATGTTCAGTGACCGCGTGCTGGGCGCCGGGAACGGCGTCACCGCCGCTGCCGCCGCCGGGTTCGTGGGCCTGCTGAGCATCTTCAACATGGCGGGCCGCTTCTTCTGGTCGTCCACGAGTGACCGCATCGGGCGCAAGCCCACGTACATGATCTTCTTCGCGCTGGGCGCCGCGCTGTACTTCCTGATTCCGATGTTCGGGAACATGGGCAGCCTGATCCTGTTCGTCGCGGGCTTCTGCGTGATCATGAGCATGTACGGCGGCGGGTTCGCGACCATCCCCGCGTACCTGCGCGACATGTTCGGCACCGCGAACGTCGGCGCGATCCACGGCCGCCTCCTGCTTGCCTGGAGTGCCGCCGCGATCGTCGGCCCCAGCCTCGTGAACGGCTTCCGCGACCAGCAGATCGCGTCCGGCGTGCCCGCCGCGCAGGCCTACAGCACCACCATGTCCATCATGGCCGCGCTGCTCGTCGTGGGGTTTGTCGCCAACCTGCTCGTCCGCCCCGTCGCCGAGAAGTTCTGGGCCGAGAACCGCACGCCCGCCCCCAGCCACGACTGATGCACATCCCAGTCAGGAGATCCGCATGACCCGTTCCACTCCAGAATCCACCGAACCGCTCTCCCCCGTGATCTACCTGACGTGGCTGGTGCCCGGCATTCCCCTCGTCTGGGGCGTCTGGCAGACGCTGATCAAGGTGTCTCAACTCTTCCAGTAAGCCGGTCTGATGGCAGATGGCTGACAGCGGACGGCAGCCTCCCCCACTGTCGGGGGAGGTTCGCTGTTGCCCTCTGCTCAGGTCGGGGCGGGCTGGGCGTGTTCGTCGAGTTCTCGGCGCAGGTACGGCGCGGTGCGGCTGCGTTTCGATCGGGCGACCTGTTCGGGGATGCCCTGCGCGACGATCTGCCCGCCGTCCTCGCCCGCGCCGGGACCGAGGTCGATGACCCAGTCGGCGGCGGCGATCAGGCCCAGGTCGTGCTCGACGAGCATCACGGTGTGCCCGGCGTCCACGAGGCGGCGCAGTTGGGCGTGCAGGCGCTCGACGTCGCTGGGGTGCAGGCCGGTGGTGGGCTCGTCGAGGAGGTAGACGGTGTGGCCGCGCGTGGCCTTCTGGAGTTCCGAGGCGAGTTTCACGCGCTGCGCCTCCCCGCCGGAGAGTTCCGTGGCGGGCTGCCCCAGCCGTAGGTAGCCCAGTCCCACCTCCTGCAGGGTGCTCAGGGCGCGCGCGATGGGGGGCTCGTCCGCGAAGACGTCGGCGGCGGCGTCCACGGTCAGGTCGAGCACCTGCGCGATGTTCAGGTCCGCCCAGGTGACCTCCAGCGTGCTGTCGTTGAAGCGGGCGCCGTGGCAGACGGGGCAGGGGGCGTACACGGACGGCAGGAACAGCAGTTCCACCATGACCCAGCCCTCGCCCTGGCAGTGCTCGCAGCGGCCGCCCTTCACGTTGAAGGAGAAACGGCCGGGGCGGTAGTGCCGCCGCCGGGCCAGGGGCGTGGCGGCGAACAGGCTGCGGACGTGATCGAACAGACCGGTGTACGTGGCGAGGTTGCTGCGCGGCGTGCGCCCGATGGGACTCTGCGTGACCTGCACCAGCCGCTTCACGCGGGCCGCGTCGCCGCCCAGCGTGCCGCCGGTGGGGGCGGGCGCGTCGTCGGCGCTCAGCAGGTCGGCGGGGTCGGTGCCGCCCTCCGGCGCGGGCGGCGTGACGCCCAGGTGCGCGCCCAGCAGGTCCGCGAGGGCCTGGGTGATCAGGCTGGATTTGCCCGAGCCACTCACGCCGGTCACGGCGGTCAGGACGCCCAGAGGCAGCCGCGCGTCCAGGCCGCGCAGGTTGTTGCGGGTCACGCCCTGCACCTCCAGCCAGCCCTGCGGCTGACGCGGCGCCGGGCGGGGCGGGGTGGGCGGCGCGAAGAGGTGGCGCGCGGTCTGCGAGGCCGCCACGTCCCGTAGCCCGTCGGGTGGGCCGCTGTACAGCACCTCGCCCCCGCCCTGCCCGGCGGCCGGGCCGACGTCCACGATCCAGTCGGCGTGGCGGATCACGGCGAGGTCGTGCTCGACCACGAACAGCGAGTTCCCCCCGGCCTTCAGGTCGTCCAGGGCGCCCAGCAGCGCCTCGGTGTCGGCGGGGTGCAGCCCGGCGGACGGTTCGTCGAGGACGTACACCACCCCAAAGAGGTTCGAGTACAGCTGGGTCGCCAGCCGCAGCCGCTGGAGCTCCCCGGGCGAGAGGGTGGGCGTGCCGCGTTCCAGCGTCAGGTACCCCAGGCCCAGGCGCCCGAGCACCTCGATCCGCGCGCACAGGTCACCCGCGAGGCGGGTCAGGGCCAGCGCCTCCTCCTGCGGGCGTGGCGGGCCACCGGGGCGGTCCGTGTCCCCGCGGGCGGCGGGGGCCAGCAGCTCGGCGGCGCGGCTCAGCGGAAGGCGCGAGAAGTCCGCGATGTCCAGCCCGGCGAAGGTCACGCCCAGGGCCTCGCGGGTCAGGCGTTTGCCGTGGCAGACGGGGCACTCGCGGATCACCATGAAGGACGCCGCGCGGCGTTTCATGCTCTCGCTGCCGCTGGTCGCGAAGGTGTGCAGCACGTGCCGCCGCGCAGACGTGAATGTCCCCGTGTAAGACGGTTCGGCGCGGCGTTTCAGGGCCCGGCGGGTCTCCTCGGGCGTGAAGCCGGGGTAGACCGGCACCTGCGGCTGCTCCTCGGTGAACAGGATCCAGTCGCGGTCACGCTGCGGCAGGTCGCGCCAGGGCGTGTCCACGTCGTAGCCCAGGGTCACGAGGATGTCCCGCTGGTTCTGTCCGCCCCACGCGGTCGGCCACGCGGCGATGGCCCGCTCGCGGATCGTCAGGGACGGGTCGGGCACCATGCTCGCCTCGGTGACGTCGAAGACCCGGCCCAGCCCGTGACACTCCGGGCAGGCGCCTTCGGGGGTGTTCGGTGAGAACCCCTCGGCGTAGATGATGCCCTGCCCCCTGGGGTAGTCGCCCGCGCGGGAGTACAGCAGCCGCAACACGTTGTTCAGGGTGGTCAGGCTGCCCACCGTGCTGCGCGCCGACGTCACGCCCCGCCCCTGCTGGAGCGCCACGGCGGGCGGCAGGCCCTCGATGCGGTCCACGTCCGGGGTGCCCAGCTGGTTGAACAGCCGCCGCGCGTACGGCGACACGGAATCCAGGTAGCGGCGCTGCGCCTCGGCGTACAGCGTCCCGAACGCCAGGGACGACTTCCCGGAGCCCGACACCCCGGTGAACACCACCAGGGCGCCTCTAGGCAGGTCCACGTCCACGTTCTTCAGGTTGTGTTCCCGCGCGCCGCGCACCTGCACGAAACCGTCACGGGGGGTGGGGGCAGACCGGCTCATCCCGGCATGATCCCCGCCCGCCCACCGGGGAGGGTGCAGGCCGCCTTCAGCGCTTGCTCATGCTCGGGCCTCAGAACGGCAGGAAGATGAGGTGTCCCGGCGTCGCCGGGAACGTCGCGTATAGGCTGTCGGCCTGGGGCTTGAGGTAGTGCAGGTGGTCCACGCCGCCCAGCGGGCCAATCTGGCACTCGGGTCCCAGACCAGCGCCATCATCCGCGCATGTCACCTCGTGCGGGGTGCCGTCCAGCGTGCGGAAGGTGCCCGTGCGCAGCTGCGCAACCGGGAAGATGTTCGCCCGGGCGAACGCCGCCTGCAGGGCCGCGTCGCTCCGGAAGGCGGCCAGGGTGGTGCCCCGCCCGGCCAGGAAGCGCGTGAGGGCCTCCTCGCGCTCGGTGTCCCCGTTGTTGGGCAGCAGGACGCTCACGGGGCCACTGACAGCGGCCAGCGTGGGCTGCATGGCGCGGCACATGATGTCACTGCGGGCGCGGGCGCAGGACCGCACGTAGTCCCGCGCGTCCGTCGGGGAGTACAGGTCCAGGCCCTGCGGGTCGCACCCGGCCAGCAGCGGGAGCGTCAGGGCCAGCGGCAGCAGTCGGCGGGTCATGCCGCAGGGTAGCGGGTCAGCGCAGTCCGGTCAGGTAGGTCTGGACGGCGTTCAGGATGTCGCCTTCCGCCTGCGCGCGGTTCACGTCTGGCTGTCCGTCCCCCTGCTGCGGGCCGTAACGGCCGAAGAAGGCGTGCACCGCGCCGGGAATGACGGTCAGGGTGGTGCCCGCAGGCAGGCGGTCCAGGCTGCCGCGCACCGCCTCGGGGGCCGCCACGCCGTCACGCTCGGCCAGCAGGGACAGGACGGGCAGCGTCTGGCCTTTCAGCGTCACGTTCTCGGCGGGGTACGCGGCCATCAGGATCAGGCCCGCGACCTTCCCCGGGTGCCGGGCGGCGTACTGCGCGGCCATCGCGCCGCCCAGCGAGTGCCCGGCGATCACCAAGCGCTTCCCGCCCCCGTACGCGCCGATCAGCGCGTCGGCGCGGTTGGCGGCCGTGACGGCCAGATCGAGCGGGAAGGCCGGGATGACCGTCTCGACACCCTGGTCGGCCAGGGCGCGGCCCAGCCACTCGTACGCCTGCGGGCGCACCAGCCCGCCGGGGTAGAACACCAGCAGCGTCCGCGCCTCGCCCGAAGCAGGTTGAATGCGGATGACCGGGCCGCCCTCCTGTTCCAGCGTCACGCGGGCCTCCCGGCTCTGCGGGGAACTGACCGCGTCCTGGCCCAGCACCAGCGGGGGCCGCACCGCCACCTGCCGCGCCGTGGCGATCACGTACCCGCCGAGCAGTGAGAGGCCCGCCACCAGCCACGTGCGGATACGTGGCGAGAGGCGGGCGGGTCGGCGGGCGCGGACGGGCGGCTCGGAGGTCACGCCGGTCAGCATAGGAGGCCGGGGTGCAGCGCGAGGGCAGCCGATCCCACAACCTCGCACAATCTCTCCCCGCAGGCGGGCGGGGTTACACGAAGGCGCTCAGGCCGGTGATGGCGCGGCCCACGACCAGGGTGTTGATCTCGTTGGTGCCCTCGTAGGAGTAGATGGCCTCGGTGTCCGCGAAGTGCTTCGCCACGCCGTACTCGAGGAGGATGCCGTTCCCGCCGAAGGTCTCGCGGGCCAGCGCGACCGTCTCGCGGCAGCGGGCGGCCGTGACGACCTTGGCCAGGGCGGCGTGTTCGTCGCGCATGTCGCCCGCGTCGGCCAGGTGGCTCAGGCGCAGACACAGGGCCAGCATGCTCGTCACGTTGCCCAGCATGTGCACGAGGTGGTTCTGGATGAGCTGGAATTCCCCGATGCGCTTGCCGAACTGCTCGCGGGTCTGCGCGTACGCGAGGGCCAGTTCGTAGGCGCCCATGGCGCAGCCGACGCCCTGCCACGCGACGCCCGCGCGGGTGAGTTTCAGCACCTCGGCGGTGGTCCGCCAGCCATGCACGTTCTGGAGGCGGTCGCTGTCGGGCACGGCGCAGTCTTCCAGGGTGATCAGGCCGTTCTCGACGATGCGCAGCGCGGTCTTGCCCTGGATCTTCTCGACGCTGTACCCGGGGGTGCCCGCGCGGACGATGAAGCCGCGCACCTCGCCGCCGTCCACGTCCCGCGCCCAGATCACGGTGAAGTCGCTGAAGGTGCTGTTCCCGATCCATTTCTTCTGCCCGCGCAGGATCCAGCGGTCCCCGTTGCGGCGGCAGGTGGTGCGCATGCCCTGGCTGACCTGACTGCCGCCCTCGGGTTCGGTCAGGCCGAACGCGCCGATCGCCTCCAGGTCCAGCATCTTCGGCAGCCACTCGGCCTTCTGCTCGTCGCTGCCGCCCAGCGCCACGGACGCGAACGCCAGTCCCGCGTGCACGCCGAAGAACACGGCGGTGCTCACGTCCACCCGGCAGGCCTCCAGGGTGATCAGGCCCTCCAGCACGGTCGCGTTGGGTTTGCGGGTGCCGTCGTCGTTCCAGATGCGGCGCAGCAGGTCCAGGCGGCGCAGCTCCGGGATGAGCTGGCGGGGGAACTCGTCGCGGTTCCAGTACTCGTTCATGATCGGCGCGACGTGCGTCTCCATGAACGCCCGCACGTCCGCGGCGGTCTGCCTCTCGTCGGGCTTCAGCGTGCCCAGCTGGCCCAGGAAGTCCCCGTCCGGCGCGGGCAGGGTGCTGTGGTCGTCCTGCGGGCCGCTCAGCATGCGGGTCAGCTGGCCCAGCTGCCGGTCGTTCAGGCGGGAGGCGGCGCCCAGCAGCGCGGGCAGGTCCACGCGCTCGCTCAGCGCGGCGAGGGCCCGCAGGTCCAGGCCGGCCAGGAGGGCGCTCGGGTCAGGCGTGCTCGTCATGCTGATCTTGTACCGCGTTCAAGGACGCCCGGACTGCGAGGACGCGCCCGGTTCCGCTTCATGTCACCTTCACGCACCCGCCCCGCGCCGTACGATGCGGCCGTGCCCAGCCCCGCCAGCGAACGCCCCACCCGGCCCCTCCCGCACCGACCGGCCGGGCACGTCGAACTGGCCCGCTACTCCAGCCTGGGGCGGCTGTGGGCGCTGCTGGGCGGCGCGGCCCGCGCGGGGCGGCAGGTGACGCTCGTGCGCGGCGACAACCCCGACCTGTGCCGCCGCCGCGTGAGCGGCTACGTCCTGAGCGGCGCGGGCGTCTTCCTGGACGTGCCCCGCACCGCGCGGCACCTGGAGGACGGCTTCGCGCCTCACCCGGCCCTCGTGGCGCTGCTCGGGGGGGACCCGGACCCGCTGCGGGCCGAACTGAACGCCCACTTCGAACTGCGCGTGGACTTCACGCTGGCGCTGACCGCCGCGCGCGACCTGATCTGCCGCCCCGAACTGCGCTTCGTGCCGATCGTGCCGGGCCTGAGTGACCTGACGGGCGACCTGCCGCTGGAGGTGCGCCGCCTGGGCCGCGACGAACTGCACCTGCTCGTGCAGCGGGCCTGCGGGCTGGCCTGAAGCCGGCCACACGTCAGGCGGCCCCGTGATCACACCGGGGCCGCTTCGTCCTGACCGGGTCAGCCGTCGCTGGGGGTGCGCTTCTTGGGTTTGCTGGCCGCGAACGCCGCGAGGCGCGCCGTGACCTGCGGGGGCGTACTGGTCAGCAGGTGGCGGGCACTGGGGTGCGTCTGCGCGAAGGCCTCCACCCGGTCGAACATGGTGGTGAACACGTCCTGCGGCATGTCCAGCGCGGGCGTCAGGCGCACGGTGCGCTTGCTGCTCAGGGACAGGTTCGCCATGACGCCCCCCTGGTGCAGTTCGCGCAGCGCGAGGATCGCGGTGGCCTCGAACACGAGTTCCTTCAGCGCGCCGGGCAACGGCACGCCCACCATGGGCCGGAACTGCAGCGCGAACAGCATACCCTGGCCGCGCACGGCCTCCAGCAGGTTCGGGAAGCGCTTCTGGACCGCCTGGAGACGCGCGAGGCCCTCGGCGCCCAGCGCGGCGCTGCGGGCCGGGAGGTCGTTCTCGATCAGGTACTCCAGGCTCCTGAGGCCGACCGCCATGGCGAGCGCGCCGCCGCCGAAGGTGTTGCTGTGGCGTTTGCTGCTCAGGCCGCCCAGCATCTTCTTGTAGATGGGCGCGCGGACGATGGTGGCGCCCACGGCCGTCATACCGCCGCCCAGCGGCTTGGCGAGCGTGATGATGTCGGCATCCAGGCCCTGCGCGGCGGATTCGAACCAGTGCCCGGTGCGGCCCAGCCCGGTCTGGATCTCGTCCGCGATGACGGGAATGCCGTGCCTGCGGCACAGTTCGCCCACGCCGCGCAGGAACCCGGCGGGGGGGATGTTCACGCCGCCCTCGCCCTGGATGGGTTCCACGACCACGCAGGTCACGTTGTCCGCGCCGACGCGGCGGATCAGGCGGGTCAGGGCGTCCAGGTCCCCGTACGGGCTGGTCAGCGCGCCGGGAATCAGCGGGCGGAAGATGTCCTGGTACTCGGGGTTCGGCGTGAGGCTCAGGCTGCCGAGCGTCTTGCCGTGGTACCCGCTGGCGAACGAGATCTGGTACTTCGCCTTCGGGCGCCACGCCTTGGCGAACTTCAGGGCGCCCTCGATGGCCTCGGTGCCGCTGGAGCAGAAGAACACCTGACTGTCCGCGTGGCTGGGCAGTTCCCGCGCGAGCAGCGCCACGAGGTTCGCCTGCAGGGCGGCGCGCCAGGGGCCGGTGGACTGCTGCGGCAGGCCCATCGCGCGGTTCTTCCGCAGGAACTCGTGCATGAACTCCGTGATGGCGGGCGGCATCTCGCCGAAAGGGGTGGCGGCGTACCCGCTGGCGTTGATGCGGCGCACGCCGCGTTCGTCCTCCAGTTCCCAGGGGGTCACGCGGGAGAACGGCCCGGCGAGGCCCAGCACGTCCAGGCCGTACAGGAGTTCCTCGTTGCCGTACTTCAGTTCCAGGCGGCGGACGTCCGCGCCGCTCAGGCGCTCGTCGAGCACGTCACGGGTCGAGATGAAACCGGGGGGCAGGGCACTCATGGCGGTCAGTCTAGAGCCCCCCGGCGTGAGAGGCGTCCCCGCCCGGTCAGTTGCCGCCCGCCTCATCCCCCCTCAGGGTCGCGCGCAGGGCGGGCACGCCGCCGGGGTACGCCCGGGCGTCCAGCCCGTCGGCCGTCAGGTAGCGGGCGGCCAGCCCGGAGCGCACGCCCCGCTCGCAGATCACGATCAGCGGCCCCAGGTCCGGGGTGAGGCCGTGTGCGCCGTCCTCGATGGCCTGGAGGCTCACGGCGCGCACGGGCAGCGTGGTGAGCCCGGCCAGGGGTTCGGCGGCGCGCAGGTCCTCCGGGCGCAGGTCGATGACGGTGGCACCTTTGGGCAGGGTCATGCGCGCAGGATACGCGCACACGGCACATTCCGACCCGTGCGCTCGGGTATGCTGGGCCGCATGGAAGATGTCACCCCACAGGAAGGGCTGCGCCGCGTGCAGCAGGGCGCGCTGCTCGTGGACGTCCGCGAACAGAACGAATTCGACGAGGTGCACGCCGAGGGCGCCCAGCTGATCCCCCTGAGCGAGTTCGAGACCCGCTACGCGGAACTCCCGAAGGACCGTGAACTGGTCATGATCTGCCGCAGTGGCGCGCGCAGCGCCCGCGCGGGCGAGTTCCTGAAGGCGCAGGGGTATGAGCAGGTCGTGAACCTCGCGGGCGGCACGATGGCCTGGGTGCAGGATGGCCTGCCCAGCGTGCAGGGCCGGAACTGATGACCGCTCCCGAGAATGCGGCCGCCCCGGCGGGCCTGCCCAGCGAGGCACAGGTGCTGGAGGCCCTGAAGGTCGTGAAGGACCCGGAAATCCCGGTGAACGTGGTGGACCTCGGCCTGATCTACGGCGTGGACATCCAGGAGTCCGGTCTGGTGGACATCACCATGACCCTGACGAGCGTGGGCTGCCCGGTGCAGGACCTGATCCGCAGCGACGCGGAGCTCGCGGTGGGCCGCCTGGACGGCGTCAGCGAGGTGAACGTGGAGTTCGTGTGGACGCCGCCATGGGGTCCGGACAAGATGACCGAGGACGGTAAGCGCCAGATGCGCATGTTCGGATTCAACGTCTGAACCCCGCGCACCAAGAACCGCCCCAGCACCTGGCCGGGGCGGTTTTTAGTGCGGGTCAGTCTCAGTTCGGGTCAGTCGTCGTTGCGGGCGATGCTCAGCACGTTCAGGAACTGCGCCAGTGCCATGGCGAAGCCCGCGACGTAGGTCAGCGCGGCGGCGGTCAGGACGCTGCGGGCGCCGCCAGTCGCCTCGGGGCTGCCGCTCAGGCCGGTCTGGTTCAGGTAGGCCAGGGCGCGGCGGCTGGCGTCGAACTCGACGGGCAGCGTGATCACGTGGAACAGCAGCGCCGCGCCGAACAGCACCACGCCCAGCCAGATCAGACCCGCGAAGTTCAGGAACACGCCCGCCATGAACAGCAGCGGCGCGAGGTTCATGCCCAGGCTCAGCGGAACGGCCAGGCGGCCCCGGGCGACCAGGGCGGGCATGCGCACGCGGTCCTGGATGGCGTGCCCCACCTCGTGCGCGGCGACGGCCATCGCGGCGACGCTGGGGACGCCGTACACGCCCTCGCTGAGGTTCACGGTCTTGCGCATGGGGTCATAGTGGTCGCTGAGGCTGCCGGGGACGGCGTTCACGGGCACGTGGTTCAGGCCGTTGGCGTCGAGCATCATCCGGGCGACCTGCGCGCCGGTAAGGTTGCGAGGGTTGCGCACGGCGCTCCAGCGGCGGTAGGTGCGGGTCAGGGCACCCTGGATGACGAAGGACGCGACCAGGATGATCAGGAGCAGGGGGGTGTAGGGGCCGAGGAATTCCATGTCAGACTGCCTCCTGCCTCATATCTTAGCGAAGCGCACTCAGATTCTATGAGACGCCCATCTGGGTGCCTTGACCCGCTGACCTGTCGAAGGGGGCGCACCCACGGTTTCCCGCGTGGCGCGCCCCCTCCGGAACCGGCGGTCTTCAGCCCTGCGGGGCTATGGGGGCCGGAATCCCCTTGACGTAGAACCGCACGGCCGTACGTTCCTCTTCGTGGACATCCAGCTTGACGAATTCAGGCTGGGTGTAGAGGTCGATGCGGTCACCCACAAGGTAGCCGCGGGCGATGGCGAGGGCCTTGACAGCCTGATTGACCGCTGCAGGCCCGATGGCCTGAATGTCGACCTCACCCTGCGACCGCAGGAGGGCCGCAATAGCTCCGGCAATGGCGTTGGGACGGGACGTGCCGGATACGCGCAGAGTTTCCAAGATCATGCTCCTTTCGCACCGTCCGCCCGGAGGCAGAGGCTGAAACGATTTCATATTAAGCGTGCCGGTCCGCAAAGGATGCTTAACATGTGCTTATCCACACACGCCCCCCTTCGGGGGTGCAACGCTGCCGGCACCCTAGCGGCCCCGGCCTGACAGTGACCTGACACCCGATTGACCCTCAGGCCACAATGGCGCGGCATCCTTCGGCGCATGACACAGGACACGGGCACCGCCAGCTTCTGGCACCGACTGCTGGACACCAGACTCACCCGCCGCAGCGCGCTGGGCAGCGCCGCCGCCACCGCCGCCGCGATCACCCTGCCGCTGACCATCAGCGAGGCCGACGCCGTGAACAACGGTGGCCCCAGCACCGTGGACCCCAAAACCGTGAAGCCCCAGACGGTCGCCCCGTTCCGCGCGATCCCCAGCGGGAACGCCGACGCCCTGACGCTGCCCGCCGGCTTCCGCTATCAGGTGCTGGCCCCCTGGGGTGAGGTCTTCACGGACGCCGGGCGCGAGATCGGCTTCAACCACGACTACGTCGGCTTCTTCCCCATCGACCTGCTCGAGGGCGGCCAGAGCAGCACCGACGCGCTGCTGACCATCAACCACGAGTACGTGAACGCCCTGTTCGTCGGCGGCGACACCAAGAACCGCACGCCCGGGCAGATCAGGGCCGAGATGGAAGCCATGGGCGTCAGCGTGGTGCGCGTGCGCAAGGAGGGCGGCAAGTGGGCCATCGTGCCCGACCCCCGCAACCGCCGCATCGACGCGCTGACCGACATCGAACTGACCGGCCCGGCGCGCGGTTCGGCCGCCGTGAAGGGCGCGACCATGGTCAAGGGCACCGTCGGCAACTGCTCGGGCGGGCAGACCCCCTGGGGCACCCTCCTGACCTGCGAGGAGAACGTGGACGGCTATACCAAGGCCTGGGCCGGCAGCGGGTACGAGGCCATGCACCAGGGCTGGGTGACCGAGATCGACCCCTTCGACCCCAAGTCCACGCCGAAGAAGCGCACCGCGATGGGCCGCTTCCGGCACGAGAACGTCGCCGTGACCGTCGCCGCCGACGGCCGCGTCGTGGGGTACATGGGCGACGACATGCAGGACTCCTGCGTGTACAAGTTCGTGTCGCGCGGCAAGTACAACCCCAAAGACCGCGCCGCGAACCTGACGCTGCTGGAAGACGGCGACCTGTACGTCGCGAACTTCGGCAACGGCAGCTGGGTGCTGCTGGACTACGACCGCAACAAGAAACTCCAGGAAGCCAAGGGCGCCGACGGCAAGGCCCTGTTCGCCAGTCAGGCGGACGTGCTCGCCGACGCCCGCGCCAGCGCCCTGGCCGTGGGCGGCACCCCGGTCGACCGCCCGGAGGACATCGAGATCCACCCCCGCACCGGCGAGGTGTACGTCGCCCTGACGAACAACAGCAAGCACGGCAACTACTTCGGGCAGATCATCAAGTTCCGCGAGAAGGGGGACGACTGGACCGCGCAGACGTTCCTGTGGGAGGTGTTCGCCGTGGGCGGCCCGCAGAGCGGTTTCGCCAGCCCCGACAACCTCGTGTTCGACCCGTACGGCAACCTGTGGATGGTCACGGACAACAGCGACCTGAGCACCAACCCCATCAAGGGCTTCCACGGGAACAACGCCATGTTCTTCTTCCCCACTGAGGGACCCAACGCCGGGAAGGCGTACCGCTTCGCGATCGGCCCGGTGGACGCCGAGATGACCGGCCCCGTCTGGTCCCCCGACGGCAAGACGCTGTTCCTTTCCATCCAGCACCCCGGTGAAGACAGCGAGAGCCTCGACAAGCTCCGCTCGAACTTCGCCGCGAAGGCGGGCAGCAATGTCCCGCGCCCCACGCTGGTCGCCATCGAGGGCTTCCCCGGATGGCGCGCGTGACCGCCGCTGGCCTGCCCCCCGTGAAGGCTCCCTGGATCGTCGGTCGTCCCGCGCTGCTGGAACACGCCGCCGCCGACTACCTGAACGAACTGGCCCGCCAGCGCCCCTGGACCCGCGCCCGCGCCGAGGAGCTGCTGGAGCGCCTGGACACCCACCTGGGCGAACCCGCCCCGCTGCTGGCCTACACCCGCCTGACCGGCGAGGCGTGGCTGCGCACCCTGCCCGAACAGGAGCGCCCCGAGGCCGCCGACCTGCTGGGCGACTTCCGCGCGTACCTGCGCGACTGGGGCTGGCTGGACCACGCCCGCCCCGTCAACCAGCCCGACTGACCCGAACCCCGGACACGAACGCGCGCCCCCTACTGAGCTGAGGGGGCGCATTCGTGTCAGGGTCGTCTTCTGGTCAGGTCATTTCGTGTTCAGGAAATCCAGGATGGCCGCCGCCAGTGCCTGCGCCAGCCGCTCGCGGTACGCGGCGCTCGCCAGTTTCGGGCCCTCGACCGGGCTGGAGCCGAAGCCCACCTCGACCAGAATCGCGGGCGTGGTGGGGTTCTTGATCACGTAGAAGGCGTCGGTCTGCACGCCGCGATTCACGGCGCCGGTCGCGGCGATCAGCCGGGATTGCACCTTCTGCGCCAGCTGGCGGCTGAAGGAGATCTTCGCCTGCGCGAGGATGTCCCCCAGTTCCTTCTGCGCCGTCCCGGCGGCCTGCCGGGTGAGTTCCTCACCGACGCTGCCCCCACCGTTTTCGAGGACGGCGAGGCTGCGGTTCCCGCCCGCGAGCGGCTGCCCGAAGTAGTACGTCTCGATGCCCTGCGCGCCAGGACCGGCGGAGTTCACGTGAATGCTGACGAAGGCGCTGACCACGCCGTTGTTCGCCATGTTCGACCGCGCCGCGAGGTCACGCCGCTTGTCCGCGTTGAGGTGCTGGTCCCGGCTGCGGGTCAGGATGACGTCCACGCCGTGCTGCACGAGTTCCGCGCGGGTGCGCAGCGCGACGTCCAGGGTGACGTCCTCCTCCTTCACCCAGCGGCTGACCGCGCCCGGGTCAATCCCGCCGTGCCCGGCGTCCAGCACGATCCGGGGCCGGTTGGCCGCGGCGGTCGAGGCCGCGCGGGTCACGACCGCCGGGGGGCGCGCGGGGGTGGGGGACGCCGTGACGGGCCGCGCCGGGACGGCGGACGCCGCCACGCTGCTGGGCACGTCGATGACCAGCCGGGCGGGTTGACCTCCCCCGGCGGGCAGCACGCTGACCTTCGCACTGGCGTGCCCTTTGGCCAGGGTGACGGTCACGGTGCGGCCTGCGACCGCGTATGCGGTCACGCCCGACGCACTCAGCGGGCCCTGATCGGCCTTCAGCGGGGCGCCCAGGGTGACGGTCACGCTCTGCCCGGCGACCCTGCTGCTGGCGGTCGTGGTGGCGGGCAGGTCGAACACCAGCCGGGTGTACCCGTCGTGCTGCCCGACCCGGGGCGCGGCGTGCGCGCCGCCGAGCAGCAGGCCTCCCAGCAGGAGGGTTCTCACGGTCCTGATCATGCGGTCCTTCGCGGGGCTGTTCACTGCCGGGAAGTGTACCGCCCGGCGCGCGTTTCCCGGATGGGAGCGGCGTGCCGGGCGTCTCATACGGACTCCGGTTGAAGGTTTGCAGAACCTTTCAACCCGAGCGGACTCGGAGAGCTGCGGGGCAGAGCGAGCAGGAGAACAACGGGTTGCGAACTCCACGCCCGCAACCCGTTTCATGTGCGGGTCAGGCGTTCGGTTTCAGCAGGTGCCCCAGGCAATGGCCGTAACTGACGCCCTGCTGCGCGTCCAGCACGAGGTCCTGCACGCTGAATTCCTGCAGGACGCCCAGCATCGCGTCGCGCATGCGGGTGTAGATGGTGTTGCGGGCGTGGCAGCGCGCCTCCTCCACGCAGGGGTCGTGCCAGTTCAGGCTGATGCACGACAGCGGCGCGACCGGTCCGTCGATGGCGCGCACCACCTCGCACAGGCTGATGAGCTGTGGCTTGCGGGCCAGGGCGTACCCGCCGCCGATGCCCTTCTTGCTCTTCACGACGCCCTTGGCGGTCAGGGCGGCCAAGATGCGCACGAGGTACGGGCGGTGCACGCCGGTCGCCTCGCTGATCTCCTCGCTGGACACCCAGCGGTCCAGGGCCTGCGACCCCAGGAAGCCCAGGGCCTGGAAGGCGTACACGTCGGTGGCGGAAAGCCGCATGGGGCGCAGTGTACCGCGCCGTTAGCCTACCCGGGTGGGGTACTGGGCGCGCAGGTACGCCAGCGCGACCGGATCGACCTGCCCGCCACTCACCCAGCGTTCCTCCAGGTTCTCGGTGCCGAACAGTGCCCAGGCTGCAGCCTCGGTGTCGGCGTCCCAGGGACCGCCGGGCAGGGTGGTGGCGTGCCCCTGCGTGACCAGCAGGGCGCGCAGCCACGCGAGTTCCTCCCCGGTCAGGGGCCGGGTGCTCTCGGGGCGGGTGAACAGCAGGTCATGCAGGTCCAGCAGCCGCGCGAGTTCCCGGCAGGGGTCGGTGTGATCGTCCGCGCGGAGGTTCACCCAGTCGTCCGTCAGTCCGCCGTAGCCGCGCCCCGGTCCGGCGCACAGCAGGGCCGCGGACTGCCGCCCGCGCCGGTCCCCGCCCGCCGCGTCCCCGGCGTTCAGGGCCGCCAGCAGGCGCCGGGGCAGCGGCAGGTCCGATCCGGCCTCCCAGGCGGCGCGCATGGCCTCCACGACGCCTGGCCCGGCCAGGATGTTGCCCTGGATGGCGACGTCGGCGGCGGCGTACCCGCCCGCCCAGGCGTGGCAGTCCGGGCCCGTGAAGGTGGTGCTGCGTCCGTCGGCGCCGACCAGCCCGAACTGGCGCTGCGCGATGCCGGAGTCGGTCGCCTGGAAGTGCGCGCCCACGGCGGCGGCGTCCAGCCCGGTGGCCAGCAGGCGCAGGCCCTCGGGGCCGAAGGTGGGGTTCACGTAACTCTGCGTGGCGACGGCCCCCACGCCGCCGCGCACGAAGGGCACCAGCGCGCCCACGGCGAGGAACTTGCTGGCGACCGCCACACCCAGGTCACCCGTGCGGGCGTCGCGGCCCACGATGGAAAAGGTCATGCGTGCAGGCTAGCGCCTCCCCGCCGGGGCGGCACTGTACGCTCCGTGACATGACCGAGGGGACTGGGCAGAGCGGGCGGGGCGTGATCTGGGTGCTGAGCGGCAGTCCTGGCGCGGGCAAGTCCAGCGTGTCGCGCTCGCTGCTGGCGCGCTTCCCGTTCGGGCTGCACCTGCCCATCGACGACCTGCGCGAGATGGTCGTGTCGGGCCTCGCGCATCCGGCTCTGAACCACCCGCCGGAGGCCGTGCGGCAGTTCGCGCTGGCCCGCACGGCCGCGGCGCAGACGGCCCGCCTGTACGCGCAGGAGGGCTTCGCGGTGGTGATCGACGACGTGCTGTGGCCCGCCGATCTGGCGTTCATGGCGCGGCACTGGAATGGGCTGGAGGTGCGCCCGGTGCGGCTGTTCACGACGCTGGAGGTCGCGCACGAACGCAACCGCACCCGCACGAACAAGACATACGACACGTCGGTCCTCGCGCCGCTGATCAACGGGCTGTACCCGCAGATGCCCCCCGGGATCTACCGGGAGGCCGGGTGGGCGGTCGTGGACAGCAGCGTCCTGACGCTGGAGGCCACCGTGGACGCCCTGCTGCGCCTGGAGTGGCCCGCGTGACGGAGGCGGTCGTGACCGGGTCGTGGTTCGTGGTGCGGACCAGCCTGCCGCTGTGGCGCACGCGGGACAACCCCAGCGTGACGTACGCGCCACTGCCGGACGGGCGGGTGGTGGACACCGTGCGCTTCACCCGTCGGGGGCGACCGGGGTTGATCATCGGCGTGGACACACCGCTGCCCGATGGGGGCTGGGCGTGGCGCGGCGTGAGCCTCCTGACGCGGTTCACGGTCAGCCGCTGGCGGGTGCTCGCCGCCGGGGACGGCTGGGCGGTCACGGTGTTCGAGCGGACACCGTTCACGCCCGCCGGACTGGACGTGTACGCCCGCACGCCTGCTCTCAACGCGGCGCAGGAGGGGGAGGTACAGGCCGCCCTGAACGGCCTCCCGGGGGTGCAGCCGTTCCGCGCGGCGCTGTTCAGCCCCCGGCACGACGGACGGTGAGAATCAGCCGATGACGCTCCTGACCTTCGCGGCCATGTTCGGCGGGTACAGCACCGCGAACTGACCACGCTGGTCGGCCCACACGCGGTTCATGTCGTCGTAGCCCATCGCCACGTAGCCCAGCAGGGGGTCCATGATGAACACCTGCCGGGTCTGGTCGTTGTAGCCCATCAACACGCGCCAGTGCGGGATGACCTGCCCCTGCGCCGTGATGTGGCTCTGCAGGGCGATCACAGGCAGGCCGCTGCGGATGGCGGCGCGGGCGGTGTTCACGCTGCCCCCGGTGAACAGCCGCGCCTGCATCCCCACGCGCGGGGCGAAGTCCACGATGGCCTGCGCGGTCATGTACGACCGTTCGGTGGGGCGGGTCAGGCGGCTCACCTCGGTCATGTCCACCCGCAGCCCGAAGTACCCCAGCACCTGCGTGATGCTGGCCGGGCCGCAGGCGTTGTACGACTGGCGGATCAGCGGCATGCCGCTCAGGACGTACCCGGGCGGCGTGGGGGTGGGCGCGGCGGCCCGCGCGGGGAGGCTCAGGGCACAGGCGAGGACCAGCAGGCGGGCGAGATGCACCCGCGCAGCATCGCACAGGCACACTGACCACTTTGTCTCTGCCCGGCACCCCGGGCCACACACCACCGCGCCGCGCCCCTGAAATGGGAGACGCGGCGCGGCAGAGTGGTCCGGGAGGCCAGGGCGGATCAGTTGCAGCAGGACTGCCCCGGTCCCGGAGCCTTCACGCCGTTACTGGCCGAGCACCTCGATGGCTTTTTTCAGGATGGCGTCGCCCTGCACGTCCACGACGGCCTCGCCCTGCTGCGCGCTGCGGGTGGGGCGCTTGATCTCGCCGGTGTACGTGAATTTCCCGTCCTTGTCGGCCGTGACGGTCACGGGCTTGCCCTCGACGGTCAGGGTGAGTTTCTCGCCGGGCTTCACGCCGCTGCCGCTGAAGTTCACGGGCGTGGTGTAACGGGTGTCCTTGACCTCCACGTCGGGCGTGATGCCCTTCTTGTGAATCTGGCGGCCCTTGGGGGTCAGCCACTCGTTGCTGACAATGGCGACCTTGCCGCCGTCGGGCAGGGTGATGGGCGTCTGCGCGACCCCCTTGCCGAAGGTCTGCTCGCCGATGATCTGCGCGCGGCCGGTGTCCTGCAGCGCGCCGGAGACGACCTCGCTGGCGCTGGCGCTGTTCTTGTTCACCAGGACGACCAGCTTGCCGGTGTAGTCGGACGCGCTGTTGGTGGCGCGGCCGAACACCTGGGTGTTCTTCGCGCGGTCGCGCAGGCTGACGATCGGGCCGCTGCCCAGGAACTGGTCGGCGACGTCCACCCCGGCGTTCAGCAGGCCGCCACCGTTGTCGCGCAGGTCCAGGATCAGTTTCTGCACGTTCTTCTTCTTCATGTCGGCCACGGCGGCGCGGAACTGCTCGCTGGCCTTCTCGTTGTAGAAGGTGTTCAGCGCGATGTACCCGACCCCTCCGGGCAGCACGGTGGATTCCACGCTGACGATCTGCACCGGCTGGCGTTCCATCTTCACGGTGTACGGCTTGCCGTCACGGGCGAAGGTGACGGTCACCTGGGTACCCTTCTCGCCGCGCACGAGCCGCACGATCTCGTTCAGCTTGGCGCCGGTCACGTCCTTGTCGCCGATCTTCAGGAACACGTCCCCGATCTGCACGCCGGCGGTGGAGGCCGCGCCGGTCTTGAACACGTTGTCGATCTTGCCGCCGGTGCCGTCCGCGTTCGCGGCGACCAGCGTCACGCCGATCCCGTAGAACTCGCCCTGGAGGTTCGCGGCGTCGATGGCGTTGTCCTCGGGTTCGCTGTAGTACGTGAATTCGTCGCCCAGGCTGCCGAGCGCGCCGGTGATGGCGCCGCGCAGCACCTTGTCCTGATCCACGGGGTACAGGTAGTAGCGGTTCAGGTCGTTCAGCACCTGGACGAGGCTCTTGCCTTCCTTGCTGCTGCTCAGGTTCACCGGGGTGTACCCGCCCAGCTGCGCGTAGGCGACAGCGGCAGTGGCGGCCAGCGCGGCCCCCACGACAGTCATGCGTTTGGCGTTCACGCCGCTCAGGATAGAGCGCGGCGGTGAAACGAACGTAAGCGTCCTCCGGGTCGCGGGCGGGCTGGGCAGGCAGGCGTTCATGGGCTGGGCGCGCCCCTGGGCTATCCTGGGCGGCAAGCATGACCAAGCGCATCCACTTACCGCCTCTTCACCTGTCGGGGGAAGCGGCGTGATCGATTTCAAGCACGTGACCCTGGAGTACCCCGTGACCCGCACCCTCGCCCTGGACGACGTGTCGCTGAACATCGGCAAGGGTGAGTTCGTGTACCTCGTGGGCCATTCCGGCGCCGGGAAGAGCAGCTTCATGAATCTGGTGCTCAAGCGGGCGCTGCCTAGCCGGGGCGAGGTGCGCGTGGCGGGCGAACCGCTCTCGGCGTACCGGGGGCGGCGCACGTCCATCCTGCGCCGCCGCATGGGCACCGTCTTCCAGGACAACCTGCTGCTGCCGCACCTGAACGCCTTCGACAACGTGGCGTTCGCGCTGCGCGTGACCGGCGTCCCGCAGCGCGAGTGGCCGCAGCGGGTCACGGCGGCCCTGCGGACCGTGGGCCTGGAACACAAGAAGTACGCCTTGCCGCTGCAACTGTCGCTGGGCGAGCAGCAGCGCGTGGCGATCGCGCGGGCCATCGTGGGCAACCCGCCGCTGCTGCTGGCGGACGAACCCACCGGGAACCTCGACCCGGACAACAGCCGCGAGGTGCTGAAGGTGCTGCAGAACGTGAACCTGCGCGGCACGACCGTGATCGTCGCCACGCACGCCCGTGACCTCGTAGAGACCTTCCGCCACCGCACGCTGACACTGCGCAAGGGCAAACTCGTGCGGGACGACCCGTACGGCGGGTACGCGCTGTGAAGTACCACCTGAGGCAGGCGCTGCTCGCCATGCGCGGCAACGTCACGGCCACCCTGGCCACGCTGATGACCATGACCCTGACCCTGCTCATGCTGGGCTTCGTGCTGCTGCTCACGCTGAACGTGAACCGCACCATCGAACAGCTGGAAGGGCAGGTGGAGGTCGCGGCGTTCCTGGCAGGCGACGCGCAGGACGAGGCGCTGCTCGCGCAGGCCCGCGCGATTCCGCAGGTCCGCGACGCTCGACTGGTCACCAGCGAACAGGTCCTGACCGAGATGACCCAGGACACCCCGTTCGCGCGCGACGCCGCGCAGCTGGTCGGCAACCCCTACCCCGACACGCTGCGCCTGCGGGTGGCCCGCGTGGAGGACACCCGCGCGGTCGCCACGCAGGTCGCCGCGCTGCCCGGCGTGGAGGACGTCGAGTACGGCGCCGGGTACGTGGACACCACCGTCCGCACCCTCAGCGCCGTGCGGCTGGCCGGGTACCTGCTGGTGGGGCTGCTGCTGCTGGGCACCCTGTTCAACATCCTGAACGCCGTGCGGGTCGCCATGTACGCCCGCCGCGACGAGATCAGCGTCATGCGTCTGCTGGGCGCCACGCGCGGCTTCATCCGTATGCCCCACGTCCTCGAAGGCCTGATCGTAGGCGCCCTGGCGGCGGCCCTCGCCCTGGCGATCCTCACGCCGGCGTACCTGAGCCTCACTGAGCGGGTGCAGCAGCTCGCGCCGGTCTTCCCGGTCGTGCGCGACACGAGCACCCTGGCCCCCCTGCTGGGCGGCGTGGCCTGCCTGGGCATCCTGATCGGGCTGCTGGGCAGCGTGTTCGCCACCCGCCGCTACCTTCAGGAGCTGGAGTGACCGTCAGGGTGCCGCAGCGGTCCCGCACCCTGGCCCTGGCGCTGCTGCTGGGCGTCGCCGGGGCGCAGGACACCAGCACCCGACTCCAGCAGCTTCAGGAGCAGCTTCAGCAGCAGCGACAGCTGAGCGCCCAGAAGGCCCAGGAACTCCAGACGCTGCGCAGCCGCATCCAGAATCTCAGCGCGCAGCAGCGTCAGACCCTCTCGCAACTGGACGATCTGGCGCGCCGCACCGCGACGCTGGAGAACGAACTGGCGACCGTCACGGCCCGCGTCGCGCTGGCCGAGCGGCAGCTGGCCGACACGACCGAGCAGCTCAAGGTCACGCGGGCGCAGGTCGCGCGCCTCCAGGGGGACGTGCGCGAGGTGATGGGCCTGTTGTACCGCCAGCGCAGCGGACAGTACCTGCAGCTGCTCTCCCAGGCGCGCAGCCTGTCGGACCTGCTGATCCGCCTGCGGTACGCCAACATGGCCGGCGAGTACCAGACGCAGGTCCTGGCGGGCCTGCGCGGTCAGATCACCGCCCTGCACGAGCAGGAACAGGTGCAGACCCGCCAGCGCAACACCCTCAAGACCCTTCAGGCGCAGCGGACCGACAAGCTGACGGCCCTGCAGACGCAGCGGCAGCGGCAGAGTGCCCTGCTCTCGCAGCTGCGGGCCAGCGAGCAGGGCCAGCGGACCCTGGCCACCCGGCGCGCCGCCGAGCAGGCCCTCGCCGCGCAGCAGGTCGATCAGCTCGTCGGGCAGGTCGTCGCCGAACGCGCCCGCCTGGAAGCCGAGCGGCAGCGCCGCCTGGAAGAGGAACGCCGCCGCCGTGAGGAGGAAGCGCGCCGCATCCGCGAGGCGCAGGAACGCGCCCGGCAGGAGGCGCAACGCCTCGCCCAGCTGCGGCAGGCGCAGGCTGCGGCCGCCCGGCAGGCCCAGGCGGCGCGGGCGGCGCAGCTCCGGCGGGATCAGCAGGCCCGCGCCGCGCAGCTTGAGCGCGAGCAGCAGGCCCTGCGGGCCCGGCAGGCCCAGGTGCAGGCCGCCCAGGTCCAGGTCGAGCAGCAGCTCGCGCCCCTGCCGGTCGTGACGGGCCCGGTCGGGTTCCCGCTGCCGGGCGGACGCGTGCAGGCCCCCTACGGCGCGAACGGCACCCCGTGGGTGGTCCTGACCGGCGCCGACCGGGCCGTTGCCGCCGCCGAGGGCAACGTCCTGGCCGTGTCGTACTACGCGTCACTGGGCTGGGTCGTCCTGATCGACCACGGCAGCAGCGTCAGCGCCTACCTGGGCCTGCGCGACCCTCTCGTCAGCGTGGGAAGCCGGGTCGGTCGGGGCACGCCGGTCGGGACGGTGGGCGGCAGTTCAATCATCGGGCCGGGCAACATGGCGTTCCAGCTGCGTCAGGGCGGTCAGCCGGTCGCGCCGGGTTTCTGAGCCCAGACGACCCTTGATGCGGCGTGGGCCGGTCTGATACTCTTCTTCGGTGCGCTTACCGGTTGGCTGCTGACGGGCGCATTTCCCCGTGATCCTAGCGGGAGCTTTACCCTCAAATACCCCAGTTGGAGAACTACCATGGTCAAGATTCGCCTGTCCCGCTTCGGTTCCACCCACAACCCCCACTACCGCATCGTCGTTGCCGACGCGCGCCGTCCCCGTGACGGTGGGTACATCGAGAACCTGGGCCACTACGACCCCCGCAAGACCACCGAGAACTACCTCAAGGTGAACGTCGAGCGCGCCCAGTACTGGCTCGCCAACGGCGCCCAGCCCACCCAGACCGCCCGCCGCCTGCTCAAGAGCCAGGGCGTCAAGGTTTCCTGAGTTCCCCCGGAACTTGAAGCCCCCCGCGCGGGGGCTTTTTCGTTGATGCACCGAGCAGGATAGACGCGCGCCGCCCGCAGTGAATGCCGGGCGGCGCGTTGTCTGAAATCTCAGCGGCTGAAGGCGATGAACCCGGCGGCCACGCCGAGCAGCGTGCCGACGAGCACCTCCAGGTAGGTGTGGCCCAGCAGGACCCGCAGGGGCAGCGGCGCGAAGCCCTCGCGCACGACAGCGCGGAGTTCCTCGACGAGGTCGTTCAGCAGCCGGGCCTGCTGGCCGCTGCTGTGGCGCACGCCGGTCGCGTCGTACATGACGATCAGGGCGAACACGGCGCTCGCGGCGAACAGGGGGCTGCCGACCCCCTCGGTGATGCCGACGCCGGTGGTCAGCGCGGCGACCATCGCGGAGTGGCTGCTGGGCATGCCGCCGGTCTCCATGAACGCGCCGGGGCGCCAGCGGCGTTCGATCAGAAGGATCAGGAACACCTTGAGCAGCTGCGCGGCGGTGCTGCTCAGGACGGCCACCCACAGCCAGCGGTTGCTCAGCAGGTCAGCGAACGAGTTCACCGGTGACCTCGGGCTGGGCGTGCTGGCGTTCGGCGGCGATGACGGTGTTCATCAGGAGCTGCGCGACGGTCATGGGGCCCACGCCGCCGGGGACGGGCGTCAGGGCGCCCGCGACCTGCGCGACGTCCGGGTGGACGTCCCCGGTCAGGCGCCCCCGACCGTCCTCGGTGGGGACGCGGTTGATGCCGACGTCCACGACGGTCGCGCCGGGGCGGACCATGTCCGGCGTGATCAGGTGGGCCTGCCCGGCGGCGACGATCAGGATGTCGGCCCCTCGGGTCACGGCGCCCAGGTCGGGTGTGGCGCGGTGGGCGACGGTGACAGTGGCGTCGGCGTTCAGCAGCAGGCCCGCGACGGGGCGGCCCACCAGGGCGCTGCGGCCCACGATCACGGCGTGCTGGCCGCGCACAGGCACGCCGTGGTGCGCCAGCAGCGCCATGATTCCGGCCGGGGTGCAGGGGCGCAGCCCCTCGTGGGCGTTCCACAGTGCGCCGGTATTCGCCGGGTGCAGGCCGTCCACGTCCTTGGCGGGGTTCACGGCCAGCAGGACGGGTTCGGGGTCCAGGTGGGCGGGGAGGGGCAGCTGCACCAGGATGCCGCTGACGGCCGGGTCGGCGTTCAGCGTGTCGATCAGGGTCAGCAGGTCGGCCTGGGTGGTGTCCCCGGGCAGGGCGTGCACGTGGCTGCTCAGCCCGACCTCCGAGGCCTTCTTGGCCTTGCCGCGCACGTAGGAGACGCTGGCGGGGTCCTCCCCCACCCGCACCAGGGCGAGGTGAGGGGGGTGAGGGAGGCGCGCGGCGCGGCGGCGGGCCTCGTCCAGCAGCGCGGCGGCGGCGGGCGGCCCGGCGAGGACCTGCGCGGTCCCCTGGGTCACTCCTGCGGCTCCTCGCGGGTGGCGGGCTTCTGTTTCTCGTTCAGGCTGCGGCTCAGGCCCGCCAGGACGCCGTTCACGAAGCGGCCAGAGTCGTCCCCGCCGAACTTGCGGGCGATGCGCACGGCACTCTCGATGACGGGCGGGTGGGGTTCGGGGGTGTACATCATCTCGAAGGTCGCCAGGCGCAGGACGTTCAGGTCGGTCTGGGCCATCTGGTCGAAGCTCCAGCCGCGGATGGTGCGGCGCAGCGTGGCGTCCACGTCGGGGCGGGCGGCCGTGATGCCCTGCACGAGTTCCTGCGCGAAGGTCAGGGCCTCGTCGCTCAGGGCGGGGTAGGTGTCGTCCCCGCCGCGCATGCTGCCCTCGGCGCGGGTGAAGACGCTCTGCATGGGGAGGTTGCCCCGGTCGGCTTCGAACAGCACGCGGAACGCGAATTCACGGGCGGCGCGGCGGGTGCCGACGGGCGCGGCGGCCTTCTCGCGGCGGCGGGTCACGCCTGGCCGCCCTTGGGCACGCAGACGTTCTGCACGGTGACGTTCACGGCCCGCACGCGCAGGCCCGTCATGAGTTCGATGTTCTCGCGCACGGCTTGCTGGACCTTCTCGGCGGTGCCGGTCAGGCTGCGGCCGAATTCGATGTTCAGGCCGACGTCCACGGTGACGTCCTGGCCTTCGCGGGTGACTTTCAGGGCGCGGGGTTTGCGGCCGGGCGTCTGGGTGCGCAGCACCTCGCCGACCTTCAGGGGCGTGGCGGCGACCTCGGTGCCCTCGATGCCGTCCAGGGTGGTGGCGGCGATGTCCATCAGGACGCTCTTGCTGATCTCGACTTCGGGTGTTGCCATGCTGGTCTTGCCTCCGGTTCGCGCGGGATGGACGCGCGACAATACCGCCCAGTGTACCTGCTGGGCCTTCAGTTGGTCACGCCGCGCGCGGCGAGCAGCTCGTCCAGGGCCGCCTCGTCCAGCACGGTCACGCCGAGTTCCTGCGCGCGGGCCAGTTTGCTGCCCGCCTCCTCCCCGGCGATCAGGAAGCTGGTCTTCTTCGTGACGCTGCCCGTGACGCGCCCCCCGGCCTGCTCGAGCTGCGCCTTGATGGCGTCGCGCGGGCGGCCCAGCGTGCCGGTGATCACGAAGTTCAGGCCCTGCAGCTGTTCGCCGCGCGTGACCTGTTCCTCCTGCGGGTTCACGCCGTGGTCGCGCAGGCGGGCGATCAGGTCCCGCATGCTGGGGTCGGCCAGGGACGCGGTGACGCTCTGGGCGATCACGCCGCCCATGCCGGGCACGTTCTCGATCTGCTCGGGCGTCGCGGCGAGCAGGGCGTCGAGGGTACCGAAGGCGCGGGCGAGCGCCTGGGCGTTGCGTTCCCCGACGTGGTTCATGCCCAGCGCGTTCACGAGGCGCCACAGGGGCCTGCCCCGACTGGCGTCCAGCTGGGACAGGATGTTCTGCGCCTTCTTCTCGCCGCTGCGGTCAAGCGACCCCAGTTGCTCGGCACTCAGGGCATAAAGGTCGGCGGCGTCGCGCACGAGTCCGGTCTCGATGAGCTGCGCGACCAGTTTCTCGCCGATGCCGCGCACGTCCATCGCGCCACGCGACACGAAGTACCGGATGCGCTCGAAGGCCTGCGAGGGGCAGGCGGGGTTCGGGCAGTAGGTGTTCGCGTCCCCCTCGGCGCGCGTGACCTCGTGGCCGCACTCGGGGCAGTGGGTGGGGAACTCGAAGGGCGGCGCGCCGTCGGGGCGCCGGTCGGTCAGGACGCGCATGATCTGCGGGATCACCCCGCCGGACTTGCGCACGACGACCGTGTCGCCGATCCGCAGGTCCAGGTCGCGGATGAAGTCCTCGTTGTGCAGGGTGGCGCGGCTGACGGTGCTGCCCTCGATCAGGCGCGGCGCGAGGTGCGCCAGCGGCGCGAGCTTCCCGGTGCGGCCCACGTTCACGGTGATGGCCTCCAGGGTCGTCTCGACCTCCTCCACCGGGAACTTGTACGCGATGGCCCATCTGGGCGCGCGGCTGGTGAAGCCCGCCTCCTCCTGCGCGCGCAGGTCGTTCAGTTTCAGGACGGTGCCGTCCGCGTCGAACTCGAAGGCGCTGCGCGCGGCGGTCATGCGGGCGTGGTAGTCGGCGGCGGCGGCCAGTCCTTGCAGTTCCTCGCTGTGCTCGCTGGTGGGAAAGCCCTGTTCACGGAGCCACGCCAGCACCTCACCCTGCGTGCGGGCCGGCACCCCGTCGCGTTTACCTAGTGCGTACAGGATGGCCTTCAGGTTCCGGCTGCGGGTCACCTCCGGGTCCTTCTGCCGCAGCGCGCCCGCCGCGCCGTTGCGGGGGTTCTTCAGCAGCGGCGTACCGAGCTCCTCGGCCTGCGCGTTGAACGCCGCGAAGTCCGCGCGGCTCATGTACACCTCGCCGCGCACCTCCAGTTCCCCGCGCAGACCGGGCAGCGTGGTGGGAATGCCGGGCACCGTCAGCACCTGCGCGGTGACGATCTCGCCGGTCACGCCGTTGCCGCGCGTGGCTGCCCACTGCAGCTCGCCGTCCAGGTAGTAGAGGTTCACGCTCAGGCCGTCGATCTTCAGTTCGCCCGTGAACGTGAACTCGTCGTGCTCTGCCGGGAGGCCCAGCGCGCGCGCCAGCTTCTCCTGCCAGTCGCGCAGTTCCGCGTCGTCGAAGGCGTTGTCCAGGCTGGTCATGGGGGTGGGGTGATTCACGGGCTGGAACGCGGCGGCGGGCGCGCCACCGACGGTCTGCGCGGGGCTGTCCGTTCCGGCCTGCGCGGCCCAGTCCGGGTGCGCGGCTTCCAGGTCCCGCAGTTCGCGCGCCAGGGCGTCGTAGGCGTCGTCGGGGATGCTGGGCGCGTCCTGTTCGTAGTAGGCGCGGTTGTGGGCGGCCACCTCGGCCCGCAGGGCCAGGTAACGGTCAAACTCGGGCGTCATGGCCGGTAGCGTACCATTCAGCTTCAATTCAGCCTGGAACAGTACGATGCCCCCTGGCCCGAGCAACCCACCGTGACTTCGGAAGGCTAAAGAATCACACAATCACCCGTTCATCCGCCGTGAAGAATCTGACCCACCGCATCCCGGGCCCCGGGGGTCTAGACACCCACCAAAATCCGTATACTCTATTCAAGCAATCCGCGCATCAACTTCCCCTGGAGGAACATCACATGAAGAAGATCCTGACCCTGGCCCTCGCCATGACCGCCACCGCCGCCTCCGCCCAGGCCCTGCGCGTCGGCATCGCCTACGACGCCGGCGGCAAGTTCGACAAGAGCTTCAACCAGAGCGCCTACGAAGGCACCCAGCGCGCCGTGAAGACCCTAGGCATCCAGTCCAAGGACTTCGAGCCCAGCGACCCCAGCCAGACCGTGCAGGGCATCCGCCAGTTCGCCCAGGACGGCTTCGACCTGACCATCGGCGTGGGCTTCGCCAACAACGCCAGCATCAGCCAGGTCGCCAAGGAGAACCCCGACCTGTTCTTCGGCCTGATCGATGACGTCTCCGCCGAGAAGAACGTTGCCAGCCTCGTCTTCCAGGAAGAGCAGGGCAGCTACCTCGTCGGCTACCTCGCCGCGATGAACAGCGCCACCGGCGTCGTCGGCTTCGTCGGCGGCATGGACATCCCCCTGATCCACAAGTTCGAAGCGGGCTTCGCCGCCGGCGCCAAAGCCGCCAACGCCAAGGTCAAGGTTATCGCCCAGTACGTCGGCACCACCCCTGACGCCTGGAACAACCCCGGCAAGGCCAAGGAAATTGCGGGCAGCATGCGCGCCAAGGGTGCGGACATCATCTTCGCCGCCGCTGGCGCGTCCGGTAACGGCGTGATCGACTACATCAAGCAGACCCAGTGCATCAAGGCCGCCAACCTCCCCAGCGGCGTGAAGTTCAACAGCAACAACTTCGCCAGCGTGAAGAAGAGCGCCGCCTACACCAAGGCCTGCGCCGGCAACACCCGCCCCATGTTCTTCATCGGCGTGGACAGCAACCAGAACTACCTCGGCGACTTCGACAAGAACCCCGCCACCATGAACCACGGCCTGACCAGCATGCTCAAGCGTGTGGACAACGCCGTGTACGCCCTGATCCAGGACGTCAAGAACAACAAGTTCAAGGGCGGCGAGCGTCGCTTCGGCCTGAAGGACGCGGGCGTCGGCTACGCCGTCGACCAGTACAACAAGGCCCTGATCAGCAGCGCCCAGGTCGCCAAGGTCGAGGCCGTCAAGGCCAAGATCATCAGCGGCGCCATCAAGGTTCCCACCAAGTAAGGCCCACGCCTAACCTGAAACGGCCCCCCCAGCGGGGCCGTTTTCACGTGCCGCCCTTCCGGGTCTGAATTCCTGGCGTACCCGAGCTCTCGTGACCGTGAAACCGTGACCCTCTGTGCGAGTTCGGCGGGGGTCCACGCTCCGGCGCTTCACCGCTGCACACAGTCAACGTCCCGTCTGGACTCGCTGACTCCAAGACAGACAGGAGCGGTCACCCCCTGTGGGATGACCGCTCCTGCTGCATGGGGCTGGGGTCAGCGCACCTGTCCGCCGCCCGTGGCGGTGGGGAGCGGCTGGCCGTTCTCGTCGAGGACGGTCACGGCTGAGTAGCTGCCGGAGACGCTCACGATGGCCCAGGGGCTGGTGATGACCTGCGCGAGGATCGCGCCGGGTGCGGGGGCGGTCAGGCGGACGCGCAGGGTCAGCTGCGTGCCGCTGCTGCTGGCGCTGACGACCTGCACGCCGTACCCGCCGGTGGGGCGCTGGCCCAGGAACACGCCGATCAGGGTGCGGCCCGTGACGCTGGGGGGCGTGGGGACGCTGCTCTGGCGGCCGTACGCGCGGGCGTACAGGCTGCTGGCGGCGCTGGCGGTGGCGGCGACCTGCACGCCGGCCTCGCTGGTGGTGGCGTTGGTGCCGGTGGCGATCTGGGTGACGGTCACGTTGCCTCCAGGAGTCGGCGTGGTGGGGGTCGGGGTGGTGGGGGTGCCGGGCAGGGGGCGGGGCGGCTGGACCTGCGCAGTGGGGACGCTGCTCAGGATGTACAGGTCGCTGCGCAGGTGCTCGGTGGGCGTGGGTTCCACCGCGAGTGCCGGGGCGGGCTGGTTGGCGAGGACCGCCACGGCCAGCGGCCCCTGGGGGCGCAGGGTGTCGGCCAGGACGCGGGCCTCGTCGTCCGTGAGCTGCCCAGCGCCTTTCAGGCCGTCCACGCGGGTACCGCCGACCGTGCCGCTCGTGCCGTTCAGGCGGGTCCAGCTCTGGCCGTCGGTGTAGTACACGGCGCTGATCTGTGCGCCGCTGCCGGGCGTGACGGTGAACGCGCTGCCCTGGCGGGTGACGGTGACCTGCGCGGGGACGGTGGCGGTGGGTTCGCGGTAGGTGGCCTTGCCGTTCACGCTGAGGCTGCCGGGCGTGGCGATGGGATCGCTGACCTGGGCGCGCAGCTCGGCGCTCTGACTGCCGATTTTCACGCTGCTGGCGCTGCCCTGGAGGGTACCGTAGACCCACACGACGCGTTCCTGCGCGCCGCCGTACAGGACGGCCTCATGAACTTTGAGGTTGCCGGGGCCGGTCATGGAGCACGCGCTGAGGAGGCCGGCGCCGAGGAGGGCGGCGGCGAGCAGGGTTCTTTTCATGCGTCCCAGCTTATGAGCGCAGTCTGACGGGCGACTGAACGCCGCCTTTCAGAAATCCTGACGGTTGACGCCGGTCAGGCCGTTCCAGTCAGGAGTTCCCGGGCGTGCTGCAACGCGGCGTCGCTGGCGTTGCCGCTGAGCATGCGGGCAATTTCCTCCAGCCGTTCGTCCGCGCCCAGCAGGCGGACGCGGCTGACCGTCCGGCCGTCCTCGACGCTCTTCTCGACCTTGTAGTGGTGGTCGGCCCGCGCGGCGATCTGCGCGAGGTGGGTGACGACCAGCACCTGCCGCGTGGCGGCCAGCGCGCGCAGCTGGTCGGCGACGGCGTGCGCGGCGCTCCCGCCGATCCCGGCGTCCACCTCGTCGAACACCACGGCGGGCGTGTCGGCGCCCAGCACGGTGCTGATGGCCAGCATCACGCGGCTGAGTTCCCCGCCCGAGGCCACGTCGGCCAGTGGGGCGAGGTCCTCGCCGGGGTTGGCGTTGAAGTGCAGGGTCACGTCGCTCAGGCCGTGCGGGCCGGGTTCGCTCAGGGCGCCCAGGTGGAAGTCCAGGCGGGCGTGCGGCATGCCCAGCTGCCGGATGACGGCCAGCAGGTCGGCGGCCAGCGGGGTCGCGCGCGTGCGCCGGGCGGCGTCCAGGGTCTCCCCTGCCGCCTGCACCCGGGCGCGCAGGGCGTCCACCTCGGCGTCCAGGGTGCCCGCGTCCTGCTCGTCGCGGGTCAGGTCGGCCAGTTCCGTCTCGACCTGCGCGTGGAAGGTCAGGACGTCCTCCAGGCCCGGGCCGTACTTGGCCCGCAGTTTCCCCAGGGCGCCCAGGCGGGCCTCGACCCGCGCGAGTTCCTCGGGGTCCGGGGCCTGATCCTCCGCGACGGCGCGCAGTTCACCCACGACCGCCTGGATGCTGGCGACCGCCTCGCGCAGCTCGCCCTGCAACTGGGCGGAGGTGTCGTCGAACCGCGCCCCGGCGTTCAGGGCGCGCGCGGCCTCGTTCAGGAAGCCCAGCGCGTTCTCGTCCCCGTCACTCAGGAGGTGCAGCGCCCCGGCGGCACTCTGCGCGATGGTGTCGAGGTTCGCCAGCCGGGTCAGGTCCGCCTGCAGGGGTTCCTCCTCGCCGAGCTGCGGGCTGACCTCCGCGATCTCGCGGGCCTGGAACTGCAGCAGGTCGAGCTGCCGGGCGCGTTCGCGTTCGGTGGCGCGCAGACGCTCCAGCCGGGCGCGGGCGTCCTGCCAGTCGCGGTAGGCGCTGGCGTACGCGGCGTGCGGGGCCTCCACCTGCCGGTCGAGCAGCGCGCGCTGGTTGGCGGGCGTGAGCAGGCTGACCGCCGAGTGCTGCCAGTGGATGGTCAGGCGCCGCTGCGCCCACTCCTGCAACTCGCGCAGGCTGACGACCTCGCCGTCCAGCCGGGCGGTGCTGCGGCCCTGCGCGGTCACGCGGCGGCTGGCGATCTCGTCGCCCCAGTGGCCGGTGACGAGCAGGTCGTCCTCGCCGCTGCGGATCAGGTCGGTGTTGCTGCGGCTGCCCAGCAGCAGGCCCAGGGCGTCCACGATGATGCTTTTGCCCGCGCCGGTCTCGCCGGTGAAGACGCTCAGGCCCTCCCGGAAGGGCAGATCCAGCGTGCGGATGGTGGCGAGGCTGCGCACCTCCAGTCGGCCCAGGGGCGGTCCGGGCGTCAGGGACGCCGGGGTCACGGCACCTGAAGCGGACGCGGCCGCCGGGCGGGGCTTCGGATCGGACTGCCGGGAGTCGGGGCGCGGGGCCTTGCGGGTCACGCCCCGGAGTGTAGCGCGCCCCCCCGCCGCCCAAGGGTGCAGCGGACGCCAGTTGCGGGGTCGGTCCCGGCCCCGGGCAGCGCGGCGCTGGCCACCCGGGTCAGGCCACACCCGAGGAGGCGGAACATGAATGCGGCGTTACGTTCCCCCCATGCAGGGGGCGTGGGTTGCCTTCCAGAATAGGCCGCATGACCCCGCCGCGCCCACCGACACCCTGCGACGCAGGGGCGTGACGCGGGGAAAAAGGAGTTCTCATGACGAATGAAGCCAATGGCGGCGTGAGCAAACGCAGCCTGCTGATGCTGGGCGCCCTGGCGGCCCTGGCCACCAACCGCGACGCCCGCCGGGCCCTGGTGGACGGCACC
The DNA here is from genome assembly GCA_943327755.2 of Deinococcus hopiensis KR-140. Classification (GTDB taxonomy): domain Bacteria; phylum Deinococcota; class Deinococci; order Deinococcales; family Deinococcaceae; genus Deinococcus; species Deinococcus hopiensis_A. The sequence goes on from CALPYF020000003.1 coordinate 108,218, forward strand.
CGCAGCGCCTGGACCGGCACCCAGGACACCCTCAGCGGCACCGTGAAGCCCGCCCTGCTGACAGCCGCCTCCCAGGCGGGCCACCTGGCGCAGGATGCCGCGCGCACCGGTGTGCATACCGTCGCCCAGACCGCCTCGACCCTGAAGGAGGAGGCGGCGCCGCGGGCCAGCGCCCTGCTCGAGGGCGTGCTGAGTGCCGCCAGTGGACTGGCCGGTCACGCCCAGGAGGTCGCCACCCGCGCCGCCCACGCCGGGGGCGAGCAGGCGCGCGTGCTCGGTCATGAGGCGTCGAAGCTGGCAGCGGACGCCGGACAGACCGTGCAGTCGCAGGCCGCGCGTGGCGTCCGGCAGGCCGAGAAGGCCACCCGCCCGGCCCGCCGCGCCGCGGCCCTGACCCTCTCGGACGCTCAGGGCGCGGCATCGGAACTCTTCTCGAACGTGCAGGATCAGGTCAGCAGCACCCTGCATGACGTGGTGGACGGCGCCGAGGCGCGCCGGCGCCGCGTGGAACGCACCCTGCGTCAGGCCCGCCGCGACGCCGAGCGTGAGCTGCGCAGTGGCAAGAAGACCCTCAGCAGCGGTCAGCTGGAACGCGCCGTGAGCCGCAAGCTGGCGCCGCTGGAAAAACAGCTGGGCCGTGAACTGAAGGTCATCGAGAAGCAGGTGCGCCGCGCCCGCAAGGATGACCGGGGCAGTGGCGGCGGGACCGCCGCGACGCTGGTGCTGCTGGGCACCGGCGCGGTGGTGCTGGCCCGCGTGCCCGCCGCGCGGCAGGCGATCCTGTCGGCCGTGGAGAAGGTCAGCCCCGAGGCCGCGCAGGGCCTGCATCAGGCGGGCCGCAACGCCCGCAATCTGATCGGGACGATGTGGCTGGAGCGCATCGAGGAGCCGCAGGCGACACCCGCACCCGGCGCGGCGAAGGCCACGCAGGCCGCGACGACCGGTGCGGCGGCAGCGGGCGCGGTGGCGCCGGACGCTCCGGCAGCGGCCAAGACGGCGGCCCAGGACGGCGCGGCGAAGCCCGACGATCAGGCCAAGCAGACGAACTGAAGTTCCACCACTGATCGGTGCCTTCCCATGACGGGAGGGCACTTTTTCGTGATGCCCCGGCGCTGGTCGGCTGGGGTGTCCGGCTATTCTGTTCGGCTGTTGAACAAAAGTCAGGGGTGTAGACCTTGCACCCGGTAATGGATAGGTACGCCCGCCGTGGACACTGAGATGTCGCGTTGCAGTGGGCGCCGCCGCGTGTAAGGTCGTCCGCCCGGAGGGGACATTCGCGGCTGTTGTCCCCGAACATGTGACACCACAAAGGTTGGACTGGAACCGCTTCACAGGCGACAATTTCTCCGTAACATCGAACACCAATTCACCCCGGCACGCCCCACGAGGCGGCGCTGCACCCGGAGGACCCATGAGCCTGACCGCGACCAACCCGCTGGCCGACCTCGGCATCAAGACCGCCACCATCCACCTCAACCCCGGCGTGGACGCCCTGTACGCCGACGCGATCCGGCTCGGCGAGGGCGTGCAGGCCGCGTGCGGCCCCCTCACCGTCCGCACCAACAAGACCGGCCGCAGCCCCAAGGACCGCTTCATCGTCGAGGACGACCTGACCCGCGACCGCGTGTGGTGGGGCGGCTTCAACACGCCCATCAGCCCGGTCGTGTTCGACCGCCTGCTCGACAAGATGACCCGCCACGCCGAAGGGAAGGAACTGTTCGTGCAGCAGGTGTACGCCGGGACCGACCCCCGCTACCGCATCGGCTGCCGCATGGTCACCGAGATGGCGTACCACTCGCTGTTCATCCGCAACATGTTCGTCCGCCCCACCCCCGAGGAACTCGCGGACTTCCACGAGGACTGGACGGTGCTGAACATCCCGTCCTTCAAGGCGGACCCCGCCGTGGACGGCGTGCGCAGCGACACGTTCATCATCGTGAACTTCACGCGGAAGATGATCATCGCGGGCGGCACCCAATACGCCGGTGAGAACAAGAAGGGCATCTTCGGCGTGCTGAACTTCCTGCTGCCCGAAGCGGGCGTCATGCCCATGCACTGCTCCGCGAACGTCGGCGAAGGCGGCGACGTGGCGCTGTTCTTCGGCCTGAGCGGCACCGGCAAGACCACCCTGAGCGCCGACCCCAGCCGCAAACTGATCGGCGACGACGAGCACGGCTGGACCGACAGCGGCGTGTTCAACTTCGAGGGCGGCTGCTACGCCAAGGTCATCAACCTGAACGCCGAGGCCGAACCCGCCATCCACCGCACCACCCGCACCTACGGCACCGTGCTGGAGAACGTGGTGCTGGACGCGCAGGGCGAACCTGACCTGAACGACGGTTCGCTCACCGAGAACACCCGCAGCGCCTACCCCATCGACCAGATCGACAACGTACAGCCCGGGTCCATCGCGGGCCATCCGAAGAACGTGGTGTTCCTGACCGCCGACGCGTACGGCGTGCTGCCGCCCATCAGCCGCCTGAGCGCCGAGCAGACCATGTACCAGTTCATCAGCGGCTTCACCGCCAAGATCCCCGGCACGGAGGACGGCGTGACCGAACCCAGCCCCACCTTCAGCACCTGCTTCGGCGCGCCCTTCATGCCCCGCCACCCGGGCGAGTACGCCCGCCTGCTGGCGCAGAAAGTGCAGGAGAGCGGTGCGCGCGTGTGGCTGGTGAACACCGGCTGGAGCGGCGGCATGTACGGTCAGGGCAAGCGCATGAGCATCGCCCACACCCGCGCCATGATTAACGCCGCGCTGTCTGGCGCGCTGGACGACGTGACCTTCGAGAAGGAAGGCTTCTTCGACCTGGAGATCCCCACCAGCGTGCCCGGCGTGCCCGAGGGAGTCCTAAACCCCCGCGACGCCTGGGCGGACAAAGGCGCCTACGACCAGACGGCCCGCAAACTGGCCCGCATGTTCCGCGAGAACTTCAAACGCTTCGAGGACGGCGTGGACGCCGCCGTCACGAACAGCATGCCCAACCCCGACGCGAACTGAAGTCCACACGACGAGGCGGCTCCCTGTTCACCGGGAAGCCGCCTCGTCGTGTGGGGGCTTACTTGAACTTGACGCTGGCGAGCACCTTGTCGAACGTGCCGCTGGCCGCCGCGAAGCGGGCGGGCGTGTCGGTCAGCTGGAACGAGTACAGGTTTTTCGCGCCGACGCCGTACCACACGCGCATCTTCAGCTGGCCCTTGGGGTGCGTCAGGGTGTAACTGCGCTCCACGCCGCTCAGGGCGCCGACCTTCAGGGTGCGGCTGGCCGTCTGCTTCACGGCGGCGCCCGTGCCCTTGATCCCGGCCTCGAACTTCTTGAATTCACCTTCGGGGGTGGGCTTGCCGCCCGCCTTGTCCACGAACAGCAGGCGCATCAGCGTGGCGGGCGGGGCCTTGGCGGACACGATGGACACGCCGCTGGTGCCGTCCTTGAAATCCACGCCCAGCCACCCTTTGGGCAGGCTGACCGTGAATGGCAGCTTCGGGTCGCTGAAGCCCACGAGCGTCTGGGCGTGGGTGGTGCCGAGGGTGGCGGCGAGCGCCACGGTGGTGAGGGTCAGGGAACGGGCAAACTTCATGAGAGGCACCGTACCGCCCGAGTGTGAGCGTCCCCCCCACCCCACGTGAACGGACCCTGGGGCCCGGTCAGCGCGGAATCAGTTCAGCGCGGGACGAGGCCCGGTCGGGGCCACAGGCGCAGGTCGGCGGGCCCGGCGGCGTCACGCAGGTCCACCGGGCCGTACACGCGGCTGTCGAGGCTCTCGCCGATGCGGCGGTTGTCGCCCATCACCCAGACCTTCCCGGCGGGAACGCGCAGGGCGGGCTGGTCGTCCACGAAGCCCTCGCTGGCGTAGCTCTCGGCCAGGGCGCGGCCATTGACCACCACCCGCCCGTCCCGGACCGCGACCGTGTCGCCCGGCAGGGCCAGCACGCGTTTGACGTTGTACTGGCGGTGCCGCACTCCATACAGCGTCTCGTAGGCGTAGGGGCTGTCGGCGGGCGCCTTGAAGATCAGCAGGTCACCCCGGCGGGGGTAGGGCCCACCCAGGCCCCAGGCGCGCAGCCAGCGGGGGTACTTCAGGAGCACCAGCATGTCGCCGCTGTCCAGCGTGGGGTTCATGGAGTCGCCGTCCACGCGGGCCAGGGTGAATCCGAAGGTGGTGAGCAGGTACGCGGCGGCGGCGCTGAGCACCCAGGCGCGCCAGCCGTCGCGGGAGGAGGTGGAGGTCGGGCTCACAGGGACCGAGCGTAGCGCACCGGACATGAGCTGCCGCCCCCTGGGCCACCCTGGGCAGACAAGCTGTAGGAGCAGAAAGACCTGCCCCGTCCATGAATGTCGCCTTGAGTGTCTCCCCATGAGGGGCGCGGGATTCTCAACTGCCTTTAGGGTCACTTCAGATTGGGTAGCGGACACGCGTCCAGAACCGCTACCCTGTCGCGCATGACTGCTGAAGGCAAGACCGAGGGATTGAAGATCGACAAGTACCACGAGGGCACGGGCGAACAGGCGCAGGCCGGGAAGATGGTGCGCGTGCACTACACCGGCACGCTGGAGAACGGCCAGAAGTTCGACAGCAGCCGTGACCGTGGCGAGCCGATCGAGTTCCCGCTGGGCGTCGGCTACGTCATCCAGGGCTGGGATCAGGGCATCGCGCAGCTGCGCGTGGGCGACAAGGCCAAGCTGACCATCCCCGCCCACCTGGGCTACGGCGCGGCGGGCGTTCCCGGCGTGATTCCCGGCGGCGCGACCCTGATCTTCGACGTGGAACTGATGGACGTCCGCTGAGCGGACCCCCTGATAGGAAGCCCCGACCTGCGCGGTCGGGGTTTTTTTGTGCCGTTCCCTGCGCCTGTCCAGCGGTCCCCTCTTGCTGCTGCTTCATAACTTTCGTAATATTCGAAAGACATGAAAGTTTCAGGACGCGCATGATTGAGGGCCGACGCAGCGAGATCGTCGCGCTGGTCCGCCAGCACGGCGAACTGAGCGTGACGGAACTCTCGGGCCTGCTGGGCGTCTCGGAGGTCACGGTCCGCAGCGACCTCAGCGCCCTGGCGCAGGCCGGGCACGTGCGGCGCACGCGCGGGCGGGTCAGCCTGCCCCTGGACCTGCGGCGCGAGGCCCCGCTGGAGACCAGCATGCGCGAGTTCGCAGCGGCCAAGCGGCGCATCGGGCAGGCGGCCGCCGCCCTCGTGCGGAGTGGCGACACCGTGTTCCTGGACGTGGGCAGCACCACCTCCGAGGTCGCGCGGGCGCTGTCCCCGTCCCTGCAGGACGTGACGGTCGTGACGAACGGCCTGAACATCGCCCTGCTGCTCGAGCGCCTGCCGGGCGTGCGGGTCATCGTGACCGGCGGGACGCTGCGGCCCCTGCAGCACTCGCTGGTCAGTCCGTACGCGCTGGACGTGCTACGCCACATTCACGCCGACCGGCTGTTCCTGGGCTGCAACGGCGTGCACGCCGCATCCGGCGTGACGAACGCGAACCACGAGGAGGCCGAGGTCAAGCGCCTGATGGCCGAGCAGGCGCGCGAGGTGGTGGTCGTGGCCGATCACCGCAAGCTGGGCGTGGTCAGCCGGGCGTTCATCACGCCGCTGGACCGCGTGACGACCCTGATCACCGACCGCGCCGCGACCTCTCCCCCGCCGGACGTGCTGGCGGGCGTGAAGGACGCCCGCGTGGTCTGACCCGCCGCCTGCCCTACCCGTACAGAAACCGGTTACCGATCCTCTCCCCCACCCCGAGGCCCCCCCATGACCCACCCCGACCCCGCCACCGCCGAATTCCTGATGCTGGGCACCTGCGATTACCCCGAACATGTGTCTTCCGACCGCTGGGCGCCGTACGCGCGGATGCAGGCGGAGCTGGGCCTGCGGTTCGTGCGGGTCGCGGAGTTCGCCTGGAGCCGCCTGGAACCCCGCCCCGGCGAGTTCGACTGGGCGTGGCTGGACGACGCGATCAGCGCATACGCGGCCGCAGGGCTGCGGGTCGTGATGTGCACGCCGACGCCCACGCCGCCCGCGTGGCTGATCCGCGCGCACCCGGAGATCCTGGCGTTCGACGAGCAGGGCCGCGTGCGGGAGTTCGGGTCGCGCCGCCACTACGATTTCGCGTCCCCGGTGTTCCGGGAGCACTCGCGCCGCATCACGCGCGCGGTGGCCGAGCGGTACGGGCAGCATCCGGCGGTGGTGGGCTGGCAGACCGACAACGAGTTCGGGTGCCACGGCACCAGCCGCAGTTACGGCGGCGCGAGCGAGGCGGCGTTCCCCGCGTGGCTGCAGGCGCGCTACGGCACGCTGGACGCGCTGAACGAGGCGTGGGGGAACGTGTTCTGGAGCATGGAGTACACCGAATGGGCGCAGGTGAAGTCCCCGGCGCTGACCGTGACGGAACCGAACCCGTCGCACGTGCTGGATTACCACCGCTTCGCGTCGGACCTGATCGCGTCGTTCCAGGCCGAGCAGGTGGAGATCCTGCGCGAGCTGTCGCGGGGGCGGTTCGTGACGCACAACTTCATGATCTTCGAGTCGGGTTTCGATCATTACGACGTGGCGCGCGGCCTGGACTTCGCGACGTGGGACAACTACCCGACCGGGATGCTGGAATTCTTCGCGCCGCCCGGCGTGGGCGAGGACCTGAAGACCCACTACGCCCGCACCGGGCACCCGGATCTGGTGGCGTTCAACCATGACGTGTACCGCGGCCTGATGCTCGGGAAGGACGGGCTGGGCCGGGACGGGGCGGGCACGCCGAACGGGTTCTGGGTCATGGAGCAGCAGTGCGGTCAGGTGAACTGGGCGCCGTACAACCCGCTGCCCGCGGACGGCGCGGTGGCGCTGTGGACGGCGCAGGCCTGGGCGCACGGGGCGGACGTCGTGAGTTACTTCCGCTGGCGGGCCGCGACGATGGCGCAGGAGGTCATGCACTCCGGGCTGCTGCGGCACGACGAGACGCCCGACAGGGGCTTCGCGGAGGTCGCGGGCCTGGACCTCACGCAGTTCCCGGTGGGGCCAGTTCCGGCGCGCGTGGCACTGCTGCACGACTACGAGAGCCTGTGGATCTATGACCAGCAGCGCCACGCGGCGGGCCTGAGCTACTGGGCGCAGACGGTCACGTACTACATGGCGCTGCGCTCGCTGGGCGTGGATGTGCAGATCACCCACCCGGACGCGGACCTGAGCGGTTTCGCGGCGGTGGTCGCCCCGGCGATCACGCTGGTCCCCGCGGACCGGGCGGCGCGCTGGAAGGCGGGGGCGCAGGGTGGCGTGCCGTTCGTGTTCGGGCCGCGCACGGCGTTCCGCACGCCGGGCGGCGCGACGTGGTCGGACGGGCAGTTCGGCCCGCTGTCGGAGATGACGGGCGCGCGCCTGCTGCAGTACGACAGCCTGCGCCCCGGCGTGACGCAGGGCGTGACCGGCGCGTTCGGCAGCGTGGATGCGAGTCTCTGGGCCGAGAGTTACCGCGTGAACGGCGCGCAGACGCTCGCCACGTACGCCGGTGGGCCACTGGACGGGCAGAGCGCCGTGATCCGCCACGGGAACGCGACCGTGATCGGCGCGCACAGCCCGGGGCTGATCCGGGCGGTGCTGCGCGAGGTGCTGGGCGGCGTGGGCGTGCCGCTGCTGGACCTGCCGGAGGGGGTGCGCGTGTCGCGCCGCGCGGACCGGACGCTGGTGCAGAACTGGCATCCGCACGCGGTGACGTGGGGCGGCCTGGAGCTGAGGCCGGTGAGTTCGGTGGTGCTGGGCGGCGACTGGTCGCCCATGGACGGGAAAGGAGCGCAGGGTGAATAAGTGGATTGTCGACGAGGCCCCGCAGGGCCTGCGGGTATTGATCAGTGGATTCCAGTCGTGGAGCGAGGCGGAACTGCGCCCGCTGACGGACGTGCAACCCTGCCCGGGGCAGGGCTGGCGGGTCGAGCAGGGGCACGACCCGGGCTTCCCGCCCAGCGGCGAGGCCGGGGTGTGGCGCAGCCATACCGTGCTGGCGCTGGTCCGCGCGGACGGCAGCGGCTGGGTCGGCAGCGTGGGGGACGCCACGCGCACCTTCGCGCAGTGGGAGGCCCGCGCCGGGACCGACGGCGTGACCGTGACCTGTACCCTGGAAGGTCCCGACGTGCCCGTCACCTGGGAGGAGACCGGGGACGTGATCGCCACGCTGGAGGCCCGCGCGGCCGAGCTGGGCGCGGCGATGGGCGCGCGGACGCCCGCACCGCTACGGGTGTGGTGCTCGTGGTACTCGTACTACCGTGAGGTGACGCTGGAGGCCATGCTGGACAACGCCCGGCTGGCCCGCGAGCACGGGCTGGACTTCGACGTGTTCCAGCTCGACGACGGCTTCCAGACGTTCCTGGGCGACTGGGCCGACCCCAGCGACCACTTCGGCGGGCACGCCCGCGAGCTGCCCGCGCGCCTCGCGGAGCTGGGCTTCACGGCGGGGCTGTGGCTGGCGCCGTTCCTGGTGCAGCCGCAGAGCCGCCTGTTCCGCGACCACCCCGAGTGGCTGCTGCGCGGCGAGGACGGCCAGCCGCTGGCGTTCGGGAACAACTGGGGCGGCCCGTACCACGCGCTCGATACCACCCACCCCGGCGCGCTGGCGTGGATCCGTGAGCTGGGGCGCACGGTGCGCGGCTGGGGGTACACGTACCTGAAGATCGACTTCCTGTACGGCGCGACGCAGCCCGGCGTGCGGCACGACCCCAGTGTCGGGCGGGCCGAGGCGTACCGGATGGGCCTGCAGGCGTTCCGGGACGGCGTGGGCGAGGACGCCTTCATCCTGGCGTGCGGGGCGCCGCTGGCGCAGAGCATCGGGCTGGTGGACGCCATGCGGACCGGCCCTGACGTGGCCCCGCTGTGGGATGAGGAGTCGCGCCGCGTGTGGCTGGGCGACGCGACCGGCCCCAGCGCCCGCAACGCCTTGCACACGGCGCTGAGCCGCTGGTATCAGCACGCGTGGTACCAGCCGGACCCGGACGTGGCGATCTGCCGCCGCGAACTGAGCCTGCTCAGCGCCACCGAGCGGGACGCCATCGCGGGCATGCTGGACGTCATCGGGGGCCTGCGGGCCAGCAGCGACCCGATCAGCCTGCTGGACGAGGAGGGTCGCGCGCTGCTGCGGCAGTGCCTGACGGTCAGCACCCCGGACCGCCCGGTGACGCTCGCGGCGTCGCACGGGGGCGCGGTGACGCACTTCACGCGCGGCACGTTCAACCTCACGGACCGCGCTACGGACGGCATTCCCGCGCACGGGTACCAGTCCGCGCAGGGCAAGGAGCAGGCATGACCACCCCCACCACCGAAGCCCTGCCCGGCGGGTACCACACCGCCGACTTCACGAAACCCGACGGGCGCAGCCTCACCCTGTACGGCCTCCAGCCGGTGCGGGTGGACAGCGAGATTCCCAGCCCCAGCCCCGACCCCGTGGACGCCCGGCCCCTCATGCGCTGGCATCCGGTGCGCGGCGAGTGGGTCATGTACGCCGCGCACCGCATGGGCCGCACGTTCCTGCCCCCGCCCGAGTACAACCCGCTGGCGCCCACCCGCGACCCCGAGCACCCCACCGAACTGCCGCGCGGCGAGTACGACATCGCGGTGTTCGACAACCGCTTCCCCAGCCTGACCCTCTCGGCCCCCGACCCGGAGCCCGGCCCGGCCGGCACGCGCGCCGGCGTCGGGAAGTGCGAGGTCGTGGTGTTCAGTCAGAGCGCCCAGGGCCGCCTGTGCGACCTGACGGACGAGCAGATCAGTCTGCTGCTGGCCGTGTGGGCCGACCGCACCACCCGCCTCGCGGAGACCGGGCAGATCAACGCGGTGCTGCCCTTCGAGAACCGGGGCGTGGAGGTCGGCGTGACCCTGCACCACCCCCACGGGCAGATCTACGCCTACGATCACGTGCCGCCGGTCGCCGCGCGGGCCGCCGCACAGATGGACGCGTACGTCGCCGAGCACGGCCGCCCCTGGCTGGAGGACTTCATCCAGGAGGAACGCGCCGCCGAGGACCGCATCATCCGCGATGACGGCGCGGCCCTGAGCGTCGTGCCGCCCTTCGCGCGCTACACCTTCGAGACGTGGGTGCTGCCCACCCGGCCCGTCAGCCTCCTGAGTGACCTGAGCGACGCCGAGCGGCACAGCATGGCGCGGGTGCTGCGGGATGCGCTGCGCCGCCTGGACGGCCTGTTCGGCGTGCGGATGCCATACCTGCTGACGGTGCATCAGGCCCCGCTGGACACGCCCCGCCCGGCGTTCCCGCTGCACATCGAGATCTACCCGTACCTGCGCGCGCCGGGCCGCCTGAAGTTCCTGGCGGGCACCGAGCAGGGCGCCGGGGAGTTCGCGAACGACAAGTTCCCGGAGGTCGCGGCCGCCGAGCTGCGCGCCGTGCCGGACACCGCAGGAGACGGACTGTGACCCCCACGAGTTACGAACAGGTCTTCGGCGCCGCGCCGCAGGCGACCGCCCTGGCCCCGGGCCGCGTGAACCTCCTGGGGGAACACACCGACTACCAGGGGGGCTTCGTGCTGCCCACCGCCATCCCGCAGCAGGCGGCCGTTTCGCTGGGCCGCAACGGCACGGGCGAGCACGTCCTGTACTCCGCGAACCTGGATCAGACCCTCCGCGTGCCTGTGGGCGAGGTCGGCCCCGGCTTCGCGCCGTACCTGACCGGCTGCTTCGCCCTGAGCGGCGTGCAGGAGGGTCTGAACGCCTTCATCACCAGCGACGTGCCCAGCGGCGGCCTGAGCAGCAGCGCCGCGCTGGAGGTCGCCACGCTCCGCGCCCTGCGGGACCTCGCGGACCTCGACCTGGACGACGTGGCCCTCGCCCTGCGCGGCGTGCAGGTCGAGCACGAGTTCGTGGGCGTCAAGTGCGGTGTCATGGACCAGATGGCCAGCTCCCTGGCCGACACCCGCACCATGCTCCTGATCGACACCCGCAGCCTCGACCGCCGCGCCGTGCCGTTCCCCGCCGGGGCGGAGGTGCTCGTCATCGACTCCGGCGTGCCGCGCCGCCTCGCCGAGAGCGGGTACAACGAACGCCGCGCGCAGGTCGAGGAAGCTGCCCGCCTGCTCGGCGTCCCGCAACTGCGCGACGTGACCGATCCGTCGGTCGTCGAGACGCTCCCGCCCGTCCTGCGGGAACGCGCCCGGCACGTCGTCACCGAGAACAACCGCGTGCTGGCCGCACTGGAACTCGACGTGGACGCCACCCGCTTCGGGCAGCTCATGAACGGCAGCCACGCCAGTCTCCGGGACGACTACGCCGTCAGCCACGAACGGGTGGACGAACTCGTCGCGCTGCTCCAGGCGCACCCGGACGTGTACGGCGCCCGCATGACCGGCGCGGGCTTCGGCGGGGCGGTCGTCGCCCTCGTCCGCCAGGGACATGCCACCGCCGCCGCGCAGGCGGTCCTGGAGGGGTATAGCGAGCGGGGGTCCCAGGTCGTTCCCTGATAGCGGGGCTCAAGAGTCGGAGGGGCCAGGAACAGCACGTTTCCTGGCCCCTCGGACCTCCTGCTTCCCGGCGGCCGGGTCAGACGGACGGCCGTCCGTTTCGGCCCCACCCCGGCACAGTGCCGGGGACCACCTCCGCACCCGGCCCCCGCTCTGCTCCGCTGGGGCAGACCAGCGGAGCAGAGTCCAGCTCAGTCCTGATCCTTGCCGAGTTCGGTGCCGCGCCGGGTGGCCTGCACGACCGCCTCGATGAGGCCGCCGCGCACCCCTGCGGCTTCTAGGGCGGCGAGTCCGGCGATGGTGGTGCCGCCGGGGCTGGCGACCTCGTCCTTGAGGAGGGCGGGGTGGGCGCGGCGCTGGACGAGTTCGCCGGTGGCGATCAGGAGTTTCGCGGCGAGTTCGTTCGCCAGGGGACGCGGGAGGCCCATGCGGACCCCACCGTCTGCGAGGGCCTCGGCGACGACAGCGACGTAGGCGGGGCCGCTGGCGCTCATGCCGGTGAAGGCGTTGAAGAGGTGTTCGGGGAGGTCGTAGGCGTCGCCGACTGCGTCGAAGATCTGGTGCGCGAACGCGAGGTCGCCCGCGTCCCCGGCCTCGCGGGGGCCGGTGATGGCGGTCTGGCTGTGCCCGATGGTCGCGGCGAGGTTCGGCATGACCCGCACGACGCGCTTGGTGCCCAGGCGGCGCGTGAGGGCCGAGACGGGCACGCCGGCCATGGTGCTGATGTACCCGGCGTTGGGCTGCGCGAGCCACTCGGCGGCCTCGGGGAACACGCGGGGTTGCAGGCTGATCAGGATGCGCTCGGCGCGGCCCAGGTCCGCCTGCGTGATGACGCGCGCGCCGGTACGGGCGGCGACGTCCTGCGCGCGGGCGGCGTTCGCGTCGAGCAGGCCGATCTCTGCCGGGGGCAGGACGCCCTGGGCGGTGACGCCCTCCAGCAGGGCCAGTCCGAGTTTGCCGACGCCGACGATCGCGAGCTTCATGCGCGCCAGTATAGGTGCGGCTCCCGCGCGGGGCGGGCCCGGCGTGCAGACGTGCGCCGCGCGGGTAAACTACAGGGATGCTGGTGTATCACCTTCCGGGAACGTTCGAGACGCGCGAGGATCACCTCGACCTGCTGTGGGAGGCCGGGGCGACCGGTCTGGAGGAACGCGCCGGGCTGATCCGCGCGTACTTCGACGAGGAGACCGAGCTGCCCGAGGCCATCCGGGACGGCGAGTGGCGGCAGGAGGCGGATCAGGACTGGCTGGCGGAGTTCAAGGCGAACCTGCGCCCGGTGCAGGCGGGCCGCGTGACGATCGTGCCGCCGTGGCTGCGCGCCGAGATTCCCGCCGGGCAGGTGGGCCTCGTAATCGAGCCGGGCATGGCCTTCGGGACCGGGCACCACGCGACGACCCGCATGGCGGTCGAAGCGCTGTCGGACCTGAAGCTGGATGGGCAGACGATTCTGGACGTGGGTACCGGGAGCGGCGTGCTGGCGATCGCGGGCGCGCTGCTGGGCGCGGAGTACGCGCTGGGCGTGGATATCGACCCGATCACGATCCCGATTGCCGAGGAGAACGCGCGGGACAACGCGGTGCCGGAGGGCCGGACGGCGTTCATGGTGGGCACGCTGGGCGACGACCTGCCGGGTGACGTGGTCGCGGACGGCGTGTTCGACGTGCTCGTGGCGAACCTGTACGCGGAACTGCACGACCTGCTGGTCGGGGCGTACGTGGGGCACCTGCGCCCCGGCGGGCCGCTGATCCTGACCGGCATCCTGACCGGGAAGCTGCCGCTGGTGCAAGGCGCGCTGGACCGCGAGGGCTTCACGGACGTGCAGGTCCGCACGGATGGCGAGTGGGCGCTCGTGACCGCCCGCGCGGGCGAATGACGGACACCCCATTGAGGCTGCCCCGGCACCGCCTGCGGGTGGACGCCCTGACGGACACCATGATCCTCGGGCCGGGCGAGGCGCGGCACCTGCACGTCCTGCGCCTGAACGCGGGCGACACCGTGCGCGTGTTCGACGGACGCGGCGCGGAGGCCCTGGCCGAGATCGCCGAACTGGACGAGGTGCGCGCCGTGCTGACCCTGGGCGACGCCATCGAGGGAGCCGCCGAGACGCCCTGGCCGCTGACCGTCGCGGTGGCGCTGCTGAAGGCCGACAAGCTGTCCGACGTGGTGCGCGCCGCGACCGAACTGGGCGCCGCGCAGATCCAGCTGCTCGTGACCGCCCGCGCGGACGTCCGCGAGATCGGCGATCAGAAACTCGTGCGCCTGAACCGCGTCGCGCAGGAGGCCGCTAAGCAGTCCCGCCGCGCCGTCGTCCCCCCCGTCCTGGCACCCGTGCCGCTGGCCCGCTTCCAGCCAGGCGGCCTGACCCTGGTCGCGCAGCCCGGCTCGGCGGTCCGCGTGGCCGACGTCGTCACCTGGAACGCGCCGGTCACGATCATCACCGGCCCGGAAGGTGGCCTGACCGACGCCGAGGTGCAGACGCTCGTGCAGGGCGGCGCGCACGCCGTCACGCTCGGCCCGCGCATCCTGCGGGCGGAGACGGCACCCGTGGCGCTGCTGGGCGCCATCGCGGCGCTGGGCGAGTAGGTCGCCCTCTCCCCTACGCGCTGAGGGCCGTGCCGGTGGGCACGAGTTGCCGCCAGGAGTGGACGCTGCCGATCTGCACGGTCACGAAGCGTTCCAGGGCGCGCCACAGGGCGGGCCGCTGATCGGCGGGCAGCGGCGACTCCATGCTGGCGCGGACGGTGCGGCGCGCGGCGTTGCGCAGGAAGTCCAGGCTGGGGTCCGGGTAGGCGGGCAGCGCCGCGCACGACCCGCACAGGAGCTGGCCGCCGAGCGGGTCGGGGTGCGTGGGGTGGTCCTGCGCGCAGCGGGCGCAGCGGGCCGTCTGCGGGATGAACCCCGCCAGGGCCAGGAGTTTGTAGCTCATGACGAGCGCCACCCATTCCGGGTCGGGCTGATGCGCGACGCCACGCAGCGCGCCCGCGAACAGCTCGAAGGCCTGCTCGCTGAATTCGCCTTCCTGGTACAGTGCCTCGGCGAACTCGGCCAGCAGGTGCGCGAAGGCGTACCGTTCGGGCTGCGCCAGGGTGGGCAGCGCGCCTTCCAGCACGGCCTGCTTCACGCTGGCGAGGTCGTTCTGCGGGCCCTGGTACACCTGGATACCGACGTGATGGAAGAGGTTCAGGCGACTGGAGAGCGGGCCGCGCACGCCGCCCCGCGCGACCGCCTTCAGTTTGCCCTGGGGGGTCAGGAGCGTGACGATGATGTCCCCGGCGGGCGTCACGCGCCGCCGGATGACGATGCCACTGCGGTTGGCGGTTCGAGACCTCACTGGTGCCCAAGATAGCGCCGGGGGGCGCGCCGGGGCTGTGCCTCTGTCCACCATCGGGCGCGGCGGGTGGGCCTACACTGCCTCTCATGAATGATCCGCACCGCAAGACCCGTGAGCAGGCGCACAGCGTGCAGGATCTGCTGCGGGAACTGTTTCCCGGGACGCACCGTGAGCTGTTCGGGGCGCGTGATTCCGACTCGCCGCCCACGCTGGGCCTGTACCCGGTCGCGGACGGGCGACTGGCGCTGGTGCACGGGGATCAGCTGGCCGAGTTCACGCCCATCGAGCAGAAGGGCAGGAACGCCCTGCACTGCGACCTGTGCCATTACACCCGCAGCCGCTCCGAGGCGCTGATGTACCGCGTGACGATCGCGGCGCGCCGGTCACGGTACGTGACGCTGTGCACCCCGACCGAGCCGTGCCAGGGCCGGGCGGGCGCGCGGGGTCTGGAGGCCTTCGCGGAGCGCATCTTCCCCATTGAGCCGGTCGGGCCGGACGACCACTGAATGAGAAGGGGCGGAGGTGTGCAAGACCTCCGCCCCCTTCACATGCCTGCGGTCAGGGCAGGGTGAGGGTGGTCAGCAGCGCGTAGTGGTCGCTGATCTTCGGGTTGTCCTGCCGGACGCGTTCAGCGGCATGTTTCAGGCCCGCCGAGTAGAAGTAGTAGTCGATGGTCCGGTCGGGTTTGCCGACGGCGGGGTCGTTGGGGTAGTGGGTGATGAACGCGGGGTCGCCGCTGTCGATCTGGGCGGGGCTGGGGAACGACGCGTAGCTGGCGGTCAGGGGGGCGAGTTCGGTGTCGGGGTTGAAGTACGCCTTCTCGCGGTCGCGCAGGCGGTCGTACGCGGCGCGGGTGCCCAGCAGGTTGAAGTCCCCGCCGATCACCCAGGGGGCGGGCGTGCGCCCCAGCAGGTCGCGGACGTAGGCCACCTGGTTCTGCATGGTAGGGCAGCCCTGCGCGAAAGCGTCCATGTGGGTGTTGAAGGCACTCAGCGGCTGGCCGCCCTGCACGGGCAGGGTCACGCCCAGCACGGCGCGCTTGAAGTTGAACGCGACGGTCACGGGGTCCCCGCAGATGCGCGGCAGCTGGTAGCGGGTGGCGCTGTCCACGCGGTAGCGGCTGAGCGTCACGAGGCTCAGGCCCACGCGGCCCATGATCTTCGGGTGTGGCACGAACGTCGCGCGGTGGTAGTACGTGGCGGCCGAGCACGGGTACGCACCGTCCAGTTTCGCCTGGATCAGGGCCAGCTGATCGGCGTAGTCGGTGCGCCTGCTGTCCCGGTCCACCTCCTGAAGCAGCACCAGATCCGGGTTCTCCTGGCGGATGGCCTGGGTGACCTCGTCCAGCGTGCGGGCGATGCTCTGGGGGCTGGGGCGGGTGTCGGGGCCGTCCCCGGCGAGCGTGTCGTAGAAGAACACGTACCCGCGCCCGGCGAGGTACTGCACGTTCCAGTTCATGAAGCGCACGGCCTGCCCGGCCCGCAGGGTGGGGGTCGTGGCGGGGCAGGTCAGGTCGGCGGCCTGCTCGGGTTTCGGGTGGTCGGTCAGGGCGTACACAGCGCCCGCCAGGACGGCGACGAGGACGATCAGGCCAGCCAGGAGGCGCGGCAGCCACCGCGTCAGGATTCGGTTCATGGTGCGTGCAGGATACGGCACCCCGCACTGGGTTCGGCCCGCCGGGGGGCGCCGGAACGGGCCGGAGGCTGGGGGCGTACCTGAGGCCGATGTCCCTGACCGCTCCGCCGATCTCCGCGCCGATCCTCGCCGCCGCGCCGTTCACGCTGGAGGTCGCGGGGCGGCCCCTCGCGCGTGTTCCGGAGCTGCGTGCCCGGCCGGGTGAGGTGCTGCACCTGTGCGGCCCGAACGGGGCGGGCAAGACGACCCTGCTGCGCGTCCTGGCCGGGGAGCGCGCGGGCGGCGAGGTGCGGGTGCTGGGCGGCGCGCCGGGCTCGCGGGGCGCGCGGGCGGACACGGCGTGGGTGCCGACGGACGCGGCCTTGCCGGACGACCTGACGGTCACGGAGGGCCTGACGTTCCTGGCGGCGCTGTGGTCCCGCCCAGCCGCGCCGCTGCTAGCCCTAGCGGCGTCGCTGGGGTTGTCGCGCTGGCTGGACGCGTGGCCCGCCGAGCTGTCGCGCGGCACGCGGCAGAAGGTCGCGCTGAGCGGCGCGCTGGGGCTGGGCTGCGCGCTGACGCTGCTGGACGAACCGTTCGGGACGCTGGACACCGCCTCGCGCGCGGCGCTGCTGGACGCGATCCGGGCGCGGGCGGCGGCGGGTGGGGCGCTGGCCGTCACGACGCACGGAGAGGAGCTCGCAGGGCTGCCAGTACGCCGCGTGACGCTGGAGCCCGCGTGACTCCCGCCGACCGCGTGTGGCTGGGCTGGTGGTGGCGGTCGGCGCGGCGGGACCTGGCGTGGACGTGGGGCGCGTGGCGGCTGGGGGGCGTGCCGCTGATGCTGGCGTTTCTGCTCGGCTGCGCGGGCGTGGCGGTGCTCAGCGTGTGGCCCCTGCTGCCGCCGGCGCCGGTGGGCGTGCCGTGGGCGCTGCCGGTGACGCTGGCGTGCGGGTGGCTGCTGCTGGGCCTGACGGGGTCGCGGCCCGGCCTGAGTCCGCGCGGCCTGGAGTGGGCGGCGCTGCGGGGCCCGGTCAGTCCGGCGTGGGCGCTGGCTCCGGCACTGGCCCGCGCGGCGCTCCCCCGCGCCCTGACCGGGCTGGCCCTGGGGGCGGCCCTGCTGGCCTGGAGCCCGGCGCTGTGGCCGCTCGCCCTGAGCCTCCCGTGGCTGGGGGCGGGCGGGCGGATGCTGCACGCCGCGCGGCACGTCCGGCGGATGGCCGGGCGGACCGGGTGGCCGGTCACGGCGCTGGCCGCGCTGCCGCTGCTGGCCCTGCTTCATCCGGCGCTGCTGCCGGTGGGGGCCGCGCTGGCGGCCGTGGTAGCGGGCGTGACCTGGGCCGGGACACTCGCCGCCGACCTTCCGCCCCGCCTGTCCACCCAGCTGGAGGTCGAGGCGGTGCGGGCCGGGGCGCGCCGGTTCGGGCTGCCCGTGCCAGACGTGGACCCCGACGGGCAACTGCCGCCGCGCCACTGGGTGCCCGCCCTGCACCGGGTGTCGCCGGGCGGGGCGCTGTGGTGGCGGGGGGCGCTGCACCTGACGCGGCGGCGGTCGCGCCTCCTGGCGGGTGTGCTGGGGGCCGTCCTGGCGGGGGCCGGGGGAGCGCTGGGGCAGCCGGTGATGGCGGGCCTGCTGCTGGTCCCCGCGCTGGGTCTGCGGGCCCCGGGCCACCTGCCGGGCGCGCCCGGACCGGGCCGGTGGGCGCGGCTGGCGCTTCACCTCCCGGCGGCGCTGACGCTGGGCGGGGCCGCGCTGCTGGGGGCACTGCTGGCGGGCGGCGGGGCGCCCATCCTGCTCTCGGCGGTTCTGACGCCCTGGGCCGCGCTGGGCGTGCGCTCGGCGCTGGGCGAATCGGTCGGGGACCCGGCGGTGGCGGCGCAGCTGCAGTACGCGGCGGCGATGGCACCGGGCGTGGTGGGGGCGCTGCTGGGTGGCTTCGGGGTGGCGGGACTGGCCCTGCTGGCGCTGGGCTGGGTGACGCTGGGCGGACTGAAACCGGTCTGATTCGGTACAGGGCACCCGACCCTCCCTGACTCATGAAGGGAGGACCCCCGTCCCTGGCCACCCGGGCCGCTAGAGTGCCCGTCATGTTGGCGGTGCTGATCGTGCTGGGAACCGTGGCGCTGGTGGTCTGGCAGCCGCGTGGGCTGGGGGCGGCGCGCGCCGCGACGCTGGGCGCGGTGGTGGCGCTGCTGGCGGGCGTGGTGCACCTGTCGGACCTGCCCACCCTCTGGGGCGCCACGTGGAACGCCACGCTGACGCTGGTGGGCCTGATCGTCCTGAGTCTGCTGCTGGACGCGGCGGGACTGTTCCGCTGGGCGGCGCTGCACGTGGCGCGCTGGGGGGGTGGGAGTGGTCGGCGGCTGCTGGCGCTGCTGGTGGGGCTGTGCGCGGTGGTGGCGGCACTGTTCGCGAACGACGGTGGGGTGCTGATCCTCACGCCGATCGTGCTGGAACTGGCGGGCGCGCTGCGGGTGAGCCGCGCGGCGACGCTGACGCTGGCGCTGGCGGTGGGGTTCGTGGTGGACGCCGCGAGCCTGCCGCTGACGATCAGCAACCTGACGAACATCATCGCGGCGGACGCGTTCCGCATCAGTTTCGGCGGGTACGCGGGCGTGATGCTGCCCGTGAACCTGGTGGTGGTCGCCGCGTGCCTGGGCACCCTGCTGGCGTTCTACGGGCGGACCCTGCCGCGCCGCTACGACGTGGGGGCGCTGCCGGACCCGGCCGGGGCGGTGCGGTCGTGGGGCGTGTTCCGGGCGGGCTGGCTGGTCACGCCACTGCTGCTGGCCGGGGCGTTCCTGGCCGAGGGGGTGGGCGTGCCCCTCAGCGCGGTCGTGGCGGTGTGCGCGGGGCTGGTGTGGGTGGTCGCGGCGCGCAGCGCGCACGTGGGCACGCGGGCGGTGCTGCGGGCCGCGCCGTGGAATGTCGTGGCGTTCAGTCTGGCGATGTACACGGTGGTGTACGGCCTGCGCGGCGCGGGCGTGACCGGCGCGTACGGGGCGTGGCTCTCGGGCTGGGCGGCGCACGGGACGGGCGCGGCGGTGTTCGCGTCGGGCCTCAGCGTGGCGGGGCTCAGCGCGGGGCTGAACAACCTTCCGGCGCTGCTCACGGCGATCCTGGGCATCCAGGGCAGCGGCGTGAGCGGCGCGGCGCGTCAGGCGCTGGTGTTCGGCGCGGTAGTGGGGGCGGATATCGGGCCGAAGCTCACGCCGATCGGGAGTCTGGCGACGCTGCTGTGGCTGCACGTCCTGCGCGGGCGCGGGCTGGAGGTCGGCTGGGGCGAGTACCTGCGCGCCGGGCTGCGTCTGACCCCGCCGGTGCTGCTCGCGGGCCTGCTCGCGCTGTGGGTGCACCTCCAACTGGGGTGACGGCGCGGGCGGGCTCAGGCGGGCGGTGGGCGCGGCGTCCCGGCTCGCGGAACCGGGGCTGGTCAGGGGCGGGGGTGTGGGGGACACTGGGCACCTGACGGCCTGCTCGATGACTCTTTTCCTTCTGGAGGTTCCATGACCACCCCACCCACTGCCCTGTCCCCTGATCCCGTGACCCGTTCCCGCGCCTACTTTGCCGGCGGGTGGCACGCCCTGGAGCGGACGTTCCCCGTCGTTCATCCGGGCAACGGGCAGGTGATCGGGGAGGTGGCGGACTGCTCGGCAGAGGACGCCCGGCAGGCGATCGACGCGGCCGAGCGCGCCCTGCACGGCTGGCGGCGCGTGAACGGCTACGAGCGCGGGCGGGTGCTGCGCCGCTGGTTCGAGCTGATGCTGGCGCACCAGGAGCCGCTGGCGCGCCTGATGACGCTGGAGATGGGCAAGCCGATCACCGAGACGCGCGGCGAGGTGCACTACGCGGCCAGTTTCATCGAGTGGTGCGCGGAGGAGGCCGGGCGCATCGCGGGCGAGCGGGTGAACCTGCGCTTTCCCCACAAGCGGGGCCTGACGGTGCAGGAGCCGGTGGGCATCGTGTACGCCGTGACGCCGTGGAACTTCCCGGCGGGCATGATCACGCGCAAGGCCGCCCCGGCGCTCGCGGCGGGCTGCGTGATGATCCTCAAACCGGCCGAACTGAGCCCCATGACGGCCCTGTACCTCGCGGAACTGTGGCTGGAGGCGGGCGGGCCGCCCGATACGTTCCAGGTGCTGCCCACGAACGACGCGCCGGCGTTCTCGCAGCCGCTGATGGCGGACGGGCGGGTGCGCAAGCTGACCTTCACGGGCAGCACCGAGGTGGGGCGGCTGCTGTACGGTCAGGCGGCGCGGACGATCAAGCGCGTCAGCCTGGAACTGGGCGGGCACGCGCCTGTGCTGGTGTTCGACGACGCCGATCTGGAGGGCGCGGCGCGTGAGGTGATCGCCAGCAAGTTCCGCAACGCCGGGCAGACCTGCGTGTGCACGAACCGGGTGTACGTGCAGCGCGGCGTGGCCGAGGCCTTCACGCGCCTGCTGACCGAGAAGACGGCGGCGCTGACGGTGGGTGACCCGCTGCTGGACGGCACGCAGGTGGGCCCGGTGGTGGAGCAGGCGGGCCTGGACAAGATCCGGGCGCAGGTGCAGGACGCCCTGGCGCGCGGCGCGCGGGCCACGACGGGGGGGCAGGCGACGGGCGGGTTGTTCTTCCAGCCGACGATCCTCACGGACGTGCATCCGGACAGCGTGATCCTGCACGAGGAGACGTTTGGGCCGGTGGCGCCCGTGGTGGTGTTCGACACCGAGGAGGAGGGGCTGGCCCTGGCGAACGCGTCCGAGTTCGGGCTGGCCGCCTACGCGTACACCCGTGACCTGAGCCGCGCGTTCCGGGTGGCCGAGGGGCTGGAGTACGGCATCGTGGGCCTGAACGACGGGCTGCCGAGCGCGAACGCGCCGCACATTCCGTTCGGGGGCATGAAGAACAGCGGGGTGGGCCGTGAGGGCGGCCACTGGGGGCTGGACGAGTACCTGGAAACGAAGTTCATCAGCCTGGGTCTGGTGTAGTCCCGTTTCCGGTCAGCGGGCATCTCTGGGCCACCCGGCTCCTGACAGACCTGACCTCGTCTGGCTCATGGCCCGATGAGGAAAATTTCACACCGATTCTGGCGGCGCGGGGTATGGTGGGCTGATCGTGAGTCTGGTGTTTGACTGGTCGGCGCTGCGCGCCCTGACGGATGGGCCGGGGACCGGCGGAGTGCTGCGCCGGGAACCGGCGGATTTCCGTGTGGAGGAGCAGCCCGCCTACCCCCTGAGTGGCGAGGGGGACTTCCTGTTCGTGCAGCTGGAGAAGACCGGCCACACCACGGCGCATGTCGTGCGTGAACTGGGCGCGCAGCTGGGCGTGCGCGACCGGGACGTCGGGGTGGCGGGCCTGAAGGACCGGCACGCGGTGACGACGCAGTGGATCAGCCTGCCCGCCAAGTACGAGGCGCGGCTGCCTGCCTTCGCGATGGACGGCGTGCGCGTGCTGGACACCGTCCGGCACGGCAACAAGCTGGCGATCGGGCACCTGAGCGGCAACCGCTTCCGGGTACGGGTGCGTGACGCGGCCGGCGGGGTCGAGGAGGCGGCGCGCACGCTGGCCGACCTGACCGCGCGGGGCGTGCCGAACTACTTCGGGCCGCAGCGCTTCGGGCTGGGTGGCCTGAACGCCGAGGAGGGCCTACGGGTGGTGCGCGGCGAGTCGCGCGTGCGGGACCCCCGGGTGCGCCGCTTCCTGACCAGCGCCCTGCAGAGCGTGGTGTTCAACGCCTTTGTCAGCCGCCGCCTGGAACGGGGCGTGTTCGACGCGCTGCTGGCCGGGGACATGGCGAAGAAGCACGACACGGGCGGCGTATTCAGTGTGCAGGACGCGGCGGCCGAGACGCCACGCGCGCAGCGGGGCGAGGTGAGTGCCACGGGCACGCTGTTCGGCCGCAAGGTCAAGCCGCTGACCCTGGACGCCGGTGAGCTGGAACGCGCGGTGCTGGACGAACTGGGCCTGACGCCCGAGATGTTCGGCAGTCGCAAGGGGGACCGCCGCCTGACCCGGGTGTTCCCGCAGGAGGGGCAGGTGACGCCCGAGGAGGACGGCTTCACGCTGTCGTTCACGCTCCCCAAGGGCAGCTTCGCCACGAGTGTCCTGCGTGAGGTGATGAAGACCAGCGTGGACGCCGCGAGTCCGGAGCTGGGCGACTCGGGCGCTGCGGACGGCCCTGAGGAGGAACTGGAATGACGGTGCGATCCCTGATCTGCGCGGCGTTACTGGCTTCGGCGCCACTGGCTCAGGCCAGCACGCCGCACCCCATCACCCTGAAACTGCTCGACGAGGGGGTCCTGGTGGTCGGCACGCTGAAGCTGGCACGTGCCGACGAACTGCTGGGCGTCTGGAGCAGCGCGGGCCGGGCCCGCCTGATGCGCTGCGAGCCGCGCTGCAAGGTCGTGCAGAGCCTGCCGGTGCCCGGCACGCTGGCGCTGGGGCCGGACGCGCGGGCGCGGGTGGTGCTGGGGGGCACGTTCAAGGTGGGGCAGCGGGTGGGCCTGGTGCTGCGCCTGAAGAACTCGCAGATCCTGAGTGTCCAGGCCACCGTCACGCGCTGACGGCGGGGCAGGGGTGGATCCTGACCTGCGCGCGGCGTTCCTGCGCAGCACCTACGGCACGCACGAGCGCTTCCGGTTCACGTCAGTGCGGGGGCAGGTCGGGCCGTCGTGGGCCACCCCGGGGGGCCGCTGGGCGGTCGTGACCGCCTGGAATCCGGCGGGCCGGAAGACAGACGCGGTACCGAACGTCGCGGCGCAGGCGCGGCTGGCCGCTGCCAGTCAGGGGTGGTGTCCCCTGCCGGGCTGGAACGGCGACGGGGCGTGGCGGGAAGAGGCCCTTATCCTGCGCGGCGTGTCGCTGCGCGAGGCCGCGCGACTGGGACGCCAGTTCGGTCAGGCGGCCGTGGTGTGGGGGGTGGGCCGCCGCGCGGCCCTAGTGTGGCTGGATGACGCCTCTCCGGGTCCTAGCCTGACCGTAGAGCGGTGGTGGGCCACGCCCGGCGGACGTCCAGTCTGAAGTGGGCGATGACCTTTCCTGCAGTTCAGCCCGGCGGCGCAGGGCCAGGGGCCGCGCTTGCGGGTATACTGCCGGATTGTGACGCTGGACGCGACCGACGCCATCTCGCCGCTGGGGGTGCTGCCCCCGGCGGGCCCCACCTGCATTCATCTGCCGCTGGACGTGACCCCCGAGGGCCTGGCCCGGCATGCGGTGGGCCTGGCGAACGCGCGGGGCGGGACGGTGCTGGTGGGTGTGGACGCCGTGTCGGGCAGCGCGCGGGACGCGGGGGAACTGCATCCTCTGATGATCACGCACGCGATCTTCGAACTGTCAGGCGGGAGATTGACGGTGAACGTGCAGCATCACCGCCTGCCGGGCGGGGCGCGGGTGCTGGCGGTCTTCGTGCCACACGCGCCGTACGTGCTGGCCGCGCCGGACGGCTCGGTGATCACCTGGGACGGCGCGCACCTCGTGCCGGTCACGCCGGGCGAGTCGGAACCGGTCGCGGATCAGGATTTCACGGCGACCGTCCCCCCGGACGCGTCCCTGGCGGACCTGGACCCGGCGGAGGTCGCGCGGCTGCGCGGGCTGGGCCGCCGGGCGAGCGCGGCGAACCTCCCGGACCTGGATTTCCTGCGGGAGCTGGGCCTGCTGATTCCCAGCGGCGGGGCGCTGCGGCCCACGCTCGCGGCGATCCTGCTGGCGGGCACCCCGGCGGCGCTGCGGGCGCACGTGCCGCAGTCGGAGGTGTGTTTCTACCACCACCAGACGACCGACGTGGAGTTCCAGTTCCGCGAGGACCTGCTGCGGCCCATTCCGGCGCTGCTGACACGACTGGCGGAACTCATCCAGGCCCGGAACCGCTTCACGCCGGTGCAGGTGGGCCTGTTCCGCATCGAGGTGTGGGATCAGGACGAGGTCGTGTACCGCGAGGCGCTGCTGAACGCCCTGACGCACCGGGACTACACGCTGCGGGACGCGGTGCACGTGCATCACTTCCCGGACCGGCTGGAGATCATGAACCCGGGCGGTCTGCCGGGGGGAATCACGCCGGGGAACATCCTGCGGCATCAGCCCAAGCGCCGCAATCCGCTGCTGGCGGAGTCCCTGGCGCGCCTGGGGCTGGTCGAGCGGGCCGGGGTGGGCGTGGACAAGATGTACTCGCTGATGCTGCGGCACGGCAAGGAACCGCCGGAGTACACCACGTACCCGGATTCGGTGACGCTAGCGCTGCACTCGCCGGGCTTCGACGCGGAGTTCGTGCGCTTCGTGGCCCGCAAGCAGGAGGAGATGCAGACCCTCTCGCTGGACGTCCTGATCGTCCTGAGCCTGCTGGCGCGTGAGGGCGAGGCGACCCGCGCGGCGCTGGCCCGCGCGCTGCAACTCCCGGAGGACCGCACGCCCCGCCTGCTGCGCGGCATGGAGGACCACGGCCTGATCCGCCGCGCCGGGGTGGGCCGCGGCATCGCGTATGTCCTGAGTGACGAGGTCCGCGCCGCCCTGGGCCGCCCCGCGCTGAGCCCGTCTCAGGGCGTGGTCGAGGTCGCGCCCCCCGCGCCCACGCCTGTAGCAGTAATCCCGGCCGCGCCTGCCCCGACACTCCCCGTCCCGGTGCCCGCTCAGCAGACCGCGCCGAAGCCTGCGCGGGCGCCGCGCCGCCCATCTGACAGCAGCGGCCCGAATACGGCCGAGGTTCGCGCGATCGCGCTGGCCCTGGCGCGCGAGCACGGCCGGGTGCGGAACGTGGACCTGCGCGGGGCGTGCGGCATCACCACGCAGCAGGCGTGGCGGACCCTGCGCAAGCTGGTGCAGGACGGGCTGCTGCGCAAGCTGGGCACCGGCACGCGCGACGCGGCGTACGAACTGCTGAACTGACCGCGCCAGTCAGCCGGGCCTCTGCCTGGCGTGGCGTGAGGGCCTGAAAACCGCCGGGACGGGCGGTACAGTCGGAGGCGTGAGTTCCTTCGACGAGTTGCAGGCGGTGATCCGGCGTGGCGCTCAGGCCCGGCAGGCCGATCAGCAGGCCTGCGAGGGGTTCCTGAATCTGCTGTACCACGCGCTGCGCGCGGCCAACGGACCGGGGTTGCCGCTGAACAACGTCAGCATGGATCCTACGCCTGATCCGCAGGAGGCGCTGCGGCCGGCGCCGCTGGGCAGCTGGCACGCGGCGTGGTTCCGGCTGGGCCTGTGTGAGGTGCGGGTGCGGGTGCGGCGCGCCGACGGCGCCTTTCGCGGCGAGTACGGGCAGGGCGAGGGCTTCCGGGTGGATGACCTGACCGAGGACAGCGTGCTGCGGCTGGCGCGGCAGCTGCTGCGGGACGTGATCAAGATGTACGGCGGCGCGCAGGAGGACGGCACACACCTGAACTGACTTGGGCCGCTCCCTCCAGCAGGGAGCGGCCCAAGTCAGGGTGGGCGACGGTCAGCCCTTCACGGCCCCGGCGGTCAGACCGGACACGATGTTGCGCTGGAACACGAGGACCAGGATGATCAGCGGGACGGTCACGACGATGCTGGCGGCCATGATCGGGCCCCACGGCTGGTCGAACTGCGTGGCGCCCGAGTAGTTGGCGATCACGACGGGCACGGTGCGGTTCGTGCTGGTGAAGGTCAGCGCGAACAGGTACTCGTTCCAGGCATTGATGAACGCCAGCAGGCCGGTGGTGACCAGGGCAGGCATCATCACGGGGAACAGCACCTGGAAGAGGGTCTGGAGGGGACTGGCGCCGTCCACGAGCGCCGCTTCTTCCAGCTCTCCGGGGATGTCCCGCACGAAGCTGGTGAGCACCCACACGGTGAAGGGGATGGTGAAGATCAGGTACGTGAGGATCAGGCCGACGGGGTTGTTGTACAGGCCCAGGTTACTGATCAGGGTGTACAGGCCCGAGAGCACCGCAATCTGCGGGAAGACACTGACAGCCAGGATGACGTACATGATGATCTGCTTGCCCTTGAAGCGGAAGCGGCCCAGGGCGTACGCGGCGAACGAGCCGATCAGCAGACTGATGAGGACCGAGCCGACCGCGACGATCAGAGAGTACAGCAGGCCGCGCTGGAAGTTGGGGTTGGCGAACACCTGGGTGTAGTTCTGGAAGGTGGTCTCGGCGGTGATGAACTGCGCCGGGGGCAGGAACAGGTCGCCGGGCGAGCGCAGGCTGGTCAGCACGGCCCAGAAGAACGGGGCGAGCAGGTAGAAGGCGATGACTAGCACCAGCAGGTAGAACGCGGCGCGTTGCAGGTAGTACAGGGCCGGATTGGTGGTTTTCAGGTTCATGCGGGCCCTCCCCTCAGTCGAATTTCACGCGGAATGCGGTGACGTACACGACGACGATCACCATGATGATCACGAAGATCGCCACGCTGACGGCGCTGCCGAAGCCCAGCAGCGAGTTGTCGATCAGGGCCTGCCGGGCGTAGCCGGTCATGCTGGTCGCGGCGGCGTTCACGTTCCCCAGCATCACGGACATGATGTCGAACACGCGCAGGGCGTCCAGGCTGCGGAACACCAGCGCGACCAGCAGCGCGGGGCGCAGCAGCGGCAGGGTCAGGCGCCAGAACTGGGTCCATTTGCTCGCGCCGTCCATGTCGGCCGCTTCGTACATGTCGCTGGGCAGGCTCTGCAGGCCCGCGAGGATCAGCAGCGCCATGAAGGAGGTGGTCTTCCAGACGTCCACGGCGATCAGGGCCCAGATGGCGCTGTCGGTGTTGGCCAGCAGCGCCTGGCCGCCCAGCAGGCCGCGGCCGATCAGGCCGAAGGAGTCGTTGTACATGTACGACCACATCTGCGCGGACACCACAGTGGGGATCGCCCAGGGCACAAGCATGGCGGTGCGCAGCAGCCCGCGCCCCTTGAAGGTGCTGTTCACGACCAGCGCGATGATCATGCCGAAGATCGTTTCCAGCGTGACGGACACGACGGTGAACAGCAGGGTGTTCTTCACGGCGCCCCACCACTTGGGATCCTGCAGGAAGCCCAGGGCGACCCCCTCGTCGGTGGTGAACCAGAAGTTGCCCAGGCCGATGAAGGTCCGCTGTTCCGGCGTGGTGAGGCTCGCGTCGAACAGGGAGAAGTAGATGGTGCGGTACAGCGGGTACCCGGCGACCAGGGCGATGGCGATCAGGGTGGGCAGCAGCAGCCAGATGGCCTGGCGGGCTCGGGCGGCCTCGATACCGCGGGTGCGGACGGGCCGGGCGGGCGCGGTGGGGTTCACGGTCATGCCGGGTGTACCTCCTGGGTTGGGCTTGGGTTCAGTGTAGGTGGGCGTGCTGACCGGGAGTCCGGATGAACGCTTTCGTAAGGGAGGAATGAGAAGGGGGACACCCCGGGTGGTGGGCGTCCCCCCTGTCAGTGGGCGGGGCTTACCAGCCGCGGCCCTTGATGCGGGCGAGGTCGCCGTTGAGCTTGGCGACGGCGGCCTGACCCTTCATCTTGCCGTTCAGGACGTCGCTGACGGCGGTGCTGAAGGCCTGGGAGACCTGGTTGTACTTGCTCTTGGTGGGGCCGGAGGGACGGGCCACGGCGCTGGTGAAGACGCTGTACAGGCTGCCGAAGAAGGGGTTCTTGGCGAGGATGTCCTTGTCCTTGTACAGGGCGGGGAGGGTGGGGTTGTAGGCGCCTTCAATCGCGCGGATCTTCTGCTCGGCGGGGCCGGCGAGGTAGCGCACGAGGTCGATGGCGGCGGCCTGGTTCTTGGAGTACTGACTCACGCCGAGCTGCCAGCCGCCGAGGGTGGCGGCGTTGCGGCTGCCGCCGCTGGGGAGGGGCGCGACGCCGATCTTGCCCTTGACCTTGCTGTCGTCACCCTGGCCGAGCGCCCAGGCGTAGGGCCAGTTGCGCATGAAGGCGGCGTTGCCGGCCTGGAAGATGCCGCGGGCGTCTTCTTCGGCGTAGGTGGTGACGCCGGCGGGGCTGATGCTCCTGATCCAGCTGGCGGCGGTGTCCAGCGCCTTGGCGGCCTGGGCGTTGTTGATGGTGATCTTGCCAGTGCTGTCGACGATGGTGCCGCCGCCGAAGCTGGCGACCCATTCCAGGGCGTCGCAGGTCAGGCCTTCGTAGTTCTTGCCCTGCCAGACGAAGCCGGTGAAGGCCTTGTTGGTCTTCTGCTCGCCGGTCTGGATCTTCTTGGCCATCAGGGCCATCTCGGTCCAGGTCTTGGGAGCGGCGGTGAAGCCGTACTTCTTCAGGAGGTCGGTGCGGTAGTACAGCAGGCCGGCGTCGGTGAACCAGGGCAGCGCGACGAGCTTGCCGTCAACGGTGTCGGCGTCGAGGATGCCCTTGAAGTGCGCGTTGATCTCGTTGGCGGGCACCTTGCCCTTCAGGTCCACGAAGTGCTGGGCGAGCAGGCCGGGCCAGACGACGTCGAGCTGGTACACGTCGATGTCGCTGCTCTTGGCGGCGAGCTGCTGCTGGTACAGGCCGAGGCGGTCGTTGGTGAGGTTGGGGCTCTCGAAGATCTTGACTTCGTTGCCGGTCTTCTTGGCCCAGCGGGCGGCGCCTTCCTTGCACAGCTGGAGTTCCTGGCCGACGGCGCCGCAGGCGAGGGTGACGGTGACGGCGCTGGCGTTGCTGCTGACGGCGATGGCGGCGCTGAGGCTGACGAGTGCGATGACTTTCTTCATGCATCCCCCTTGGTGGGTGCCGGACAGGCCCGGCCCGCTTCTGTGAAGCGGTTCCACGTGTTTCGTTCTTGGTGTGGCAAGCGTACACCGCCGCCCTCAAGCTGTCAATGGAAACAGTTCCAACACCTGGAGACCAGAATTCGCAACCCCGAACAAATGCCGACCAGGACAGCTTCCGGGCCTGTCCAGCCCCCCCAGCGGAGGCACCCCACTGCGGCCTCCGACAGACAGGCCGACGGGTTCGAAAACGATTCAGATCTCTCCCCAGCCGGGCCGCTGATCTCACCTCCCTACCTACCGGGAGCGCACCTCCGAGGGGCAGCATAAAAAACACCCCCAGCCGCAGGCCGGGGGTGCAGGGCGCGCCGGGGATCAGTACTTGATGTAGTACTCGGCGAAGCCGTCGTCGCGGGTCTTGACCAGCGTGGCGTTGCCCGGCATGTACTTCTGGGCGGTGGGGCTGCTGGTGTACAGCAGGGTCGCGCCGGGGATGGGGGTCAGCTTCCAGTTGCCGTCCGCCGTGGGGTTCACGGTCTTCTGGTCGTTGAAGTACCCGATCAGCGCCTGGCGGGTCTCGTCAGGTGCCTGCAGGATGATGTTCTTGCCGTTCAGTCCGGGGAACGACCCGCCGCCCGAGGCGCGGTAGTTGTTCGTGGCGACCACGAACTGCGCGGCCGGGTCGATGGGCTTGCCCATGTAGGTCAGGTTCTTGATGCGGTGCGCGCCAGCGTTGGCGACCTCGCCCTTGCTGTTGTAGCGGTTGGGCTGGGTCACGTCGATCTCGTAGCTCACGCCGTCGATCACGTCGAAGTTGTAGGTGGGGAAGCTCTCGTCCACGAGCGCCTGCGGCTCGGCCTTGCTGGGGTCGATCTGCTTGAACTGCCCGGCGCTGCGCTCCAGCCACTCCTGCACCTGCGCGCCGGTGACGAGCACGGCCTGCACGGTGTTCGGGTACACGTAGAGGTCGGCGACGTTCTTGATCGCCAGCGTTCCGGCGGGGATGTCGGTGTAGTAGCTCGCGCCCGCGCGGCCCCCAGCCTTGAAGGGCGCGGCGGCGGACAGGACGGGCAGGTCCTTGTACTTGGTGCTGCTCAGCGCGGCCTTCACGTACGCGATCTGCGCGTTGCTGACGAGCTGCACGCTGGGGTCGTCCTGCGTCAGCGCCCAGTAGGAGTTGATGGGGGCGGTCAGGTCGGCGACCTTGCCGCGCACGTACGCCAGGGTGCCCTCGTGCGCCTGCTTGACAGCGGCGGCGATGCGGGGGTCGGGGGTGACGAGGTTCTTCTTGGCCGTCTTGTCCCAGATGGGGCGCACGGCGGACTGGGTGTCCTGGATGCTCCACTTCTGGGTCTTGCGGTCGAAGTTCAGTTTCAGGTCGATGATGCCCAGGTCGTTGCCCCAGAAGCCGGCCATGACGACGGCCTTGCCGTTGATGGTGCCCTTGGTGATGTCCGCGCCGGGGATGCTCTTGTACACCGGCCCGGGGAATTCCTGGTGGCTGTGGCCGGACAGGACGACGTCCAGGCCGGGGACCTTGGTCAGTTCGGTCACGGCGTTCTCGGCGCCGGGCACGTAGTCGGCGTTGATGCCGCTGTGCGCGATGGCCACGACGATGTCCGCGCCCTTGGCCTTCATTTCGGGGATGAACTTGCGGGCGGTTTCGACCATGTCGCGGGTCGTGACCTTGCCGTCGAGGTTCGCCTTGTCCCACGCCATGATCTGGGGGGGCAGCAGGCCGATCACGCCCACGTTGATGTAGTAGGGGCGGCCGGTGGTGTCGAACACCAGCTTGCGCTGGATCAGGTAGGGCGTGAAGGCGTTCTTGTCGTTGGCGGGGTTGCCGTCGCCGTCGTCGACGTACACGTTCGCGCTAACGTAGGGCATCGGGGCGGCCGACAGGACCTTGCTCAGGAAGGGCAGACCGTAGTTGAACTCGTGGTTGCCCAGGTTCCCGGCGTCGTAGCCGAGCACGGCCATGGCGGCGTGCATGGGGTGACGCTGACCTTCGGCCAGGGGGTTGACGCGGGCCACGAAGTCACCCAGGGGGTTGCCCTGGATCAGGTCGCCGTTGTCGAACAGCATGCTGTTGCGGGCTTCCTTGCGGGCGTTCTGCACCAGGGTGGCGGTGTACTCCAGGCCGAACTCGCCGGTGGGCTTGTCCTGGTAGTAGTCGTAGCCGAGCGCGCTGGTGTGCAGGTCGGTCGTTTCGAGGATGCGCAGGTTCACGGTCTGCGCGCCCGCCGCGCCGAGGAGCAGCGCCGTCATCAGGGGAATGTGTTTCAGCACGCCCGACAGAATAGCGAAAAGTGTCATGGCTGTATCGCCCCGCCCCGGGTGGGCGGCGGGTCAGTCATGAGAACAGCCTCAGGGGACCTTTAGAGACTGGCCGCCAGCGTCCGGAACAGCGCCGGGGCCTCTGGAGCCAGTGCGCCGTTCTGCCAGCCCAGGCGCAGATCCCGCAGCGGTCCGGCCTCGCCCACGCCCACGCCGTCCGGGAACAGCGGGGCGTACTCCGGTGCCTGCGCCACGGGCTGCGCGCCGGGCAGGTCCAGCGCCGCGCGGACCTCGCGGGCATGGCCGAAGTGCATGACGTGCGTGCCGTCCGGCGCGGCCCAGGTGAAGCGCGCCGTGGTGGGCACCAGTGGCCCCGGGTGCACCACATGGCCCACGCTCAGGCCGGGGCGCAGGCGCAGCGTGACGTCCAGCAGCTCGCCCAGCAGGCCGAAACTGCCCACGAACGGGCGGGTCAGGTCGTAGCCCTGCACGTTCTTCACGGTGCGGCCCCCCGCGCGCACCACCCGGCCACTCGCGGCGCGGAAGGTGACGCCCAGCACGTCCGACGCGAACGGGAAGGTCTGCCCGAAGCCCCCGCGCCCGATCAGGCCGCCCACACCGCCCGGCAGGTTTACGTGCGGAAACGGCGGGAACAGCCCGGCGGGCAGCGCCGCGTACACCTCGGGCAGCGTGACCTCACCGGTCAGGGTGATCGTCTGGTCGTCGGGAGACAGGTCAAGGATGGGCATGCAGGTCGTCCTCTGAGGGCAGGATCTTGCCGGGGTTGAGCGCGCCGTGCGGGTCCAGGGTGCGTTTCACGCCGCGCAGGGCGGCGAGCGTCTCGGGGTCCACGGCGTCACGCATGAAGTCGCGTTTCATGCTGCCGATCCCGTGCTCGCCGCTGAGCACCCCGCCGTGGCGGATGGCGACCAGCGCGATGCGGTGAGCGAGGTCATGCACGGCGTGCGCGTCCTCCCGGCGGGGGTCGAACAGGATGTTCGGGTGCAGGTTCCCGTCCCCGATGTGCCCGAACTGCACGACCGGGAAGGGACTGGCGTCGCCCAGCGCGCGGATCTCGCGCACCACGTCCGGCAGCGCCGATCTGGGCACGACGATGTCCTCGTTCATGCGCTGCGGGCGGATGCGGCCCAGCGCCGGGGACACCGAGCGCCGCGCGCGCCACAGCTGCGCGCCCTCGTCGTCCGTGGCGGCGCGGCGCACCGTGCCGCCCGAGGCCACGCAGGCGTCCTCGACCAGCCGCAGTTCGTCCTGCACGGTGTCCAGGTCCTCGCCGTCGGTGTCCACCAGCAGCACCGCCTCCGCGTCCCTGGGCAGGCCGAGGTGCAGGTAGTCCTCGACGGCGTTCGTGCAGGCGCGGTCCATGAATTCCAGTTTGCTGGGCACCGCGCCCGCCGCGATGGCGCGGCTGACCGCCTCCGCGCACGCGCCGACCTCCGGGAAGTGCGCCATCAGCGTCCGCGTGAATTTCGGCGGGGGAATCAGGCGCAGCGTCGCCTCGGTGATCAGACCCAGCGTGCCCTCGGAGCCGATCAACAGGCCCGCCAGGTCGAACACGTCACGGGTCAGGCGGTGCACCTCGCCGTCCGCGTCCACGAATTCCAGGGCGCGGACGTAATCGCCGCTCACGCCGTACTTGAAGCACATCGGGCCGCCCGCGTTCTCCGCGAGGTTCCCGCCGATGGTACTCGTGCGGAAACTCGCCGGGTCCGGCGGGTAGATCAGCCCGTGGGGTCTGGCGGCCTCGGTGACGGCCAGCGTGACCACGCCCGCCTGCGCGGTCGCCTCACGCCGCTCGGGGTGGATGGTCAGGCGGGTCATACGCGTGAACGAGATCACCAGCCCCGGCTCCAGCGGGGCCGCGCCGCCCGACAGGCCACTGGCCGCGCCGCGCCCCACGATGGGCACGCCCGCCGCCCGCGCCGCCCGGACCGCCGTCACCACGTCCCCCGTGCTCTCGGGCAGCACGACCGCCAGCGGCGTCGCCCCGAACTGAATGGCGTCGTAACGGTAGTTCAGCCGCTCCGAGAGGTTCGACAGCACCTTGCGTGGCCCCAGCACGCGGGTCAGATCAGCGGCCAGAGCATTCGAGGCGCCACCCGCCGACGTCGGTTTCCGCACCCCCGAATTCGTGGTCAACGCCAGTTTCTCGGTGCTCACGAGTCCCCCCCTCCATCACCCATCAACCATCCCCCATCGACCCTCACAGTTCCCCCCGGTATGCCCGGTCGAGGATCTCGACCGTGTGCAGGACGGGCGTGGGGCTGCCCTGGCGGCGGACGTGACTCTGGATCTGGGTGTGGCAGCCGATGTTGCCGCTGGCGATCAGGTCAGGGGTAGTGGAGAGGATGTTCTTCGCCTTGCGCTCGCCGAGCTGCCCGGCGAGTTCCGGCTGTTCGAGGTTGTACGTGCCCGCCGAGCCGCAGCAGAGGTCACCTTCCGGGACTTCCAGCACGCGGACGCCGGGAATGGCGCGCAGCAGGGCGCGGGGCGCGGCGCGGACGCCCTGCGCGTGGGCGAGGTGGCAGGCGTCGTGGTACGCGACCGTCAGCGGGCGGCTGGCCGGAACCGGTGGTTCCAGTTCGCCGTTCTGGAGCAGCGTGTTCAGGTACTCGCTGATGTCCATGACCTTCGCCGCGAAGGCTTTCGCGCGGGCCTCGTCGGGTTCACCGTGCAGGACCATCGGGTATTCCTTGAGGCCAGCGCCGCACCCGGCGGCGTTGGAGAGGATCGCGTCGAAGTCACCGGGGTTGAACGCGTTCAGGTTCGCGCGGACCAGTTTCAGCGCCTCGTCCCGCGCGCCGGTGTGCAGCGCGGCGGCGCCGCAGCAGCCCTGCCCGTCGGGAATGACGACCTCAATGCCGTTGCGGGCCAGGACGCGCAGGGTCGCCGCGTTGAAGTTCGGCGCGAGCGCCTGCTGCGCGCAGCCGACCAGAAACGCCACCCGGCCCCGCTGCACGCCACGCGCAGGCGTAACCTTCGGGCTGGGCTGCATGGCGGGCACGGTTTCCGGCAGCAGGTCCAGCGGACCGCGCAGCGCGGCGGGCAGCACGGGCGCGAGCGGCTTGGCGAACTGCCCCACGCGCGCCGCCACGCTGAACAGCCGCGGGGCGGGCAGGGCCTTGAGGATCGCCCAGCGTTTCGACCGGTCGAAGGCACTGCGCTGACGCTGCGGTTCGCTCCAGCCGCGGAACGCCGTGATCAGTTCGCCGTACGGGACGCCGCTGGGGCAGGCGGTCACGCACGCCTGACAGCCCAGGCAGCGGTCGAGGTGCGGCGCGGCGTCCGCCAGCGGCAGGCCCCCCTCGAGCACCTCCTTCATCAGCACGATGCGGCCGCGCGGGCTGTCCATCTCGTCGCCCAGCAGCGCGTACGTGGGGCAGGCGGGCAGGCAGAAGCCGCAGTGCACGCAGGCGTCCACCGCGTGCGCCATCACCTCGCCCTGGCCACCCAGGGTCTGCACGGGAATCTCGTTGTTCATGCAGCCACGCTCATGGGGCACAGGATAGAGGCGGGTGGCCGGGACAGGCGGAACGCGGCGGCGCAGACGACTAGCCAGATGAAGCTGTCCCCCATCGGGAAACACCGCGCCGGGTTCGTGATCACACGCAACTTTTCCCCGCGCGGGGGGGTGCACACTGCCGGGCATGAGCGTTCCCTCTCCCCTGCCCCTGTCCGTGCTTGATCTCGTGCCCGTGCCGCTGGGGTCCAGCGCCGCCGAGTCGGTCGAGGCCGCCCTGGCCTATGCGAAGGCCGCCGAGGACGCCGGGTTCACGCGCTACTGGGTGGCCGAGCACCACAACATGGGCGCGCTGGCGTCCAGTGTGCCGCTGGCGGTCCTGGCTGCCGCGTCACAGCGGACCAGTCGCATCCGCCTAGGCTCGGGCGGCGTGATGCTCCCCAACCACGCGCCGCTGGCCGTGGCGGAAGGGTACCGGCTGCTGTCGGCCCTCGCGCCGGACCGAGTGGACCTGGGTCTGGGCCGCGCCCCGGGCACGGACGGCCGCACCGCCCGCGCCCTGCGGGGGGCACAGGGCCTGATGGAGGAGTCCTTCGAGCGGCAACTCTCGGACCTGATCGCCTTCGGCACCGGGCATTACCCGGCCGGGCACCCCTTCGCGGGTACGGTGGCCGCCCCGGCAGGCGAGGGGCTGTTCCCGCCGCTGTGGATCCTCAGCAGCAGCGGCTACGGCGCGCACGTCGCCGCCAGGGCCGGAGCGGGGCTGGCGTTCGCGTGGCACATCAACCCGGACACTGCGCAGGCCCGCGCCGCCGCCGACGCGTACCGCCGCGCCTTCGAACCCTCCGACGCGTTCCCCGAGGCGCGCGTCCTCGTCGCCGCGAGCGTCGTCACCGCCCCCACCGCCGAGGAAGCCGAGGAGCTCAGCCTCCCGCTGGGCCTGATGTTCCTGCGCCTCACGCGCGGCGAGAGCGCCCCCTACCCCACCGTCGCCGAGGCGAAAGCGTACCCGTACACCCCGCAGGAACGCGCGCTGGCCGACTCCATGCGCCGCCGCGCCATCATCGGCGACCCCGCCACCGTCGCCGCGCGCCTGCTCGCGCTGGCGCGCGACACGGCCGCCGACGAACTCATCGTCAGCCTGAACATCCCCGACCCCGCCCAGCGCCGCGAGTCCCTGAAGCTCGTCATGGACGCCGTCCGCGCGCAGGAAGCCCGGGAGGTCGCGCTGGCCTGACAAGACGGGGACAGAGCAGGGTGGGTGCTGAGCTATTTCTCAGGACCCACCCTGCTGTCATATGAAGTCAGTATCAGGCCCGGCCGCCGATCAGCTGAACTGCACCTTCTGCGGTTCCGGGAGGCGCGCGGCGATGATCGCGCTGGGAATCAGGAGGCTCAGCGCGGCGAGGGCGGCGGTGGTGGGGCTGGTGGCGTCGGCCAGCGCACCCACGAGGAACACGAGGAGGCCCGCGAAGCCCCAGGAGAAGCCCATCATGATGGAGCTGGCGACGGCGACGTGGCCGGGGGCGTATTCCTGCGCGGTGACGACGCCGACGGGGATGCTGGCGTTCACGGCGGCGCCCACGATGAACGTGAGGGGGTAGAACCACCAGTTGGCGGGACTGGAGAGGATCAGCAGCGCGAAGAAGGGGATGGTCGTGAGGATCGCGCCGCGCAGGACAGTCACGCGGCCCACGCGGTCGCTGAGGCGGCCGCCGACGATGCCGCCGATGGCGCTGGCGACGGAGTACACGGCGAGGGTGATGGCGACCTCGCGTGCGCCGAAGCCCCGGGCGAGGAGCATGAAGGGCAGCATGGCGTTGTAGCCCATGCTGGCCAGCGAGCGCAGGACCGCCATGGCCCACAGCCACACGAGGGGTCCCCGGAAGATGCCCGCGTAGTCGCGCAGGGGGATGCGCTTGGCTTTTTGCACGCCGCTGGGGGTGACGGCGAAGGTGATGGCGGCGACGACAACGCCGATCAGCGCGAACCACGGCAGGTGCGTCAGGCCCACGCCCGCGAACACGGGACCGAGGGCCATGCCGGCGGTGCCGCCCGCGCTGAACAGGCTGGCCCACAGGCCGCGTTTGTCGGGGGGGCTGTGCTGCGCGACGTACGCGGCCCCGGCGGGGTGGAAGAAGCCGCTGCCGAAGCCCGCGACCGCGACGAGCAGCACGAGCGCTCCGAACCATGGGACGAAGCCCATGAGGGTCAGGCCGATGCCGGTCATCAGCGGGCCGAGCGCGGCGGCGTAGCGGCGGTCGAGGCGCTCGCCGAGGATGCCCAGCACGGGCTGGAGGACGCTGCTCGTCAGGGAGTAGACGCTGCCCAGGAACGTGACGGCGGCGATACTGACGCCGTACTTGGCCTGCAGGGCGGGCGTGAGGGGCGTGAGCATGGCGCTGTACGCGTCGTTGATGAAGTGCCCGGCGGTCACAGCCACCGCGATCGCGGCGGCGTGGCGGGTGGTGGTGCTCAGGGTGGCCTGCATACCCCGCCACCCTACGCCTGCGTGGCGGGCGGGGCGACAGGAGTGTCCGACGGGTGGGGCCAAGCGTCACCTGTTGCCTGAACGAACGGTGAACAGCAAACGCAACAGGTGTGGTGGGCGCCGGGCGACCCAGGCCCTACCCTGAATGGAGTCAGGTGACGCGCCTGCACCCGGAGGAGATGTCCATGCCGAACGCATTCCGCCATTCCATTTCAGAGATGCTGCCCAGCCCGCAGGCCGTGCAGGCCCGCCTGTCCGTGCTGTCCAACCGGGACCGGCTGGGCGTGGCGGAATACTTCAGCGCGAACCTGCCGGACGTGGATGTCCTGATCGCCACGCCCGGCGCCGAGAGCCTCGGGCACGACCTGGGCGCGCTGCGGGGCGTGCCGAGCGTGAAGGCGGCGTCGCTGGCGGGTCACTGGACGCTGGTGGGTTCGGCGCTGCACCACAAGGGCGATATTCAGCCCATGCGGGGCCCGGTGCACGCGGCGGTCATCAGCGTGGAACTGGTGGGTGGACAGCCGGAACTCGCGGCGGCGCTGCTGGCCGCGCAGCACGGCTGGGAGGTGGCGGGAGTCGCCGCGGCCGTGGCGCGTACGGACGCCGTGGGGCACGTCCGGCTGGCCCTGCAGGACCTGCCGGTGATCACCCCGGTGCAGCTGGCGGGCACGCCGCGCGGACTGGTGTTCGAGCGGCGCATACCGCCGGCGGCCCTGGCACAGACGGCCTGATCCCGGTGTGCAGCGGCGCGCGGTCAGCTGAGCGCGCGCCATGTTCCTTTGGGGTTGAACTCATGTAACACGCCGACAGCCCCGCTGCACCTGTGACCCGACGGCGGGGCGCCCGGGCTCAGCCGCTGAAGGGCAGGGTGCCGGTGGCGCTGCGTTCACCGCGCAGCCACGTCAGCACGGCCCGGCGGGCCTCTGGCTGGAATCCGTACGTGACCAGGGCCGGGGCGTCCACATCGAGCGCCGCGTAGGGGTTGTATAGCGCCAGGTGCAGGTCAGGCTGGGCGCCGCGCAGCGCCGCGTGCCGGTGGCGCGAGGTGGTTGCCAGGATCACCGGCAGGCCGCGTGCGCGCATGGCCGCCCAGTCCAGATCGGCGGGATCCTCGAAGGCGTGCAGGTGCACGTCGTACACGCCGCGCAGTTCGTCCGCGAGGGTCCGGGCGTCCACGCTGGCCTCGCTGACGTTCTCACGCGGCACCTTCGCCTGCGCGACGAGCAGCACCTGAGAACCGGGCGCCGGGGGGACGGGGGTGCGGTAGGCACTCAGGCCCCGCGCCCAGGCGTCTGCCAGGAGCGCCGCGTCCGTCTTCGGGTCCAGGGCCGGGTCGGCCTGCGCCGGGTAGCGGGCCGCGAGGGCCTCCAGGCGGCGCACGCTGGCCTGCATCTGCGCGGTGTCCAGCGCGCCACTGTCCAGCGCCGCCTGAATGGCGTCCAGGGTGGCGTCCTGCACTTCACGTCGGCCCAGCGCCATCACCAGATCGGCGCCCGCCTGCAGCGCCATGACGCCCGCCTCCCCCCGACCGTAGTGGTCGTCGATGGCTTTCATGCCCATGGAGTCCGTGACGATCACCCCGTCGTAACCCCACTTCTCGCGCAGCAGGCCGGTCAGGACCCGGCGGGAGAGCGTGGCAGGCCGCTCCGGATCCAGGGCCGGGTAGATGATGTGGGCCGTCATCACGGCGGGCGTATCCGGCAGCAGGTTCCGGAACGGCGCGAATTCACCGGCGTCCAGCGCCTCGCGGGACTTGTCCACGCGCGGCAGCGCCAGGTGACTGTCCTGACTGGTGTCCCCGTGCCCGGGGAAGTGCTTCACGCACGCCGCCACGCCCGCGCGGTCATGCCCGGCCAGCGCCGCGCCGCCCATGCGGGTCACGGTGTCCACATCGGCCCCGTAGGCCCGCTCGCCGATCACGGGATTGGCGGGGTTGACGTTCACGTCGAGCACCGGCGCGAAGTTCCAGTTGATCCCCACGCTGCGCAGCTGCCGTGCCAGCGCCGCGTTCACGTCCCCGGTCAGGGTCTCGTCCCCGGCGGCGCCCTGGTTCATGGCGCTGGGCGCGAACGGCCAGAACAGCGGGCGCAGAATCGCGCCGCCCTCGTGGTCCAGGGCGATCAGGGCGTGTTCGCCCATCACGCGGCGCAGATCCGCGCAGAGGCGGCGCAGCTGCGACTCGGACTCCACGTTCTTGCGGAACAGGCACACGCTGCGGATGCCGTGCCGCCGCAGGTGCGCGGCCGTGTCGTCGTCCAGGGTGGGGCCGGGGATGTCCACCATCACCAGCGCGCCGCTGGGCAGGGTGCCGTGCAGGGTTGTGCTCACGCTGCCCAGCCTAGCCGACCGGCGCCGCACAGGCCGGCAGGAGTGGCGCGCACCAGTCCCCTGCCGGCCCGGAGTCCCGGTGGTCAGCCCAGCGCCGCCAGGAGGCGTTCGATGTCGTCCAGCGTCGTGTAATGCGCGATGCTGGCCCGCACGACGCCCTGCGGGTACAGGCCCAGGTCCTTCAGGGGCTGCGCGGCGTAGAAGTGCCCGGCAGCCACGTCCACCCCGGCGGCGGTCAGGCGCAGCGCGGTCTGCTCGGGGCTCTCCCCCGCCACGCGGAACGCGACGGTGCCCACGCGACCCTGCGTGCCCTGCGGACCGTACACGGTCACGAGGTCATGCGCGAGCAGGCCCCC
Source organism: Deinococcus hopiensis KR-140 (assembly GCA_943327755.2). Taxonomy (GTDB): domain Bacteria; phylum Deinococcota; class Deinococci; order Deinococcales; family Deinococcaceae; genus Deinococcus; species Deinococcus hopiensis_A. The sequence goes on from CALPYF020000003.1 coordinate 148,138, forward strand.
CACCAGCCGGGCCATGACCGGCGCCTCCAGCTCGTGGATGCGCTGGGAGGCGGCCTCCAGCGCCGCACGGGTCAGCTCGGGGTGCCCGCCCAGTTCCCGGAGGTAGTCCAGGGTGCCCAACCAGCCGGCCAGCAGTTCGAACTGCGGCGTGCCGTGCTCGATGCCGGTGATGTCACCCTGCGGCACGAACTCCAGTTTCGGCCAGGGCAGCGTGGCGCGCAGCTCGGGGCGCAGCCACATGGCGCCCAGGTGCGGCGCCCAGACCTTGTACGGGCTGAACGTCACGAAGTCCGCCCCCCACGCCTGCACGTCCGGGAAGGCGTGCGGGGCGGCGTGCACGGCGTCCACGATGCTCCACGCGCCCGCCGCGCGCACCTGCGCCGTGATCGCCGGAATGTCCGGCGTGACGCCCAGCGCGTTGCTGGCCGCCGTGACGGCCACCAGCCGCGTCCGGGGCGACAGCAGCGCCGCCAGATCGTCCGGGTGCAGCGTCATGTCCGGCTGGCGGGCGTGCCAGACCTTCACGGTCACGCCCTGCCGCTCCAGTTCCCGCCAGGGGCTGGCGTTGCTCTCGTGCTCCAGCCCGCTCAGGATCACCTCGTCGCCCTCACCCCACAGGCGGGCGAACGCCGCCGCGAGCCGGAAGGTCAGCGCGGTGGCGCTCTGGGCCAGGGCCACGTCCTCCGGCTGCGCGTTCATGAACAGCGCCGTCGCCTCCCGCGCCCGATGCTTCAGGGCCAGGATCTCCGCACCCGGACGGTGCCCAGGCATGGCATTCGTCGCCCCGTAGCGCGTCAGGTGCTCCGTGACCGCCTGAATGGCGCGGGCCGGAATCAGGCCCCCGGCGGCGTTGTCGAGGTAAGCGCGGCCCGACTGGAGTTGTGGAAACTGGGCACGCAGGTCAGCCTGCGTCAGGACGGCAGCGGTGGTCATGCGCCGAGTGTAGGCGCACGCGGCTTACGGAGTTCCGGGTGGCTGGACAACCGCCGGTCGGTTCGCTCGCTGCCACCGACATCCCCTTCTGCCCGAGCCCGCCCCTTCCCGCTCCTTCCGAATCCTGGGATCGACCAGATCTGACGGTTCATCCTGCCGCTTTTCACGCCCGTTTGATCGTTCTTTGGTGGGATGCACGCCTCATGGGTCTCGCCTATCCTGCGGTCATGTTGCGGTTTCCGTCTGTTCCGTTGCCCCCCCGGAAGTCCGCCGGGCGGGCAACTCCACGCCCGGAATCCGCCCGGCTCCTGCACGCGTCCGCGCGGGTGGCCCGGTCGGTGCCGCCCGTACCACCGGAGGGCGCATGAGTTTCGTGCGGAAGCCCCGGCCGTACTCATCGGGTCTGCCGTCCGCGCCGGTGTCCGCTCCGCGTGCGCCGCGCGTGCCGAAGGAGAAGGCGCCGCGTCCGGCCCGTCCGCGTGGGCCGCGTTCGTCGTGGGCGGGTGCGGTGACGGCCCTGGCGGGGCTGGGCGCGCTGCTGGTGCTGGTGGTGGGCCTGTCGGGCCTGTGGAACGCCGTGGCGCGGGACTGGCAGTTCCGGTCGGCGGCGGGCGTGCTGGACGTGGTGCGCTGAGTGACGCGGCAGTTCAGAAAGTCGGTGCTGGGCTGGTGGAACCGCTGGCCGCGTTCGCCATTCGTGCGGCGGCCTGAGCCGTGGACGTTGCGGCGGGCGCTGCGGGCGGCGGGAGCGGGTGTGGGCCTGCTGACGCTGGGCATGCTGGGGCTGGGCATGGCGGGCGCGCTGAGTACCGGGGCGCTGGGGCGGGTGTGGAACCTGCGGTCGGAACTGCTGCCCATCGAGGTGCAGGACCGGCGGGGTGCGCCGCTGGGCGTGATCGATCACTGCCGCGAGGGGAACGCGGTGAACGCGGTGCCGTGCCGGGAGTCGCTGAGCGTGCCGCTGACGGGCGTCAGTGAGGCGTTCCTGCTGGCGTACGTGGCGAAGGAGGACGTGCGCTTCTTCTCGCATTCGGGCGTGGATCTGGGGCGCCTGCCGCGCGCGATGCTCAGTGGTGCTGGGGGCAGCACGATCACCATGCAGCTGCTGAAGAACAGCGTGCTGGCGGGGCATTTCGATTACGACACGGACCGGCGTGGGCCGCTGCTGACGGTGACGCGCAAGGCGACGGAGTTCGTGCTGGCGCCGTTGGTGACGTGGCGCTACGGGCGGCGCGAGGTGCTGGCCATGAGCGTGAACAGCCTGCCGTGGATCGGGATCGGGCAGCGCAAGGGCGTGTACGACGCGTCCCGGGCGGTGTTCGGGGTGGAACCGGCGGACCTGAGCCTGGCGCAGAGTGCGTTCCTTGTGGGGCTGCTGCCCGCGCCAGGGCGGTATCTGGTTCAGGAAGACACGCCGCCGGAGACAGCCACGGCGCGCTTCCGCTGGATGCGCGCGCAGCAGCTGGTGACGCTGAACATCCTGCGGTCTCACGGCCTGGTGTCGGACGGGGCGTACGCGCAGGCGGTCGCCACACCCGTGCAGCCGAGGTTGTGGCGGGTGGAGTACGCGGGGGCGGGCGCGGACCTGCGGGTGGTATCGGCGGCCCGCAACCCGGATTACGCGAACGAGCCGGAGCCGGTGTGGGCCATGCAGGAACTCGTGCGGCGCGAGCTGCGGCGGGCGGGCGTGGATCCGAAGCGGGTGGGGCGCGTGGTGCTGACCATTGACGGGCAGGCGCAGGCCGCGTTGACGCAGCGGGTGCAGGGGGAGGGTGCGACCGGCCCCCGCGCGGCGGGTGTCGCGGAGGGCGCGGCGGTCGTGGATGTGCGTGGCGGGGGGATCGTGGCGCTGGCGAGCAGCACGGGCGGCAGCCTGAGCAGCGATCCGGGGCGGCAGTGGGCGGCGTCGGCGCTGCGGCCGGTGGCGAGTACCGTGAAGCCTCTGCTGTACTCCCTGGCCTTCGGGGACGGCGTGACGCAGCTGAGTGCCTTCCGAGACGAGGCGACGAGTTACGCCGGGCAGGCCATCCGGAACAACTCGGGCGGGTTCCTGAACCGCGCGGTGACGGTACGCGAGGCGAACGCCCGCAGCCTGAACACCGTGGCGGTGCAGGTGGGGACGCCCCGCGAGAAGGCGCTGCGGCGCACGCTGGACGCACTGGGGTACCGCGCGGACGCGGAGAACACGTCGAGCGTGTCGCTGGGCACGTACCGCGCCGCGCCGCTGGACGTGGCGGCCGCCTACGCGTCGTTCGCGAACGGCGGGACGCGCTGCGAGCCGCACCTGCTGGCCGAGGTGTATGACCGCGCCGGGCGGCCCCTGTCCCTGCCGCGCCCGGACTGCGCGCCGCTGTGGGACGAGGTGGTCGCCTACGAGACCTTCGACCTGCTGACCGGCGCGGTGACGTCGAACGCGGGGCACGTGAAGTTCCTGCGGCCCACCGCGTGGCAGCGCCTGTCCGGCAAGGCCATGCCGCTGGGCGCGAAGTCCGGCACGACCGACGACGTGAACGACACGTGGTGCGCCGCCGTGACGCCGCAGTACGCGATGGCGGTGTGGATCGGCGACCCGGACGGGCGGCAGAGCGTACCCGTGAACCTCTACCGCGATCAGGCGGCCTGCCGTGAGGTCGGGCTGCTGCGCGACCTGCCGCACGACCGCACGAGCGTCCCAGTGCCGCCGGGTATCACGGCCGTGGGTGGGGTGGCGGTGCCGCTGCCGGGCCTGAACCCCCGCAACCCCACGCCGCCCGCGCCCTGAGCCCCCCTCTTCCCCATTCCAGACTTCCGAGGTGACCATGCCCTTCCCAATGATCGTTCCCGCCCTCCTGTCCACGCTGCTGCCCGCGCCGATGAGCGCCTCGACCCTGCTGGGGCTGTCCACGCCGCCGCTGCACCTGACGGTCGCGGTGGACATGACCGGCAGCAGCAAGAACCCGGCGTTCAAGTACGCGGATCAGGCGCGGCTGCTCTCGCAGAGCGTCCTGCTGAACCAGCTGCGCTCCGGAGACACCTTGACGCTGCTGCGCATCTGCGACGGCGTGCAGACCGTCGCGGACTTCACATTCCAGTCGAAGAACGGCGCGCGGCTAGGCAAGGCGGACATCCTGCGCTACACGGCGGCCCTCACGAAACCCTGCACCGGCAAGGGCAGCGCGATCACGGCGGGCGTGCAGCAGGCCGTGAAGCGGGCCGCGCAGACGAAGGGCGTGGGCGACGTGACGGTGCTGTTCACGGACGGCGCGCTGCTGGACGACCCGAAGCGTGCGTCGCTGGGCGCGGCGGTGAAGGGCTTCCTGGGCGCGAAGGACACCCGGCTGCTGTTCGTGGCGGGCCTGAGCCCCGAGGCGGGCGCGGGGGGCGTGTCCGTCCGGGACTCGTTCGTGAAAGCGCTGGGCGGCAGTTCCGCCGACAAGCGGGTGCTGCTGGCGGGCGCGTACGACCTGTCGAACGTGTACCCGACGTTCGCGGCGCAGGTGAAGGCGGCCAGGCGATGAGCGAGCGTACGCCGGACAGCCCGGCGGACACCGAAGTGCGCCCCCTGTCGCGCGTGACCCTCAGTGGGCCGGACCTGAGCACCGTGAACCTCGAGTTCGAGGACGGCGCGCGCGAGCGGCGTGCGGACACGCAGCAGGTGATCGTGCCGCCCTTCCCCGAGGAGCCGCCCGTCGAGGCGGAGGTGGCACCCGTCACGTCCCCTGCCGAAGAGCCGTTCGATCCGGCGCTCTACGAGGCCGCGCTGCCCGTCCCCGATCCGCTGGCGGCCGAGGCGTTCATGCCGGTGCTGACCCCAGCGCACTTCGGTGAGCTGCTGGAGGACCTGAGCGGCGAACTGCAACTCGTGCGGGACGAGGCGGCCCGGGCGGCGCTGACGTCGCGCTCGCGGCTGCTGCGACTGAACGTGGAGCAGTACCGCGTGAACTTCGAGCTGGCCCGCACGACCCTGAACCGCGTGCTGGCCGAGACGGGCGTGGGTGTGCGCACGTCCTGGGCGCGGCAGCAGGAGCACCTGAACTTCATGAACGCGGCGAGCAGCGGCGTGGAGCGCGCCTACGAGCAGGCGACCGAGGCGATCGAGCAGGCCCGCGCGGCCCGCTTCGAGGCGCTGGCGCAGGCGGGCGTGCGCCCCGACACGGTGACGGCCGAGGACTTCTACACGCAGCAGGCGCTCTCTCAGCTGGCGGCCGAGGGTCACGCGGTGCGGCCGCCCGAGCAGAAGAGCGGCAGCAAGCGGGTGTTCAATGCCTTCGCGGTATTCAGCAAGTTCTTCGTGGGGCTGATCAGCGGCGTGAGCATCAATCTGCTGTTCAACCCGGAGTCGCGGCTGTACCTGACGCTGATCGCGCTGACGGCGGGGGTGATGTTCAGCGTGCTGCTGCTGTGGCTGGTGGACGAACTGTCGTACCGCGCGAAGCTGGCAGCCAGCACGCCCGGCATGAGCCGCCCCGTGAACTACGTGCTGGGCATCGTGGCGGTGACGCTGCTGTACCTGGGGGTGGAGGGGTTCCTGAACTGGGACGGCATCCTGCGGACCACGCAGGAGATCGCCGCGAACGCCGCGCAGCAGGGACAGCTGACGGACCTGAGCACCGCGCCGGACGGGCCGGTCATGCCGGAGCACTGGTCGCTGCTGGTCTTCACGCTGGCACTGGTGGGTATGGCGGCGGGCGCCGCACTCATTCAGGGCCGCGAGCGGGCGCGTGGGGTGCTGGAGCGCGAGCGGCTCACGGCGCGCGTCTCGGCGCTGAAGGCGGGCGGGACGTGGCACGAGGTGGCCCGCGCGACCGATCTGGTCACGTACCTGGAGGCGGCGCGCGACCGGCTGGCCCCGCCGCGTGACGTGACGAGTCCGGACCACGCGCGCCTGAACGAGCGGGTGCTGAGTCACTGGGAGTCCGAGCGGGACGGTCAAGTGCAGGCGGTGACGGGGGCGCTGGTGCGCGAGGCGCGGGCTTTGCACGAGACGCTGGAGGAGTTCGCAGCGCAGGTGCAGGCGGCGCGCTTCCCGCAGCGCCGGGCCGGGTGGCGCGGTCTGCTGGGCTGAACGGCAGCGGGCAGCAGGGAGAGGTTGGGGGCAACTCCCACCTCTCCCCTTTTTGTGACCATAGTCTCAATTAATAGTTCAATGTTAAGTAATATGGGAGGCATGACGCCCTTCTCCCCCGCTCCCGGCACCAGCCCCGTCCAGGGTCTGCACCACGTCACCGTCATGGCCAGCGACCCGCAGCGCAACCTCGACTTCTACACCCAGGTGCTGGGCCAGCGGCTGGTGAAGGTCACCGTGAACTTCGACGATCCCGGCACGTACCACTTCTACTACGGCGACCAGACCGGTCAGCCCGGCACGATCATGACCCACTTCCCCTGGCCCGGCGCCAAGCGTGGCGAGCGTGGCAACGGCGAGGTCGTCGCCACCGCGTACAGCGCCCCCGCCGACTCGCTGGCCTACTGGCAGGAGCGGCTGGCCGCGCACGCCCTGACCGTCACCGGGGGCACCCGCTTCGGGCAGCCGGTCCTGACCTTCGAGGACCCGGACCGCACCTGGGTGGAACTGGTGTTCGAGGACGGACAGGCCGTGCAGCCCTGGCCCGCCTCTCCGGTGGACGCCGCGCATGAGCTGCGGGGCTTCCACTCGGTGACCGCCTGGGTGCGCGACACCGACGCCGTGCGGCAGTTGCTGGTGGGCCAGCTGGGCTTCACGGAGGTCGGCAGCGAACCCGACACCGAGGGCACCCGGACCCGCTTCCGGGGCAGCGGCGACGGCGTAGGCCTGTTCGTGGACGCCGTGGAACGCCCCGGCCAGCCGCGCGGGCACTTCGGGGCGGGCAGCATCCACCACGTGGCGCTGCGCACCCGCGACGACGCCGAGCAGGAGGCGTACATGACCAGCCTGACCGGCGCCGGGTACCGCCCCACGCCCGTGCAGGACCGCCAGTACTTCCACTCGATCTACTTCCGTGAATCGAACGGGGTACTGTTCGAGATCGCCACCGACGCGCCCGGCTTCCCCGACGACGAGCCCGTGGCGGAACTCGGCCGGCACCTTAAACTCCCCGCGTGGTTCGAGAGCCAGCGCGCACAGATCGAGGCGCACGTGCCGCGCATCGTCAGCCGCGAGTACGACGTGACCATCGGCCAGCGCGCCCTCGGGGCCGCCGCACCCGAGGCCACCCCCGAGGACGAGGGCACGGGCGTCCAGGTCTTCACCGCGGGCCGCCCCCTGGACGACGCCCGCGTGGCGATGGTCCTGCTGCACGGGCGGGGCGGCACAGCGCGCGACATCCTCTCGCTGGAACGCGACTTCAACCTGAGTGCGTTCACGTACCTCGCCCCGCAGGCCGAGGGGAACACCTGGTACCCCCAGTCGTTCCTGGCGCCGGTCGAGCAGAACCAGCCGTTTCTCGACCGCGCGCTGGGCACCGTGGACGCCGTGATGGGCGAACTGGCCGCACGCGGCATCCCCGCCGAGCGGGTCGTGCTGGGCGGCTTCAGCCAGGGCGCATGCCTCGCGCTGGAGTACGCCAGCCGCGCCGAACGCAAACCCGGCGCGGTGGTGGCCTTCAGCGGCGGCCTGATCACCCTGGACCAGGGCAGCGCCTTCCCCGGCACGCCCGTCTTCATGGGCGTCGATCCGCGCGACGGGCACATTCCCCTCGCCCGCTTCGAGGAGACGGCCGCGCAGCTGCGTGAACGGGGTGCGACAGTGGACGCCCGCGTCATCCCCGGCCTGGGCCACACCATCAACGCGGACGAACTGAACGCCGCGCGCGCCGTCATGCAGGGAATCGCTGGCGCGTTGAGTTGATGGTTGAAAGGTGATAGTCGAAGGTTGATGGTTGATGGAGAGGCGGTGTCCTCCATCAACCATCACCTTTCAGCCTTCTACCCGAGAACTACCTGAGGAGCGCAGCGACGAACACCGGCACGGCGTCCGGGCCCTCAAAGCCGGGGGTCAGGGCGCGCAGGGTGAAGAGGGCGCGGTTGCCCTGGACGTCCACCCGCTCCAGCGTGTAGCGGGTGGCGCAGGCGCGCGCGGCAGGCAGGGCGCGGTCACGCCAGACCTCCTGACCGTTCACGGTCAGCCGCACTCCGGCCGGGACCTCACCCGGGGGCAGCATCTCCGGGTACGGGCAGCGTCCGGGCAGACGCACCACGTCCAGCTGCACCGGAACGGGACGCGACCACAGGGGCACGGCGGTCATCTGACGCTGACCGGCACGCACACCGTCCGGCCAGCGGGGGTAGGGCACCGGGTACGCCCACTGGTACCGGGGCACCGACAGGGGCCGCGTGGTGAACGGGGCGACCGCGGCGCGCGTGGCGGCCGTGTTCAGCAGAGTGTTCAGGACGTGGCGTGGGGCCGCGTCGTCCGTGCGAGTGGCCGCGTACCGGATGCGGCCACTGCGGGTGTCCAGTACGGTCACCTGTGCGTGTCCGAAGCCGCTGCCGTCGCGTTCCCCACTGACGATGGTCATCACCTGCGCGCCGTCCGCGCTGAAGCGCACCTGGGTGACGGGCAGGCGTTCGTTCGCCCCGGCCAGACTGGTCAGGCTGAACGCCAGCAGAAGCGGGAGGAGTCGGCGCATAGGTGCACCGTACTCCTCCCGCTTCTGCGGCGTGAAGGGGGTTATTCCTTGACGCCCCCAGCGACCGCGCCGCCGACGAAGAAGTTCTGGAAGCCGTAGAACAGGCCCACGATCGGCAGGGCGCCCAGCGTGGCGGCGGCCGCGAACACGCCCCACTTGGTGCTGAACTGGCCGCTGGTGAACGAGCGCAGCATCACGCCGACCGTCCAGTGCTCCACGCCGGTCATCAGGATGCTGGCCAGGATGAACTCGGCGTACGTGCCGATGAACTGGTTCAGGAAGATGAACACGAGCATGCCGCGCGACAGGGGCAGCACGACGCGCGTGAAGGTCTGCCAGCGGGTCGCGCCGTCCACCATCGCCGCTTCCTCCAGCGACTCGGGGAGGCTCTCGACGTACCCCTTGAAGATCCAGGTGTTGAAGGCGATCGCGCCGCCCGAGTACGCCAGGATCAGCCCGGCGAAGGTGTTCCCCAGACCCAGGTCGGTCAGGAGTTTGAACACCGCGACGAGCGCCAGGAACACCGGGAACATCTGGATGAAGATGAAGAACAGCAGCATCTGGAAGCGGCCCGGGAAGCGCAGGCGCGCCATGGCGTACCCGGCGGTGGTGGACAGCAGGATCGCCAGCACGCCGGTCAGGCCGGACACGAGCAGGGTGTTGCGCACGGAGAGCAGGAACTTGCTCTCGTTGCTGCCGCCCGTGAACTGCGCCGGGCCCATGAAGATCACGAGGACGGCCAGCGCGGCGACCAGCACGCGCAGGCCCCAGGCGCGCACGTTCGCCAGGGCGTCGGTGTCGCGCCCGACCTTGCTGACGATCAGGGAGATCAGGACGGCGGCCAGCGCGGCCCCGCCGATCACGGCGAGCAGCAGCTGCCACGCGGGAATGGTGACGCCCTCGAACAGCTTGGCGAAGTTCTCCAAGTTCAGCTGCTTCAGGTCGGGCAGCAGGCCGGTCTTGTAGAAGATGTTCGGGTTCCCGAAGTCCGGGAAGGCGAACAGGCTGTTGCGCGGGTCGAACGCGGCGATCAGCACGTAGAACAGCGGGTAGATGGCGATCAGCACGACCAGGATCAGGAACAGGTGGGTCAGCTGGTCGCCCAGCACCGCCGCGTAGCTGATGCGGCGGCCCGTGCGGGCCATGCCGATCCGCTGGCCCAGCAGGCTGGTCAGGGCCAGCACGCCGCTGGCGGCCAGCAGGAACAGCAGGAAGCGCACCCAACCCCGGTCGACGTAGTAGATCGAGAAGCTCTTCTGCTTGTCCTTGAGGCTGTCGACCAGCGCGGCGCCCAGCCAGCCGATCAATGCCAGGACGACGACCCCGATGATCCAGGGCAGCGCCTTGCGCAGGGCGGAGGGTTCGCGGTGGACGTACCCGCCGGGTGGGAGGTTGCCGGGCGGGAGGTTGTTGGGGGCGGTGGTCATTTGCGGGCCTCCTCGAACACGCCGGCGGCCTTGAAGTTCACGATGCTGATTGCCAGGGTCAGGAAGAAGATGATCAGCGCGATGGCGCTGGCCAGCGCGAAGTTCTGCCCGCCGGCCGACACGAACGCCGTGTTGTACCCCCACGAGAGCAGGATGTCGGTGCTCTGCGCGGTGCTCTCGCGGCCTTCCTGGGCGGGGCCGCCGGCCGTGAGCAGGTAGATGATCCCGAAGTTGTTGAAGTTAAACGCGAAGCCCGACAGCAGGATCGGCGTGAACGAGTTACGCAGCAGCGGCAGGGTGATGCCGGTGATCTGCTGCCAGCGGCTGGCGCCGTCGATCTCGGCGGCCTCGTACAGGTCGTCGTTGATGGTGCTCAGGGCGCTGATGGTGGCGGTCATCATGTACGGGAAGCCCAGCCAAAGGTTCACCATCAGGATGCTGATCTTCGCCCACAGCGGATCGTTCAGCCAGGGAATCGCGACGATGCCCAGCAGCCCCAGGCTCTTGTTCACGATGCCGAACTGCTGGTTGAACAGCGCGACCCACATCTGCACGCTAATCACGGTGGGGATCGCCCAGGGCAGGAACAGCAGCGTGCGGTACACGTTGCGGCCCTTAAGGCGCTTGTTGTACAGCAGGATGCCCAGGATCAGGCCCGCGACCGAGTTCAGGACGATGGTGCTGAACGCGAAGATGACCGTCCACAGGAAAACGGGCCACAGGGCGCGGCTGGCCTTCCCGAAGATCTCCTGGAAGTTCGCGAGGCCCACGTAGCTGATCTTGTTGATGCGGGTGGCCTGCGCGACCTGCACGCTCTCGGGGGTGGGTGCGGCCAGCGTGAAGGCGTTCCCCTGCGCGGACGCGACCTTCACGCGGTACGGGACGCTGGCGTCCTCGTCGTACAGCACCAGGGTCGCCCCGGCGCAGTTGGGCGCGGCGCAGTTCAGGTACTCCTGCGCGCTGCCGGTCAGGCCGCTCAGGGTGACGGTGCGGCGGTCACTGCTCAGGGTGGCGTCCTGACGGGCGGCGCTGTCGGGGTTGCCGCTGTTCTGCCCGCTGTAGTTCGTGAAGGCGTAGTTCACGGTCAGCACGACCGGCAGGACCGTGAACGCCAGGATGAATACCAGGGCGGGCAGCAGGTAGAACCAGTTCGTGATCCACGGGAAGGCGCGGTGGGTCAGGGGCGCCAGGACCAGCAGCGACACCACCGTGAACACCAGCAGCAGGTAGGCGGGGGCGCCGGGCACGACCTGCGCAGCCAGGGTGGACAGCAACCAGCCGATAAGCACAGACGCGCCCATCAGGGCGGCCAGGATCAGCAGGGCCAGCAGGATGCCGCGTGAGCCCTGGGGGGGCACGGCGGTGCGGGAACGGGGTGGGGACAGGGTGGTCATCTCGTGGGGGCCTCCAGGCGGACGTGGGTCAGGGGCAGGTGCGCCGGGCACGTCCGGGGTGAAATCAGTTCGCAGTAAGGTAACGCCGCTGCCACGGGGGCAGCGATGGTGCTCATCAAGACATCTGGCGGGGCGTGGTTCCAGCGGCGGCCCGGCGGCTGGGAACGCCACGACAGTCAGGACGCGGGGGGACGATACGCCTTGTCCGGCGCACCGTCCCTCCGCGTCCTGAGTGGCCCGGGTGGAGCGAGGTTGTGGTCATGCTCGCCCCACCTCCAGGCGGGTTACTTGATGTTGCTGTTGATTTCCTGGACGGCCTTGTCGAGGATCTGGCCGTAGTTCTGGCCGGACTTCTGGACGCTCTGCGCGATGGCGTTGCTCCAGGGGCCCCACACGGCGCCCATCTGGGGCACGTTGGGCATGGGGGTGCCCATGCTGATGGTCTTGCCGAAGCCCTGCACGACCGGGTCGGCCTTGAGCTTGGTGCGGGCGCTGAGGCTGGCGGGGATGCGGCCGCCGGCCTTGTTGAACGCGACCTGGGCGTCGGAGGAGCTGATCTGCTTGGCGAACTGCGCAGCGGCCACCTTGTTCTTGCTGTAGGAGTTCAGCATGGTGCCCTGCACGCCCACGAAGGGGCTCCACTTGCCGCTGGCGCCGGGAGGGGTCGGGAAGGGGATGATGCCGTAGTTGATGTTGGCCTTCTTGATGTCGCCCATGTCCCAGGGACCGGTGAGGAACATGCCGAGGCGGCCCTGCACGAAGGCGCTCTTTGCGGCGTCGCCGTTGACGCCTTCGGGCACGAGGTTGTACTTGTAGCGCAGGTCGTTCAGGAACGCGCTGGCCTTATCGGCGCCGGCGTTAGCGAGGCCCACGTCCTTGACGTTCAGGGTGCCGCCGTTGTTCTTGAAGACGTAGCCGCCGTAGGCGCTGATGATGCCGTACTGCATGTAGGCGTTGCTCAGGTCAGCGAGGTACCCGAACTTGCCGCTGCCGGTGTTCTTCTGGGCGGCGGCCAGGAAGGCGCTCCAGGTGGTGGGGGCGGTGGGCACCAGGGCCTTGTTGTACACGACGGCGACCGCTTCGGCGAACATGGGGATGCCGAACAGCTTGCCCTGGTAGGTCATGGCGTTCAGGGCGGTCTTGTCCAGGTCGGTGCGGCTGGTGACGTACTTGTCCATGGGCTCGATGACGCCTGCTGCGGCCAGCTGACCGAGGCGGTCGTGGGGCTGGGTGGTCAGCAGGTCGGGGCCCTGGCCCTTGGGGGCGCTCTGGATGAACTTGTCGGTCATCTCGCCGAAGGGCACGCTGACGATGTTCACGGTGTTGCCGGTCTTCGCCTTGAAGTCGGCGGCCTGCGAGCGCAGCCACGCCAGTTCGCTGTCACCGAAGTGCGTCCAGACGGTGATGGTGGCGGCGCTGGCCTGGCCGAGCAGCGCGAGAGACAGAATGGTCAGAGCTTTTTTCATAGGTCTCCTTACATGGCGCGACTGTGAATCGCTTCCATTTCGAGGGATCAACTTTGATTCCATCGGCCTTCCACGGCAGGGAGGCGCCCGGAGTCCGCGCGGCTGAGCGTCCGCAACGGGTGATTATTCTGGTTGCTCGCCCGACATTATAGAGGCAACGGGGCCTGCTGACAATGGGGTGACACCGACAATTTCACCGTCCCAGTCAGGGAGAAATCAGTTACGGCCCGGGGCGGATGACCCGGCACGGCATTCTGACGATCCACTGAACAAAGTTGAAACTGGAAGCGGTTCACGGAATCCTAACCTTCTCACGCAGCGTTTGACCATCCCCCGGCACCGTGGAACGTGTGGAAGCCGGTTAGACAGACTGGGCGGAGGCGGCGCGGCCATAGAGCGGAGCAGGTGGCGGCCCAGTGTGGGGCCGTCCCTGAGAGCGGTGGGGCATTCAGGCGGCCGCAACAACAAATGGTCCGCCTTCCTTACCCCCGCGGCACACAGGGATGACTGTCCTGACCGATCGGTCAGGGTGCGGGCGTATACTTCGCCCCATGTCGTCCGCCGCCCCCTCCCCCGCCCAGGCCAACACCGGGCGAACAAAGCTGATCCTGTTCCTGACGATCTTCATCGCCATGCTGGGCCTGAGCGTCCTGTTCCCGATCATCGCCCCGCTGGGCCGCCAGCTCGGCCTGACCGAGACGCAGACCGGCTGGTTCTCCACCGCCTACTCCCTGATGCAGTTCGTCTTCTCGCCGATCTGGGGGGGCCGCAGCGAACGCGTGGGCCGCAAACCCGTCCTCCTGATGGGTCTGGTGGGCTTCTCGATCAGCTTCGGGCTGTTCGGCGTGCTGGCCCAGGCGGGCCTGAACGGCGCGCTGAGCGGCACCCTGCTGTTCGCGCTGCTCGTCGCCTCGCGCGTGATCGGCGGGATGCTCTCCAGCGCCACGCTGCCCACCGCGCAGGCCATGATGGCCGACCTGAGCAGCAAGGAGGACCGCGCCGCCAGCCTGGGCCTGATCGGCGCGGCGTTCGGGCTGGGCGTCGTGTTCGGCCCGGCCATCGGCGCGGCCCTGAGCGGCATCAGCCTGACCGCGCCGGTGTTCTTCAGCACCGCGCTGGGCCTGGTCACCGCACTCGTCGCGTGGCGCACCCTGCCCGAAACCCGCGTCAGCGGCGCCAAGGTCGCCGCGAAGGGCAGCCGCCGCGCGCTGCTCTCGCAACCCACCGTGCTGCTGCTGCTGGCCGTCAGCGCCCTGTCTACCCTGGCGAGCGTGGGCATGGAGCAGACCATCGGCTTCTACGTGCAGGACACCCTCCGCCTGACCCCCGAGGGCGCGGCGCGCACCGTGGGCATCATGCTGACCCTGTTCGGCTTTGTGGCGGCGCTCGTTCAGGGCGGCGCAATCCGGCCCCTGGCCAAGAAACTCCCCACCACCCCGCTCGTGTCGGCGGGCCTGCTGATCATGGGCGTGGGCATGCTGCTCGTGCCCGCCGGTCAGGCGTTCTGGCCGATCACACTGGCCCTGGCCGTCGTGGGCGTGGGCAGCGCCATCCTCAGCCCCAGCCTCAGCGCGGGCCTGAGTCTCTCGGCCGGCGAGGACCTGCAGGGCACCGTCGCGGGCCTGAACAGCAGCGCCCTGGCCCTGGGGCGCATGGCGGGCCCGCTGATCAGCACCGGGCTGTACCAGACGGTCAGCCACGCCGCGCCGTACGTCCTGAGCGGCAGCGTGCTGCTGGCCCTGCTGGCCGTCATGCTGCTGATCCGCCCGAAGGTACAGCCCGCCGCCGCCTGACCAGCCCACCCTGCGGCCCCCCTCCCTGTCAGAGCCGGGGTGGGGGCCGCGTGACTTGGACGTCCTGCCGGGCCGCGCGTACACTGCCCGGATGACCGACGCACGCCGCCCCCGCACCGCCCGCGACCGACCCAGATCCGACGCCGACCGGCCCGGTCCGTTCAACCCGGCCCGCGAGGTCGCCGTGCGGGTGCTGCTGCGCGTCATGGACGCCCACGCGTTCGCTGCGCCCGCCCTGGACGCCGCGCTGCAGGAGGCCCGCCTGCCCGCCCGCGACGCGGGGCTGGCCACGCACGTCGTGTACGGCGCGCTCCGGCACGCGCCCAGCCTCACGCGGGCGCTCGACGCTCGCCTGACCGGCGAGACCCACCCCAAGACCCGCGCGGTCCTGCTGGCCGGGGCGTTCGAGCGGCTGTTCCTGGGCACCCCGCCGCACGCGGTCGTCAGCGAGTACGTGAATCTCGCGCGTGGCGCGCGGCTGGCCCCCCCCGGACTGGTGAACGCCGTGCTGCGCCGCCTGGAGAGCCTGAGTCCCGACGAGGTCGTCCCCGACGAGATGCCCGCGTGGCTGGCGGACGTGTACCGCCGCGCGTACGGCGCGCAGGCGGACGCGGTGCTCGCGGACCTGCTGGAGCCGCAGCCGCTGTGGCTGAGCCTCAGCGACGCGGGCGTCCGCGCGCTGGAGGACGAGGGGAGCGTGCTGGAAGGCACCGTTCAGGGCGTGGACCGCGTCGCGCTGGACCGCCCGCTGCGGCAGACCGCCGCGTTCCAGCAGGGGCAGGCGCAGCCGATCAACCCGGCCAGCCTCGCCTGCGTGGACGCGCTGGGGGACGTGCAGGGGGCGCGGGTGCTGGACCTGGCGGGCGGGGCGGGCGTGAAGGCCGCGATGCTCGCCACGCGCGGCGCGCAGGTCACGAGCGTGGACGTCGTGGCCCGCAAGCACGACCTCGCCCGCGCGAACCTGAAGCGCCTGGGCCTGACGGGGCAGTTCATCACGCACGACCTGACCCAGCCCCTGCCCACCGAACCCGCGCCGGTTGTGCTGCTGGACGCGCCCTGCACCGGCAGCGGCACGCTGCGCAGCCACCCGGAGATCAAGCTGCGCCTCACGCCGGACGCCGTGCAGGAGATGGCCGAGCTTCAGGCGCGGATGCTGCCGAACGCCGCCGCGCTCGTGCAGCCCGGCGGGACTCTGGTGTACTCGGTGTGCTCCGTCACGCCGCAGGAAGGGGCACAGGTCGTGCAGGCGTTCCTGGACACCCACCCGGAGTTCACGCCGCAGGCCGTGCCGGATCTGGAGGTCCCCACCGTGCCTGCCGGGCCGGGCGTACTGACCGTGCCGGTGGACGGGGTGGACGGGTTCTTCATCGCGCGCCTGAACCGGCAGTCCTGAATTGGCGCAACTGACCTGACGGTCAGGGTAGGCTGGGGCCATGCGCCTCCTGCCTGCCCTGACCGTCACTGCGCTGCTCACCCTGCCCACGTCCGCCGCGGCGCAGGCCCCCGCGAACTGCGCCCTGGCGAACGCCGTGGACAGCGGCAGTTACGCCACGCTGACCATCGACATCTGGTCCGAGGCCGACGAGGACAACGCCGCCGGCACCTGGGCCGATTGCCGCGCTGCCGCGCTGCGCCGCAGCCTGGGCGGCAACCCGAAGCTCAGCGCCCGCATCGATGGCATCCGGAAGCAGATGCAGCAGCTGCGCGCACTGGAAGGCCAGTTCGCCTCCATCCGCGCGGGCGGTGGGACCATGTACTCACACGCCATCCCCCGCTCCTTCCCGTATCTGGAAGAACAGCTCGCGGGCCTCGCCGCACTGGCCCGCACCCCACTGGGCGCGCAGACCGGTCAGCACTACGCCGCGCTGGTCGCGCAGGCCCGCAAGGATCACGCGGCGTACGTGGCCGCCCTGCGCGCCTACCGCCCGAAACCCGACGAGACCTACTCGACCTACACCGCGGCCGAGTGGAAGCAGCTGGTGGACCGCTACGAGACGCTGGGCCGCGCGGTCATGCAGACACTGGGCGCCCGGGGTGACGCCGCGACCGCCCTGGGCTACACCCTGCTGAACACCACACTGTTTCCTGCCGACGGGGACTTCTAAGCCGCGACGGTCGACAGCCGCAGCAGATGGGACCAGGCGTCGCGTTCCAGGGTGAAGGCCCACGCAGCGCCGCTCAGTCTCACGCCTGTCAGGGTGACGATCCCGTCCGCCCGGGTGAACGTCAGCAGCACCTGATCGGCCCCGCAGAGGGGTGGCCGGGCGTCCCAGCCCTGCGCCGCCGCCTCTGCCTGCCAGCCGAGGAGCATGGCAGGCAGGTCGCCGACTTCGGGCACCAGCAGCAGGGGGGCGCCGCCGGAGGACTGGCGAGGCCCGCCCCACAGGGACAGGCCCGGCTGGGAAAGCAACCCCTCACCCTCCCGGGTGATCAGCGGCAGGTCGAGGTGGCGGCGCTGCGGTGTTCCCAGCCCCAACACCGTGTCGCCCAGCTCGAACCGGTCCTCGCGCACGTCGAAACCGACCGCCTCGCCGGGCTGCGCGGGCAGGCCCGCCGCGAGCAGCGCGCCGCGCACCGCCTCCCGCGCGCTGAACTGCGCGGCCGGGTCGCCGGGGACGCGCAGCCGGACGTGCCGCGCGCCGGCCAGATCACGGTAGACGCCCAGTGGGCTCACACCGGCCGGCCAATCCACATCCCTGAGCGGAGCGGGCAGTTCACCCACCCGCCACGACACCTGGGGACGCAGCAGGTGCAGGACCAGGCGCACGCGCACGCCCCATGGGCTCGGGGACACGGCGGCGCGCGGATACCGGAACGTCCAGCGGGGCATGCCTCACCGTACCGGCAGATGCGGCGTCAGGACAGCGAACCTGACCGAGCCGCGCGAGACGATCCGGCCGGACGGCAGGAGACTTACTCGCCCAGAGCGGCGTCGAGCGCAATCTCGATCATGGCGTTGAAGGTCAGCTGACGTTCCTCGGCGGTGGTTTCCTCGCGGGTGACGAGGTGATCGCTGATGGTCAGGACGGTCAGGGCCTTCACGCCGTGCTTGGCGGCCAGGGTGTACAGCCCGGCGGCTTCCATCTCGACGGCCAGCACGCCGAAGTCCGCCCAGATTTTGTACTGGTCGAAGTCGTCGTGGTAGAAGGTGTCGCTGCTCATGATGTTGCCGACGTGCGTGGCGTGGCCGCGTTCGCGGGCGATCTGGTAGGCGCGCATCAGCAGTTCGAAGTCCGCGATGGGGGCGAAGTTCTTCGCGCCGAACCGGATGTTGTTGATGTTGCTATCGGTGCAGGCCGCCTGCGCGAGGACGATGTCGCGCACGTGCACGTCGGCCTGGTAGCTGCCGGCGGTGCCGACGCGGATCAGGTTCTTGCAGCCGTACTGGGTGATCAGTTCGCTGACGTAGATCATGGAGCTGGCGATGCCCATGCCGGTGCCCTGCACGCTGACCTTCTTGCCCTTGTAGGTGCCGGTGTAGCCGTGCATGCCGCGCACGGTGTTGTGCAGCACGGGGTCGGTCAGGAAGGTCTCGGCGATGTGCTTGGCGCGCAGCGGGTCGCCGGGAAGCAGGACGGTTTCGGCGATCTGGCCGGGTTCGGCGTTCAGGTGGATACTCATGACCCCTAAGCCTATCAAGTCCGGGCGCAGCTGTGAACGCGCCGGCGGGGTCAGGCCGGGGCACTCAGGGTCTCGCGGAGGGCCCGCAGGAAGCCGGGCAAGTCGGGGGTGCTGCCCTGCGCGAGCTCCGGGCGGCCGCCGCCCTTCCCGCCGCTGGCGGTCAGGGCGGCGCGCAGGAGCGTCCCCGCGTTCAGGTCGGGGTGCGCGCTACCGATGCCCACCCGGCCCTCCCCGGTCACGGCGGCGACCACCTCGCCCGCCGGGAGGTCAGTCAGGGCAGCCTGCAGACCCGCCGGGTCCGGCAACGTGACCACACGCAGCGTCACGTCCCCGAGCGTCTCGCCGGGCGCGGCGTCCCGCAGGGTGCGGGCGTGCGTGGCGTGCAGGGCGTCCAGCTGCGCGGCCAGCGCGGCGCGTTCGGCCGTCAGGGCCTCGACCCGTTCGGGCAGGCGCTCGACGGGCACGCTGAACCCCTGCGCGAGGCGGCGGGCGTCCGCGTACACGCCGCTCAGGTACGCGGACGCCTCCTCGCCTGCCATGAAGGTCACGCGGGTCACGCCGCCCTTGATGCGTTCCGTGCGCAGGATCACGACCGGGGCGGCCATGCTGGCGAGCGGGACGTGCGTGCCCCCGCAGGCGCTCACGTCGAACGGCGTGCCGTCCGCGCGGCGGTAGATGACCAGCCGCGTGTCGCCCCGCACCTTCGACTCGCGCCGCAGCGGGTAGCGGGGCAGCTCGGCCTCGGGCACGACCGGGGTGTCCAGGGTCAGTTCGTCACGGCCTAGCGTCTCACGCAGCAGCGTCTCGGCGGCCCGCACGTGCGACTCGGCCGGGTCGCCCCTCAGGTCGATGGTGCACTCGGGGGCGTTCATGTTCACGGCCACCACCTCGAACACCGGGTTCACCTGCACGAACGCCTGGGCGAGCAGGTGCTCGGCGCTGTGGCGCTGCATGTGCCGCCAGCGGCGATCCCGGTCCACGTCGCCCTGCACGGTCTGCCCGACCGGTGGAAGCATGCCGTCCAGCGCGTGCCAGATCAGCCCGGTGGCCTTGTCGCGGCGGCTGCCGGTCACGCGGGCCTCACCTTCAGGCCAGCGCAGCGTGCCCGTGTCGGCTGCCTGCCCGCCCGCGTCCGGGTACAGGGCGGTGGCGTCCAGCGCGACCTCGTGGCCGTGCGCGTGCGTGACGGTGCCGGTGAAGGTCATCAGGGTGCTGTCGTGGTACAGGAGGCGGGTCATGCCGCCCAGGGTAGCGTCCCCCTCCCGGCCGCCGCGGGCCGCCAGCGGTGAGAGGCACTTCACGGCGCACTTAACCGCGGGGGCGGGCCCGGCCCCTACACTGGGCGCTCACGTCGGACGCCCGTGGGCTTCCGGCCGCAGGAGGAAGCATGTCACGGTCTGGATTACTGATGCTGGGGACAGTCGCCGTCATCGCCGCGCTGTTCGCGCTGGGCGGCGCGCTGGACTGGCCCACCCCGTCCGTGCTGGGCGGCGCGGTCGCCGTGCTGCTGCTGGGCGTGGCCCTCGCCGTGACGCGCGTGCGGCGTCGGGCAGACCGGCCCGCCGAATCGCCCGGACGCTGAACCGGGCAACAGGCAACGCCCCGACCTGACTGGCCGGGGCGTTATCCGATATCCGGGGAGGGTCAATCACCTTCCCCGGCAGGGTTCCCAGTTCCGTTGAAGGGCCAAGGGCACGCCCTTCAACTCCACTTCCAACCGCTGATGTTGACGGCTTCTCGCTCCGCTCGTTTCAGGTGTGCTGGGAACCCCTCAACACACCTGAAAACCGCTGTCAGAGTTCCACGTGGGCGGGCTGGGCGCGTTCGCCCTTGGCGCGGCGGGGGATTTCCAGGTTCGGCATCATCAGCGTGGCCAGGAAGGCCAGCGCGGCGACGACGATCGAGTAGCGGTAGATCGAGCTGATGGTGTCCGCGAAGGCGACCTTGGCGGCGCGGGCGCTGGCGAGCGTGATCTTTTCGCCGTCGTTCACGCCGCTCAGGGCGCCGCTGAGGGCCTGCTGGGTGGCCTGCTGTTCGGCCTGGGCTTCACCCTGGTCGAGGCCCTGCTTGATGCCGGCGAGGATCTGCGCGCGGGCCTGCGGGCTGGCCAGGGCGGGCGCGGGGATCTTCGCGAGGTTGTCGCGCAGCGCCTGGGGCAGCTGGGTGTTGGCGGCGAGGGCCTGCACCTGCGCGGCGTCGCCGCTGTTCACGGCCTGCTCAATGGTCGCGTAGGTCTGCGCGAAACCGGCCTTGACCTGGGCGGGCACGCCGCCCTCGGGAATGCTGGTCAGCTGCGTGCGGGCAGCCCCGGGCAGGGACTTGATGAACTTGTCGTTCTTCACGGCGTTCAGGGCCTGCTGGTCGCCGGTCTGGATGGCCTTGGTGAGGTTCTCGCGCAGCGTGGCGAAGCGCGCCTTGACGTCCTCGGGTTTCTCGGGGGTGGCGTTGCGGTCGCCCTTGGGGGCGTTGCCGCTCCTGATGTCGTCGCTGATCTTCTGGAGGGTCGTGGCGACGGTGCCCTGGTTGCTGGCGGCCTGCGCGGCGAACTGCGTGGCGAGGTTGCTGCTCACCCCGGCGGTCAGGATCGCGCCGAAGATGGCGGTGCCGATGGTGCTACCCATCTGCTGGAAGAACTGCCCGGCGCTGGTCGCCACGCCGATCTCCCAGGGCTTGACGGCCAGCTGGAGGGCGGTGGTGTACAGCGGCAGGGCGGGGCCGAGGCCCAGGCCCAGCAGGACCATGCGGAACACGACGCTGCCATAGCTGCTGTCGGCGTTCAGGGTGCTCAGCGCGAAGAAGCCCAGTCCGGCGGTGATCAGGCCGATCAGCATCAGGGGTTTGTAGCGGCCCATGCGGCTGGCGATCTGGCCGCTGCCGATCGCGCCGATGATCAGGCCGACGGTCAGGGGGATGGTGGCGGTCCCGGCGGCGGTGGCGCTGACGCCCTGCACCTGCACGAGGTACAGGCTGAGGAACAGGATCGCGCCCAGGAACCCGGCGCCGATCATGAAGCGCGCCAGGGCGCCCCAGGCGAAGGTGGGATTCTTGAACAGCGTCAGGGGCAGGATGGGGCTCTCGTGGCGGCTCTCGACGAACAGGAATGCAATCAGGCTGGCGGCGCTCAGGCCGAACAGGCCCAGGATCTGCGGGCTGGTCCAGGCGTAGTTGCCGTCGGCGCCCCAGGTGAGGGCCAGCAGCAGCGGCACGGCGAACACCAGGATCAGGAAGGCACCCAGCCAGTCCACGCGGGCTTTCAGGCCGCTGGCGAGGCGCGGCATCTTGCTGGCGATGAACGCCAGGGCGATGACACCGATGGGGAGGTTCACGTAGAACACCCAGCGCCACGACACCTGGTCGGTCAGGAAGCCGCCCAGCAGCGGCCCGATGACGCTGCTCAGGCCGAACACGGCGCCGAACAGGCCCTGGTAGCGGGGGCGGTCGACGGGTTCGAACAGGTCGGCGATGATCGCGAACGCGACCGAGCCGAGCGCGGCGGCGCCGACGCCCTGCAGGCCGCGGAACACGACGAGCTGCATCATGCCGCCGCCGAACAGGTTGCCCAGGAAGGGTTCACCGGCCAGGCCGCACAGGGCGCTGCCGATCAGGAAGATCACGATGCCGATCATCAGGATGGGTTTGCGGCCGTACAGGTCGGACAGTTTCCCGTAGATGGGGACGAGCGCGGTGTTCGTCAGGAGGTAGGCGGTGGTGACCCAGGAGTACAGGCTCAGGCCGTTGAGTTCCTGCGTGATGCGCGGCAGGGCGGTGGACACGATGGTCTGGTCCAGTGCGCTGAGGAACAGGCCCAGCAGGACGCCCAGCAGGATCAGGCGTTTGGTGGGCAGGTCGAGGGTCTTGGCATAGTCGATACGCCCTTCAGGTTCGGCGGTGTGTGCGCTCATGGGTGCTCCTGGCAGGAGTAGAGGGGTTCGATTTCGTCCAGCACGCGCTGGAGGTGGTGGGTGGCGGCCTGCACGGTGTCCAGTTGCAGGCCCTGGAAGGCGGTGACGTAGGCGCTGACGAATTCGCTGTCCATGCGGCCGACGACGTCGCGTCCGGCGTCGGTGAGGTCCACGAGTTTCTCGCGGCGGTTCTCGGGGTTCTCGGTGCGCTGCGCGAGGCCGCGTTTCACGAGGCGTTCGACGAGGTGACTGGCGGCCGGGACGCTCAGGCGGGTGAGTTCGCTGAGCTGCGTGACGGTCATGGGGGCGCGGGCGCGCAGCTGGTGCATGGCGGTGATCTGCGAGAAGCTCAGGTCCCATTCGAGCAGTTCGTCCTGCATGCCCCGCATGACGCGGCTGCTGATCAGGCGGTGCAGGCGTTTCATGGTCTTGCCGAAGGCTTCGGCGGCCTGCACGTGTTCCGGGCTGAGGTTCGGCGGATCGGGCTCGGGGGGCGGTTGTTCCGGAGGTAACATGGTTTAAAGTTTGAAACAGTACAGAGGTACATACAGTGCCATGCATCACATCTTTTCAAGCGTCTGTCTCATCAGGGCCAGGGGAACCGCACCGCCCGGGTCAGCTGACCTGCCGGGGTCTGACGCCTTTATCGATGTCACGCTGGCGACCACACCTGGCTTCCCATCTCCCGCACGTCACGGCGCAGCCCCACGTCCTGTCAGGCAGCCCTCTGTCCGCTCTCAGACAGCTGACATACAGGGGATTTTTCACGGCCCCAGCCGAATTTTCCACAAGCTGAACGGCAGGTCATCAGTAGTCTGCGGGCCATGAAATTCAGCCCGTTCAGTGTCGCCCTGACCCTCACCGCGCTGCTGGCCGCCTGCGGCCGCGCGCCCGCACCCCAGTCCGCCACCACCCCCCAGACGCCGGCGGCGCAGACCCCCAACCTGCTGGAAGCTGAACAGGGTCAGCTCGGCACGGAGCAGCTGGCCGGACAGACCGCCATCGACCCCCGCACCGGCAGTGGCGTGATCATCAGTGACCCCAACGCCAGCGGTTCGCAGGCCGTGAAGCTCAGCGCGACCGGCAGCGCCGTGCGCTTCCCCATGCCCAGCAGTGTCAGCGGCAGCTACGCCGTCACCCTGCGCGCCCGGGGCGTGAGCGCCGGCGGCACCGCCCCCACGGTCGCCCTGCGCGTCAACGGCACCGAGAAGGCCCGCGTGACCCTCAGCAGCGCCAGCTACAGCAACGTGACCCTGGGCACCCAGACCCTCCAGGCCGGTGACACCGTGAGGGTCGTCATGCTCAACGGCGAGGGCACCGGCACCCGCGCCGCCGTCATCGATTACCTCGACATCACGGCCCCCTCCGCCAGCACGCCCACCCAGCCGGCCCCGGCCCCCACGCAACCCGCACCGACCCCGGCGCCCGCCCCGGCCCCCACGCCGACCACCGGCGTGACCCTGCCCCCCACGGGCCTGATCGGCTGGGACTGGCAGATCGGCGCGAGCGGCGACAGCGCCGTCAGCATGCCCGCCGGGGCGAAACTCATCGACCTGGACGGCTTCAACACCAGCGCCGCCAAGGTCGCCGAGCTCAAGAACAAGGGCTACTACACTGTCTGTTACATCGACGCGGGCAGCTGGGAGCCGGGCCGTCCCGACTCCGCCCTGTACCCCGCCTACCTGAAGATCCAGCAGGATCCGGACTGGCCCAGCGAGTACTTCCTGGACGTCACGGACGTCTTCAAGAGCGGCTCGGCCCTGGCCCCGATCCTCCAGGCGCGCTTCAAGATGTGCAAGGACAAGGGCTTCGACGCGCTGGAACCCGACAACCTCCAGAACGACGAGAACGTCAGCGGCGGCCGGATCACCACGCAGCAGCAGATCGACTTCAACGGCTGGGTGGCCGATCAGGCCCACGCCGCCGGGCTGGCCGTCTTCCAGAAGAACGGCCCGGACAAGATCCTGCTCAAGGACCGCACCGGCAAGATGATGGTCGAGAAGTTCGACGGCATCCTGAACGAGGAATGCCAGCAGTACAGCGAGTGCGGCCCGCTCGCCGAGTACAGCAAGCGCGGCAAGCTGGCGCTGAACGTCGAGTACAAGAGCGGCATGACCCTGAACTGCTCCACGTACGCCACGCTGGGCGTCAGCGCCATGAAACGCGACCTGGGCCTCGTCAGCCCGGGCATGAGCGGCTACGTGCGCCAGAGCTGCAACTGACCCCACCCAGATCAGGCGCGCTCGACACGCCGCCTGATCTGGACCCCCGGAGGGCCCACACCGGAGCCCAGCGGGCAGATGAAATGCTCCCCCATCCGTCCAGCAGACGGCCCGGCGGACAGCTGAACTGAGCGGCGCACGCGATCCTGGCGGTCTGGCGTGCGCCGCGTCTCCTGTCGCCCCGCGCGCGGCCGATCAGCGCAGGGCGTTCCAAGCGGCCTGCACGGCCACGCCCCGCTCAAAGTTCACGCCCAGCGCGCTGAAGGCGTCCTCCAGGATCCCGGCAATCGCCAGCGCGTCGTAGCGGTCGGCGTAGCCCATGGTGCTCACGCGGAACACCGTGTCCTCGTGCGGGGCCTGACCGGGCAGGGCGCGCTGGCCCATCGCGGCCAGTTGTGCGGCCACCTGACGGCCCGTGATCCCGGCCGGCGGCGTGAGGACCGCCACGGCCGGGCTGGTGCGCGGCGCCCAGGCGGGCGCCCCCAGCGCGGTTCCGGCGGCGATCAGCGCGTCGGTCTTGCGGCGCTGCTCGGCCCACAGGACCTCCAGCGGCACGCTCAGCAGGCGGTCCAGCGCCGTGCTCAGGGCGTAGATCAGGTTGATGGCGGGGGTCTGCGGGGTGTTCCCGGCCTTCTGCCCGGCCAGTTCGCGGGTCATGTCCAGGTAGAAGCCGCGCTCCGGGTTCTGGATCATGCGGGCCTGCACCTCCGGGCTGAACAGCACGAAGCCCAGCCCGGGGGGCGTGGCCGTGCCCTTCTGGCTGCCGGACACGATGACGTCCACGCCCCACGCGGCGGGGCGCAGTTCCGCCACCCCGTACGAGGTGATGCCGTCCGCGATGATGATCAGGTCCGGGTTCTGCGCCTTCGCGGCGCGCGCGATGGCTTCCAGGTCATGCAGGGCGCCGGTGCTCGTCTCGCTGTGCGTGATGAGCAGTGTGTGCGCGCCGCGCGCGGCGTCGGCGACCTCCTGCGGGTCGAGGACCTCACCCCAGGGTCTGGATACGAGGCTGGTGTCGTACCCGAAGCGGCGGGCCATCTCGCCCCAGCGTTCGCTGAACTTCCCGGCCTGGGCGTTCACGACCTTCGCGCCGCCGGGCGTGGTGCTGACCAGCGCGCCCTCGAACGCGCCGGTGCCGCTGCTCGTGGTGATGACGGCGTCGTAGGGGTCGCCCAGCAGCCGGGTGAGTTTCTCGCGGGCTTCCATCAGCTTGGCGATCCCGGCCTGCGCGCGGTGATGCATCTGCGGCTGGGCCAGGTCGGCCAGCACGTTCGGCGCGACCTCGACCGGGCCGGGCGCGATCAGGCGTTCGCGGTTCAGGGGCGTGAAGTCCGGACGGGCAGCGTCACTCATGTGCAGCATCTTAGGCGGGCAGCCGCGCTCGGGCGGCGCCCCTGTTCAGCACGCCGTGAGAAACGCTACCTTGAATGGGCAGACTGTGAGAAAAACGTGCAGGCTTCATGATGAAATGGGCTCATGAAGATCCCCCTGCGACAGGCCCTGCTGACCCTGAGCCTCGGGCTGAGCGGCCCCGGCGCCGCGCAGACGCCCAGCGTGCCCTTCGGCTCGCCCCTGCCCGCGCCGGCGCCCCTGACCCTGCCCGGTGGACAGGCCGTCGACGCGAACGCCCTAATCGACCGCGCCGACCTCTTCGATCTGCTCGTGCAGGCCGATTTCCGGGCGTGCGGACAGACCGCGCGGCGCGACCCGATCCTCGACGCCGTGGCGGCCCGGGTCGCGCGGGGCTTTGCCCTGAAGAGCGAACTGCTCAGCGCCCAGGTGCGCGCGCAGAAGGCCAACCAGTTCGTCCTGCCGAAACTGGGCCGCGCCCCTGCCGTCGTGCAGGCCCTGGCCAACCAGTGCGCCCTTCGGGTCGGGTTCACCCGCTACGGGGTGGCCGTGCAGGACGGCCGCGCGGCCCTGGTCAGCGTGAAACCCGCCCTGATCGAGGCCGACGATCCCCGCGCGTGGCTGCTGCATTTCCTCGACCTCACCAACGAGGCGCGCCGTCAGGGGCAACGCTGCGGCGACCAGCTGTTCCGCAGCGCGCCGCCCCTGACCTGGAACGAGCAGCTTGCGACCGCCGCGCAGGGGCACCTGAACGACCTGATCCGCCTGAACTTCCGTGGGCACGTCAACCCGGAAACCGGCAGCACACCCGAGACCCGAGCCCGCGCCGCCGGGTACCCCAGCGACCTCGTGGGCGAGAACGCCGCGTACGACTCCGTCACGCCGGAGGACGCGTTGCGGACCCTGCTGGACAGCCCCGGGCACTGCCGCACCCTCATGAATCCCGACTGGCGCCAGTTCGGCGCGGCGATGGGGAACGGCACGCCCGACACGGTGTTCGCCACGTACTGGGTGCAGGACTTCGGCCGCTGACCGCTGCCCCGGCACCCCCGACCGCCCGGAACGCCCCACGTCTATGAAGGCGACCGGTAGTCCAGGGCCCGGGCGCGCACTTTACCCTGCGGCATGCGAATCGTGATCGTGGGCGGCGTGGCCGCTGGCATGAGCGCCGCGAGCCGCGCCCGGCGCTTCAACCCGGACGCGCAGATCGTGGTGTTCGAACGGGGAGAACAGATCAGTTACGGCGCGTGCGGACTGCCGTACGTGATCGGCGGGGAGGTCGAGGATTTCGACCGGCTGATCGCGCGCACGCCCGAGCAGATGCGCGGGCGGGGCATCGGCGTGCGCCTGCGCCACGACGTGACGGGCGTGGACGCAGGCGCCGCGACGATCACCGTGACCGACCGCACCACCGGGCAGTCCTGCACCGAACCGTACGACCGGCTGCTCATCGCGACCGGGGTCTCCCCTGTCCGGCCCGACTGGGCGGTCACGCCCCTGGGCGGCGTGCACGTCCTGCGGGACATTCCGGACGGCGAGGCGCTCGACGCCAGCGTGCGGGGCGCGAAACGGGCCTGCATCGTGGGCGGCGGGTATATCGGACTGGAACTCGCCGAGGCGCTGCGTGCGCGCGGCCTGAGCGTCGTGCTGCTGGAAAAGGGCCCGGAGGTCGCCGGGCGCATGCTGGACCCCGACTACCAGCGCCGCGTGCGCGCCGAACTGGAACGCAGCGGCGTGGATGTCCGCTGCGGCGTGACCGTGCAGGGCCTCACCGGCAAAGACCGCGTGAGCGGCGTGCAGACCGACCAGGGCCTCGTGCGGGCCGATCTGGTCGTCGTGGCGGTCGGCGTGAAGCCCAACGTGGGACTGGCGAAGGCGGCGGGCGCGCGGCTGGGCCGCACCGGCGCGGTCGCCGTGAACGCCCGGCAGGAAACCAGCGTCAGCGGCGTGTACAGCGCCGGGGATAACACCGAGAGCGTGCACCGCGTCACGCGCCGCCGCGTGCATATCCCGCTGGGCCTGACCGCCAACCGCATGGGCCGCATCGCCGGGGTGAACATGGCCGGCGGCGACGCGCGCTTCCCCGGCGTGGTCGGCACCGGCATCTTCAAGGCGTTCGACCTGGGCGTGGCCCGCACCGGCCTCACGCAGACCGACGCCGACACGCTGGGCCTGAACGCCGTCAGCGTGGACGTCAGCAGCACCGACCACGCCGGGTACCACCGCACCAGCCGCCCCATCCACGTCCGCCTGACCGCCGAGAAGGGATCCGGCCGCCTGCTGGGCGCGCAACTGATCGGCGAGAACCACCTCAGCGTCAAGCGGGTGGACGTCGTCGCGGCCCTGCTGGGCCAGCGCGCCACCGCGCAGGACCTCTTCGACGCGGACCTCGCCTACGCCCCACCCTTCAGCGGCGTGTGGGACGTGCTGCTGGTCGCCGCCGACCGGCTGCACAAGCTGGTGTGATACGGATTCCGTCTGTTTCGTTGACAAACCGGAACATCACCGGGTTGCCAACTCCACGCCCGGAACCCGTTCCGCTCCTGCTCGCTCTGCTGCGCAGCTCTCCGAGTCCTCTCGGGTTGACGGTTTTTGCAAACCTTTCAACCGGAGTCCGTATGACCGCAGCGCGGCCCGCCTCCACCGGGAAGCGGGCCGCGTGCGCCGTGCGGTTTACGCCCGGACGAGGTACGCGCTGTCAATGACGTCCAGTGCGCGGACCTGATCGAGCTGTTCGGCGGTCAGGGCATCGTCGAGGGTCAGGGTGAACAGCGCCTGTCCGCCCTTCTCGGCGCGACCCAGAGCCATGCCGGCGATGTTCACGCCCCAGCTGCCGAGCAGGGTGCTGAGTTTGGCGACGGCGCCGGGTTTGTCCTGGTTGCTGGCGATCAGGATGAAGCCTTCGGGTTCGAGTTCCACCCGGAAGTCCCGCAGGCGGGTCAGGCGGGGGTTGCGGCCGAAGACGGTGCCGCCGACGGTGCGGGTGCGTTCCTTCTCGCCGCTGGCGCCGCCCGTGACCTTCACGATGACCTCGGTCTGGTAGTCGGGGCTGTCCTGTTCCTCGCGGATGGCGAGGTTCACGCCGCGTTCTTTGGCCAGGGCGCGGGCGTTGATCATGTTGGGCGTCTCGTCGGTGATGCCCGACAGGTAGCCGACGAGGACGCTCGTGACGACCGGGGCGGGGTCGGCGGGGAACTCGCCGCGGAAGGTGACCTCCACGTCGTGCGCGCCGGGCAGCAGCTGCGCGAGCACGCGACCCAGCTTCTCGCCGAGTTTCAGGTATCCACCGAGCGCCTCGAGGGTCTTGGCGTCGAGCGCGGGGGCGTTCACGGCGCCCTTGCTGACGTCGCCGTGCAGGGCGTCGAGGACGCGGGAGACGATCTCCGCGCCGACGCGTTCCTGCGCCTCGAAGGTGTTCGCGCCCAGGTGCGCGGTGATGCCCAGGTTCGGCGCGCCCAGGAAGATGTGCTCCGGGGCGGGGGGTTCGTCCACGAACACGTCCACCCCGGCGGCGAACAGGTGACCGCTGTGCAGGGCGTCCACGAGCGCCTGCTCGTCGATGATGCCGCCGCGCGCGGCGTTCACGGCGATCGCGCCCTTCCTCAGGCGGGCGAGCTGCTCGGCGCCGATCATGCCGCGCGTCTCGTCGGTCAGGGGGGTGTGCACCGTGATGGCGTCCACCTGCGCGAGCAGCTCGTCGAGGGTCGCGGCGCGAGTGACGCCCAGCCGCTCGAACTTGCTGTCCGGCACGTAGGGGTCGAAGGCCACGACGTGCATGCGCAGGCCCTGCGCGCGGTCCGCGACGATGCTGCCGATGCGGCCCAGCCCCACGATGCCCAGGGTCTTGTCCTTGAGTTCCAGGCCCAGGTACTTGCGGTCCCACTGCCCGGCGCGGGTCTTGCTGTCACTGCGGGTCAGGCCGCGCGCGGCGGCCATCAGGTGCATGACGGCCAGTTCCGCCGCCGAGACGTTGTTGCTTTCCGGGGCGTTCAGCACCAGCAGGCCGCGCAGGCTGGCGTACTCCAGGTCGATGTTATCCACGCCAACGCCACCGCGCCCGATGACCTTCAGGCGCGGTCCGGCCGCGTCGATCAGTTCGCGGTCCACCTTGGTGCGGCTGCGGGTGATCAGCGCGTCGTACTCCGGCAGGCGGCGCAGCGTCTCGGCGCGGTCCATGTTGCCCTGGTAGTCGATCTGGAAGCCGTCGTGGTTCAGGTCGCCGGGGTTCATCTCGTCGCAGATCAGGACGCGCAGCGGGGTAGCGGCGGTCTGATCTGCCTGTGCGGGGGCGGTGGCGGTCATGTCCCGAGGGTACGCGCCCCCCGGGCGACGGGCGCTGATTTGGCTAGGGGGAGGCGGCCGGCACCCAGCGCATCCGCAGGTTCAGCTCGTCCCCGCCGCAGGGCTGGAATCCGGCGCGACGGTACAGCCCCTCGGCGCGGTTGCCCCGCGTCACGTTCAGGACGACGGGCCGGTTCGCCCAGCCCTGCAGGGCCGCCAGGGCCGCGCCGCCGTGTCCGCGGCCCTGCCAGTCCGGGTGCACGGCAACATCGATCAGGGTGACGACCTCGTCCCAGTTCACCAGGGCGTACCCGATGGCCTGTTCCGGAGCCGCCGCACCGTCCGGGGGCAGGTGACTGAGGAGATAGGTGCGGTGAGCCGGGTACGCCGCCCGGTAGGCCTGCTGCTGCGCGCGGTGTTGCAGGTCGTGCATCTGGCTGCGCAGGGGGTCCGGCAGGGCGTTCAGGTGCGCCCGGTGGCACGCGGCGACCGCCCGGACGAACGGATCGTCCGGGCCGGTCTCCTGCCAGCCGCGCGGGAGGTCAGGCTGGGGCGCGGCGGTCACGCGTGCAGGTAGGTGTGCAGCCACCCGCTGCGCAGGCCGGCCGGTTCCAGTTGCAGCAGACTGGGTGACGTCAGCGGCTGCGCCTTCCCGGCCCCGAGCAGCGTCAATGGCGCGCGGAGTACGCCGTGGCCGTCCACGTTCAGGGTGCCCCGCGACCCGGTCACGGTGGCGCAGGCCAGCGCGGTGTGGATCGTGGTGGGATTCAGCGGGCCGCTCAGGGCGGCGCTGATCCAGCGGCCGGTGTCGAAGCCGAGCGCCTGGACGGGCGACAGGCCGCTTGAGGCGTGAGCCAACGCGCGCGGCACGTTCAAGTCCGGCGCCGTCAGGCCCCCTGCACTCACGCTGAACCCGGCGCGGCGCAGGGCCTCCACGGTCGCGGCGCCCGTGCCACTGGCCAGCACGTGTACGTGCGCGGCGCCGGACTCCCGGATCTGGCGCACGAGGGCTGCGTGGTCCGGCGCGGCCGGATCGAACAGGGCTGTGCCGCTCAGGGTGCCGCGTCCGGCCTGCAGTCCGCTGGTCACCGCGAAGGGCAGGTCATACCCGCTGTCCAGGTGCGAGATCAGCAGATACACCCCCCCCTGGCGGGCCAGGGTACGGGCGTGCGCCCACTCGGCCTCCCAGCTGTGCAGGGACGCCGTGAGGGCCAGCGGGGCGGGCCGGTGCAGGTCTGGTCGCTGCACGCCGAACTCCGCCGCCAGGACCGGGGTGGGGCGTTCCAGCAGCGCGGGCTGCGCGGCGTCGGTCAGGCCGTCGCCCAGCAGCACCAGCAGGTCCGGGCTGTCCCGCAGGGCGGCGCGGGCCGCCTCGACCACGGCGCGGGGGGTCGGGCCAGTCTGAACCGTACTCAGGGTGACGTGCTGGCCGTCCAGACTGCCGGTCAGTCCGGCCATGAATGTCCCGGCCATGGCCGGGTAGGGACTGCGTCGGGGCAGCACCACGGCGACGCGGGCAGCGCGGCGAGGCGCGGCCTGTGCGGCGGCGGGCAGGGCCGCGCCGCTGAGTGCAGCGAGGACCTTGAGAAGGCGGCGGCGGGTGGTCTGCGGTTGTGTATTGGTCATGGCGCGCCAGCTTTCCGCTCAGGAGCGGGGAGGGTAGATGCCCTGCAACGCGATGATGAAGTTCATGGTCAGGTAGGGCTGCATGTTGTTGTGGGGTTGACTGCCGCCCTGGATACTCAGGGTCGATGGGCTCAGCGTGGCGTTGGGAGTGGGCACGTAGGGGGTGACGTTCGAGCCGCGGGCCAGGGCCAGGTTGGCGGGATTGTCACTCTCTGCCGGGTCAATCGCGGCGTTCAGGGTGTGGGTGTGTACAGGCATCTGGGTGGAGAGCAGCGTGACAGCAGCCGTGCCGCTACTTTCGCCCAGGCTGCGCGGTGTGAGTCCGGGGCCAGTGCCCCAGTGCATGGGCGCGCGGCCCTGCAGGTTGGGCAGTGCAAAAGTGGTGGTGCCGTTGCCACCGTAGGTCGTGCCCAGGAGGGAGAACAGGGCGGTGTTCTGGCTGATGGGGAGGATCTGACCGTTGCAGAATGCCCAGCCGTACGGCGCGAAGTTACCTGCGAATATACGGATCTCACCGACGTACGCTTCTGACATGAAAACCTCTGTGAGCGAATGGAGGCTGATGTGGTGGATCCGGCGCCCGGACCCACGACTCAGGCGGGGCTGGGGAAGATGCCGTACACCGCGATGATGAACGACACGCACAGGTAGGGCGCCATGTTGCTGTGCGGCTGACTGCCCCCACTCGCCGCGATGCTGCTGGCATTCATGGCCGCAGACGGTGTGTCTTCCAGAAACAGGTCCCCGGTGCTGGGTGGCGCCAGCAGGTTGCCGCCGGGCGCGCTGGTCGTGGCGGTGGCGGCCACACCCAGGGAGTGGCTATGGGACGGGATCTGGTTGGTCGTCAACTGGACGTTCTCCGTTCCCACTGTGCTGCCAATCGTGAAGGTCGTCCCCAGGGCGCTGCCCATGTGGATCGGCACACGGCCCTGAAGATTGGGCAATGCAAAGTTAGTCTGGCCGTCACCGCCGTAGGTCGTGCCGATCAGGGCGAACAGCGCGTCGTATTCGGAGATGGGCAGTAGCTGACCATTACAGAAGAGCCAGCCGGCAGGGGCGAAGTTTCCGGCAAACTGACGAATCTCGCCGATGTAAGGCTCTGACATGACGACTCCTTAGGGCCGCGAGGGGTAGATGCCCACCAGCGCGATGATGTAGTTCAGCACCAGGGACGGTTGCATGTTGATGTGAGGCTGACTGCCTCCCGCCCCCCCCACGGTGCTGCCCACCAGTGCGGCAGACACTGCTCCGGAGCTGTACAGGTTGCCGCCGTGAGCAGGCGCGGCCAGGACAGCGCCGGTGGGCACCGGGGTGGTGCCAGCCTGCGAGCTGGCCTGCACGGTGTGGGTGTGCTGGGGGAGCTCGGTCAGCGTGAGGGTGTGGTTGACTTCTCCGCCCGCCTGTCCCTGGGTGTAGCCGTTTCCTGCGTGGATCGGCATGCGCCCTTGTAGGTTGGGTAACGCGAAATTGGTCTGGCCGTTCCCACCGTACGTGGTGCCCAGCAGGGAGAACAGCGCCTGATTCTGGTTGATGGGCAGCAGTTGTCCGTTGCACAGAGCCCAGCCCCTGGGCGCGAAGTTGAAACTGGTCAGGCGGATTTCAGCAAGGAAGGGATCAGCCATACAGACTCCTGGTTAGTTGGGGGCCTGGCAGGTGCCAGCCACGGGGGCGAAGGTGCCGCTCAGCCGGACTGTCGAGCCGTTGTTGACCGCAGTGACGCCCGCAGAGCTGGGCGCGGCAGTGTCAATCTGGAAGGTACTGCCCAACAGTTGCCGGAGCCGGAATCCCGAAATGGGAGCGGGGTTGGGCGCGACACTGGTGTTACCGATAGGCTTCACGCACAGGAAGTTCCCCTGACCGGACGTCGTGCTGCTGGTCAAGGCAATGCCGTCAAGGTTGTTGGGATGGGCAGGGCTAGAAACATTGTTGTTCGTCAGGATCACGTCCATGCGCGCGGCACCGTCCATGGCCCGGAACTGCATGCCGTACAAGCCGTAACTGGTGATGGTGTTCCCGCTGACCTCAAAGCGGCCCGAACCCGCCACTCGCTGGGCCAGATCAATGGGGTTGGCGTTGCCACCTGCGGACAGGGACAGGGTGTTGTTCTGGATCTTGCCCTGATCCACGCTGGTACTCCCGCTGGGGCGCTGCGCCTCGTACGTGATGCCGTTGCCCGTCGTGGCATGTGAGAAACTGTTGTTGCGGATCAGGTACGTGTTGCTGGTATTGCCCGTGGGGTTCAGGTACACGCTGTAGGCCGTGTTGTTCAGGAACGAGCTGTCCTGCACGTTCAGGTTCAGGGTGCCGGTGCTGGCCGTGCTGAACGGCGTGAACTGCACGCCGACATGGTTCTGCTGTACCGTCATGCGGTTGAGATTCACGGTGAGGTTGGCAGTGTCGGGTTGCAGGTGGATGCCGATGTTACCGGCATTGGCTGCGGTCTGAATCACGCCCCCCGAGCCGGCCGAGCCGTTCCCGGTGACCGTCAGGGTGCCGCCCACCTGTTCCAGGTTGACGCCCCGGCCGTTCGTGGCGGCGTTGGTGGCGTCCAGGCGGGTGGCACTCAGGTTCACCGTGCCGCTCTTCAGGCTCAGCGCCAGGCCGTTGGCGGCCTTCACCTGCGTGAGGGTCCCGTTGAACGTGCCGAAGTTCGTGCCGGTGATGCCGTCGGTGCTGCCCTGCACGGACAGGCCGGTCAGGGTGTTGTTGGTACTGAGAGTCACGGCCGCGCCGCCGGTCACCTGGAGGGTCGGGGCCGTGCCGGCCGGCGCGATGGTGGCGCCGTTCACGACCAGGGCCGTGCCGGCCCCGACCACCGCCTGGGCGTTCTGGAGGGCCAGAGGGGCGGGCTGGGTGTAGGTCCCCGAGCCGTTCGCCACGTAGATCAGGTCGTTGGCGGCGGCGGCGGTCTGCGCGGCGCTGAGCGTGGTGAACGGCGCGGTCTGGCGGCCGTCCCCGCCGGTTTTCGTGCCATCGACGAACCAGACCCGCCCGCCGACATTGACCGGAGCGGTCTGGTTGGTCCCCGAGCAGCCCGTGCTGGTAGCGACGCCGTAGCGCAGGGTGTCACTGGTGGCCGCGCCGCCCGTGAAAGTGAAGGCATCTCCGGCATTGCGGTTCAGCGTGTAGCCGGCGCCATCGCCGGCTTTCGAGGTGAACGCGAACGAGCCGTTGGCGTTCATGGCGAGTGTGCCGCCCCGGGCCGTGCCGTTGCCGGTGAAGGTCAGGCTGGGTGTCTGGCCTCCGGGGGTGGGGGGGTACACGGTGTAGGCACTCGCCAGGCCGCTGGCCGCGTCAACGTTCAGGGTGACGTTCCCGGTGGCCGCGTACGCCGCGGGCAGGGTTTTCAGGGCCAGGTCTCCGCCGATATGCGCGGTGCGTGCGCCGGGGGCGCCGGCGGTGGTCACCGACCCGATGAGCAGGGGGCTGGTCAGGGCGCTGCCGCACAGGGCCGCGATCTGCGCGCCACCCAGGGCGGCGGCGCGGCTGGCAGCGCTGCCGCTGCCCTGCTCCTCGACGCTCTCGGTGACGCGGGTCACGCTGTCGTCGGCCACGGCGAAGGTCATCTGGAAGGTGTAGGGGTCGTCGGCCGGGGTGGATTGCAGGGGAAGTTTCAGTGCGACCGTGACCACGCCGTCGAACTGGTTGGCGCCGGGGTTGGCGCTCAGGGTGCGGGTGGTGGTCAGGGTGCGGTGGCGGGCCACGAATCCGTAGGGGAAGGCGCGCGTCACGCCTGCACTCACGAGCGGCGTGACCTCGTTCTCGGCGTAGGCCTGCAGGTCCTGCGCGCCGGTCATCAGGTCGGGGCGCGCGGTGTTCAGATTGAAGTTCAGGCCGGTGGTGGGCAGGATCAGCGGGGCGATGCTGGCGCTGGCGTCGGTGCCGTCGAACCGCTTGAGCTGACTGACCGGGGTGTTGGACAGCGTGGAGGGGGTGCTGACCGCGACCAGCGTGAGGTTCTGCCGCGCGGTGGTGTACGCCGTGCCGGCGCTGGAGGCGTTACGCACCAGGAAGGTGGCGTACAGGTACCGCATGCCGTCCACGCCGCGCGTGCCCGTGGTGAACGTGCCGGTGGAGACGGGTTTGAGCTGGATGCTGCCCCGGTCGGTCAGGCCCGCGGCGCCCGTGGGGGCCGGCGCGCTGGCCTGCACGGTGGGGCCCGCCTCGTCGTTCAGACCACTGAACTGGACATCCACGAGGCCCAGGGTCTCCAGCGGGGTGGTCCGGACCGGCTGCGGCTGGCTACCACCAACCGGGAGGGCAGGATCGGCGGCGGGAAGGGGGGTGGGGACAGCAGCGACCGGCGCGGGCTGCCTCGCGCAGGCGCCCAGCAGCAGCGTCATGCACAGCAGGGTGGGCATGCGGGTCATGGGCAGACTCCATTGACAAGGTAGGTGACGTCGGCGTCGGTGGCGAGCCCTGCGGAGCGCACCTTGTTGACGCAGCGGCTGGCGACCGCCGTCACGCCGGCTGGGTAGGTGGAGCCGGGCAGCACGGTGACCTGGGTGGCGGCGACACTGGCGGCGCGCTGCGCCACGGGGGCGTTGCTGCCCTGCTCCTCGAGGCCCTGCGTGACTCGGGTCTGGCTGTCCTGCACGACCAGCACCACGATCCTGAACGTCCAGGGATCACGGCGGATGCCCTCGGGCGGAGTCAAGCCGGCGTCGTCCGGCTGGAGGGGTACCTTGACGGCCAGAGTGACCTGACCGTCGAACTGCCCGGCAGCGGGGCTGGCGCTCAGGGTGCGGCCGCCGCTAGTGTTGCGGACGGTGTAGCCGTAGGGGAAGACGGTGTTGACGCCCAGGTCGGTGTAGCTCAGCGGCTGGGCGCTGCCGTTCTGGATGCTACCGCTGGCGACTTCCGCCTCGGTGAAGACCTGCAGGTCCTCGCCGCCGGGACTGAGCACAGGTTGTGCGCTCAGCGGGTCGAATTTCATGGCGTGCGTGGGCAGGACGCTGCGGATGACGCTCTGCGGGACGGCGCTGCCGGCGAAGGTGGTGACGGCCCGGAAGGGCGAGCCGCCCAGGGTATCCCCGGCGGAGACGGCCAGCAGGGTCAGGTTGCTGCGGGCAGCGGGGCTGGGGGTGCCGTCGGCGTCGGCGTTGCGGACGCGGTAGGTGGCGCTGATGTAGCGCTGGCCGTCCACGCCGCGCGTGCCGGTGCTGACCACCGAGACGCTCAGGGGGTCGAGTTGTAGGCCGCGCGCCTGTTCGGTCAGGGCCTGGGACCCGAGGGTCAGTGGGCGCACGCGGCTGGCGCTCAGGCCGCCGGCCGAGAAGCTGAGTTCCAGCAGGCCCACGGCCTGGAAGGGCGGCGGAGAGGCGGGGGGGGGTGGTGGTGCGGAGGCGCACCCCGGCAGGCAGATCAGGGCGGCGGCGAGAAGCAGTGACCGGTGCATGCGGCTCCTTGGGACCCAGGGCGAATGGACCCGGATCGTCAGAGAATGTGAACTTCTTCAGTATATGATGAACCTTCCGTACAGGTCATCAGTCTCGGCAGACAATCGAGTCGTGCACAGCCTTGACTCATATCAACGCAGAAGGGAATAAATACCGTCCCGCACAGGAATAGCCCATCTAATTAGACCGGCAGCAGTGACCGTGATGAGGAGCTGTGAAGTCCGAGTCGAGCGTCCTGGTCAGCCCCTTCCGACCCATAGACATTTTTTTTAGGCATGCCTAATATGAGGTATGTCCAGCCTTCCCCCCACCACCGAGACCGCGCCGCCCCCAGCCGGCCGCAGCCTCGACGACCGCATGACCGCCCGCGCCGAGGCCGTCCTGGCCCGGCACTCGCAGAAGCGCGGGCTGGCCCGCATCCTGCCGTTCCTCGGCCCGGCCGTCATCGCGTCCATCGCGTACATGGACCCCGGCAACTTCGCCACGAACATCCAGGGTGGCGCGCAGTTCGGGTACGCGCTGCTGTGGGTGATCCTCGCGGCGAACCTCATGGCGATGCTGATCCAGAACCTCAGCGCGAAACTGGGCATCGCCACCGGGAAGAACCTCCCGGAGACCATCCGGGAACGCTGGCCGCGCCCGGTCGTGTGGCTGTACTGGGTGCAGGCGGAGATCGTCGCCATGGCCACCGACCTCGCGGAATTCCTGGGGGCCGCCGTCGCCATCCAGCTCCTCACCGGCCTGCCGCTCATCTGGGGGGCGAGCATCACCGCCGCGTTGACCTTCTGGCTGCTGACCATCCAGCGCCGCGGCTTCCGCCCGCTGGAACTCGTGATCGGGGGCTTCGTGGCGATCATCGGCGTGGCGTACCTGACGCAGTTCGTGCTCGCCCGCCCCGCGCTGGCCGAGCTGGGCCGCGGGTTCATTCCCAGTTTCCAGGGCGTGGACAGCGTGTACCTCGCGGTGGGCATCATCGGGGCGACCGTCATGCCACACGTGATCTACCTGCACTCGGCACTCACGCAGGGCCGCGTGCCCACCCGCAACGACGACGAGAAGGTGCGCCTGAGCCGCCTGAACCACATCGACGTGATCGTGTCGATGGGCCTGGCGGGCCTGATCAACATGAGCATGCTGGCCGTCGCCGCCGCCACCTTCTACGGCAAGGGCGTCGAGAACGCCGGGGACCTGGAAACCGCCTACCGCACCCTGACGCCGCTGCTCGGCCCGGCCGCCGCGACCGCGTTCGCCATCGCGCTGCTCGCCAGCGGCCTGAGCAGCAGCGCGGTGGGCACCATGGCCGGGCAGGTCATCATGCAGGGCTTCGTGAACTTCAGCATCCCGCTGTGGCTGCGCCGCACGATCACCATGCTCCCGGCGTTCATCGTGATCATCCTGGGCCTGAACCCCACCGACGTGCTCGTGCTGTCGCAGGTGATCCTGTCCTTCGGGGTCCCCTTCGCGCTGATCCCGCTG
Source organism: Deinococcus hopiensis KR-140 (assembly GCA_943327755.2). Classification (GTDB taxonomy): domain Bacteria; phylum Deinococcota; class Deinococci; order Deinococcales; family Deinococcaceae; genus Deinococcus; species Deinococcus hopiensis_A. The sequence continues at coordinate 186,614 of CALPYF020000003.1, forward strand.
CTGCTGTTCACCGCGCGGCGCGACGTGATGGGCGTGCTGACCAGCCGCCCCTTGGTGACGGGCCTGGGCTGGCTGTTCGCGAGCATCATCATCGGCCTGAACGCGTACCTGCTGTGGGGCGCCTTCACGGGGTAGACGCACCGGCAGGAGGGCGGCCCGGGTCACCTGTCCGGGCCGCCCTTCCTGACGCGCGTTCAGCGCGGGTACATGAAGTTGACGTTGCCCACGTCCGTGCCCGAGAAGCCGTTGCGCTGCCCCATGCGGTTGAGGTCCACGCTGCTGTCGAGCGGCTGGATGGCGATCTTCCCGTCGAAGAACGCAGGGTAGTGCATGATCGAGTCGAAGTCGTACGCGCCGTACCCGGCGCTGCCGCTGCGGATCTGGTACTGACTCTGCCAGTCGGCGGGAATGTTCGCCCAGATGATCTTCACGTACCTGTCGCGGTCGGGGCGGGTCTGCTCGTGGAACAGGCCCATGGCGTGCCCGAACTCGTGGATGATCGAGCCGGTCGTGCAGCGGTCGGCCAGGGTCAGGGTCTGACGGCCGCCCACCATGCCCAGGCTGGACGCGCAGCTGGTGCCGGTGTTGTACGTGATCTCCACGTAGTTGCTCTGCGTGGTGCGCGGCGTGACGATCACGTTCGTGGTCGAGCGGATCGTGGAGGCGGCGGCCGCCACGCGGTCACGGATCGCCTGGGGGACGTTCGCGGCGAAGGTGTACGGAATGGTGCGGCCCGTCCAGCGGTAGCGGGTGTCCACGACGTACGTGCCCTGCTCACCGACTTTGGTGCTGCTGAGGTCCGCGAGGATGATGTCGTCCTCGAGCATCAGGTAGCCGTCCTGCTTGAAGCCCATGACCTGCTGCTCGGTGCCGTCGGGCATGATCAGGGTCGCGGGGGCCTTCTCGGGGGTCACGCGGGCGTCGGGGGTGGGGGACGAGCTACAGGCGGCGAGGACGAGGGAGACGACGAGCAGAGCAGACGCGACGCGCATGGGTGAAACCTCCGTTGTGTGGTGTGCCCATGGAATCTAGTCAATGCGCCTGCGAAAGTAAAGTGGGAATGCCCACCCCGGCTGCGGTCAGGTCGTGCGGGCGCGCAGCCAGTCCAGTATCACCTGACGCACCTGGTCGCGCGGTTCGTCGTTCAGGAGTTCGTGGTAGCCGCCCTCGACGGTGTGCAGCGTCTTATCGGCAGACGTGATCGTGTCGTGGAAGCGCTGGCTGCCGCGCGGGTCGGTGATCCGGTCGGCCGTGCCGTGCAGGGTCAGGGTGGGCAGCGTCCAGCGGGCGTACTCGGGCCACAGGCGCCCGCTGAGGCCCAGCATGGTCGCGCCGGTCAGGGCCGGGACGTTCCCGTGGTACATGACCGGGTCCGCCTCGTACGCGGCGACCTCGTCGGGCAGGCGCGACAGGCCGCCGGTGCCGAGGTCGCTGGTCTTCAGGCCCGGCGCGACGTGCGCGATCACCGGCGCGAGTCGCTTGAGCCACGCGGGTTCCTTCTCCCCCACCAGCAGCGCCGGGCTGGACAGGATCACGCCGCTCAGGCCGCGTGGGTCGCGGGCCGCGCTGGCCGCCGTGACCAGTCCGCCCATGGAGTGCCCCAGCGCGAACACCGGCAGGTCCTGCGCGCGCAGCGCCTCGCGGGCTTTCAGGTGATCCTCGACGAGCACGTTCAGGTCCGCGACCGCCTGCCGCCCCGGGGATTTCCCGTGGCCGCGCTGATCGTAGGCGTACACGCTGATCCCGGCATCAGCCAGCGTGGGAATCAGGCGGTGGTAGCGCTCCACGTAGCGGCCCGCGTACTCCCCGAACCCGTGCGAGAGCAGCAGCGCCGCCTTCGGGCTGGCCGCCCGCCACACGTACCCCTCGACCGGTGCGCCCGGTACCGTCCACGCTTCGTTGTGCATGAACCGAGTCTAACGGGGGTAATGGGTGATGGGTGATGGTCAACAGCGTGCGCGCGACCCGCCCCCCCACTGCCTACTCCCCCAGAAAGTCGTCCACCAGCGCGCGGTACCGCCCCGCCTCCTCCAGCGCGGGGAAGTGCCCGCTGTGCGCGAGGACCTCCTGGCGGGCGTGGGGGATCAGGGCGGCGATCTCCGCTCCGGCGGGGGGTGGGTTGAGGGGGTCGTGCGCGCCGCTGAGGATCAGGGTGGGGGCGGTGACGCGGGGCAGGCCGGGGCGGAAGTCGAAGCGTTCCAGGGCGCGGCGGGCGGCGTCGGCCTGTTCCGGCGTCTGGGCCAGTCCGGTCGCGTGGTCGTCGGCAGTGCGGCGGGCGACCTCGTCCCGGATGGCCTGCGGGGTGCCGGGGGCGAACATGCGCTCCAGCAGGAAGGCCTGGACCTCCTGCGGGGTCAGGTCGCGCAGGTCGTCCTCGTGCTGCGCCATCAGGATGGCGGTGCCGCTGGTCTGTCCGCTGGCTTTCGGGACGACCAGGATCAGCCGCGTGACGCGATCCGGGTGCGTGGTGGCGAGGGCCTGCGCGACGTAGCTGCCCATGCTGGTGCCCATCACGTCCGCCTGTGGGACGCCCAGGGTGTCCATGACGGTCAGCACGTCGCTGACGTGATCGGCCAGCGTGAAGCTCGCGGGGCGGCCCGAGCGGCCGTGCCCGCGGCTGTCCAGGGCGATCACGCGCCGCGTCCCGGCGAGGTGGTGCAGGTCGCCGTCCAGCCAGCCGCTGTGGCTGCCCAGCCCGTGCAGGAGGATCAGGGGGTGCCCCTCGCCCCGCTGCTGCACGAACAGGGGGGTGCCGTCGGCGGCGGGGATGATCACGGGGCGTCCGGGGTGGGCAGGGTGCCCGCCACGGCGGCCAGCGCGTAGGCGTATTCCTCGGCGATCTCGTTGAGGTACTCGTAGCGGCTGCTGGATCCGCCGTGCCCGGCGCCCATGATGGTCTTCAGGACGACCGTGCCGCTGCCGGGCTGCGCGAGGTCGCGCACGCGGGCGGCGAACTTGGCCGGTTCCCAGTACGCCACGCGCGGGTCGTTCAGGCCGGTGCTGATGAACAGGTGCGGGTAGCGGGCGGCCTTGAGGTTGTCGTAGGGGCTGTACGCGGCCATCACGGCGTACTGATCGGCGTGGTTGGGGTTGCCCCACTCGTCGTACTCGTTCGTGGTCAGGGGGATGCTGTCGTCGAGCATGGTGCTCAGCACGTCCACGAACGGCACGCCGGGGAACACGGCGGTCCACAGGTCGGGGCGCAGGTTCAGCGCGGCGCCCATCAGGAGGCCGCCCGCGCTGCGGCCCATGGCGACCAGTTCACGCGCGGTGCCGTCCGCCTTCAGGGCCTCCCCGGCGGCGACGAAGTCGGTGAAGGTGTTCATCTTGTGCGCCAGTCGCCCGGCGTCGTACCAGCGGCGGCCCAGTTCGGACCCACCCCGGACGTGCGCGATGGCGTACACCCAGCCGCGGTCCACCAGTGGCAGGCGCGAGATGGAGAACGCGGGGTCCATGCTGAAGCCGTAGCTGCCGTAGCCGTACAGCAGCGTGGGCGCGGGCAGGCGGGTGTCCCGGCGGCGCAGCAGGCTCACGGGGACGCGCTCGCCGTCGGGCGCGGTGATCCAGTGCTGCTCGCTGACGTACAGGCTGGCGTCGTAGCCGGGGACCGGCGTGGCCTTAACCAGGGTGGTGTCCAGACTGTCCAGATCGAGGTCGAGGTGTTCGACGGGCCGGGTGAGGCTGGTGAACACGATCCGCGCGCTACCCGCGTCGAAGACGTGGTTCGCGCCGATGCGGACGGTGACGCTGTCCTCGGGGAACTCGACGCGGCGGGCCGGGCCGTACCCGCCGGGCGTGCGGGCCAGCACCCACAGGCGCGTGAAGCCCCCCTCTCGCCCGGACAGCAGCAGGTGATGTCGGAAGAGGAGCAGGCCGGTCAGGTGCCGCGCCGGGTCGTACGGGAGGACGTCCTGCGCGTCGGCCCAGTCCAGCGCCCCCGCGCGTTTCGGGAAGCGCACGAGCTTGAATTCCTCCGCGCCTCCGTGATTCGTGAGGGCCAGCCAGTGGTCCCCGGCGTCGGTCAGGACTGGCACCTCGGTACCGCGTTCACGCGGGAGGAGCAGTGTAGGCTGCGCGCCGTCCTGCGCGGTGTCCAGCACCCACCACTCCTGCGCCATGTTGCTCTGGCTGACCAGTCGCAGCGTGCCGCCGTCCTCGGTCGTCAGGGCGGCCACGCGGAAGGTCGCGTCGGGTTCATGCAGCAGCCGCTCGTCCTGCGTCTGAGGCTGCCCCAGCGTGTGCCGCCAGATGCTGTCCGGGCGCTGCGTCGCGTCGTCCGTCGCGTAGTACAGCCCCGTTCCGGCCGCGTTCCAGTCGAGCACCCAGCCGCTCAGGCCGGTCAGGGGCGCCCCGACCAGTTCGCCGGTGGCGGTGTCTAGCACGCGCAGCTCGAAGACCTCCTGCCCGGTCGTGTCGAGCAGGTACGCCCACAGCCGCCCGTCCGGGCTGGGCACCGCGCGGTACACCCACACGTTCTCCAGACCCTCGCGGACCTTCAGGGCGTTCAGGTCCAGCAGCGTCTCCTCCGGACCGCCCGCCAGGGGACGGCGCATGAAGATCGCGTGCGCCTGCCCCTCCAGGGTCCGCTGGAAGTACGCGTACGCGCCGCGCACGACCTCCGGCTGGTCGTCCTGCTCCTGCACGTGCGACAGCAGCTCCCGGTAGATCGCCGCCTGCGTGTCCCGCAGCGGGGCCATCACGGCATCCAGGTGCGCGTTCTCGGCGCTCAGGTACGCCAGCACCTCGGGGTCGGTCTTGCCCTGGGTTTTCAGCCAGTGGTAGTCGTCGGGACGCTGAATGCCGTGAATATCGTGCAGGACGCCCTTGCGGGCGGCGCGGGGTGCAGAGGTCATACCCCGGAGCATAGCGGCACGCCTCAGGGTGCACTGCTGGACCTGACCGGCTGCCCCTGCCGGGGTGGGTCGGTCTGGCCACCCGGCTCAGGACGGCATGCAGATCAGCGCAGCGCCTTGACGAGTTGCCGCTCGACGAGTTGCGCGGCGATCGGGCCGCGGATGCGGCGGAACAGGTGGTAGTCGAAGAAGTACACCTGCCCGGCCTGACTGGCGCGCAGGCGGCTGGTGATCGCCCCGGCGGTCCACTCGGCGCGGGCGCGGGTGGGCGTGCTGGTCCCGGCGGCCAGGACGATCACGGCGTCCGGGTCCAGGGCCGCGAGCCCCTCCACGCTGACCACGGCGTCCTTCTTCTGGCCGTCGATGACGTTCAGGCCCACGTCGCGCAGGAGGCCGCCGGTCCAGTCGTCGCTGCCGCTGATCGTGAAGGTGTTGCGGGCGTCCCCTCCGGCCGTCCAGACGACCAGCACGCGCTTCTTACTGAACGCGGTCAGCTGCGCGCGGGTGGCCTGCACGCCCTTGTTGTAGGTGGTCAGCGCGGCGCGGCAGGCGGCTTCGCGGTTCAGGACGCGGGCCAGGGTGGGCAGCGTCTTCTGCCAGGCGCCACGGTCGATGCCGTCGAGCAGCAGCGTGGGCGCGATGCGGCTGAGCTGCGGGTACACGTTCGCGGCGTACGTCTCGCCGACGATCAGGTCCGGGCGCAGGGAGGTCAGGATCTCGAGGTTCGGGTTGAAGCGGTCACCGACGTTCACGGGCGCGCTGGTCACGCGGCTGCCCAGGTACTTGATGTCGCGGATGGGCGAACCGAACGCCGGGGTTTTCAGGAACGTGGAGGCCTCGCCGTACCCGACGGGCTGCACGCCGATGGACAGCAGCAGGTCCAGCGCATGCGGCCCGAGGGCCACGACCCGCAGCGGCTGCCGGGGGATGATGGTCGTACCGGCGGCGTGCGTGACGGTCTGGGGGTACGTGGCGGCGCTGGCGGTCAGGGCGGCGCTGCCCAGGACAGCGGTGAGGGTCAGGAGGGTGGTTCGTGTGGGCATGGGTGTCCTTGTGCGCCGGGGTCTGTGGGGGACGGCCGCGCTGGTGTCGGGGATTGTGCCAGACTTAATCCCGAGTTGCAAGGTCGGAATTCATCGTGGGGGGTGACCCAACCATGAAGTTCCGCTCAACCGCACCCACGGCAACCCCACCGCCCGACCGCGCAGACTGAACCGCATGGCAGATATCGCACGCAAGGCAACGGCCCACTGGGAAGGCGACCTCAAGCACGGCAAGGGCACCGTGAGCACCGAGAGCAGCGTGCTGGACGGCGCGCAGTACTCGTTCGGCACCCGCTTCGAGAACGGCAAGGGCACCAACCCCGAAGAACTCCTGGCCAGCGCGCACGCCGGGTGCTTCACCATGCAGCTCAGCGCCCTGCTCGCCAACCACGGCCACACGGTCGAGTCCCTGGACACCCAGGCCACCTGCGAGATGGTCAAGGACGGCGCGGGCTTCAAGGTCAGCGCCATGAAACTCGTGGTGCGCGGCAAGGTCACGGGCAGCGACCAGGCCGACTTCGAGGCGCACGTCAAGCAGGCCGCCGACATGTGCCCCATGAGCCAGGTCATGAAGGGCAACGTCGAGATCACCCACGAAGCCATCCTCGAATAAGCACGACCTCAAAGAAGCGCGCCACCGCTCCGGCCACCGCATCCGTGCTGGTGGCCGGTTTACGCTGGTGCATGCGCCTCCCCGTTCCGCTGCTGCCGCTGGTCCTGACCGGACTGCTCCTCTCCTCTGCCGCGCGGGCGGCCACGCCGTTCCAGTCCGCAGATCTCGCCCGCGCCGCCGGGTACTCGCAGGCGCACCGGGGCGACGCGGTGCTCGTCTGGCAAGGTGGCCGCGAGGTGTTCGCCCAGGCGCAGAACGGCTTCGACCTGAACGCCCCGCACGTCCTCGCCAGCGGCAGCAAGACCTTCGGGTGCCTGCTGGCCGTCGCGCTGCAGGACACGGGCACGCTGCGGCTCGACGAGCGGGCCGCCGACACCCTGACCGAGTGGCGCGGCGACGCCCGGCGGGACATCACGGTGCGGCAGCTGCTGAACTTCACGGGTGGCCTGCCGGGCAACGTGGGCAGCCCCATTCCCACCCTGAACCGCGACCTGAGCGGCGCCGCGCTGGCCGCCGCGCCCACCGCGCCTGCCGGGCAGGTGTTCCACTATGGGAACGCGCACCTGGCGGCGTTCGCGGAACTCGTGCGCCGTAAGACCGGGCAGGAGCCCGAGGTGACGTTGCAGGCGCGCGTGCTGGACACCCTGGACGTCCACCCAGTCTGGGCGCGCGACCGCGTAGGGCACGCCGATCTGGCCGGAGGCGCCCGCCTGAACGCCCGCGAGTGGGCGCGGGTCGGGCAGCTGCTCCTGCAGGGCGGGCAGTGGCAGGGCCGCACGCTCCTGAGTGCCGCCGGGCTGGCCGAGTGCCGCCAGGGCAGCGCGGCCCTGAGCGTGTATGGCCTGAACCTCTGGCTGAACGTCCCCACGAACGGCACGCTGGACAGCGGCGACACCGTCCCCGTCGCGGCCCTGAACCTGAAGGGCGACCGCCTGGTGCCCAGCCAGCCCACGGACGTGTACATGGCGGCGGGCGCGGCGAACCAGCGGCTGTACGTCCTGCCGGACCGGAACACCGTGATCGTGCGCTTCGGGCGGGGCGGGGACTGGAGCGACGATACGTTCCTGCGACTCCTGACGGGCCGGTAGGCGAGGCGGCGCATGTGCGCGGGCGCGCCGTGTGGCAGGCTGGCGCGCATGAGTTTCCTGTACTACTTGGTGGGCGCCCCCGGCAGTGGCAAACGCACGGTTGGCAAGGCGCTTTCGGCCCTGACGGGCGCGGCACTGCTGGACAACCACCTGTTCAACGATCCGGTGTTCACGGCGTTCGGCGTGGACGGCGTGAGCCCGGTCCCGCCGGAACTGTTCGATCTGGCCGAGGAGGTGCGGCAGGTGGGCCTGCGGGCGCTGCGGCTGGCCCCGCCCGCGCGGTCGCACATCCTGACGAATTACCTGAGTCGCGTGGAGGAGGGCGAGGCGGTCGTGACCGAGTTGCGCGCGCTGGCAAAGGAGCGGGGCGCGGCGTTCGTGCCGGTGTGGCTGGAGTGCCCGCTGCCGGAACTGGAGGCACGGATGGATCAACCAGAGCGGCGGGAGCGCCTGAAGCTGCGTGACCCGCTGATCCTGCGCGGCCTGCTGGAGCGCGGTGGGGTGATGGACGCCCCGGCGGACGCGCTGGTCCTGGACACGTCGCGGCTGGAGCCGCACGAGGCGGCGCGGCGGATCGTGGCGTTCGCGGCGGGTGTTGCGGGTGCGGGTATGCTTGCCAATCCAGCGTGATCCCTATTACAATAGAATTATGTCTGTAACATATCTGGAGTATTCGGATCCGAACGGAGCTGAGCACAAGTTCTACGAGGTGACCGTGGACGGCGCCGACCTGACCGTCCGCTACGGCCGCATCGGCACCGACGGACAGACCCAGCGCAAGACTTTCCCCAGCCCCGAGAAGGCCCAGGCCGAGGCCGACAAGAAACTCAAGGAAAAACGCCGCAAGGGCTACGAGGACGCCGTGCAGGGCGTGCGCCAGAAACGCGAGGTGGTGCGCCGTACCTTCACCGAGACCCGCTCCACCACCCGCCGGGGCGCGCCGCTGCTGTGGAAGTTCGACACGAAAGCCACCGCGTTCGGCATCTTCGCGGACGAACAGCAGGTCTGGGTGGGCAACGAGGCCGGGCAGGTACACGCCCTGAGCCCCGACGGCGAGGTGCAGCGCTCCTTCACACTGCCCGACGGCGTGAAGTGCCTCGTGCGCGACGACCGCTGGACCTTCGCGGGGTGCGACGACGGGAACGTGTACGACCTGAGCGGCAAACTGCCCTTCGTGGCGTACGAGGTCGAGGGCAGCGCCGCGCTGCTGTGGCTGGACATCCACGCGGGCACCCTGGCCGCCAGCGACTGGGACGGGAACGTGTTCGCCTTCGACGCCGAGAGTGACCAGCAGTGGGCGAACGTCGCCACCGGCGGCAAGATGGGCTGGATGGTCCGCGTGGACGACCGGGGCGTGTACTACGGGCACTCGGCGGGCGTGGGCATGTACGACCGCACCAGCGGCCTCCCGCTGTGGCAGGCCAGGACGCGCGGCGGGGTGCTGTTCGGCTGGCAGGACGGCCAGGATCTGTACGCGGGCACCACACAGAACCTCATCCAGCGCTTCACGAAGGCGGGCGAGCACGTGCAGGACTATGCCTGCGACGCCGCCGTGCTGTCCTGCGCCACCAGCCCCGGCGGGGAGTACGTGTTCGCCGGGGACAGCGGCAGCGCCGTGTACTGCTTCACGCGCACGGGCGAGCGCCTGTGGAAGCTGGGCAGCGGGGTGGGCGGCGCCCTGAGCATGCAGTACTCGGGCGGGCGGCTGTACCTCGTGACCTCGCGCGGCACCCTGGCCGCCCTGGACGCCAGCCCCGAGGCGATCCAGGCCGCGCAGCGCGGCGAGGCCCCCGCCCCCCGCGACGTGAAACTCGCCGCCGCCGCGCAGACCAGCGCGCCCCTGACACAGCTGACCGTCACCGCCGACAGCGGCGAGGGTGTGCGGCTGGTCTGCGAGCGTGACGGCACTCGCCTGCGCGTTCGCCCCACCACCCCCGGGTATCACGCCTGGAACGTGCAGTTCCCCCGCAACCTCCGCGAGGCGGGCGCGACGTACCTCGTGGACGACCTCGTGGACGCCGGGGGCTTCTACCGCGTGGTGGGCGACATCCGCCGCGTCGGGTGAGGACCCGCACCGGCAGCCTGTTGCCGCTTCAGTACAGGTGGAAGTCCTTCAGGCCGGTGGCCTCGCTCTGCTGGGTCTGGACGTCCTGCACGCGGGCGTGGGGCGGGCCGCGCCGCAGCCAGTGCAGCAGCCGCGCGAGGTCGTCCTTGTGGCCCTCAGCGACGACCTCGACGCGGCCGTCGCTGAGGTTCTCGGCGTACCCGGCGAGGTTCAGGTCGCGGGCGTAGCGTTGCACGTAGCGTCGGTAGCCGACGCCCTGCACGGTACCGGTGATGAGGGCGGTCAGGCGCATGGGGGGCATGCTAGCGGCTTTCGACCGCCCGAAGGGTGGGTTTCTGACGGTTGCATGAGGACGCCGTGGGTGCGGCATTCACGCGGCGCTGCGTAGAATGCGGGGAATGCGGCCAGGAGCGTGTGGACAGTGGAAGGACCGGACAACGCCGGGCCGGGTGGAGGCGTGACGGGACCACGTCCCGAGGACCGTGACGGGACGCCGGACCAGCCCGCGCCCGAGCCGATGAGCCCGGAGGGCACCCCCACCCCGGACGCCCCGCGCCGCCGGAGCCGGGTGTGGTGGGTCTTGGGCTTGCTGGGCGCGCTGCTGCTGGTGCTGGCGTTCCTGCCGGCGCTGCTGGGCGGGGCGCTGCTCTCGAGGTTCGGTGCCCCGGCAGGCGTGAGTGCCGACCGCGTGACCGGACCGCTGTGGGCGCCGGGCCTGTCGGGCGTGCGGGTGAATATCCCGGGCCTGACGGGCGAGGCGGGCCGGGTGGGCGTGACGGTCACGGGCGTGAATCCCCTGACGCGGGTGGTGCGCCTGAACGTGCAGGCGTCCGACGCGGCGCTGAACCTGAAGTTGCAGGAGCTGTTCGGCGGGGGCGGCGGCGGTGCGGCGGGCGGCGGGGGCGGCTGGAAGGTCGTGCTGGGCGGGCTGGACGTGCAGCGCACCCGCCTGAACGTGGACGGGACGGGCTTCAACGTGCCGGACGGGCGCTTCACGGTCACGCCGGGGCAGGGCGGGGCGCTCGCGGTGCGCGGCGCGACCCGTGACGGTGACCTGAACGCGGACGTGCTGGTCGCCGAGAAGGCGGGCGCGAACGTGTTCACGGTGAATCTGGACGCGGACGCGCGGGTGCTGAACCACTACTGGCCGGGCGTGACCGCCGGGCGCGTCACCGGGCGCTACGTGCTCGGGGACGGCCCGATCAGGGGCGATCTGCGGGTGACGGACGCCGCGCTGCGCGTGCCGGAGGCGAAGTTCGTGACGGTCACGGGCATCAGCGGCGCGGCCACACACCGGGGGGACGACATCCGCCTGAAGCTCGCCGGGCAGGGCTGGAACGGCCCGGTCACCGCGGCGGGCGGCGTGGACCTGAAGGCGCAGAACTGGTCGGTCACGGCAGACGCCGCGCCGACCGTGTCGGGACTGGCGCGCGCGCTGGGCACGACCGGGGACGGCACGCTGAAGCTGCGGGTCACGGCGGGAGGCTGGAGCACCGTGCGCGTGAAGGCGTACGCGCAGGGGGCGGGCACGCTGGCCGGCGTGGGGTTCAGTGACGCGAACGCCGAGTACACCTTCCTGAACGAGGACGGGAACGTGGCAAGCCAAACGAACGATCTGGCGTTCAGCGCGGACACGGCGCTGGGCGGCTCGGCGCAGAAGCTCGCGGGCCGCTGGGCCTTCGGGCGCGAGGGCCGCGTGAGCGTGAACGGTACCTTCGCACAGAAGGCACTGGACGTCGAGGGCCGCATCGACGCGAGGAACCTGCTGAGCTTCGACGGGCAGGGCCTGGGCGGGCCGCTGCGTGGGACCTTCGACCTGAACGACACGCGCCTGAACGCCGTGCTGAACCCCACCTTCGGCGCGGCGGGCGCCCGCGTGGCCCTGAGCGGCACGCCGGACGATCTGCGTGCGCGCGTCACGGACGGACAGGCGGGGCCCTTCACGGGCCTGTCGGGCACGGCGGCCTTTAACCGCCGGGGCCTGCGGGTGGATCTGGGCGCGGCGAGCCTGAACCTGGACAGAAACTTCCGGGGCACCTGGGCCGCCCGGAACCTCTCCGGGAATGGCGTGACCCTGACCGGCAGGGGCCGCATCGACCTGACGGGTGGGGACGTGACGGGCACCCTGAACGCGACCGTGCCGGGCTTGCCACAGCCGCTGCAGGGGCCGCTGGACCTGAATTACGTGCAGCAGCGCGGGACGTTCACGGCAGGGGCTCAGCAGTTGAGCTGGAACGGGGACGCCTTCGGGCTGCGCGCCCGGAACCTCGCCGTGGCGGGCGGCCTGCGGGTCACGGGGGACGTGACGGTCACGAACACCCTGAAAGCCTTCGGGTCGCTGCGGGCCGTGGGGGCGGGCGTGACGCTGAGTGCCGAGGGCAACGGCACGACCGCGCAGCTGCGCGGCACGTCGAACGGCGTGACCGTCCTGGCCGACGCGGACCTGCGCGCCCCGTACCGCGTGCAGGCGCGCGTGGCGGGCGCGGACATCCGGGGGAACGTGACGCTGGCGGACGGCGTGCGCTTCAGCCTGACCACGTGGGGCGATACGGCCAGCGGTACCGTGGACGGCGAGTCCATCACCACGAATGGGCGCGTGAACCTGGGCGCGCTGCGGCCCCTGCTGCCGGGCCTGGACCTGGGCGGCACGCTGGACCTGAACCTCGCGGGGCGGGGCGGGTCGGCGCGCGTGAACGCGCAGGCGGCGGGTGCGGGCGTCACGGGCACCCTGACCCGGCAGCCGGGCGCGGGCACGCCGGTCACGGCGGACCTGACCGTGACGTCGGGCAGTGGGGCGGGGCGCGTGGCGGCGCAGGTCGCGGGTCGGGTCTTCCCTGACATTCAGGTGGGCGGGACCGTGCAGGCGCAGGGGCAGACCCTGAACGCCCGCGTGACCGGCCCGTACGGCGCGCTGAGTGCCGCCGTGACCGGCCGCACCGGCGTCCTGTCCTTCGGGGGCGTGACGCTGCCCGCGCAGGCGGTGAACCTGCGGGGCACCCTGACGCCCGCCGTGCGCGTCGGCGGCACCTGGGGTGACCTGACGGCCGCGTACGACGGCCGCAGCGGTCTGGTGCAGGTCAGCGGCGCGCAGGCGCTGACGGCCTTCGGGCAGGCGGGGCGCGTGCAGGGCCGCGCGTCCTGGGCGCCCGGGCCGGGCGGCTCGTTCCGGGGCGCGGTGAATGCACGCGGGGTGCTCGATCAGTACACCCTGGCGGTGAACGGCCCGTGGAACGGGCTGAACCTGCTCGTCACGGACGGCGAGGGGCTGCGCGCCGAGGGCAACGCCTCGCTGCCCAGCGGGCGCTACGACGTGGATGTCAGCGGGCCGCTCGGGAACGGGCTGTTCGTGGACGGGAACGTGCAGGGCGCCGGGACCGAGCCGCGCGGGCAGGTCGCCGTGCGGGACTCGCAGGGTGGCCGCGCGACCGTGACCCTGGCGGGCTTCGACAACCTGAACCTGACCGCGCAGGGCCTCACGCTGGCCGGGCAGCGGCTGGAGGGGACCCTGACCGCGCGCGGCGGCGTCCTGAACGGCCGCCTGAACGCCGGGTCGTTCCTGGTCCGCGCGGACCGCGGGGCGCTGCGCGTGACCGGCTCGGTCGCGGGGCAGGCCGTCACCGCGACCGGGCGGGTGCGGCTGCCCGCCACGCTGGAGGGCCTGAATCTGCGCGTGACCGGGCCGTACTTCACGGCGACGGCGGGCGGCAGCGTGGCCGACCTGCGCGGCACCCTGACCGTGAAGCCGCAGCGCTTCTTGGCGGGCCCGACCGCGCTGAGCGTGCCGGGGCAGTCGTTCCCCGTGCGCGGCTCGCTGACCGGCGCGCGCGCGACCGTGGGCGGCCTGACGTACGCGAGTGGAAACTGGACCGGGGCCCTGGGGCTGCGCTACGCGCTGGGAAGCACCCCCGCGACCACGCAGTCAGGCACCGTGCGGCTGGCCGGGCAGGGCACGACCACCCTGCTGGCGCTGCCTTCGGGGCCGCTGACTGGGCGGGTGTCGGTCCTCCCGGCACTGGGGGGCACGCTGAGCACCAGTCTCGCGCCGTTCACGGCGGGACTCCCGGCGGACGTGCGCGCGGCGCTCGTGCCGGGTCGGCTGGAGGTCGCGCTGGGCGGCAGCAGTGCCACTCTGTTCACGAGCGGCACCCGCTACCTGGGCGACCCGCTGCGGCTGGACGCCCGCGCGGACTGGAAGAATGGACTGACCGTGAGGGGCACCCTCACCCACCCGGGCTCGCGGATTCCGGTGGCGTACAGCGGCGCGGGCCTGACGGTCCGCAGCGCCGTGCTGGACGCCCGGGTGCTGGGCCCGGTGCTGGACGGCGTGCGCGGCCGCATCGCCCTGAACCTGAGCGTGCCGGATCTGGACTTCGGGCGGGCGACCGGGCGCGCGGACGTGAACGTGCAGGCCGCCGGGCAGGCGGCGCGCGGGAGCGTCAGCCTGCTGCGCGGGCAGGTCAGCGCGAACCTGAGCAGCACCCTGGGCGGGCAGGCGCTGAGCGTGCGCGGCCCCCTGTACCCGCAGGCGAACGCCGCCGTGACCTTCGAGGATCTGCGCGCCGCCCTGACCGGCCGCGCGGGACCTGGGGCGGGCGACGCGCTGACCCTGCGCGTGAACGGCTCGTACGCCGGGAAGGCCGTGAACGTCACCGCGACCGGCGTGGCCCTGACGGGCGGCGCGGCGCGCGTGACCCTGGGCGGCAGCGTGGCGGGCGCGGCGCTGGACCTGACTGCCACGCAGCGCGCCGGGGCGGGCCTGGGTGCCTGGACCCTGGGCGGCTCGGCGAACGCGGGCGACCTGCGGCCCCTGCTGGGGCAGGCGGGCCGGGCGTCCGTCACACTGGGCGGCACCCTGGCCGAGGTGCGCGCCACCGCGCAGGGTGAGGTCGCGGGCGTGACCTTCCGCGCCCCGGCGCGCTACGCGGGCGGCGTGCTGCGCCTGGACGGCGCACAGGCCGAACTCGCGCAGGGCACCGTGCGGGCGGGCGGGCCGGTGTTCCCGGCGCTGAAGCTGGACGCGAAGGCGACCCTGACCGATCTGCTGCCTGGTACGTACACGGCGCAGGTGCGTGGCAGCCTCGCCCGGCCGGACGTGACCGCGCAGGGCGTCCTGGCGGGCGGGCCGTCGGGCCTGCGCGCGGCGGGCACGCGGGTCTCGGCGCATCTGCTGGGCGGCGCGTACCGCGCGGTGTTCACGGGCGCGCCCCTGACGGGCGAGCTGCGGGGCGACCTGGGTACCGGCGCGCTGGGGGGCCTGCAACGCGTCTCGCTGACCCTGAACGCGGCCCTGGTGAATGCCGACACGGACGTGCGGCTGCGCGGCCCGATCGGCTGGAACGCCCGCACGGGCTTCAGCGGGGCACTGCGCGCCGTGGGCGACGTGCCCGGCGGGCCGCTGGACGCCCTGCTGGGCGGCACGTCCACGGGGGACCTGAGCGTGGCGGCCACCCTGGGCACGGGGGTGCGCGAGGCCCGCGTGACTGGCCGCCTGCCCGCCAGCCTCCCGCTGCGCCCGGGCGGCACCCTGACCCTGGCGAGCTTCGACGTGGGCGCCCTGTGGGGCCGCGCGGAGCAGCTGCGCCTGAGCGGTGCGGCCACGCTGGGCGGCGCGTCGTGGAGTGCACTGAACGCCGCGTTCAGCGGCGACGTGCAGGACCGCGAGGGGGACCTGAGCGGCGACCTGAGTGCCCGCTACGCCGCCGGGAACGCCCGCGTGCAGCTGACCGGCGCGCGCACGAGCGGACTGGCGACCCTGGACAGCGGGCGGTACGCCGCCTCGCTGCGCCTGGACGGGCTGCGCGCCGCGCGGCTGCTGCCCGCCGGGCTAGACGTGGATGCCCTGACCGTGGCGGGCACCCTGATGGCCAGCGGCACCCTGTCCGGTGGGCTGGAGGCACTGAACGCGCAGAACCTCGCGGTGAAGGGCGAGCAGGCGCAGGCCGGGCCGTTTAGCCTGTACGGCCGCGCCGCCTTCGATCCGCGCGCGGACGTCCTGAGCGCCGACCTGAGCGGCAGCCTGCGTGACGGCGTGCTGCGCGCCCAGGGCTCGCTGCCGGGCGGGCTGCGCGTGACCGCGCGCGACCTGAGCACCGCGTACCTGAACGCCGCGTCGCTGGGGGCCGGCACGCTGGGCGCGGACCTGACCTTCACAGGCCGCGCCGCCGACCCCGCCGTGGCGGGCCGCGTGACGCTGACCACCGACCAGCTGGAGGCGCTGATCACCGCGTCGGGCCGGGTGCTCGACCCGCGCCTGAACGCCCGCGCGGCCCTGAAGGGCAGCCTGGGTGGCGCGGTGTACGCCGAGGCGAGCGACCTCGACCTCGCGGCGGGCACCCTGCGCGCGCGCCTGTACGGCACGGTCAGCAGCGGTGACACCCGCGCGACCCTGGATCTGAACGGGGTGTGGCCGCGCCTGTCCGGCTCGGTGCGGGCCAGCGTGGCGGGCCTGCCCGACCCCGTGACCCTGACCGGCGACGGGCGCGGCACGTACGCGCTGGCGGCCGGGCGACTGGGTGCGGGCACGCTGAGCCTCACGCCGGGCGCGAACCTCGTCCCGGCGCTGGCGGGCCGCCTGAACGTCACGCCGCTGCCGCTGGTGGGCGGCGCGGGCGAGGCGACCCTGAGCGCCAGCCTGGGCGGCACGCTGGTCTCCCCCACCCTGGCGGGCACGCTGAGCACGCGCGGCGCGGCGCTGGCCGGGGTCACGCTGGGCGACCTGAGCGGCACCCTGTCCGGCACGCTGGCCGGAGTGAAGGGAACACTGACTCAGGCGGGCCGGACGGTCGCGACGCTGGACGGCACCCGCGTGACCCTGAGCGGCCTGCGCGCGAAGGCTTTCGGCAGTGAGCTGGAGGCCACGGGGAGCGCGGCGCTGGACGGTACCGCCGACCTGACCGTGGACGCCTCGGGCACCCTGGCGGGCCGCGTGCAGGTCACCAACCGCGCGCAGGCGATCAGCGCGCGCGGGAATCTCAGCGGGCCGCAGGGCCTGCGCGCCGCGCTGGACGTCACCGCCGACCGCCTGGGCGGCTGGCGCGGCAGCGCGCGCGTCACGGGCGGCCCCGCCGGTGTCCTGACCCAGCCGCTGACGCTGCGCCTGAGTGGCCCGCTGGGCACGCCACTCGCGCAGGGCGAGGCGGGCCTGCTCGGCGCGGGCACCCGCGTGATCGCCAGTGCGCGCGGCGTGCAGCTGCGCCTCGTGGACGGCCCGCAAACGCAGGGCAGCGGCGTGCTGGAAGCCCGTCCCGGCGCGCGCGGCGAGTGGGCCCTGCTGGGCACCGCCAGCCTGACCCGGCCCGAGGGCGCCGTGACCGTCACGGCGGACGGCACCCTGGCCGACCCGCAGGCGCAGCTGTCCGTGCGGCGCGGCGAGTGGCGCGCCAGCGGCAGCGCCAGCCTGAAGACCGCCGACCTGAACGTCTCGGACGGACTGGTGGACGGCTCGCTGCGCTGGCAGACCGGGCAGCTCGCCGCGAACCTGCCGGGCCTGAACCTGGGCCGGCTGGGCATCACAGGTCTGTCGGGCCTGCTGACCGCCACGGGCAGCGTGAACACCGACACGACCTCGGGCCGCGTGGCCCTGACAGTGCGGGAACTGGACACCCCCTACGAGGTGCCGTACCTGGGTGTGGCGCTTCGCGGCAACCTGGACGGCGAGGTGACGCTGGCCGGGGGCCGCCCCGACGTGAACCTGACGGCCGCCCTGAGTGCGGGCACGCTGACGCTGCGGGCCGCGCAGGGCCCGGCCTTCTGGACCGGCACGCTGACCGGCCGCCTGACCCGCGAGTCGGGCGCCCTGGACGTGAACGTGCGCGCCGCGGGCGACGGGCTGCGCGGCACGCTGGGCGTGCGGGCCTACCCGCTGGAGGTCGCCGGGCAGAGCCTGACCCTGAACGGCACGGTGACCCTGAACGGGCAGACGTTCGCGGCCGACCTGCGCGGCGGGAACGACATGGGCAGCGCCGACCTGAGCGCCTCGGGCGGCGTCGCGGACCTGCTGCCCGGCCTGGACGGCGTGCTCGCCGTGCAACCCACCGGCGAGGGGTACACGCTGCGCGCCACGCTGGACGAACTGGAGGTACGCGACCTGAAGATCGCTCCGGCGCTGTCCGGCCGCGTGAGCGGCGAGGCGAACCTGCGCGACGGGGGCGGCACGTTCGTGCTGCGCGCCGACGCGCTGACCGTCGGCACGAAGGTCCTGCCCGCCCGGCTGGAGGGCACGCAGGTCGGCAGCGACTGGCGCATCCGGGGCTTCCTGGGCCAGTCGGACTTCACGGCAGGCCTGGGCAGCGGCGAGGTCTTCGGACAGGGCAACCTGCGCGCCCTGCCGGTGGGCGCGCTGGTGGGCGCCTTCACCGGGGAGACGCCCGGCGAGGGCGTCGTGACCGGCGTGGCCCGCTTCCGCTTCCCGCTGGCCGACCCGACCGCCGGGACGCTGAACGTGGTGGCCGAGCGCATCCGCGTGAGTGCCACGAGCGGCACCGGCGAAGGCGCCGTGACCGAGACCCTGACCGGGAGCGGCACGCTGGACTTCGCCAGCCGGGAGCTGCGCGGCGTGAACATCCAGCTGGGCGGCGCCGGCACCTGGGACGTGCGCGGCCAGTACACCCGCGAGAACGTGAACCTCAGCGCGCAGTTCACGAACACCACCTTCACGCCCGTGCTGCGGCTGGTGCCGGGCCTGGTGGACCTGACTCCCAGCCTGAAGGGCACCCTGACCCTCTCGGCGGCGGGGACGTACGACCGGCCGCGCGGGCTGCTGCGCGCGCAGAACCTCCAGGGCAGCGTGGCGGGCCTGAGCCTGAGCGTGCCGCAGTTCGCCGGGGACCTGCCCGACAGCGGCGCGTTCACGGCGGGCGGGCGCGTCCTGACCGGCGGCACCGTCGGGTCGGACGGCACGCTGAACGTGGCCGGTCAGCTCACGCTGGGCCGCCTGAGCGGCACCCGCGTGACCTTCGCGGGCCTGCTGGCGCCGCAGCCGCTGGGCGCGCTGCCGGACAGCACAGTGACCCTCGCGCAGCAGACCGACGGCCGCTGGACGCTGGACGCGCAGAGCCGCAGCACCACCGCGGCCAGCGGGGCGGGCACCCTGAGCCTCACCGGGACGCTCTCGCCCAGGTGGGACCTGAGCCTCGCCGCGCGGAACTACAACCTGCCGCTGGCCGTCATCTACGGCCGCGAGAGCGCGCTGAATGCCGATCTGCGCGCCGTGGACGACGGCAGCGTGATCCGCGTGACCGGCGCGGCCGACTTCGCGCGGCTGGTGCTGGGCCGCGTGAACGCCCCCGCCACCATCCCCGCGCCCGGGCAGAGCAACGTGGACGCCGCCACGGGCCGCACCACCGACAACTTCGTCAGCCCCCTGCCCGAGCAGTTCACGACCTTCCCGCAGCCGCAGGAGGACCCGGCGGCCCGCCCCGCGCGGCCCTTCCTGCAGCGGCTGGTGTTCGAGGACATCCCCATCACCGCCACGAACGGCATCCGCATTGACGAGAACCTCGTGCGGGCCGAGTTCACCGGTGGCCTGACCCTGGCAGGCAGCGGCGACCGCCCCCGCCTGAGCGGCGAGATCCGCTCGCAGCGCGGCTTCGTGTACCTGCGCGAGAACGAGTTCGCGCTGCAGAACGGCGCGGTGACGTTCAGCGGCGACAACCTCTACCCGAAATTCAGCGTGCAGACCAGCGGCACCGTCACCGCCGTCACCACCCGGCAGCGCGTGCCGGTCACGCTGGAACTGAGCGGCGAGTTCGTCACGCG
Organism: Deinococcus hopiensis KR-140; assembly: GCA_943327755.2. Classification (GTDB taxonomy): domain Bacteria; phylum Deinococcota; class Deinococci; order Deinococcales; family Deinococcaceae; genus Deinococcus; species Deinococcus hopiensis_A. Next base: position 206,032 of record CALPYF020000003.1, read on the forward strand.
CAGCGGCTCGCCGGTCCTGGACCTGACGACCACGCTGCGCTGCACCGCCGAGGGCAGCAGCTGCGCCGACCCCGCCACGGGCCTCCCGTACGGCGAGGCGGAACTGTACGCGCTGGTCGCCACCGGCGTCCCGAACCTCGCGGCGCTGCCCAGCAACCTCGGCGCGCTGGGGTCCAGCGCCATCCAGACGGCGCTGAACGTGTTCGTGCTGGGCGAGTTCGAGCGCACCATCGCCAACGCGTTCGGCCTGGACGTGTTCCGCCTGACCCCGCAGCTGAGCGTCGAGGACGGCACCGTGGGCGCCACGATCACGCTCGGGTCCTACCTGACCCGCGACCTGTACCTGCAGTATCAGGTGGACCTGAACGGCGAGGGCCTGATCAACGCCGAGTACACCGCGCCCGACAGCCGCTTCACGTTCAAGGTCAGCACGCCCCTGAAGGGCCTGAACCTCCAGTCGATCCGCCCGACCTTCAGCGTCGGGTACAACGTGAACGACCGGACCAACGTGAACTTCGGCGTGGAGAACGGCGAACGCGGCGCCGTGTTCCGCTTCGGGGTGCGCTACCTGTTCGGCCGGTGAGGCGGGGGGCAGCCGGGCCCCCACCTCGCCCCGGCACCGGACCATGAAGAGCGCCGCCCCCGCTGATTGCAGGGGCGGCGCCGACGTGAGGGGTCAGCTCAGCCGACGGTGACGTTCGCGCGGGGTTCCAGCGCGTAGAAGGCGACGACGGCCACCAGGGTGCCCACCCAGCCGGGAGCGCTGCCCAGGTCCAGCTCGAAGGGGCGGCCCAGGACGGTGCTGCCCAGCTGCCCGACGAGTTTCTCGCCGGTCTGCTGCGCCACGACGTTCCAGCCGACGATGGGTTCGCCCATGAAGCCGGTCACGCGGTCCACGCCACGCAGCGTGAGTTTCTGCGCGCCGACGTTGCCGCGCAGTTCGCCGTCTTCCAGCTCGATCTTCACGGAGTCGGCGCCGACGGTGCCCTGCACGCCGCGTTCGGTGATCTCGAGGTTGATGTCCTTGCCGTGCAGCTTGCCGCCCGCGCGGCCCTTGATGGTGTCGCCGTCGATGGCGCAGCGGATGCTGTAGCCGTCCGCTCCGCCGAGGCGGCCCTTGATGAGGTCTTCCATGCGCGCGAGTATAGCGTGCCCTCACGGGGCGGGGCGCGTCCCCTCCCGCCCCGGCGCGAGGCCCAGCCGCTCGAAGTACGCCCGGCGGGTCAGCACCGGGCCGCCGTCCCCGAGCCCCACGCGGCCCACGTTCCAGCGTTCGAACAGGATCCGCAGGGTGCCACCCAGCAGCGCCGCGCCGAACCACGCGGGCGGCTCGCCGTTCCAGCGCAGCGTCTGCCCGTCCCAGGCCAGATGCGGGCAGCCCTCGTCCCGCACGGCCCAGAACATTCCCCCCGTGTCCCCCAGGCGCTGCGCGCGGACGGTCAGGGGCGGCTCGCGGACCTCCGCGTCGAACTGCGGGGCACTCCACACCTGCGCGTACAGCCCGTACAGGCCCTGCTGCACGGCGTGCGCCTGGGCGCGCACGCGGGCCTCCTCGCGCCCGGTCAGGCTGCCGGGCGGGCGGTCCAGTTCCGCGCGCAGGGCCGAGAGCTGGGCCTCCAGCGGCGCAAGGCGCTGCCGGGGCGTGGGCGGTGGCGGCGGGGGCGGCGGGTCGCCCTGCAATGTCGCCGCCGGGTCGAGGTACTCGCGGCTGCCCCAGCCGCTCACCTCGCGCAGTGCGGCGTCCTCGATCACCCACAGGCGCGTGGCGACCTCCCGCGCGAAGCGGCGGTCGTGCGTGACGATCACCACCGCGCCCGCGTACGCCTGCACCGCGCCCTCCAGCGCCAGCAGGGCCTCCACGTCCAGGTGGTTGGTGGGTTCGTCCAGCAGCAGCAGGTCCGCCCGCAGGCCACTCACGAGCGCCAGCCCGGCCCGCGCCCGCTCGCCGCCCGACAGCACCTCCGGAGTCTTGGGCCAGTCCTCCGCGCCGAAGCCCGCGCGGCCCAGCAGGGTATTCGCCTGCCGCCCGAAACGCCGCTCGAACTGCGCGTGCAGCCCCTCGCCCGGCGTCAGCCCGTGCCACGTCTGATCCAGGCTGGCGACCGTCACGCCCGGCGCGACCCGCAGCGCAGGCGGCGACCCGACCTCCCCGGTCAACGGGTCCGGCGCGGGCGGATCCGGGTGCAGCTCGCCGGACAGCAGGCGCATCAGCGTGGTCTTCCCCGTGCCGTTCGCGCCCATCAGCGCCACCCGGTCCCCCTGCCGCAGCCGGAATGCCGCCTCAGACAGCACGGGCCGCTCCCCGTACGCCTTGCTCAGGTGCTCACCCCACGCCACCAGCGGCGCGCGCGCCGTCCCCGCCAACAGGCGCATGCGGATCTGCCGTTCCGGCAGCGGCGCCTCCGGGACGCTCTGCCGCTCCGCCCGCGTTTTCAACGCCCGCGACCGGCGGCCCCAGCGGTCCAGCACCTCCACACTCCTCGACAACCGCTGCGCCTCGCGTTCCCCCAGTCGCGCCGCGCGGGCCTGCGTGCGCCGCTCCAGCTCCCGCTGCGCCGACGCCCGCGAGTACCCCCCGGGATACCCCGTCGCCTCGCCGTGCTCCAGCCACGCGCTGCGCGTCGCCACCGCGTCCAGAAACTCCCGGTCGTGACTGGTCAGCAGCACCCCACCCCGGAACGCCCGCAACCAGCCCTCCAGCCACTCCCGCATGCGGATATCCAGATGGTTCGTGGGTTCATCCAGCACCAGCAGGTCCGGTTCGCGCGCCAGGGCCAGCGCCAGCGCCAGCCGCGTCCGCTCCCCACCGGACAGCGTGCTCGCGTCCCGGTCCAGAAAGCGCGTCAGGTCCAGCATCCCCAGCACCCGCGCCACGCGCGACGGCCAGCGGAAGGCGTCCACGTCCTCCAGGTGTGCGTGTAGCATCGCCCAACGCGCCAGCACCTCCGGATCACCCAGATCCGCCTCCAGCTCCAGCAGACTCACCTCCAGCGCCCGGTACGGATGAGCCGCGTCCACCAGCGACCGCACACTCCGCCCCGCCGGATGCGCGTGATGCTGCTCCAGCACCGCCACCCGCAACCCATCCGCGCGCCAGACCTCACCCTCCTCCGGCACCCGCTCCCCGGTCAGCACCCGCAGCAGCGTCGTCTTCCCCGCCCCGTTCCGGCCCAGCAGCGCCACCCGCTCGCCCAGCGACACACCCACACTCACGCCGTCCAGCACCACCCGCTCGCCGAACAACACCGACACGTTCGACGCAGCAATCAGGGTGGACGGCACAGACACGCCCGCAAGGCTAACAGAAGGGCCCGAACAGGAAATGCGCCGAAGGGCTCAGTGACTCCGGCGGACGCTTCTCCCCCAGTGCCCCCACTGGAGGGTGGGCACATGTGTACGCCTATCTCCATCAGCTCTGTACCGGACATCTTGCCTTCAAGCCGCGCCTGGCGCGTGAAATGGCGTGCTCAGCAACCTGATCAGTGCGGGTAACTCGGGGAGATTCCACCGCAGGGCATGGCACAGCCGCTCCGCGCCATACCGCACGAGGCTCATGGCCGGGCGGCCATGAGCCTTCACCTTGACCGGAACCTGCGCCTGGAGCCACACGCCCACCCGGAGGCAGCTGATCCAGGCCAGGACGACCAGCCCGAACAGACGTTCCAGCCGGTCCGGGCGGGTGATGCCGGTCCGCTCCAC